>SAQE01000050.1 GCA_004020545.1 Mesorhizobium sp. | reverse complement strand
TGGTTTTCCCTCGTAATTGCCGAGGCGCCCTGATGTGCCGCATCATTCGCCTCGGCGGTCAAAAAATCTTCGAGATTACGCGTCTTTCCTCTCAGTGAGAGGCCTATCTTGCCGCCTTGTTTTTCAATCAGGTCGCAGGCGCTCGCGACCCATGGCTGCGTGGGCTCGGGAACCGCGTGCAACGCAGCTTCCGTCCGGTCCGGCGGCAGCTTCGCCGACACCAGCGCACGGCAGACATCGAAGTGAAGAGCCGGCTCCCCCTCGGCGTAAGCCGGAGAGGTCAATCCAAGTATGAAACAGGCGAACAGATGATCGATCTCGGCGTCGGTGATCTTGCCGGCGTAGCGACGCTGCAATGCCGCCCAGCTTGCCTCGACCGTCGGCGCGAAGACATCGATTTCCGCGAACTCGATGTCCGTGGCCGATCCAACACGCCGCATCGAATGATTACCGGAAATTTCCACAGCGCACCGAATGATTTCCCTCACGACAAGGCTTGGGCATATTCGCGGCGCAGGTATTTTGAAAAATTCCGGAATCTTTGTAGGAAATTCCGGTCTTCAGATTGCCGGGCGGCAATTGTGGCCGATCCGCCACACAACTTTCGGTTACTGAAGTTTTATGGGCGTCTCGCCTTCGCCCAGCGGCACCGAGACTACCGCCGCAGCCTCACCTGCTTAGGCGTCCTGTTCCGGTATTTCGACATGGTGACCGTCAAGTGGCTCTGGTCCGAAAATCCGCTCAGATGGGCAACTTCCGCAATCGACAAATCGCCCTTGCTGAGCAGCGCCTCGGCGAAAGAAAGCCGCCGTTCGATAATGTATCGGTGCGGCGGCTGCCCGAAGGTCTTCGTGAATGCCAGGATGAAGTGGCGCGGCGAAAGGCCGGCGACAGCCGCGATCTTGGCCACCGGTAGTTTCCGGGTGAAGTTGGCGTCCAGGAATTCCTTCACCCTCGCCGAGGCGCGCAGGGAGAGACCGCCTTTCACACCGGGAAGCGGAGCGTCGGAGTCGTCTTCGGGGAAACCAGCGTAGTCCTGCATTTCGCTCTGCCTGCACGGCCATTGCCGGAACCTGCTCGGGGCATGCCGCCACTGCCGCCGAGTCCACCAACCGCTATCTTCCGAATCGTATCCCGCTTGGTGTTTTTCCCCTGTATTTCTTCATGGTTGAGGCCAGGTGAGCCTGGTCGGAGAACCCGGCCAGGTAGGCGATGTCCGCGACCGGCAGCCTACCCTCGACGAGCAGCTTGTCCGCGAGGTCCAAGCGCAGATTGATCAGATACCGGTGCGGCGGCATTCCGAACGTCATGGTGAATCTTACGATGAAATGATTCGGCGAAACGCCTGCGACCGACGCGAGTTCGGTGACCAGCACCTTCCGCGTGAAATTTTCATTGAGGTATTCCCGCACGCGTCGAGCGCCATTGGCGGAGAGGCCGCCCTTAGGCGGCACAAACTGTCGCTTGCGGCTTGTGTAGGTGCGGAGCAGATGAACGCCGAACACCGTGACCAATGAGTCCAGATAAAGCTCATTCGGCGGTGTCTCCCCAGTCAGTTCGGCAGCGACCCTCTGGGCTATGCCGAGAGCCCAGAGGTCAACCGTGCCGAACGCAGGCGGCTGAAGCTCCGCATCGGCGAAATCGAACTCGTGAGCAGCCAAGTCCGACAGCGCTTCGGGAGAAATGGAGATGACGGCGTTTTCCCTGGTCACCGACCAGGTGAAGCTGCTGTCCACGCCCGCGGGGTTGATGACGAGGCATCCGGCCGGCGCATCGTATTCCGTAATCCTGTCGCTGCCGAGCGCGGAGCGCAACTTGCGTGCGGGCGCCAGCATGATCCCGACGGAATGCTCCTTGGCCAGGAACTTCTGCGACCCGGGAGCGCGGATGGAGTGTATCACGCTCCCCCGCATGGTGGCCCTTCTCGGACCCGCGCTTTCTGGAATTATGTCCAGGACATGCCGAGCCGCCCCTTCCCGAGCGGCGGCCCGGTGATCGCCGCTTTTCCGAGCCTCGCCCGCATATGTCATCCCGCCACGCCCCGGCCGTTTGCCAGCCGATCGAAATCCCGTGCCTGCCGGCAGGCAGACAGGAGTTCGGACGGCTGCTTGAAAAATTCCCCGCTTAGTTAACCCAAGATCAGCGTAGCGGGCATAAAGTGGATAGGGAAGAGAACATTTGTATGTAAAGAAAAATTTTAACGCGAGGTGAAAAGTAAAAACATCGTCGATGGGGAAAGTTGGCGAGATTCTTGGCCCGCGGATGGCGTGGCTCTCCCATCGACGGGCCGAAGCCAAGAACCTTGATATAAAATCGGCAGCGCGATCGATTTACTTGAGCGTTCTCTAATACAGCGGCTTCATCTACATCCGTCAGGCCTATGGCCTGGTCCTTGCCGTCCGAACCGGCGGTTATGAAAAGACATAATATAGAATAGAAATATATAGGATAGAGCTATCCGATTATCGGCAGGTTGTTAAAGATCGCCCCGACGCTTCTCATACATATCCCAAGATAACTCGACCATAGCCAGAAGAACATCCTGCCTGCTCCATCCGGCTGCAACTGCCGCTTTGACGATTTCTTGGATGGGAGACAGCAATTGGCGCTGACATTCGGCCGAGATGTCGGCGTCGTCGCCCACGGGCGGCCCATCGAAGCTGAATTTCTCCATCTGGCGCTCCCCCGCCTCCACCAATAAATTACAGCGTTAATTTTCATTCCCGCTAAAATACAATAAATCCCGGACGAAGCACAGGAACTTCGCAGGACCGACGGCGCGCGGGACATGCCCTCCGTCGACTGACACCGATGAAGAGGTCGAACGGCATTTTGAAGGCGGCTATCGAATTTTGAGCACGCCGGGTTTTCTTTTTATCCCTTTATCCCTCCGACGAAGCCTATCGCGAACTCCAAAGCAGTCAGCCCAAGCACTCTCAGCCGAAAGCGCCTCAAGCCGGTGCCCCCGCTTAAAGTAGGTCCGAAGTGCTTACCGCCCACGTGCCAGGCTGCCCAGGATGCCGCGCACGATGGCGCGGCCGACAGACGAGCCGACCGAGCGCACCACCGACTTGATCGCGGCTTCGGCCACCGTCTGGCGGTTGGAAGACCGCCGACCCGTTCCCAGGACGTCGTCGAAGCCCGGAATGGTCCAGCGCGAGCCGCCGCTGTTCTGCTGCTGCGCCTGCGCCTCGGCGTCCTGCGCGTCCTTGGCCTTCTTCTGCAGCATCTCGAAGGCCGATTCGCGATCGACCACCTGGTCGTACTGGCCGGCGACAGGGCTCTCGGCGATGATCTTGCGGCGCTCGTCCGGCGTGATCGGGCCGAGCCGCGAGGATGGCGGCCGGATCAGCGTGCGTTGGACCATGGCAGGGACGCCCTTGTCCTCCAGCATCGAGACCAGCGCCTCGCCGGTGGCGAGCTGGGTGATGGCGGTGGCGCAGTCGAAATCGGGGTTGGGCCGGAAGGTCTCGGCTGCAGTGCGCACCGCCTGCTGCTCGCGCGGCGTATAGGCGCGCAGCGCGTGCTGCACGCGGTTGCCGAGCTGGGCCAGCACTTTTTCCGGAATGTCCAGCGGGTTCTGGGTGACGAAATAGACGCCGACGCCCTTGGAGCGGATGAGCCGCACCACCTGCTCGACGCGGTCGACCAGCACCTTCGGCGCGTCCTCGAACAACAGATGCGCTTCGTCGAAGAAGAAGACCAGCTTCGGCCGCTCGAGATCGCCGACCTCGGGCAATTCCTCGAACAGCTCCGACATCAGCCAGAGCAGGAAAGTGGCGTAGAGCCTGGGGTTCATCATCAGCTTGTCGGCGGCAAGCACGCTGACCGCGCCGCGGCCGTCGCGGGTGGTGCGCATGAGATCGGCAATACGCAGCGCCGGCTCGCCGAAGAAGTTCGCGGCGCCTTGGCTTTCAAGGACCAGGAGCGTGCGCTGGATGGCGCCGACGGACGGTTTCGTGACATTGCCGTAGCGGGCGCTGAGCTCGTCGGCGCGCTCGGCGATGTTGGCAAGCAGAGACTGCAGGTCCTTGAGGTCGAGCAGCAGCAACCCCTCCTCGTCGGCGATGCGGAAGGCGATGTTCATGACGCCTTCCTGCGCTTCCGTGAGGTTCATCAGCCGCGACATGAGCAGCGGCCCCATTTCCGAGATGGTGGCGCGGATCGGATGGCCCTGCTCGCCGAACAGGTCCCAGAAGATGACCGGGAATTCCTGGAACCGGTAGGGATCGAGCTTCACCTGCTCGGCGCGCTTGACCAGGAAATCCTTGGCCTCGCCCATCATGGCGATGCCGGACAGATCGCCCTTGATGTCGGCGCAGAAGACCGGAACGCCGGCGTTGGAAAAACCCTCGGCCAGGACCTGCAGGCTGACCGTCTTGCCGGTGCCGGTGGCGCCGGTGATCAGCCCGTGGCGGTTGCCGTAGCGCAGCAGCAATTCCTCGGCGCGCTGGTAGGAATCGTCGGGCTTGCGGCTGGCGCCGATGAAGATACTGGTGTCGTCAGCCATATGTCGGTCTCCGCAATCTGTTCCGTCAAAAAACGCCCGGCCTTACCGGAGGTATAGTAACGCTGTGGCCGGGCGACAATGCCAATCGTTGAAACGGCGCCGTCGGCGGAATTCGATCTTTTGAAGCTTGCGGATTTTGAGCATGTTTGGCAATCGGTTAGCGGCTGCCGTGGCAGCCGCGACGGATGTCGCATTGTGATATCCGGCCAAGGACCTTAGACTGGTGCTGATGCGGCAAGAGACGAGGAGTGCGATGGGCGCCGGCGCCTTGACCAGGGATGTCGACCTTCTGAACCCGGACGCCAAACGCTGGCTGGCGCTGGCGCAAAAGGCGCTTGCCGGCGGCTCCTTCGAGGAGAAGCTCGTTTCGCACACCGATGACGGCATCCGCATCGAGCCGCTCAGCGAACGCTCGGCCGGCGCCGAGCCGCTGGTGCGCACCAACCCGACATTGCCCTGGATCGTCAGCCAGCGCGTCGACGATCCGGATATCGCTCGCGCCAGCGCGCAAGCCTTGGAAGACATCGCGCAGGGAGCGACCGGGCTGTCGCTTGTCTTCGAGGGCGCTCCGAATGCCTTCGGCTACGGCCTGCCCAGAACCGCGGAGGCGCTGGAAGCGGTGCTCGACGGCGTGCCGCTTAACCGTGTGCAGGTCCGCATCGACGCGCATCCGTGGAGCCGCGCCGTGGCGGACTGGCTGCTTGCCTTCCTGGCCCGGCGCCGCTCCGATCCGACGAAGCTCAACCTTTCCTTCGGCATCGACCCGGCGGCGATCTTCGCCGGCACCGGGCGACTGCGCACCTCGATCGAGGCGCTGCAGGAATCGATGCCGCAGTCGCTGGCGCATTTCTTTTCGATGGGCGTCCCGGGCGCGCTGCTCGAAGCCGACGGCCGTGTCTTCCACAATGCCGGCGCCACCGAGGCGCAGGAGCTCGGCACGATGATGGCGTCCGCCGTCTCCTATCTCAGGATGTTCGAGAAGGCGCGTCAGCCGCTGGTCTATGCCGCGCCCTATATCGGCTTCGCGCTCAGCGTCGATCAGGACCAGTTCCTGTCGATGGCCAAGGTGCGGGCGTTGCGTAAACTGTGGGCGCGGATCCAGGAAACCTGCTCGATCCCGGCCTCGACGGCAAACGTCCATGCCGAGACCTCCTATCGCATGATGACGATGGCGGACCCCGAGACCAACATCCTGCGCACGGCTATCGCCGCTTTCGCGGCGGCAAGCGGCGGCGCCGATTCGATCTCGATCCTGCCGCACACGATCGCGCATGGGCTGCCGGCCGGTTTTGCGCGGCGGGTCGCCCGCAATGCGCAGTTGATCATGGCGCACGAAAGCCATCTCCATCATGTCGCCGATCCGGCCAGCGGCTCCGGCGCGGTCGAGGCGCTGACCGAGGATCTTTGCGCTGCGGCCTGGGAGGAATTCCAGCGCATCGAGGCCGAAGGCGGCGTGCTCGCCAGCCTGCAGCAGGGCTATATCCAGAACCGCGTGCAGACGGCCGCCGCGAAACGCAATGCCGCATACCGGACCGGGACGCGCTCGATCATCGGCACCACCCTGTTCCGCGCCGGCAGCGAGCGCCCGGTCGAGACATTGAAGGCCGAGCGCCGGCCGGCGCTGACGGAGGGCGTGGCCGTGTGCGAGCCGCTGTTTCCGGTGCGCATCGATCAGTCCATCGGAGCCGGATCATGATCCCGGATTTCAGCCAAATCGGCTGGGCGGCGCCGCGCCGCATGCCGGTCGATCTCAAGGGCCAGCGGATGACGCCGGAAGGCATCGCGGTCAAGC
The DNA here is from genome assembly GCA_004020545.1 of Mesorhizobium sp. Lineage (GTDB taxonomy): Bacteria > Pseudomonadota > Alphaproteobacteria > Rhizobiales > Rhizobiaceae > Mesorhizobium. Next base: position 41,462 of record SAQE01000050.1, on the reverse strand, counting down.
ACCTCTATACGCAGGCCGACCTCAAGGGCCTGGCCAACCTCGACACCTATCCCGGCCTGCCGCCCTTCGTGCGCGGCCCCTATCCGACCATGTATGTCCAGCAGCCCTGGACGATCCGGCAATATGCCGGCTTCTCGACGGCCGAGGAATCCAACGCCTTCTACCGGCGCAATCTCGCCGCCGGCCAGAAGGGGCTATCGGTCGCCTTCGACCTTGCCACCCATCGCGGCTATGACAGCGACCATCCGCGCGTCGCCGGCGATGTCGGCATGGCGGGCGTGGCGATCGATTCCATCCTCGACATGCGCCAGCTCTTCGACGGCATTCCGCTGGGCGAGATGACGGTGTCGATGACGATGAACGGCGCCGTGCTGCCGATCATGGCGCTCTACATCGTTGCGGCGGAGGAACAGGGCGTTGCCGAGAAGGATCTTGCCGGAACCATTCAGAACGACATTCTGAAGGAGTTCATGGTCCGCAACACCTATATCTATCCGCCGAAGCCATCGATGCGGATCGTTTCGGACATTTTTGCCTACACCTCGCGGCATATGCCGAAGTTCAACTCGATCTCGATCTCCGGCTATCACATGCAGGAAGCCGGCGCGACGGCCGACCTCGAGCTCGCCTACACGATCGCCGACGGCATCGAATATGCGCGCGCCGGCGTCGCCGCCGGCCTGGATATCGACCGCTTCGCGCCGCGTCTCTCCTTCTTCTGGGCCATCGGCATGAACTTCTTCATGGAGGTCGCCAAGCTCAGGGCCGCGCGGCTGCTCTGGTCGAGCCTGATGAAGAAGAATTTTTCGCCGAAAGACGATCGCTCGCTTTCGTTGCGCACCCATTGCCAGACCTCCGGCTGGTCGCTGACGGCGCAGGACCCCTACAACAACATCACCCGCACGATGATCGAAGCGATGGCGGCGACGCAAGGGCATACGCAGTCGCTGCACACCAATTCCTTCGACGAGGCGATGGCGCTGCCGACCGATCATTCGGCGCGGATCGCCCGCAACACGCAGCTCATCCTGCAGAAGGAATCCGGCACGACGCGGATGATCGATCCGTGGGGCGGCTCGGCCTATGTCGAGCGGCTGACGCATGATCTGGCGGCGCGCGCGCTCGCCCATATCGAGGAGGTCGAAAACCTAGGCGGCATGGCCGCGGCGATCGAAAAAGGCATTCCGAAACTGCGCATCGAGGAAGCAGCCGCGCGCACCCAGGCGCGCATCGATTCCGGCGAACAGGTGCTGGTCGGCGTCAACGCGCACCGGCCGGAAGCCGATATCGAGGTCGATGTGCTCAAGATCGACAATGCCGAGGTGAAGGCCCGGCAATTGGCAAAGCTGCAGCGGCTCAAGGGCACGCGCGAGGTCGCTGCACTCGAGGATGCGCTGGCCGCGCTCACGCGTGCGGCCGAGGGCGGCGAAAACCTGCTCGAATTCGCGATCCGCGCGGCGCGCGCCAATGCAACCGTCGGCGAGATCTCGCTGGCGCTGGAAAAGGTGTTCGGCCGCCATGCGGCCACGGTGCAGACCATCTCGGGCGTCTATCGCGACGCGCTCGGCGACAATCCAGTGGTCGACCGGCTCAAGGAAAAGATCGAGGCGTTCGAAAAGAAATCCGGCGCCAGGCCGCGCATCCTGGTCGCCAAGATGGGCCAGGACGGCCACGACCGCGGCCAGAAGGTGATCGCCAGCGCCTTTGCCGATCTCGGCTTCGATGTAACCGTCGGGCCGATGTTCCAGACGCCGGATGAGATCGCAAAGCTGGCCGTCCAGCACGATGTCGACATCATCGGCGCCTCCTCGCTGGCGGCCGGGCACCTGACTTTGATCCCCGAGCTCAAGGAAGCGCTGAGGAAGCTCGGCCATGGCGACATGCTGATCGTCGCCGGCGGCGTCATCCCGCCGCAGGACTATGACGCGGTGCTCAAGGCCGGCGCTGCGGAAATCTTCCCGCCGGGCACCGTGATCCCGCAGGCGGCGGACCGGCTGATGAATCGGCTGCTGGCGGCCGGGTAGTGCCGTTATAATTCCTGTTGTAACGTTGAGCGTTACGCGTTATAATTAACGTTGTAACAGGATGATCCGTCATGAACACCACCATTCGCAAGATCGGCAATTCGGAAGGTGTGATCCTGCCGAAGGAAATCCTCAATCGGCTGAACGTCAAAGCCGGCGACCAGCTTCAGATTGTCGAAACGGACAAGGGCATTGCCCTTGAGCCCGTGGACGACAGCTTCGAGCGGCAGATGGAAGCCGCTCGCAAGGTCATGGACAAGTACAAGGTCGCGCTTCAGAAGCTCGCCGAATGAGCTGGCAGTTCCTGTCGCGTCGCGCTGTGGAAGCGATGCATGCCGAGCAGTTGCGCCGACATGGCGGCGCGCAGGGCTTGAGGGATGAGAACGCTCTCGAATCCGCGCTCGCCCGCGCCGAGAACAAGGCCAATTATGGTGACCCGACAATCGAGGATCTGGCGGCGGCCTATATTTTCGGCATCGCCAGGAACCACGCTTTTGTCGACGGCAACAAACGCACGGCTATAGTGGCCGCGGGCGCCTTCCCGATCATAAACGGTTACGGCCTTACAGCCGACAATGGCACGATCTACGAATTCGTTATGGGCGTTGCCGCGGGTGAAATCGACGAGGCCGGCGCCGCCGCATTCTTCCGCGACCATACTATCAAGGTCGAAAACTAGTTCTCGGCCTTGTCCGAGAGCTTGACGATCTCCCATTCCTTGCCGTTGACGGTGACGGCCTCGCCGACCTTCTTGCCGAACAGCGCAACGGCCATCGGCGAGACGTGGGAGATGCTGCCCTTCGACGGGTTGGCCTCGTCCTCGCCAACGATGCGCCAATGCACCTTCTTGCCGTCGTCGCCTTCCAGCGTGACGCCCATGCCGAAGCGGATCACGTCGCTGCCTGGCTCCGGCTCGGAAAGCTCGGCGCTCTCGCGCCGCGCGGTCCAGTAACGCAGGTCGCGCGACACGACCGCAAGGCGTTCGCGGTCGCCCCGCCTTTCAGCCTTGGCCATCAGATCGCGCAGCTCGGCGAGATTGTCCTCAATCATCGCGAGGCCTCGCTCCGTCACCAGATTGCGGTGCGTGCTGATCGGCCGCTCGCCGACGCCGGCAATGGCATTTTCGCTGTCTTCTTCGCGTGTGAAAGCTCTGCTCATGCGATGAACTTAGGCCCGGCGCGGCGACTGCACAAGCGGTTTGCCTGCGAGCCAGCCTTGGCACGATTCCTGCGACGGACCGGGCGAAACGCCAGGACCTGTGCCGATGTTGAACAGACGAACGCTGCTTGCCCGGAGTGCAGGCTTTGCCGCGGCCGGGCTCCTTGCCGGCAAGGCGTCGGCGAAGGTGCTGCCCGGCATCGAAATGGCCGCAATGCGCGGTTCGATCAACGCCATCGAGATCGGCGTGCAGCCGGGCGCGCTGGACGACCAGAGCAAGGCCTTCACCAAGATGCTCACTGACGCCAGCGATCGCATCGCGCCGGTGTTCCTGCCGCCCGGCACCTATCTGGTCTCCAACCTGAAGCTGCCGGCGCGCGTTCGCCTGTCTGGCGTGCCCGGCGCGACCCGCATCGTCTATGGCGGCAGCGGCCACCTGATGATGGCCGAACAGGCCGAACATATCGAGCTCAGCGGGCTGGTTTTCGACGGCAGCAACCGCTGGCTGGCCGACTATGCCCAGGGGCTGCTGGATTTGCGCCGCGTCGCGCATCTCGCCGTCGACAATTGCCAGGTCACGGGCAGCGGCAAGAACGGGCTGGCGCTGGAGCATGTCGCCGGCCGCATCGGCCGCTCCGACATTTCCGGCGCGGCGGATGCCGGCATCTATTCCGTCGAGGCCGGTGGGCTCGAGATCTCGGGCAATACAGTGTCCGATTGCGCCAATGGCGGCATACTGGTGCATCGCTGGCAACAGGCGGAGGACGGCACCATCGTCAGCGGCAACCGCGTGCAGCGCATCGGGGCGCGCAGCGGCGGCACCGGCCAGAACGGCAACGGCATCAATGCCTTTCGCGCCGGAAATGTCATCATCTCGGGCAACGTCGTCTCGGATTGCGCCTTCTCGGCGGTCCGCGCCAACAGCTCGAGCAACCTGCAGATCACCGGCAACACCTGCTCGCGCTCGGGGGAGACGGGGATCTATTCCGAATTCTCCTTCGAGGGCGCGATCCTCAGCAACAATCTCGTCGATGGCGCCGCCAACGGCATCTCGATCGTCAACTTCAACGAGGGCGGCCGCATGGCCGTGTGCTCGAACAACATCGTGCGAAATCTCTCGACGGTCGGCCCCTACACCGCCGACCCGCCCGGCTTCGGCGTCGGCATCAGCGCCGAGGCCGACACCACGGTTTCGGGCAATGTGGTCGAGAACGCACCGTTCTACGGCATGCAGCTCGGCTGGGGACCGTATCTGCGCAATGTCGTGGCGACGGGAAACATCATCCGCAAAGCCGGGACCGGCATCGTCGTCAGCGTGGTCGAAGGTTCCGGCACCGCCGTCATCTCGGACAACGTCATCGAGGGCGCACAGAACGGCGCCATAATCGGCCAGCGCTGGGCCGATCCGGTGACCGGCGACCTCGCCCGATCAGCCGATACGGGCTACGCGCATCTCACCGTCGAGGGCAACAAAGTGAGCTGAACAAACTCTAGTGCAGCGCCGCCGTGGGTCGCAGCGAGCCGACCTTGGCGCCGATGCGGCTTTCGACCGGCGGATGGGCGATCTCGGTGAGTTTTGCCGCGAGCGCTTCGTCGCTGCGCAGCAGTTTTGCGAGTACCGCCGCGATCATCACTTCCGAGGCGCGGCCGGCGCCGTCATCGCATTTCAGCGCAATGCCGAGGCCGAGTTCGGGAATGGCGGCGCAATAGACGCCCTCGGCGCCGGTCTTGACGAAGATGCGGCCGGGCGCGGCCTGCATCAGCGCGAGATCCGCTTTGCCCGTGCCGGCCACCAGGAACGGCTCGGCCATGCAGGCCGAGAGCAGCCGCTTCGCCGCCTTGGCGCGCTCGGGCGCAAAGCCCCTGCCCGTCGCCATGCGGGCAAAGCCGAGCGCAAAGCTCTTTAGCGGCACGGCATAGGTGGGGATCGAGCAGCCATCGGTGCCGCAATGGTCGATATCATGCGCGGCACCGGTCACCGATTGCATGGCGTCGCGCACCATCTCCTGCAGCGCATGGCCGGCCTTGACGTAGCCGCGATGCGCGATGCCGGAATGCACGCAGGTGCAGAGGAAACCGGAATGCTTGCCCGAGCAGTTGTTGTGCAGGGCATTCGGCAAGTCGCCGGCACGTGCCAGCGCAATTGTCGCGTCGTGGCTCGACGGCCAGTGCGCGCCGCATTCGAGCGCCGACTTGTCGAGACCGGCCTTGGCAAGCATCGCCATAGCCAGTTCGACATGCGCCGGCTCGCCGGAATGCGAGGCACAGGCAAGCGCCAGTTCGCGGTTGCCGAAGCCGTAGGCGTCAGCCGCGCCGCTCTCGACCAGCGGCAGCGCCTGGATCGCCTTCACCGCCGAGCGCGGAAAAACCGGGCGCGCCGTGTCGCCGATTTCCAAGACGGGCTTGCCGTCGGCATCGAAGACGGAGACCGCGCCGCGATGGGCGCTCTCGACCACGGCGCCACGCAGAACCTCGACCAGAACCGGATTTGTCATGCTGTCTCCCGCACGCGCGCGCCCAGAGAGCGCCGCTTCATTGCGGGCCGCTTCTACCTGATCCGGTCGAGGATGGAAACGTAGTTGGCCACCGCCGCGCCACCCATGTTGAAGATGCCGCCGAGCTTTGCGTTCGGCACCTGGATGCCGCCGGCCTCGCCCGTGAGCTGCATGGCGGTGAGCACATGCATCGACACACCGGTGGCGCCGATCGGATGGCCCTTGGCCTTCAATCCGCCGGAAGGGTTGACCGGCAGCCGGCCGTCCTTTGCCGTCGTGCCGTCGAGCGCAAGCTTGGCGCCCTCACCGGGCTTGGCCAGCCCCATCGCCTCATATTCGATTAGTTCGGCAATGGTGAAGCAGTCATGCGTCTCGACGAAGGAAAGGTCGTCGAGCGTGACGCCGGCCTTCTTCAGCGCCTGTTCCCAGGCCCGCTCGCAGCCTTCGAAGGCAAGGATGTCGCGCTTCGACATCGGCAGGAGATCCTGGACGTGCTCATTGGCGCGGAAGGTGACGGCGCGGCGCATTCTCAGCGCCGTCGCGGTGTCGGTGAGCACCAGCGCCGCGGCGCCGTCCGAGACCAGCGAGCAATCGGTGCGCTTCAGCGGACCGGCGACAAACGGGTTCTTCTCGCTTTCCTGGCGGCAGAACTCATAGCCGAAATCCTTGCGCATCTGAGCATAGGGGTTGTCGACGCCGTTCTTGTGGTTCTTGGCGGCGATCATGGCGAGCGCATCCGACTGGTCGCCATAGCGTTGAAAATAGGCCTGGGCGATCTTGCCGAAGACACCGGCGAAACCCGCCGGCGTGTCACCCTCCTCCGGCAGATAGGACGCCTTGAGCAGGTTCTTGCCGATCTCCGGACCGGGCGTGGTCGTCATCTGCTCGGCGCCGACAACCAGCACGATGCGGGCGGCGTTGGCATCGATGGCGCGGATGCCCTGCCTGACGGCGGCCGAGCCGGTGGCGCAGGCATTCTCGACGCGCGTCGCCGGCTTGAAGCGCAGCCGGTCGTCAGCCTGCAGAACCAGGCTCGCGGTGAAATCCTGCGGGGAAAAGCCGGCGTTGAAATGGCCAAGCACGATCTCGTCGACGTCGTCGGGACCGATGCCGGCATGGTCGAGCGCGTCCACGGCGACCTTGGTTATCAGGCCTTCCAGCGTCTCTCCTTCGAGCTTGCCGAAGCGCGAATGCGCCCAGCCGACAATGCATGCGGTCATGGCAGCCTCCATTTGCCGCGAGCCTAGCACGTCCTGTCGCGGCCGGTTACTCAATATTGTTCAATGGTGAACTTTTTTCCAGCCCCATGGATGGGCCAGAACGACACGATCGGTTGATCCCAGGTCGGAATTTTTGTTGATTGATCCGTCAATAAAAAATAATCTCTCTCCAAACGGACCCCCCAGATGCCGAAAATCGGAATGGAACCGCTGCGCCGCAAGGCGCTCATCGACGCGACGATCTCGGCGATCGGCGAGCGTGGCTCGCTGGATGTGACCATGTCGGAGATCGCCGGCCGCGCCGGCGTGTCGTCCGCGCTCGCGCATCATTATTTCGGCGCCAAGGACGAGCTGCTGTTCGCAACGATGCGGCACATCCTCGCCGAGCTGAATACCGACACGAGGCGCGCGTTTCGCCCCACCGCCACGCCGCGCCAGCGCGTCTCGGCCGTCGTCGCGGTCAGCTTCTCCGACGAGCAGTTCCAGCCGGAGACCATCGCGGCCTGGCTCGCCTTCTATGTCGAGGCGCAGAAGTCCTCCGCCTTGCGGCGGCTGCTCCGCATCTATGCGCGGCGCCTGCATTCCAACCTGATGAGCGGGCTGACCGGCATCCTTCCGAAAGCCGAGGCGGACCGCGTCGCGGAAGCGACGGCGGCGCTGATCGACGGACTCTACATCCGGCGCGCGCTGAAGGACGGCGTGCCTAACGCGCAGAGCGCGATCGCGCTGGTCGAAGATTATCTCGAAACCAAGCTCAACGGACGGAGCCTGCCTTGACGACCCGACGACCCAATTTCCTGATCGTCATGGTCGATCAGCTCAACGGCACGCTGTTCCCGGACGGCCCCGCCGATTTCCTGCATGCGCCGCATCTGAAAGCGCTGGCCTCCCGCTCGGCGCGCTTTGCCAACAACTACACGGCCTCGCCGCTCTGCGCGCCGGGCCGGGCTTCATTCATGAGCGGCCAGTTGCCGTCGCGCACGGGGGTCTATGACAACGCGGCCGAGTTCGTTTCCTCGATCCCGACCTTCGCGCATCATCTGCGCGCAGCCGGCTACTACACCTGCCTGTCCGGCAAGATGCATTTCGTCGGGCCGGACCAGTTGCACGGCTTCGAGGAGCGGCTGACCACCGACATCTATCCCGCCGATTTCGGCTGGACACCGGACTATCGCAAGCCCGGCGAGCGCATCGAATGGTGGTACCACAATCTAGGGTCCGTCGCCGGCGCCGGCATCGCCGAGACCACCAACCAGATGGAATATGACGACGAGGTCACCTTCCTGGCCACGCAAAAACTCTACCAGCTTTCACGCGAACAGGGTGATGCGGGCCGCCGGCCCTGGTGCCTCACCGTTTCGCTGTCCCACCCTCACGATCCCTATGTCGCGCGCAAGCAGTACTGGGATCTCTACGAACACTGCCAGGCGCTCGATCCGGAAACACCGTTCATCCCGTATGACGAGCAGGACACGCATTCCCAACGGCTCTACCGCGCCAGCGACTATGCGTCTTTCGAGATCACCGATGAACAGGTGCGCCGCTCGCGGCGTGGCTATTTCGCCAACATTTCCTATGTCGACGACAAGCTTGGCGAGCTTCTGGACGTTCTCAAGCGTACCCGCATGCTCGACGACACCACCATCCTGTTCTGCTCGGATCACGGCGACATGCTGGGCGAGCGCGGCCTGTGGTTCAAGATGAGCTTCTTCGAGGATTCCGCGCGCGTGCCGCTGATGATCGCGGGCAAGGGCGTACCGGCCCGGCTGGTCAAGGCGCCTGTCTCCAACCTCGACGTGACCCCGACGCTCTGCGACCTCGCCGGCATCGACATTGCTGAAATCGCGCCGTGGACGGACGGCCAATCGCTGCTGCCGCTGCTTGACGGCAAGCCGCGCACCGCGCCGGTGCTGATGGAATATGCGGCCGAAGGCTCCTACGCGCCGCTGGTCGCTATCCGCGACGGCAAATACAAATTCGTCCATTGCGAGCTCGACGCGCCGCAACTGTTCGATCTCGAAGCCGACCCGTTCGAGCGTGACAACCTCGCCGACGATGCGACGAACGCAGCCCTGGTGGCCGCTTTCATGGACAAGGTCCGGGCGCGCTGGGACATGGCCGGGTTCGATGCCGCGGTCCGCGAAAGCCAGGCGCGCCGCTGGGTCGTCTACCCGGCGCTGCGCAACGGCGCCTACTACCCGTGGGACTTCCAGCCGCTGCAGAAGGCCTCGGAGCGTTACATGCGCAATCACATGAACCTCGACAATCTCGAGGAAAGCAAACGCTATCCGCGAGGCGAATGATGGCTGACATTCTCGTTCCCACCCTGGACCACCTGAAACGGGCCTATGCCGTGACGTCCGCGGCAACGCAGGTGACGCCGCTGCTGGAGTCGGCTGCCCTTGCCAGGGAGACGGGCGCAGCGCGCGTCTTCGTCAAGCCGGAATCGCTGCAATGGGCAGGCTCCTTCAAGGTGCGCGGGGCCTATTGGCGGCTGACGCGGCTCTCGCCCGACGAAGCGAAGAAGGGCGTCGTCGCCTATTCCTCAGGCAATTTCGCGCAAGGGCTGGCTGCCGCCGGCCAGGCGCTCGGCATTCCTGTCACCATCGTCATGCCGATCGATGCGCCGGCCGCCAAGCGTGACGCGACCGCCGGTTATGGCGCGCGCGTGGTGCTCACCGACCATGGCGATCGCGCCCGCGAGGAAGTCGCGGCCGCCAAGGCGCGCGAGATCGCCGAGACCGAGGGGCTCACCTTGCTCCATCCCTTCGACGATCCCGAAATCGTCGCCGGCCAGGCCGGCGCCGGGCTGGAAGCGCTCGACCAACTGGCGGCCAAGAAGGCTCGCGCCGACCTGGTTTTCTGCTCGGTCGGCGGCGGCGGGCTGATCGGCGGCGTCTCGCTCGCCTTCCATTATCTGTCGCCGAGGACCGAGATCATCGCCGTCGAGCCGGAAGGTTTCGACGGCATGGGCTCGTCGCTGGCGCATGGCGCGATCGAGACGATGCCGATCGGGCCGAAATCGATCTGCGACGGGCTGATGGCGCGCAAACCCGGCGAGGCGCCGTTCGCGGCGGTGAGCACGGCCGGCGTTCGCGGCGTGACCGTGGACGACCCCGCGGTGCGGCGCGCGATGAGGATCGCCTTCGAGCGGATGAAGCTGGTGCTGGAGCCGTCGGGCGCGGCATCGCTCGCCGCGCTGCTGGGCGGCAAGGTGGATGTGAAGGACAAAACCGTCCTTGTGGTTGCAACCGGCGGCAATGTCTCGCTCGCCGATTTCATGGCTCATATGAACAATGCTTGAAGCGGATTTCGTCATCATCGGCTCCGGCTCCGCCGGTTCGGCCATTGCCTATCGGCTGTCGGAGGACGGCAAGCACTCGGTGATCGTCATCGAGTTCGGCGGCACCGATATCGGACCGCTGATCCAGATGCCGTCGGCGCTGTCGATCCCGCTCAATATGAGCCTCTATGACTGGGGCTTCGCCAGCGAGCCTGAGCCGCATCTCGGCGGCCGCGTGCTTGCCACGCCGCGCGGCAAGGTGATCGGCGGCTCGTCCTCGATCAACGGCATGGTCTATGTGCGCGGCCATGCACGCGACTTCGATCACTGGGCCGAACAGGGCGCGACCGGCTGGGGCTTCACTGATGTGCTTCCCTATTTCAAGCGCATGGAGGATTCCGACGGCGGCGAGGACGGCTGGCGAGGCCACGGCGGCCCGCTGCATGTGCAGCGCGGCACGCGCAAGAACCCGCTCTACGGCGCCTTCATGGAGGCAGGCCGCCAGGCCGGTTTCGAACTCACCAACGACTACAACGGATCGAAGCAGGAAGGTTTCGGCCCGATGGAGCAAACCATTTGGGGTGGCCGCCGCTGGTCGGCGGCCAACGCTTATCTGAAGCCGGCTCTCAAGCGAAAGAATGTGAGGCTGGTCAAGGGCTTCGCCCGACGTGTGGTGATCGAGAATCAACGCGCCATCGGCGTCGAGATCGAAGCTAACAAAAGGATTCAGGTCGTTAAGGCGCGACGCGAAGTGATCGTCGCGGCATCGTCGATCAATTCGCCGAAGATCCTGATGCTGTCGGGCATCGGTCCCGGCGCGCATCTGCAGGAAAACGGCATAAAGGTCATCGCCGACCGGCCGGGCGTCGGCGCCAATCTGCAGGACCATCTGGAACTCTACATCCAGCAGGAAGCGACCAGGCCGATCACGCTGAATTCGGTGCTCAATCCGTTCTCCAAGGCGATGATCGGCGCGCAGTGGCTGTTCTTCAAGTCTGGCCTTGGCGCCACCAACCATTTCGAGGCGGCGGCCTTCGTGCGCTCGCAGTCCGGCGTCGACTATCCCGATATCCAGTATCACTTCATCCCGGCTGCGGTGCGCTATGACGGCAAGGCGGCGGCGAAGTCGCATGGCTTCCAGGCGCATGTCGGGCCGATGCGTTCCAAGTCGCGCGGCTCGGTGACGCTGCGCTCCCCCGACGCCCTTGCCAAGCCGGTTATCCGCTTCAACTACATGTCGCATCCGGACGACTGGAGCGAGTTCCGCCACTGCATCCGGCTGACGCGCGAGATTTTTGGCCAGAAGGCGTTCGATGGGTTCCGTGGCAAGGAGATCTCGCCGGGCAGCCATGTGCAGTCCGACGACGAGCTCGACGCCTTCATCCGCGACCACGCCGAGAGCGCCTACCACCCCTGCGGCACCTGCAGGATGGGTCGCGCCGACGATCTGACGAGCGTCGTCGATCCGGAATGCCGGGTCATTGGCGTCGAAGGCCTGCGTGTCGCCGACTCCTCGATCTTCCCGCGCGTGACCAACGGCAATCTCAACGCACCCTCGATCATGACCGGCGAGAAGGCGTCCGACCACATCCTCGGCCGCACGCCGCTTGCACCGTCCAACCAGGAGCCCTGGATCAATCCGCGCTGGCAGGTGGCCGACAGATAGAGCATGATCCGAGCGGATCGCTTCGCCCCTCGAAAGAGAACTGGAGAACCGCCCATGCGCGCCCAGCCAACGGCATCGCATTATGTCAACGGCCGCTACATCGAGGACGAAGGCGGCGCGCGCCTGCCGGTGATCTATCCGGCGACGGGCGAGACCATCGCGACGCTGCATTCGGCGACGCCCAACGTGCTGGAGCTGGCGATCGAGGCCGCGCGCGCCGCGCAGCCGGCCTGGGCGCGGCTGAAGCCGGTCGAGCGCGGGCGCATCCTGCGCCGCGCCGCCGACATTCTGCGCGCGCGCAATGCCGATCTGGCGCGGATCGAGACGCTCGACACCGGCAAGGCGATCCAGGAGACGCTGGTGGCCGATGCGCCTTCGGCCGCCGATTGCCTCGAATATTTCGCCGGCGCGGTTGCCACCTTCAACGGCGAGATGATCGATCTCGGCGGGCCGTTCGCCTATACGCGGCGCGAGCCGCTCGGTGTGTGCGTCGGCATCGGCGCCTGGAACTATCCGATCCAGATCGCTGGCTGGAAATCGGCGCCGGCTTTGGCCATGGGCAACGCCATGGTGTTCAAGCCGTCGGAGAACACGCCGCTGTCGGCACTGGCGCTGGCCGAGATCTATTCAGAGGCGGGCCTGCCCGACGGGCTGTTCAACGTCGTCCAGGGCTATGGCGATGTCGGCGCCGGCCTCGTCGGCCACGATGTGGTGGCCAAGGTCTCGGTGACCGGCTCGGTGCCGACCGGCCGCAAGGTGCTGTCGCTCGCCGGCTCGAAGATGAAGCACGCCACGATGGAGCTCGGCGGCAAGTCGCCGCTGATCGTCTTCGACGATGCCGATCTCGAGAACGCCATTGGCGGCGCCATGCTCGGCAACTTTTACTCCACCGGTCAGATCTGCTCCAACGGCACGCGCGTCTTCGTGCAGAGCGGCATCCATAATCGCTTCGTCGAGCGGCTGATCGAGCGCACCAAGAAAATCCGCATCGGCGATCCGCTCGATCCGGAAACGCAGATGGGGCCGATGGTCAATAAGGCGCAGCAGGACAAGGTCGTCTCTTATATCGCGGCCGGCAAGCAGGACGGCGCGACGCTCGCCTGCGGCGGCAACGTGCCGTCGCTGCAGGGTTTTCAGGGCGGCTTCTTCATCGAGCCGACGATTTTCACCGGCGTCACCGACGGCATGCGCATCGCGCGCGAGGAAATCTTCGGGCCGGTGATGAGCGTGCTCAAGTTCGACAGCGAGGACGAGGTGATCGAGCGCGCCAACGACACAGAATTCGGCCTGGCGGCGGGCGTATTCACGCGTGATCTGCCACGCGCGCATCGTGTCATCGCTGAGCTGCAGGCCGGCACCTGCTGGATCAACGCCTACAATCTGACGCCGGTGGAAATGCCCTTCGGCGGCGTCAAGCAGTCCGGCATCGGGCGCGAGAACTCGCTGGCGGCGCTGGCGCACTATTCGCAGCTCAAGGCGGTGTATGTCGAGACGGGGGACGTGGCGAGCCCGTATTGAGCGCCGGACGATTTCGCAAGCACACTTGTCAGACAAGATGTTCGGGCGCCCTGCTTATTTCCGCAGGGCATCGGGAAGGTTTCGTCCGATTTCGTCTACCTATCGCGGAGCTCTCGTTACAAACGGCGTCATTGGGTTCACCGTGAGCGAAGTCGAGAAGCGATCGGAACGCTACGGCGAGACAGCAGATCACCCAAAGCCGCTTGCGGATTGAGGAGGGAACGAAGATGACAAGGCTCTTTACGGCATGCCTGTTGACCGGCTTTGCCTTGACCGGCGCCTCCGTTGCGGCTGAGCTAGAGCCGGGCAGCGGGCACAACGTTCATCTCGCCGCCGTCGACGGAGTGGTCTACTACATGGTCGAGCCGGACGGATACCGGGTCGTTGCGACCTTGGCTTCCGGCGCCGACGCGCTGCCGATCCGGGTGATCTCCACGCTGGTACCCGGGCAGCGCCTGCTCATCTCGGTGCCTCGGTCGGTCGGCCAGCCGTCCATCGATTTCGAGATCCTGCGCAATGGCGATGCGCTTGTCGTCAGCGATCCCGCCGCGACGGTCGATCTTGTGGGCGAGGTATCGGCCCCCGGAGCGCTGGAAAAGTGAAGATCGACAGCCTGGCCGTCCAAACGGGGGCCGGGAAGCAGGTGTTACCCATGGCTCAGTTCGATGCCGTGGCTCGCGCCCGCTCGTCCTCGCATTGCTTAAGGCGGTATATCCCGGAATACGACCTGGCCTGCGCCGGCGTCATGCAGACCGGCAAACCAGCTTTTGCGGCGCTTTCAGGAAGCAGCGCCTCGTCCTCGAAATTCTGATAGGGGAACATGCTTTCCGCCGTCCAGTCCGGATTCATCCGCAGCACCTTGGCGGCGGCTTCGGCCGCTTCCTGCCTCTTTCCGAGCTGCGCGGCGCTCATGGCGAGATAGGCGGCCTGGTTGGGCGACTCGCCAATCTGTTTGGCAGCAGCATAAGCCTTGTCGAACCGTCGCGCCGCGAAATAGGCCTGCGCGATAGGGAAGTTCCACCAAGAAGGATACCGTGGATTGAGCTTCAGCGTCCGCTCTATCTGCTCTATGGCACGTTCCGTCCGCCAGCCGCCCCAGATCCATGCCAGTTGCATCAGCACGTCGGCGTTGTTGGGAGCAAGTTGCAGCGCCCGCTCCTGAAACCGCGCCGCCTGTTCCTCATCGCCTCGATTGCTGCAGGCCACGGCCATCATGTTGTTTGCAATGGCGTCATTCGGGTCAAGAGCCAGAGCCCTTTCCGCGTATTTCTGCTGGGCATCGACCAATGCCGGGTAGTCGACAACCGACCCGAGATCCGGTTCGACGGCGTAAGTGACAGCCATGTCGCGCACCAGCGGCATGAAATCGGGAGCGAGCTTCAATCCCTTCTCGAAATAGGCGCGTGCCTCCTTCACGCTCTCCGGCGTCATCCTGTGTTTCGCTTCGATGCCAAGCAGCCAGTAGTCATAGGCGTTGAGATCTGCCCTGTTCTTGCGCCGGCTTATCGCCCGTTCAGCTTCCGTCACCTGTCCCTGCCAGCCGGTGAGCGTCGCAGCGATCTTCTCCGTGATCTCGTCCTGTACTTCGAGCAATTCGGTCGCGGGCCGGTCATAGCGTTCCGACCAGACATGCGTACCCGTCTCCGTATTGATCAGCTGCGTTGTCACGCGCATGCGATAGCCATCGACCTGCAGGCTGCCTTCCAGCACGTATTTGACATTCAGCGCCCTGCCGATCTCGCGCACGTCATGCGCTTCGCCACGATAGACCTCAGCAGAAGTCCGCGCGATCACCGGAATATCCCGGAAGCGCGCCAGATCTGTGATGATGTCGTCGGTCAGGCCATTGGCGAATCGCGCCCATTTCTCGTCGCCACTGATGTTCTCGAACGGCAGCACGGCAATCGCTGGCGACTCCGCGCCGGATTTCGCCATCGGCCAGAACCAAAAATAGACGCTTGCCAGCGCCGCCAGCCCAACCACGACGGCGGCAAGCCCGGCCCAGCGTCGCCATGGCACTACGCGCGCCCGTTCGGCTGGCGTCGCCTCGAGCAGGTAGCCGCGCTTGAGCACCGTCTTGACGATCGTATGCTGCTCGTCGCCGAGCGCCTTGCGTATCTCGGTGATACACTGCACCAGGCTGTCGTCCGTGACCGCGATCGAGCCCCACACAACCTGCGATAGCTCGTCCTTGGTAACGAGCTTGCCTGGCTGCGCAGCAAGCAGCTTCAGGACCTGCGCCGCCTGCGGCCGCAGCGTCACGACCCTCCCGGCCGCATCCGTTACCGACCCGCGCTGAAGATCGACCATGCGACCGTTCAGGCGAAGCGGCGTCAGCGCGGGGCTGTCCATTGGAAACGCTCCCCACATATTAGTATTTTAGTTTATAGCCAAACGCGCCGCGATTCCAGAATTCGCCCGATGTTCTGCCGGCGATCGGCGAGATTTCATCTGATTTCGTCTGCCTTTCATGCCGTTCTCGTTACGGATGGCACGATCGGATTCACGCTCCTCACCCGCCAATTTGGTCAGCGCAAGCTGAAGAATGGAGAAGGGCAATGATCGAACTCGTTATCGCCGCCTGTCTGGCGACCGGTGAGTGCAGGGAAAGCAGGCTAACCTACGATGCCAATGATGTGTCGCTGATGACTTGCATAGTCGCTGGCCAGGCGGAAATCGCGCGCTGGCAGCAACAGCATCCCGCTTGGCAGGTCAAGCGCTGGCATTGCGACATTGCCCGGCAATACGGCGAAGTATTGTAATCCTTGGAGTTGGCGTCCTGGGGCCCTCATTCTCGCCGCTCTGACAAATTCATCGCGCACCGATTTCCCCCGCCGTCCCGTCCAGATACTGCATCAGCGCGCAGACCAGATGGTAGAAGATGCTGGCCGGCACGTCGGTCGCCAGGGAGCGGCCGCGCTCGTCGATGCGGTCGATCCAGAGGCCGAGCGGCGCCGGGTCGATGTGCCAGCGGAACAGCCGGCCGACACGCGCCTCGATCTCGGGTTTGAGGTCGGGTCCACCCGAGCCGTCGAGCGCGATCGCCGCCTTTATGGCTTCGGCTTGCGGCCAGCTGCGGGAGACCGTGTCGACCGGCAGGCCTTGGCGTGAGACGGCGCCGTAGGAAAGGCCGGTGGCGCGGTTGAGGCCGTTGGCTACGGCCGAGGCATAGAGCTTGCGGGCGAAGGCGGTGAGCTCGGCCTGGCCGCTGCGGGCGGCGAAATCGACAAGCAGCGAGGCCCATTCGAAATGATGGCCGGGCTCGGTCCAGGCGCCCTTCTCGCCGGCCACCGGTTTCCAGCCGTCGTCGAAATATTCGCCCAGCGTCCAGCTTTCGGCATCGAAGAAATGACTGCGGAAAAGGTCGATGATGCGTGAGGCGCGGCGCAGATAGGCGCGCTCGCCGGTTGCCTGGTGCCAGGCGAGGAAGGCCTCGAGCAGATGCATATGCGGGTTGGAGCGGCGCTCGCCCTCGCCGTCAGACGTTTCGAGGAAGCCGGTCATGCGACTGTCCTCGAGATGGGCGTCGAGGAAGGCGAAGGTCTCCTCCCCCAGCCGCAAGGCGTCGGGATGGCCGGAGATATGGGCGTGCGCCAGCGCCAGGAGCACGCAGGAATGGTCGTAGGCGTCCTCGACCGGGTCGGCGACCGAGCCGTCGATATTGAGCGTGCGCACCCAGCCGCCTCTGTCGGTGCGGCCTCGCCCCGCCATGAAGTCGATGCCATGGGCGATCAGCCGGTCGGCAGGGCCGTCCCAGCCGCGCTCCTTGGCGACGGCGAAGGCATAGACTTGGCGCGCCTGCGTGCGCATGCGCTTCGGCTTCATCAGCGGTGAGGCATCGAAGCCCAGCGCCTCGTGGAAGCCGCCATGCCGCTCGTCGACGCCCGACGTCGACCACAGCGGCAGCGTCTCGTCGAACAGCCAGTGGTGGACGCGCTGGCGCCAGGCGCCGCTTTCGATGACGCGGTCATGCGCCGGCGTGAATCTCGTCTCGAGACGGCCGGATTTCTCCAGTTGCTCGACGATCTTCTTGACGTGCTGACTACGGCTGACCGGCGCGACGAAGGTGGCGTCGGCCGTCGAAACGATGGCGACGTCCTTCATGCCGATGGCCGAGAGAAGCCGGCCGTCGCCGCGGATGTAGGAATTCTCGCAATCGATGGCGACGACATCGCCGACGATGACGTTGCCGTCCTTGTCGGATGGGCCGACATCGAGTAGCGACTGCCAGGAGCCGAGGTCGTTCCAGCGGAAGCCGGCCGGCACCATGGCGATGTCCTTCGCCCGCTCCATGATGGCATAGTCGATCGAGATCGAGGGAATCTCGGAGTAGAGCTCAAGCGGCATATAGAGGCCGGAAAGATCGCTGGTCGCCGCCTTGTAGGCCGCTTCGGTCGCCTGCCAGATATCGGGCGCCAAGGCCGCGAACGCATCGCGCATGGCGCCGGCGCGGAACAGGAAGATGCCGGTGTTCCAGTAGAAGGTGCCGGCATCGAGATAGGCCCGCGCAGTGGCGAGATCGGGCTTCTCGACGAAGCGCGAGACGTCGAACGCCGCGCCCCTGTCGGCCGCGACCTCGATATAGCCATAGCCGGTTTCGGGCTGCGCCGGCTTGAGGCCGAACACCACCAGGCGCCCGGAGTTGGCCGCCGTCGCGCCCGCCTCGATGCTCAGCCAGAATTGCCGCGGTGTCGATATCTCGTGGTCGGACGGCACCACCAGCACCAGCTCGTCGCCATATTCGGAGAGCGTGCGCAGACTGGCCAGCGCGACCGCGGCGGCGGTGTTGCGCCCGGTCGGCTCGAACAGCGGACCGCCACCCGCGAGATCGATGCCGGCAAGGTCGGCATGAACGCGCTCGGCATGGCGCTCGGAAGCGATCAGGAAGATCGGGGTTTCTCCGCCGGGCCTCGCCGCCAGCCGGCGCAAGGTCCTGGCCAGCATCGAGCCGTCACCGGAAAAATCGTGGAACTGCTTGGGGTTGTCCTCGCGCGACAGCGGCCAGAGCCGCGAGCCGACGCCGCCGCTCATGACGAAACTGACGATACGCTGGCTCATTCGGATCTCACGCTGAAAAGTTGGCCGACCGGGTAGCACAGATGGCCTTAAGCGGTGTTTACCCGCTTGGAAATCCGCTCTGTCGCCAGGTCGATAAAGGCTTTGACTAAGGGCGAAAGATGGCGGCTGCTCGGATAAAGGACATAAAGCCCGCCTGCGGGCGTGGTATAATTCTTAAGAACACGGCATAGCCTCCCCTCGCCTATGAGCGCCTCGGCCACGCTGTGCGGCATCTGGGCGATGCCATAATCCGCAAGGGCGGCGGCGATAACCGCCTGCATCTCGTTCGCGGCGAAGCGCCCGCCCACTGTGACCGTCTCCTGGCCGCCCGGTCCATCCAGTACCCAGTGAGCGCCGATAACCGAAGGGCCGGCGATTACGCAGTCATGTTGAGCGAGGTCCGACGGCGTGCCCGGTTTTCCGTGGCGTGCAAGATAGTTCGGACTGGCGCAGAGCAGCCTGTGCGTGGCGCCGAGCTTGCGGGCGATCAAAGTCGAGTCCTCAAGAACCCCGGTCCGGAAGGCGAGATCGATACCATCCTCGACCAGGTTCAGCCTGTCGTCGGTAAGACGGAGCTCGACCTTGGTTTTCGGATACGTCTCCAGAAACTCGATCACCGCGCGGTTGAGGAAATAGGCCCCGAAGCCGACGGGAGCAGAAATGCGGATCGTGCCCGACGGCTCCGCTCTCGCTTCGGCAAGACGCAGGTTTGCCTCCTCGATCATGCGCAGCGCCTGACTGCTCTGCTCGTAATAGAGGCGGCCGGCATCCGTCATGCCGAGGCTGCGGGTCGTGCGCTGCAGCAGCCGCACGCCGACCTCGCTCTCAAGCGCGGCGACACGGCGACTGACTGTCGTCTTGGGCATGGCGAGCAATCGCGCGGCCGCGGTGAAGCTGCCCGCTTCCACGACACGAGCGAACACGACGACATCGTTGAGGTCGAACATTGTATACCTCGGTGGGACAAAGTTTCTCAATTATCGGCAATTACGCATCAATCTGGCAATCCCTAACTTTGCTCCATTGAAACCGAAGGACCAGATAAATGACCAGCAAACGAACCGTTCTCGTAACGGGCGCCACGGGCCAGCAAGGCGGCGCCGTCGCGCGCGCCCTTCTTTCAAGAGGCTACAGCGTGAAGGCGCTGACGCGCAGGCCGGACAGCGATGCCGCCCGGCGACTGGCATCGGCGGGCGCGGACATTGTCGCCGGCGATCTTGGCGACGCGGCATCGGTTGTCGGCGCCGCGAAGGGCATCGACACCATGTTCCTGATGGGCAACAGCTACGAGGCCGGGTTGGAGGAAGAGACGAGCCAAGGCATCATCGCCGCCGATGCGGCGAAGGCTGCCGGCATCGGGCATCTGATCTACTCGTCGGTCGCCGACGCCGATAAGAAGACCGGCATCCCGCATTTCGAAAGCAAATATCTTGTCGAGCGGCATGTCGCCGGCCTCGGCATTCCCTACACGATCAGCGCGCCGGTCGCGTTCATGGAGAATGCCGTCGCGCCATGGTCGGCCGGCGTGCTCAGCCAGGGCACCCATGCCTTTGCCTTGCCCGCCAAACGGCCCCTGCAACTGGTTGCGCTCGCGGACATCGGCGCCTTCGTCGCAGCGCTGGCCGAGCGCCGCGAAAGCGTGTTCGGCAGACGCTTCGATTTCGCAGGCGACGAGTTGTCAGGCGAAGAGCAGGCTAGGATCCTGTCGCGGGCTATCGGCCGGCCGATCACCTATCAGGAAATCCCGATCGCCGTCGCCCGCCAACAGAGCGAGGATGCGGCGGCGATGTTCGAATGGTTCGACCGCGTCGGCTACGACGTCGACATCGCCGCTTTGCGCAGGGATTTCCCGGAGGTGCGCTGGCATAGTTTCGCCGATTGGGCGAAAGCATTCGACTGGAGCGTCCTCAACCGGTCGGCCGGATGACTGTGCGGTCGCTGCGCTGGAAAGTCTGGTTGCAGGGCCGGACTGCGGCGCAGCACGGCGTCGAAGGCCGGGATACCGATCTATAGACGGCGCAGCTTGTCCTTTGAACCGGTCTTTGTCCGATGGCCAAATCCCATGCCTTCCGGACAACCTTGGTGAAAGCAAAAGAAATGCGACACAAGTGCAACCATTCCCGCTTGCAGGATCGGAAAGTGGCGGCTATAAGCCCGCCGTCTGGTCGCGGAGTGTAGCGCAGTCTGGTAGCGCACATCGTTCGGGACGATGGGGTCGCAGGTTCAAATCCTGCCACTCCGACCAGTCCGGAGTTTCCCGAAAATCTTCAAATTTTCGCTGACAGTTCGAAGCGCTGACCGGAAGGCCTACGCGGGAACTCTGGCACCCAGTGTCCTGGATGCCAGTCTCAAGTCTCATGTGAGAAACTAGACACGACCGCTGTTGGTGCTGCGCTGGCGAGGCTCAGACTGATGTCGATGCGCTTGCCACACATGCCAATGCTGCAGCCGAATCAGCGACCGCCCTATGGCGCCAGGAAGGACGGGCTTGTCGTCGCGCGCACCGGCTCGGAACGAGCGTGGCCGTCACGCCTGATGCCGCCGTGATCGATCAGGCGCGCGATCACGGCGCGCCGTGCGTGATACGGCGTCAACGTATGGTCGGCATTCGGCAGCGAGACCCTGGTCACGCCGCGAATGCTGCCGAGCCGCTCTTCGCCCGACCCAAAATGGCGGGCGATCTCCTTCAGGCTCAGGTCACCTTCCGAGGTCACCAGGAGAACCCGCACGCCGCGGCCGCAAAGGTCGCGCATCCAGCGTTCCACCCGCCGCTGCCCCAATAGAGCGGCCGGATGCAACATCGACAATGTGGACTTGATCACCTCCAGCCCGCGCCGGACAATCAGCCGGGCGCTGCGCGAAGCGATCCCGCGCCATGTCGGGGCATCCGGTTCGCGGCTCTCCTCAATGGCGGCGGCGTTCTGCCCAAGCATGGCCTTGGACGTCTCGTAAGTCTTCCAGACCGCCATCTCCAGCGCGTAGGAACTGTTCCAGGCGAAGCAGAGCGGGTTGATCATGGTCAGCGTCCGCACCCGCCGATCGGCCCGTGCCGTGTGAAAAGCCTGGAATGCGCCGGCGCAGGTGCCGACCAAGCCGACAGAGGGGTAGCCGGCTCGTTCCATCCAGTCGATTGCACGGCTGACATCATGGCGCGTGCGCCCGTCATAGAGGAACAGGCGCCCTTCCTCGGCCCGATCGCTGAGGCCAAGTCCGGGCAGGTCGACGCGCAGCGAAGCTACGCCTTCCGCCGCAAGCTCCCGCGCCGCTTCCACCGTGCCACGCGCCCAGCCGACATGCGGCACGCCGCCAGCATTGAGGAAGATAACCGGCTCGGCCGCGGTCTGGCGTCCGCGCGGCCGGCAAAGCACGCCGCAGATCATCGGCTCCGGTCCGATCAGAACCGGCTTTTCCGTGTAGTGCGGACCGTCCAGGGACTCCGACGCATCGTGCGGAATGGCCTTTCCTGCGACCGCCTCGCCGGCATGGTCGGCTATCCAGCCTGCGCAGCAGTCAAGAGCGGCGGCCGGAATCCGGTTGGCGGTCGGGTCGCACATCAAGAGAGGATAGCCATCGAACTCGGCCTCGGCGATATCCGCGGCGCCCGCCCCGCCGCCACGGATTTCGGCGGCGGCGAGCGGCTTGCCGTTTGCAAGCACCAGCATCGGCAAGGGTGGAAGGCTTGCCGCGGAATGCCGCCAGTCGAGCGCCGAAAGGTCGGCCAGCGTCTCATGCGAAACCCGGAAGCCGGCGGCCTCGCGCCCCTCCGTAAAAAGCGCTTCGCCCGCCGAACGGCTGGCCAGCGGCGCGTCGATCATGCGCGACATGGCCGTGATCTCGCGGACATAGGCCTTGCCGGAGGACGGCGGCGCGAGCAACACGAGACCGGCCACGTCGTCTCGTCCGGCCGCCGCCAGTGGCGCCAGCAGAGCGCCAAGCCGGAAGCCGACCAAAATGACGTCCGCCACGCCGCAATCCTGCTTCAGCCGATCGATCGCAGCGCCTACGCTCTCTATCCACCATTGCACCTGACCAGGCGTTGAATGATCCCCTGCGGCATTGCCACAGCCGGGATAGTCGAACTGCAGCGCCGGCAGACCGTTTTCGGCCACCTTGTCGGCCAGCAGCCTCAGGAAACGCCGGCTGCACAGGTCCTCGTGGCCATGCGCCCCGGCGATGACGACGCCTCGGCCGCGCCCAATGGTGCCCTTGCCTTCATGAAGCCAGCCGATCGTGTCGGCGAAGACTATCCCCTTCATGCCATGCTCCTTGCGGGCTGCAACGCTCGCATGATCTCTGCCCTGGTTTCTGCCCCGATTTCAGCAATGTCCGCTTGTGGTGCATCGTAGGCTGCGTCGCGATCGCCATTCAGCGCCGTCACGATGCCGGCCGGCGTGGCCGAGACCGGCCCGTCAAGGCCAATTTCCTTCACCGTGCCCGGCATCAGGTGGAAGCCGTTCTCACGCGGGAGGAACAGTCCATCCTTGATGGCGATGTGATAGGCGGCTCGCCTGCAGGCGAGCCGCAGGCGCCAGCCGTCTTCTGCGCGCACCAACCGCGCCGACAAGCCGACATCGTGCCGTGCGGTCATGGCGCCTGGAAGCACATGAAAGGCTTCGGCCAGGATCTCGCCGTCGTGGCCTTCCAGCCTTGCCACGGTTACCTCGTGACCCGCCGGGCCGAAGCGATAGGCATAGGACAGGTCGAAGAAAGCGCCGAGCAGCGAAAACGCCGACAGGGACTGCGCCCCGCGCCCCTGCACGGTGACAGGCTGGCGCGCCGTCACCACTGGGGTGACGCCATCGCGCAAACAGGCAAGCGACAGCGTCGCCTCGACCGCCTTTGCTCCGTCATTGACGAGATGGACGCCCAGCCCGTTGACGCCCTCGTCGCTCAGCGTCAGCCTGAGCGGCGCGAAGGCGCGTCTCAGCGCATGCCAGACCGATTTCGGCCGTCCGGTGGAATCGATGATGCCCCACCCTGCGCCCGGGCGCAGATCCTTCCAGAAAAACAGCAGCGCACCCGCCGTCGGCGAGGCTGGTCTGCGCCATTCGTCGATCGTGCGCTCAACCACCTCGGCGGTGACGGCGCGTGAGAGGTCGAGGTAGCGCGCGGGATCTTCCATGCGCAGCCGGCGCGCATCGACGCCGAACAGCGCCTCGAGATAGTGCTCGCGCACATCCTCGAAATCCCACGACGCACCTGCATCGCGCGGCACACCGGCC
Source organism: Mesorhizobium sp. (assembly GCA_004020545.1). Taxonomy (GTDB): domain Bacteria; phylum Pseudomonadota; class Alphaproteobacteria; order Rhizobiales; family Rhizobiaceae; genus Mesorhizobium. Next base: position 17,818 of record SAQE01000050.1, on the reverse strand, counting down.
TTCCAGTGCGGATCGTGGCCGGGCGGAACGGGCAGATGCTCATCCAGCGTCGCCTGTTCCGGCACGTTGGCGAAGGCGAGGCACTCGCTGGCGAAACGCACCTCCGCGCGGCGCGCGTCCTCGAGCGGCCGGCAGTAGGCGCCGACGCCATAATAATGCGTCGGGCCGCCATCCGCGGCGAAAGGCAGGCTGCCGCCGGAGGGCGAAGAAGACACCAGCGCGAGATCGGGCAGGATCGCCTGCGTGGCCGGACGCACGACCGCGTCGAACCAGGGTGTCGGATCCATCACCGGCGGCATGCCGAGCATCGCAGCCTGCTGCGCCACCTCGCTGCCGCCGCACAGCACCGCCAGTGACGGCGAATGCCGAAGCCGCTTCAACAGGTTTTCCACCTCGCGCGACAGCGCCGCCCGCCAAGCCTCGCTCTTCGCCGGATAGTCGAAATTGGCGAGCATCAGGTCCTGCCAGACGAGAATGCCCATCTCGTCGCACAACTCGTGGAAAGCATCGCCCTCATAGGCGAAGGTGCCGCCGACCCGCAGCATGTTGACGCCGGCTTGGCGCACGAGGTCGAGATCGGGTTCGATTTCGGCCCGCCCGCATGGCAGCCGCACAGGATCTGACGGCGTCCAGACCGCGCCGCGGCAGAATACCGGCACGCCGTTGACGACCAGGCGGAAATCGCGTCCGTCAGCGCCACGATCGATCTCGATGCGGCGAAACCCGACCCGGCCGAGCCGGTTGCGCATCGTGCCGAGCGTCGCCATCACGTCGTGCAGCGCCGGCTCGCCATGACTGTTCGGCCACCATGGGGCGACATCGGCAATGTCCAGTTCCGCCGTCAGCCGGGTGGGTGTCTCGACCTTGAGGCGCGCACGCACTCCAGCGCAGCTGACATGCGCCGTTTCCGCATCGTCGAAGGGCTCAGCGAGGGTGATCGCGACCGCAAGATGCCCGGTAGTGCCGTCGAGTTCGGCGCGCATGTCGGCATCGAGGATGCGCTGCCCGCCGCGGATCAACTTGACGGGACGCCACGGCCCGACGACATCGAAGTTCGGGCACCAGCCCGGCATGTGTCCGATCAGGGTGGTGCGCACCAACCGCAGCCGCTGATCGTCGATCATGCGTGGACGCCAGCGGGCGCGTGGACCGGTCGCCGTCTCCAGACGGCGGTCGAGACTGCGAAAGACGATAGCGAGCCGCTCGCCACCTGAAAGGATTACCGCAGCTTCATGGCGCTCGAACATCGAGGTCGAGGTGAGCAGTAGCCGGTCGTCAAGCCAGACCTCGGCGATAGTCGCCAGACCCTCGAACACCAGCCGCACCGGACCGGTCGCGTCGAGCCGGCGGCTGTACCAGACATCGCGGTCGTGCAGCCGGGTCGGCTGCTTGCGGTCCCAGCGGCCATGCTTTTCCAACGTGCCCGCCGCCGTGCCGGGACAGGCCGCGTCCAGCCATTCGGCGCTTGCGTCGATATCGTCCGGCGAAGCCCAGGCGCCGGCCGCCGAGACGGCCATCCGCCAACCCCGATCCAGCAATCCGGCTGTGTCGGCGATCGACACTGTGGCGTCCATTCCCCCACCCTATGCTCAAATGCGCCTCGGCCGGCCCTAGGCCGCCTTGGAGGCGACACCCGCCATGCGGGCGTCCAGCACGTCCATCACCGCGTCGTAGGCCTGCGCCATTGGCGCGATTGCCTCGGCCAGGCCGTCGAAGCGCTGCCGCGCCATCGCGCGGGCGAGCTTGAACTGCATGACCTTGGCGCCGTCGGCAATGTTGCCGGCGGCTTGCGCAGCCTCCGCCAGGCAGGTTTCGCCGTGCTGCCCCAGCCATTCGAGATGGCTGCCGAGGAGTTCGAAATTCGCGCCGACCTGGCGCAGCGAGTTGAAGGCATAGGTATGGAAATAGTCCGGCGAGCGCGTCGCCAGCGTTTCAGCGTGGCGACCGAACGCGGCCGCATAGGCGCCGAGCGGATTGCGCTTCGGCCGCCGCTTCAAGTGATGCGCAAGCAACGCCGCCGCGGTCCCGACCGTGTCACGGGCCGGGCGCGTGGCGTCGAACTTCACGAATTCCGCGTAAGGAAACAGCGGCAGGTCGCCGGCCGACACACCATCCCGCTGGCCGAAGATGCCGTCATAGTCTTCGCCCTCGAGCGCGAAGTAGCCGTCATTGTGGAAGTAGCGCATCCGCCGCCCCTCGGGATCGAGCGCATCGATGCCGACCGTGGTCTTGGAATGGCCATTGCGATAGGTGATGCCCGTGGTGTCGGGCAGGTAGAAGGCGTCGACCTCGACCAGCGGCAGCCGGCCGAGTTCGATTTGTGCCAGCACATGCGTCTCCAGCCGATCGAAGATCGCCAGTTCCTGGATGTCCAGCCCCGCCAGCCTCTGCAGGTCGGCGGTCGGGAACTTGAAGAACGTGAACTGATCACCCTCGAAATCCTGCGCCACGGTGAAGCCGAGCGCCGCGACCGGATCGTGGCCGGTCGCGTGCAGAACCTCGATCACGAGATCGACATAGCAATTGGTCTGCGGCCAGCGCCTTTGCGGATCGTGCAGCCAGTGCGGCCGGTAGCTGGCCGGATCGAGGCCGGCGATAGCTCTCATCATGTCACACGCTCCACAGCACGTCGCGGACCGCCGCCGGCCAGGCGTCCGCGTCCGGCCCGTGATGGCGAAACAGCGCCAGCGCCACACGCTCCAGCCCGAAGCCGACGCAGGCCGAATGGCAGAACTCCCCGTCGGCGAACTTCAGGCCCCAGGTCCGGCCAAAATGGTCCTGGTGATAATTGAAGCTCAAACAGGCCGTCGGCTTCTCGATGCTGGTCACGGGGATCAGCAGCTCGAATTTCAAGCCCTGATCGCGCTGGTTGTTGGCCATCATCTTGCCGCCGCGGCCGAAGAACGGATCGTTGGCAAGATCGACCTCGCAGGGCAGGTCGAGCGATTCGATCATCGCCTTGCCGCGCTTCAGCCAGCTTTCGCGGAACGAGCGCACCTGCTCGGCCGTGCCGATCTTGACGAACTCTCGCATGCGGAAGAGCTGCATGCGCGCCGGGTCCTTCGACGGCTCGTGGCGGAAGCAGTACGAGGAGAGCTCGAAAAGCAGGCCCTGCGCCGGCACCGGGCCACGCGCGGCGATGGTGGGATAGAGCGGATAGCAAGCGGCCGGTGTCAGCGCGACGTCCGTCGCCTTCTGCAGCTCCGTCCAGTCCCCGCCATCCGCGATCATGCCGAGCAGTTGCGCATGCTCCCGCTCGCCACCCATGAAGGAATGCACACAGCCGGCAAGCTGCGGAAAGCTCTTCATGTAGCCGCTCTTCTCCAGCGTCGCGCGGCTCATGCCCGGCGGAAAATGGATGCGGGTGGCCTTGTCGGGCGCACCGAGCCGGGTGACGAGACGCTCGAACCGCTCGATCACTTCCTCGAATGCGCCCGAGCGGCCATAGAGGCCGTCGATGCCGGATTCGAACAGGATGCCGTTCTCGAACAGGCTGTCGAGCAGCGACTTGGAATCGAATGTCTTGGCGTCCATCTCAGCCCCCCAGGCCAGTGTCGAAGCGGCTCATCAGCATGAGCGTCGCGGTATTGGAAAGGATGCGGTCGTTGGAGATCATCACCGGCGCCGAGGTCACATCGCGCAAGTGCCGGCCGACGCTGAACGGGGTGCCGTTCTTGTAGCCAAGGATACCGTTGACCAGCATGGCCAGACGCACCACGGCGCCTGCCTTCTCGCTGGCCGCGACCTTCAGCGCGTTGATCTCGGCGGCGAAGCCGATCGAAGACAAAGCATCGTCGTCGCCCTTGGCCGCTTCGAAGCGGTGGATGGCGGCCGTCAGGTGGCCTTTCATCTCCTGCAAAAGGGCGGCCGCCTCGGCCAGCCTCAGCGCGCCCGGCGGCATGGCCTCGGGCTGCTTGCGCGCCGCCGCCTTGACGAAGGCCTGCGCGCGATTGAAGGCGTCGGCGGCGATGCCGAACCAGGTCGCCGCCCAGAAGATGTGCGAGCTGGCCAGCATCGACTGCGCCGCGATCTCGGAGAACGGCTTCGGGAATATCTGCGTCGCCTCACCCGTGGCGACCAGATGAAAGCCGTCGGAGCAGGTGCCGCGCATGCCGAGTGTGTCCCACACCGAAGTGCGTTCCAGCGTGCGGTTGCCATCGGCCGGGATCACCACCATGACCTGATCGGAGCTTGCCGCATCGGGGGCGCGACGCGCCGTGGCGAGGATGGCGTCGGCATAGTCGCCATAGGAGATGACGGTGGCTTCCTTGGTCAGCGCGAAGCGCCCGCCGGCGACCTCGACCGCGCAGATCGAATTGCGCAAATTGCCGCCGATGCCGGCCTCGGTCGTCGCGGAAGCCATCAGAAGCTGCTCGTCGGCGATGCGCCGCATATAGGCGCGATGCCAGTCGCTGGCGCCGCCGTGAGTGACGAAGCTCGACGTCTTGATCTGGTGCATGGCATAGATCATCGCGCTCGAGCCGCAGGCCTGGCCGAGCTGGACGATGAGGTCGGCGATCTGCATCGTACCGAGCCCTTCGCCGCCATGCTCGATCGGGATCGCCACGCCGAGCAGGCGCTCGCGCTTCAGCGCCTCGATCGTCTCCGCCGGGAAACGGCCTTCCTTGTCGACAGGATCGGCATGGCCGGCGGCGATCTCGGCGACGCGACGCATGCGTTCGATTGCGGCTTCCGGCGCCTGCGCGACCGAAGCCTCTATCTTTCTCAACACGTTCATGGCTACGCCGCCTTGCGCGTCAATTGCGAAACGGCGTCCGCGATGTTGGCAAGCGAAGAGAAGGTGCGCCGGGTCAGCATCGTCTCGGGGAATTCGATGTCGAACTCCTCTTCGAGTGCCAGCATCATCTGCACCGAGGCGAAGGAGGTCAGCCCCGCGTCGTAGAGATTGGCGTCGTCGGCGAGCGCGCCGAAATTCAGCGGAATCATCGGATGCTGCTCGAGCAGCGAGCGAATCTGGTCGATCATGGAGGGCCCCACCCTTGCGTTTATATGCCGTGCAGGCGGCAATATCGCAGAAGCAGCGCAACCGTGGCGTTAACGCCGCCGGCCAGTTTCAACCATGCCTAAGGATCGGTAACGGACCGCAGTACAATTTTACGGCTTTCGGAATCAGATCGGCCTATCCGGCGTTTCGATGTGAGCGCGTCCTCCGCACCGATATCACGCCGCATGTCTTCCGCCGCACCGTCAATCTTCGCCGTAGCTTGTCGGCAAATGGCGTTCGAGTTCCATCGCATCATGTAGAACGCGGCCAATGCCGATGAAAGGAACCCCACCTGATAAAGAAGCAGGTGGCGAGGACGCTGAACAATGCCATGTTCGGTTCGCGCACGGTCGCGACTGTGCCGCAAGTGGTAGCTGCGAATCCGGCGGTCAATTTCATCATGGCGAGTTGATCGGCCCTCCGGTCGCCGATGCCGGCCGAGAGTTCGTCCATCGAAGCATCGACCGCGACCAAAAGCCCGTTTGCCCCTTCGACGGGCTGCCTGCTCGTCCCCACGATCTGCCAGCCAAACAGCGGCAACCGGGAGACCGCATTGGCGATGCGGAACGGCTCGACATAGGCGTGAAGCGCGAGGTGGGAAAAGCCGGGCAATACTAGCACCGCGACCTCGAACGGGCGGACGGCCGTCACCGCCGTTTCCGGCGTGGTCAGCGCCTTCAATGCGCGGAAGTTGGCCGGCGCGTTCATCAGTCCCCGTAAGTGGTCACCGGCTTGCCGAACATGCCGGATTCCGGTTTGATGCCCAGCCCAGGCCGCTGCGGCACGGCGATATGACCCTGGCGGATGACGACCGGATTCTTCGCGTCGAAATGCCCTTTGATGTATTCCTGAGCGATCCAGGCGCCTTCCATGCGGCGCGGCTCCACGCTCGCGGCGAGATGGACGCAGGCCGCGGCGATGATGTCGCCGCCCCAGGCGTCGTCGCAGCTGTGCGGCAGCGAGCGTATGGCGCAGAGGTCGCGCACCGTCGTCATCCTGGTGAGACCGCCGAGGCGCGTGACCTTGAAGCCGAAGCCGTCGGCGATGCCCATGGAGATCGCCCGCAGCACCGCATTCTGGTCCTCGGTGCTCTCGTCGAGATAGACCGGGTGCGTGACCCTGCCTTTCAGCGTTGCGATCTCGTCCATCGTGTTGCAGGGCTGCTCGAAGACGAACGGGATCGCCTGGCAGAGGCGGTCGAGATGGATCGCGGCGGCGACCGTCAGGCCCCTGTTGCCGTCGACCGCGATGCGCGCCTTGAAGCCGACCGCTTCCCAGACCTTGTAAATCGTGGCGACATCCTCCTCGAGGTTGCGCCCCGCAACCGACCTCAGGAAACTTCGGCTCGCGGCAAGATCGGCTGGGACGGAGCCGGGGTTTTGCAGATTTCACTCCTGCCGGCGAGCGAAAATCTCTTTGCCGGACATTCGCTACGATCTGGCCTCGCCTCCTCGGCCGAGGTCGACGAGCGCTATGTGCAGAAACAGCTTGGCCATGCCAGTGCCGAGATGACCCGGAAATACCAGCGCCGGCGCGATCGGTTCCGGATCAACCTCACCAAGGCAAGCGGACTCTAACGCTCTTCTTCTGCGGGTCTTGCATATCGTCAGGGCCCGAATCATCCTTGCAAAATTGGAACTCTACTCCATTATTGCAAGGATGATTGAGCGCCGCATCGCGACCGAACTCACCGAACTGCTGGACAGCATGCCCGCCGTGGCGCTGCTCGGGCCGCGTCAGGTCGGCAAGACCACACTTGCGCTCGAAATAGCCGAACGGCGGCCATCGATTTACCTCGACCTTGAATCCGACGCCGACCGCGCCCGGCTTGCCGAACCGGAGCTTTATCTGGCCGAGCATGAGGACAAGCTGGTCATCCTGGATGAGGTCCACCGGCTGCCGAACCTGTTCCAGAACCTACGCGGGCTGATCGACCACGGCCGGCGCGCCGGTCGGAAGGCCGGTCGCTTCCTTCTCTTGGGATCGGCATCGATCGACCTCCTGAAGCAGTCCGGCGAGACCCTTGCCGGCCGCATCGCCTATCTCGAAATGCGGCCGATCGACGGCCTCGAAGTCGGCACCGCCGATCTTGGTCCACTATGGGTGCGCGGCGGCTTCCCCGACAGCTTCCTGGCCGCCAGCGACCGGGCCAGTCAGCGGTGGCGGCAGGATTTCATCCGCACCTATCTGGAGCGTGACGTCCCCCTCCTCGGCCCGCGCATCCCGGCCGAGACACTGCGCCGTTTCTGGACCATGCTGGCGCACCACCAGGCCCGCCTGCTCAACGCCGCCGAGTTCGCCCGCGCGCTCGGCGTCGATGGCAAGACAGTCGCGTCTTATCTCGACCTGCTCGTCGATCTCCTCCTGGTTCGCCGGCTGGAACCCTGGCACGCCAATGTCGGCAAGCGCCTGGTCAAATCCCCACGCGTCTATGTCCGCGACAGCGGCATTACCCATGCGCTGCTTGGGCTTGCCACGCAGGAGGATGTGCTTGGACATCCGGTGGCCGGCGCCTCCTGGGAAGGCTTCGTGATCGAAACCCTTGCCGCGGTCCCCCCCGCCGGGACGCAAAGCAATTTCTACCGAACCGCCGCGGGCGCGGAGATCGACCTGCTGCTCACGTTGCCGGGCCAGCGCCTCTGGGCCATAAAAATCAAGCGAAGTCTGACACCAAAGGTGGAAAAAGGCTTCCACCAGGCCTGCGAGGATCTCGCTCCGGAGCGGCGCATCGTCGTTTTCCCGGGATCGGAGCGTTTTCCGCTCCAACATGGCATCGAAGCGATGCCCTTGCAGGATCTGGGCCGGGCGCTGCTTGACGAAGCATAGTGCAAACCTCCTGCTTCATTGCGGCGAGGCGGGTTCAAGAGCCCCCTCCCCTGCCCCTATGCATGAAGCCGTTAGGGCGAACCAAGGTTGGCAAGGCGATGGCGGAATGTTTCGCAGCGACCGGGGCACGACAGGCCCTTGTTGACATGCATGATCCTTCGGAGCTGGCATCGCGCCTCGGGGCTGACCACAAAGGCTTCGTGCTCGATCTCGAAGACGCTGGCGCTATCGCTTCGGTAGTCGATCAAATCGGTGCGGCGATGGGCATTGACATTCTCGTCAACAATGCCGGGCTGGGCATTGTTTTCCCTGCCGAGGAACCAAATTGCGAAGCCTGGGACAAGACGATGCGGATCAACCTGCGGGGTCCTTGGCTCGTCGCTGCTGCTGCCCTGCCCTATCTCAAGGCTTCGGGCCGCGGCCGTGTCATCAACATTTCTTCGCAAGCCGGCGTCATAGCCATCGAGGAGCATGCTCCTTACGGCGCCAGCAAGGCGGCGCTGATCAACCTGACAAAGGTGATGGCCGTTGAATGGGCCAAGTTCGGCATCACCACCAACGCAATCGCGCCGACGGTAGTCGAAACGCCGATGGCCCTTGTCGGGTGGACGGGAGAAAAGGGAGAAAGGGCCAGAAGGGATATCCCCGTCGGACGCTTTGCTAGGCCTGCCGAAATCGCCGCTGCGGCTCGTTACCTCGCCTCGGAGGAGGCCGGAATCATCAACGGGGCGGTCCTCATGGCCGATGGCGGCTTCAGCGTCAAATAGAAGCCCTCACTTCTCGCCGTGTCGTGGCTTCCCGTTCGAGGGGAGCAGAACGAAGTCGTATTCGATTCTTCAGAACGGTTCTCAAACTAAAAGTTGGCTAGCTGGTTCTTTCCTCGTTGCGCCGCAGGGGCAAGCCCGGCTCTGTCTTCACCAAAGCTGTTTCGAGTGAGCAGCGTTTGGGGGTTTTCATCCCGGCTTCGGCAAGCGCGTTGCTAGGCCACACTAAAAGGCACCGCGGCGGCCCCCCGGGGAACTGTGCCGAACGTCGCAGCCTCATCACCATGGCCCGGATCGACGCCAGGTCCGTCGATGTCGAGTCACAGCGCTATCGGCGGCGACAGCGATGCCATAAGGATCGCGCACGCGGCGTATTCACCTCGCTACAAACGGATGTAAACCCGGGCGCCGCCAAGCGCCCGGGCGATCCAGCCGGAAGCCCGATCATGGCCATAGCCTCGACGGTGCCACGTGCGCGCTCCAGCCCCAATCGCATGGTCGCGAGGCTGGCACGCGCCATGTCAGGCCTCATGCGATCGAGCAGAGCAAAATGCTCTTCCCTGTAGGCTCTATCGTCCAGGCCGCGCTGGAAGACGAACATAGCGATCTCCCCGCTCGGCATTGGGATGGCTGCGCAGGCATGCGCGCCCAGACCGCGAGCGCGCAACCGATGCGCACCGGATCATCCCTTATCTCCTTTGGCGTCATGAAGCTGTCCACATCGACGAAGCTCGCCGGACGAACAGTGCTCATGCGTGTGGCGGCGGTGGAGAACCGCAGCGCCTCGTCGGCAAGAACCTCGTCCATCAGGCCTTGCAATGGCGCAATGGCCTTTCCCCGAATTGGCGTGCCGTCCGCGAAGACAAAGAGCGCACCGCCTTTTGATGCCGACAGATTGGTGATCTGGCCGAGAACACAGCGGGCCGCTTTTCCGCTATGAACGCAGCTTCATAAAGCGCGTCGACGATTTCCGGAATCATGGGCTGAAATTTCAGGCAGGGCTGAGGTTGTTACGCTAGCAAATCCCACCCAAGTTCAGCCTCCGTCCTGAAGGATCTGCAGATTTAATGTGCCGCGAAGACGGCCCAAGATCAACCGCCCGGTGATGACCCGGGCGCTTGCCTGACAAGTGGTCTCGATCGAAGCGCTGTATTGCCAGCAGTGCTCCTCCGACGCCGGTCACGAGGAAGGGCATCGGCTCGCCGCTAAGCACGACGCCAGTGTTGTCGTCCGGCATGCGAATGACGGCCTGGGGTATCGGTTCCTTCATGACCCTATCTCCTTTGTCGCTCAGTGGAGACACGGTGCGGCGCGGCAATCAAGGTGAGAGTGCGACCTCTCTCCCAGATTGTCGCGCTACAACACGGTGAAACGGGTTGCCGCACAAGTCCTGACGCCGTTCCGAAATGATTGCGAAAAAGCTGCGAAAGGTATCCTCTCACGCTCCATGGCAAGACCCTCGCATTCAATCCGATCCGCGTCTTGGATTTCAGACCGCGGGCCGAATGTTTTGGTTCAGGCGGAACAGATTGTCGGGGTCGTATTTGCGCTTAAGTGCCACCAGACGAGTGTAGTTGGCTCCATAGGCCGCCTTCACCCTGTCGTCCCCCTCGTCGCCTAGATTGTTGACGTACACACCGTCCATCGCAAATGGCTGCAAAGCTGCATACATCTCGCGCGCCCAGGAGATGTTGGCTTGGTCATCTGCGGGGTCCGTCCATATGCACACGGGAAAACTATCGTAGGCGGCGTTACGGTTGACGTAGGCGGTAGCCGTCGGCGACACCCTGGCGATCGCCCCACCGACTTGCTGAAATACAAAGAATGACTTTGGCGAAGGAACCGAGGGGAAGCGATCAATCAGCGCATCGGCCGCCGCGTAGGTGATCTTGCGCAGAAATTGCGCCTTCCAATAGAAGCGATGGCCGCGGGGGAAAGACGCGTCGCCAGCCCTCTGCAGCTGAACGTATGAAATGGCGCCGATCCGATCTTGAACCAGAGGCAGCGCATCACGCAGCGGCCGAAGGATGCGCTCTCCTTCATCCATCGGGCCGGCGTAGAAGGCCGAAATCGCGAACCCATGGCCTCCATCGGGCAGGGTCACCAGCGCTGCGTCCGTGCAAAGCTCGTCCGGCGCGGCGGCTGAGAATTCGGCATAGAGCCGCAACGCGTCGCGCACCCGCTTCCAGTCGTAAACGAGCGAGCCGGCGAGCACCGTTGGCCCGAGCGGATGCAGTCGATAGGTGATTGCCGTGACGATGCCGAAATTCCCCCCGCCGCCGCGGAGGCCCCAGAAAAGCTCCGCATTCTCCTTCTCCGAGACGAAAAGCAACTGGCCATCCGCCGTGATGATCTCAGCCGACAGCATGTTGTCGCAACTCAGCCCGTGCTTGCGGCCAAGCCGGCCGATCCCGCCTCCGAGCGTAAGGGCGATGAGCCCGGTGTCACTGTTGACGCCGGTCGTCGTCGCTAGGCCATGCGCTTGCGTAGCGGCGTCGAGATCGGCGAGAAACGCTCCGCCCTCGGCACGAGCAATACGGTTTTCTGGATCGACCGTCACCTTGTTCATTCGCGACAGGTCAATTACCAGCCCACCGTCGCAAAGCGAGCTTCCCGCTATGTTGTGCCCGCCGCTGCGCACTGATGCCAGAATGCCGGTCTCTCGTGCGAAAGCGATCGACTGGATGACGTCATCCACACTCGCGCAATACGCGATGATCGCAGGGCGCCGGTCGATCATGCCATTCCAGACCGCCCGTGCCCTATCATACTCGGAATCTCCAGGCCGAACGATGGTGCCGGCCAAGCGCCGCCGGAGCTCCTCGACGTTGTTTCCCTCCAGGAATCCTGCGTACCGGCCTTTGGACTCGACCACCGCCATCGCATTGCTCCTCCACGGATATTGTTGCGACAGACTGTGGCGATTGCGTCAGGAAGGCAAAATCGAAATCATCAGCTGCAGGATGAATGAAATTCACCTAGGATGTGAACGATGACACGGTTGCCACCTCTGACTACCCTGCGCGCATTCGAGGCTGCAGCGAGGCGACTCAGCTTCAAAGAGGCGGCGGACGAGCTTGGCCTCACACCGACGGCCATCAGCCACCAGATCCGGCTTCTCGAGGAGCATTGCGGCAAGAAGCTGTTCCGCCGCCGACCGCGTCCGCTCGCACTGACGGACGCCGGGGAGAGGCTGTTCCCGTCAATTCGGACCGGATTCCAGACTTTCGCGACGGCGCTCTCGTCGCTGGACGCCAAAGCGGACACACGGCCCCTTCGCGTTACCACGACCAATGCCTTCGCGAGTCGCTGGCTGATTCCCAGGCTCAAGCTCTGGCGCAAGGCACACGAAGACGTGGCGCTGTCGATCATTGGGGCAGACCGGCTGGTGAGGCTCGAAGCCGATGAGGCGGATCTCGCTATCCGGTACGCACGCTCAGCGCCGCGGGGCGCTTCTCGCGAAATCTTTCGCGACCGGTTTTACCCGACCTGCAGCCCAAAGCTGTTGGCTGGGCGCGCGCCGATCCGGCGTGCCGGCGATCTCGCAGGCCTGCCCCTTATCCATTTCGACTGGTTCGCAAACGATCAAAGTGCTCCGAACTGGGCGCGGTGGCAGGAAATGGCCTCCGCGGCTGATCCCCGGGCGCGCGATCTGGGGAGCGCTACGCTCAGCTTCCGCGAAGAATCGCACGCGATCGACGCCGCCCTCGCCCCGACGGCGTTGCAATCTTGAGCGACGTGGTGATTGCCGATGAGCTTGCCGCCGGCAATCTCGTCAAGGTGCTCGAGCTCGCTCTCCCGGGCTACGGCTTTTATCCAGTCTATTCATCAGATCACCCGCGCCGCGCTGGGATCGAGACATTTGTCAACTGGCTTGGCCAAGCCATTTGAAGGTATCGACAGTGGCCGGATCTGTCCTGCTTAGGGTTGGTCCCTTTCGACTTGATATGGGCGCTGCAGTTCCGTTCACCGGTGGTCAAGGAAGCGCTGATCGCGGCCGCCTGGCCGGGACAGGCGATCGAAGACAGCAACCTCACGGTCTAGATCGCCGCCATCCGCCGGACCTTCCGCGGCGACAGCTACCGGCTCCGCGCCAAGCGAAACAGCGGCCTCATCAGGCCGCCCGTCGGTGACAGGCCTCCGGTCGGCTCCGCCTCCCTCCGGCCCGTCACCGACGGAACTAACCTTCAACCGACATCATGAACCCGAAGGTGGGGGCAGTTCTTCATGACGCAAAGGGGGCAGTTCCGGATGGCGTTTGACAGCGGCTCGTGTATGGACCGGGCCCCATTCCGCTGTCACCTGACGAAGCAGTCCAATGGAGGTTGGCCGGTTATATCGCTTGGTTTCTGGTCATCGGCGTATATGTCGCCGCCACTCATCAGCGCATATGTCGCCGCCAAATTGGCCGTGGCGTACGGTGCAGCCGCACTGATTGTATATCTCGCCCCTATCTTCCTGCCATACCTGCGATAGATGCGGGGAGACTCACGCTCAGAGCGGCGCGAGCCGGTCCGCTGCACACGACTGCACGACGAGCGGCCCAGCCAGAGAGGCCAGGTATCGCCGCATAGCCTGTGGCCGCGTATCGACATGAAGGATCAGACCGAGGTTCTTGCCACCGCACGTCGAGCAGCGGAATAGCGGGACGAGATCGTCATGCATCGTTCCATGGTCCGGTCCCAGCCTCTCACGCAGGTCGCAAAGGTCCAACATTGCAGAATGGTGGCACAGATATGTGAAGCAGTGGAGCGATAGCCGCGTGCCGTCATCAATCATGGATTGGATGGTGGTTGAGCCCAAGTGGAACGAAATAGGAACATTGTCCTATCGCGTCAATCTGTGGGAACAACTAAAAACCGCTGCGCAGCGGAGTCTGGGAGCCACGGGGGCAATTGGTGGCAGCCATTGCCGGTAGCCTCACCACTAAGGGAGGTGTGGATCGGTTCGGTTTTGACCTTAGCCCCCGCGATGGTTGTTCTAAGGGATCGGCGATGAGGCAGCCTTGCGCTACGTCAAATTTTTGGAGGCGGGAATGGCGAAGGGAGCCAGGTTGTCATCACCGCATGATCGCCGGCCGCGTATATAAGACCGAGATTCTTACCGCCGCACTTCGAGCAGACGAACAGCGCCACCAAGTCATCGTGCATGGTCAGGTCTCCGTCTGCGGCACAAGGCTACCATCAATGCGAAGTCAAACCATTGCCAAAAAATGGCCAGCTCCAGCGCCGCCACCACCCTTGCCCCGCCTGCCTCCACGCCATCCGCGAAGCCCAGCGAGAGCCTTCCTTACGAGCCTGTGTCGCCGGTTTCGTGTTCTCGCTGATCCAGCGCCTCTAGCAATTTAGTGAACGACTCCGGCAGCCTCGGTTCGACATTCAAACCTAACCGCCCGCGCAAAATCCGACGGTAGTCTTCTGAAGCGATCAGCCGCCGGAAAGCTTGGGCAGACTCCTTCTCTGCTCTGCTAGACGTCGGCATAGTCGAGCTTCCCATAAGCTTTCGGTCTGCAAACCCATCTGCAAGGTAATGGTTCCCAGATGTGATCGCCCTTCGCAGCGTTGCGGGATTGGCGTTCTATGGGGAACGGCGTCTCGTAGCGAGAGCCGGTCGCTAGTAGTTGCATACAGGCGGATTGCGCCCCCAGCCTCAAATTAGAACCTGCCCCAACGCTCGAAAGAGGTCGAGGCGGGTTGCCCCCGCCAGGTAGGCCAGGAGCGCGCACGGTGGGGCTGCAACTCTCGGGCCGTGTGGAGAAACGAATCATTCTACTCAAGGTTCCAAGTATCCCGAGTATGTCGGGCTGGCCGAATGTCTGCCACATTTGGTGTAGAGGCTAGGGCATTCGGGAGAAATCCGGGAGAAATCCAATGCCGGCACTCACCCTAGCAGTCGAGATTGCAGACACGGTAGCAGCAGCAAAGAAGCGGCGGCAATCTTCGTTTGATGTGAAATCCAAGGCAAGGGAACTGGCGAAGGCTCACCCCAACGCGGGGGCCAGCGTCGGTGATGTCACCGATATACTCGAAGAGGAGAGCTTGGCCGCTGGCATCGTACCGATATCAAAGCCCCATTAGGCCGCACCTCAGTCGAGTAGTATGCCTTCTTCCCTGGCGGCAGCCTCGAATGCGATGCGCACGTCATCTGGGGACAAATCGCCGGCTAATGCAGCTAAGCAAGCTTGCACGGCCTAGTTCCAGTTGCGACCGAGTTTGGGCCACTCAAGTAGGTTCTCAGCCGCCGCCTGCACGTTGTTCACCTCATAGCGGGTGCCTGGCTGACGGGTCTTCACCGAGACCGGAGGATAGAACCATAGCGTACCATGGGTGCGCATGGCTCCGCAGGTTGGTTGATTAGCAGATGCTTTAGCAATTGCCAAAAAAGATGAGGACCAGTCTGCCCGGCTGGCCCTCTAGCCCGCAGCGCTGTTCCAAGGAGGGGACTTCCCAGGCTGGCGGGCTGGTGGTGAGGATAGCACATCAAAGGAAGGAAGAGGACCAGCCGCAAGGGACACGACTGGCCCTCAATTCACTCGCAGAAACGGACCGGGGTAGGGGTTTGGCGGTCGGCGGCTGCGAGCCTGTTATGGACAGCTAGCGTATCGTTGCGATTTTTCTTTTGCGACACAGCCGGCCATCAAAATTGGGAACCCGATCCGAACAGGTCGCCGATCCTGTAGGCGATCTGGGTGCGGTTTGTCGCTTTTAGTTTCTTCATGATGCTGCGGATATGTGCCTTCACCGTGTTCTCGCACATGTTGAGCTCATAGCCGATGATCTTCTTAGGCTTGCCACGGCACAAGGTCCTCGGCAACGGCTGCCTCGCGCGTCGAAAATAAAGTGGTGAGCGAAGGGACTTCATTGGAGTTTGAGCGCAAGGCCTGCTTCATCCCAAGCAGGCTCGTGGCCGGCACGAAGGTGCCCCCCGCGATAGCCAAGCGGATCGCCTTGACGCAAACATCAATACCGACCGAAGTTGCGATCGTTCGTGCTAAACGAGCCTCGAGGCGGTGTGTTCAGACATGTCAACCTACTCGTTCCGCCGAAGCATCCTTCCGCTCAGTTTGGCTGGATAATTATGGAGCCGGAGGACACGCCTCCGATGTCCGGTTCCAATGCTATCTGCGTGGCGACAGTGCTCTTGGACTCCGGCATCGTGCAGATGGTGGAGCCCGTTACCTACCTCACGCTGGAGGCGCCCGGTGGACTAATATCTGTCGAGGCGCATTGCCGGAACGGCAAAGCGGAACGAATTGCCATCCGAAACGTCGCGTCTTTTGCCGACAAGCTGGATGCAGAGATCGAAGTCCCAGGCATTGGAACGCTGAAGGTCGACACTGCATATGGCGGCGACAGTTTTGTTTTGGTCGACGCCGCGAGCATTGGCGTCGAGCTCATCTCGTCCAATGCGCGGGAGATCGCAGAGGTCGGAGGATTGATCACGGCAGCAGCGAATGCGCAACTTGGATTTGACCACCCTCTTCGAAGCTGGAAGCACATTTCTTTTTGTCAAATGACAGATCCGACCTTTGAGACCGATGGGACGATTTACGGCAAGAGCGCGGTTACAATCAGACCGGGCAAAATCGATCGATCACCATGCGGCACGGGGTGTTCAGCGCGTATGGCGGTGCTGCATGCAAGGGGTTTGCTCAAAGTCGGGCAGCCCTTTGTCGGCAGGTCACTCCTTGACACCGAATTCCACTGCAAGATCGCTGCACTTGCCACAGTTGGCTCTAAATCCGGAATTGAGCCGGTCATTTCAGGCCGTGGCTGGATTATCGGTAACAGCCAACTCCTGGTCGATCCAGATGACCCCTTTCAGAGCGGTTACAGACTTTCAGACACGTGGCCGTCGATGCCGAATTAGTAACTGATGGAGCACCGTAACGTGACCCACCAATTTGGAGGCCCCCCGATGGAGACGCAAACGATTCGCCTCAACCCCGCCCCTCCTTTTCCCAATTCGGCTCTCCCAGTAATCCTTTATCGAAACTGCTTCACAGACAGCAAGGAGCTTGAACATCGGCTTCGATCAAACGGCTGGATTCCCGATTGGTACAGCGCTGAGGGGATGTTTCCTTATCATCACTTCCACAGCGACGCTCATGAGATCATCGCGGTATTGAAAGGCAAACTGCGGGGGAAGGTAGGCGGGCCCGATGGCGTGGAAGTCGTTATGGGGAGCGGCGACGTCATAGTGTTGCCCGCAGGTGTGGCACATATCGGCTTAGCGGTATCCGCAGATCTTTGGACAGTCGGAGGCTATCCATCTGGTTACGCAATTCACGATTTTCGACTGGGTGACATGGGAGAGTATGCCAACTGTCTGGCAAATACCTTGAGCGTCCCTTCGCCCGCAGCAGATCCGCTGGGTGGACTGGATGGTCCGCTCGCAGAAACCTGGAGGTAGAAATGGCTAACAAAAAGCGCGCCGAAGTGGACGACTTGCAGGCACCAAAGCCACCAGAGCAGCATAACTTTCTCGCAATGTCGGGATCTTATGCAATTGGCGAAGAACAACTGAGCCATGATGATTACATCAAGCACCTTGAAGATCTCAGAGGCAAACTTTTGACAAGACGTCGCCAATTAGCGTTCGACGCCTATAAGCACTCTATCGTGTATATGGGCAGAGCGATCGACATCAGCAAACTGCAGCCACTAATCTCGGCTGTTGAAGAGGCCTTAGCGGATGAGCGTTCTAGACGTTGATCTCTCTCAACCTCGCGAGCACCTCCTGATCGAACGGTGGCCGAATGCCACTGCCAACTCAAGGCCCTCCGTCGGAGTGGGTACACGGTACATGCGATGACCGGAAGGTCGTCGATCAACACCGCTCGCTCCGTTTCTCTACATCATCCGGATTCCCCGGGAAATGGCGCGAACTCAACTCCCGGCGTGATAGCCGGCGATGACTGTTTCAGGAAACGGCAAACGCACCCCTACGACCGACTTTAAACGCAAAGCTGCCATTCCGGAGATAAATGAGATCGCTGAGTGGCTGGATCAGCTTTGTGAATCAACGTTGGCGAACTGTTTCGTAACCCATTGGCGAATAACGATTATGCTAGTCGCTGAGGGTCATCGTTTTCGACAGGAAATCAAGACGTTAGCGGTTGGTTCGCCAGCCCGTTTCCTTCGCATTCTTTCGTATCGCCTGGCGAACCTAGAGCACGTCCGATTTAATCCGGGTCATATCCAGCGGCCTTGAAATAGTTGGC
>SAQE01000004.1 GCA_004020545.1 Mesorhizobium sp. | reverse complement strand
CCTCAGCTTTCCCGGCCCGGGCCGAATGGACAACCTCCTGAAAGCTCACATCTAGCGGAGATCAATAGCTCTGGGTCGAGCGCCGCGCCTTCGCGACCAACGGCTGTTTTGGCCGCGATGTTGGCTGCGAGGCAGCAACAGGTTTGACCGGCCCTTTCTTGAACGGCGCCATGCCTTGCCTCGCCAGTTCGTCGGCGCGCTCGTTTTCCAGATGGCCGGCATGGCCCTTCACCCAGTGCCAGGTGACCTTGTGGCGCCTGTTGGCCTCGTCGAGCGCCTGCCAGAGCTCGCCATTCTTGACCGGCTTCTTGTCGCCGGTCTTCCAGCCGTTCTTCTTCCAGCCATGGATCCATTTGGAAATGCCGTCCATGACATATTTGCTGTCGGTGTAGAGGTCGACCGCGCAGGGCTCCTTCAGCGCGTTGAGCGCGGTGATGGCGGCAAGCAGTTCCATGCGGTTGTTGGTGGTCTCGGCCTCGCCGCCAGACAGCTCCTTGGTGGCACCGTTGTAGCGCAGCACGGCGCCCCAGCCGCCAGGCCCGGGATTGCCGGAACAGGCGCCGTCGGTGAAGATTTCGACCTGCTTGTTCATGTCAGTCCGTATTCGGATGGAGACTTGATCGCGCGGTGGAAGCGCATGCGGCGGATATATTCGGTCGGATCGCGTTTCATCACCAGGCCGCCATCGGGAACGGTCAGCCAGTCATAGAGCCTGGTCAGCATGAAGCGCAGCGCCGAGCCGCGCGCCAGCATCGGCAGCGCCGCTTTTTCCTCCACTTCAAGCGGCCGCACCGACTGGTAGCCGGCAAGAAGTGCGGTGCCCTTGGTGAGGTTGAAGGAAAAATCCTTCTCGAAGCACCAGGCGTTGAGACAGGTGGCGACGTCATAGGCGTAGAGGTCGTCGCAGGCAAAATAGAAGTCGATCAGGCCCGAAAGCTTCTCACCCAGGAAGAAGACATTGTCCGGGAACAGATCGGCATGGATGATGCCTTGCGGCAGGCCTTGCGGCCAGTTGCGCTCGAAATCGACGAAGTCGGCGTCGACCTCGGCCGCCAGCCCCGGCTCGACCTCGTCGGCGCGGGCGCGCGACGCGGCCCAGAGCTTGCGCCAGCCGTCGATGGCAAGCGCGTTCGGCCGCTTCATCGGAAAATCCCGGCCGGCGAGATGGAGCGCGGCCAGCGCCTTGCCGACCTCGCCGCAATGGGCCGCCGTCGGCCGCCTGAGCGACAGGCCTTCGAGGAAGGTAATGATGACCGCCGGCCGGCCGGCGAGCGTGCCGATGACGGCGCCGTCATGCGCGGTGACCGGCAGCGGGCAGGAAATGCCTTTCCGCGCGAGATGGCCCATCAGGCCGAGGAAGAACGGCAGATCGGCCTTGTCGACGCGCTTCTCGTAGAGCGTCAGGATGTAAGAGCCGGTGGAGGCATGGACGAGAAAGTTCGAGTTCTCGGTACCCTCGGCGATGCCCTTGTAGGACAGGAGCTCACCCACCGGATAGGCTTTCAGGAACGCGCTGAGCTCGTTTTCGTTGACGTCGGTGTAGACAGCCATTTGGGTTCACGCGGCTCCGTTGACGAAGGCCATGTCGGCCGCCGTCAGTTCGACATCGCGCAACACCCGCATCACCGGGAAATCCTCCGTTTCCGTGGCCGTGATGGCCAGATCGATGGTGACGTCGAAGCGGTGCCGGAACGCGTCGATGATCTCGTCGACGATGATTTCCGGCGCCGAGGCGCCGGCCGACAGGCCGAGCGTCGAAATCCCGCCGATCTCATCCCACGGAATTTCGGAAGCCCGCTGCACGAGAAGCGACATGCGGGCGCCGGCCCGCTCCGCCACTTCGACAAGGCGCCGCGAGTTGGATGAGTTGGGGGCGCCGACGACAAGGAAAAGGTCGGCACCAGCGGCCGTTTCCTTCACCGCCTCCTGGCGGTTGGTGGTGGCGTAGCAGATCGATTCGGCAGCAGGAGCATGCAATTCGGGAAACCGCTGCTCAAGCGCCCGGATGATGCCGGCCGTATCCTCGACCGACAGCGTGGTCTGGGTGACGAAGCCAAGCGCCGCCGGGTCCGCCGGCACGAAGGTTGCTGCATCCGCCTCGGTCTCGATCAAGGTGACCGCGCCGTCCGGCAACTGGCCCATCGTGCCGATTACTTCGGGGTGGCCGGCGTGACCGATCAAGAGCACGTGGCGGCCGAGCCGCTGGTGGCGCATCGCCTGCTTGTGCACCTTGGACACCAGCGGACAGGTGGCGTCGAGATAGAAGAGGTCGCGCGCCTCGGCGTCGGCCGGCACCGATTTCGGCACGCCATGCGCGGAAAAGACGACGGGCGACTTCCGATGCTCGGGCGGGATCTCGGACAGTTCCTCGATAAACACCGCGCCCAGGCTTTGCAGCCCCTCGACGACATAGCGGTTGTGCACGATTTCGTGGCGGACATAGACCGGCGCGCCGTATTTCTTCAGCGCCAGCACGACGATCTGGATGGCGCGGTCGACGCCGGCGCAAAAGCCGCGCGGCTGGCAGAGCCTGATCGTCAGCGGTGGCTTTTTCTCAATCATCAAAACGGGCCGGTTCAGTCGGAAAGCTTGAGGCGAAATGAGGCGTGCACCCCTGCCCTGTCAAGAGCGGCGGCGTTCACCCTTGTTTCGGCGGGCGGCGAAGTCTGAGGATCAGCACGGCCGCAAGGGTGGCCGCCAGGCCATACCAGGTGACGGCATACTGCAAATGATTGTTCGGCAGATCGATGATGGTGACGCCGCCAACCGGCAGGCCGCCGGGATTCGGCGCCTTGTCGGCATCGATAAAGAACGGTACCAGCACGGCGCCCGCCGGAAGGCCGGCGCTGGCGGCCATGACGTCGCGGTCCTTCCAGTAGAAGATGTTCTTGGCGACATCGTTGTCGGGCAGCATCATCGAGGGTTTTTCCGGCAGCGGATTGCGGGCAAGCCCGGTCACGGTCACCGTGCCGGCGACCTCGCCCTGCCGGCGCTTGGCCGGATCCTTGAGGTCGTAAGGGACGAAGCCGCGATTGACGAGCACGAAGCGGCCGTCGTCGAGCCGCAAGGGCGTGTAGACGTTGAAGCCGGTGTCACCTTCCCAGGTGGAGAAGAAATGCCGCTCGCCCTGGTGCAGGAAGGTGCCGCTCACCGTCACCGGGGTGTAGTCGACATCACGGGTGGCGGCGAATTCCTTTTCGACATCCGCCAGCGGCAGGGGTGCTGCATGGATGCGCCTGTCGATGGTCTCGAGCAGCCCTTCCTTCCAGTGCAGGCGCTGGACCTGCCAGGTGCCGAGCCCCACGAGAATGGCGAACAGGACAAGGCCGAGCCCAAGCAGCAACGCCTTGCGCGGCCGCGGACGGCCGGCAGTCGAGCCGATTGTGCCGCTCATTGACCGGCGTCCAGCCTGCCTTCGGAAGCCTTTTTGCTGTATTGCATGGTGATCAGCACGCCCTTGATCAGGCGCAGCGCCGTCAGGCAAAGCACCAGCGCCAGCGGGATCCACAATATGAAATGCAGCCAGAGCGGCGGGCTGAGCGTCACCTCCATCCACAGCGCCAGGCCGACGACGATGAAGCCGATGATCAGGATGACGAACACAGCCGGACCGTCGCCGGCATCGGCGAAGGAATAGTCGAGGCCGCAATTGTGGCAGCGCTTGCCGACGGTGAGGAACCCGGAGAACAGCTTGCCCTCGCCGCAGCGCGGGCAGCGACCATGCAGGCCGGCCGAAACCGGGTCGATGGGTGGCCAGATCGCCCTGTCTTCGATCGCCCTGTCTTCGATCGCCTTGTCTTCGCTCATATCCGCACCGTAGACCCTTTCCCTCAAAAAGATAAGGCGGCCACGTCGCCGCAGCCGCCTGTCGCAATCTATGAAACCTTGTTGCTTGAAGCAATTCCGAACGGAAAACCGCTATGCGCTTTTCCTGGAATTGCCCGGATCAATGGGGTTCGATCAAGGCGCCGTTCGAGGCCCAGACATAGATGCAGCTAAACAGGAACAGCCAGACCACGTCGACGAAGTGCCAGTACCAGGCGGCCGCCTCGAAGCCGAAATGCTGCTTCGGGGTGAAGTCGCCCCGCATCGCGCGCACCAGGCAGACGAGCAGGAAGATGGTGCCGATGATGACGTGAAAGCCGTGGAAGCCCGTCGCCATGAAGAAGGTGGCACCGTAGATCGAATCCTTGAACGCGAAGGGCGCGTGCATGTACTCGTAGGCCTGCACCATGGTGAACAGCATGCCGAGGCCGACAGTCAACGCCAGGCCGTTGATCAGACCCTTGCGATCGCCGTGCAGCAGCGCGTGGTGCGCCCAGGTCACCGTCGTGCCCGACGTAAGCAGGATGATGGTGTTGTAGAGCGGCAGGTGGAAGGGATCGAGAACCTCCAGGCCCTTCGGCGGCCACACCCCACCAGTGAAGGTGGTGCGGGCATATTGCGCCGCCTCGCCGGGGAACAGGCTGGCATCGAAGAAGGCCCAGAACCAGGCAACGAAGAACATCACCTCGGAGGCGATGAACATGATCATGCCGTAGCGCAAGTGCAGCGACACGACGCGCGTGTGGTAGCCCTCATGCGCCTCCTTGATCGTGTCCGACCACCAGGCGAACATCGTGTAGAGCACGATGATGAGGCCGATGAAGAACAGCCACGGATTGGCGATGTTGTGGCCGAAGACCGGGAAGGTGTCGGCCTTGAGATACCGCATCAGGCAGACACCGCCGACGGCGGTCACCAGCGCGCCGATCGAGCCCAGGAAAGGCCAGGGGCTCGGATTGACGAGATGGTAGTCGTGGTTCGGTTTTGCGTGCGCGTCTGCCATATCAACCCCCGAGGCTTGCTTCGGAATCTGGAACTTTGTTGCTGCTGCCAGCGGCCGGCGCTGACGACGCGACCGGCTGTTTCTTTTCGACCGGGAACATCGTGTAGGACAAGGTGATGGTCTTCAAGTCCTTCAGCTCCGGCACATTGACGATGTCTGGATCGACATAGAACACGACCGGCATGTCAAGCGTCTCGCCGGGCTTCAGCGTCGTGTCGGTGAAGCAGAAGCACTCCACCTTGTTGAAATAGGCGCCGGCCATTTCCGGCTGCACGTTGAAGGAGGCGCGGCCGGTGATGGGGCGATCGAACCTGTTGGTCGCGCTGTAGTGCGCCTGCGTGGTCTCGCCGATCTTGATCGTCACCGAGCGGGCGACGGGCTCGAACTGCCACGGAATGCCGTTGGTGTTGGCGTCGAAGCGGATGGTGACGTCGCGGTCGAGCACGCGGCCGGCATATTGCTTCTCGGCGCGCTGCGTGGTGCCGCCATAGCCGGTGGCCTGGCAGAACATCTTGTAAAGCGGCACTGCCGCATAGGCCATGCCGACCATGCCGGTGAAGAAGGCAAGGCAGACCGCCACGACGATGCGGTTGCTGTTCTTCCTGCCGGGTCTGGTGATGATCTCGCCACTCATCGCCGCCTCACATCAAGTTCGTCGACATCAGGCCAGCAGCATGGTGGCCGAACTTCACGATGGTGGCGACGTAGAAGATGACGACGAGCGCGGCCAGCGCCACGCCGATGGCGACGGAACGGTTGCGCCGCGCCTTCCGCTGACGCTCGGTCAAGGCGACCAGTTCGAGGTTCTTGTCGGCCACGATCATGCTCCCCCCAAGACGAGGGCACGCCCGACCACGCTGTCGACGAGATAGGCAGCGAAGATGGCGAACAGATAGAGCAGCGAATAGCCGAACAGCGCCTTGGCCGGCTTCATCGCGCGGTCATCGTCGCTCATGCCCAGCACCTTCCAGGCATACCAGACGAAGCCCAAGCCGAGCAGGATGGAAACCGCGCCATAAGCGACGGTGGTGTAGCCGAGTCCCCAAGGCAGTACGCCGACCGGCGCCAGGATCAGCGCATAGGCGAAGATCTGGCGGCGGGTCGAGGCATGGCCGGCGACGTTCGGCATCATCGGGATGCCCGCGCGGGCATAGTCGTCCGACTTGAACAGCGCCAGCGCCCAGAAATGCGGTGGCGTCCAGAGGAAGATGATCAGGAACAGGATCAGGCTTTCGAGGCTGACCGATCCGGTCACAGCAGCCCAGCCGATCACCGGCGGGATGGCGCCGGCCGCGCCGCCGATGACGATGTTCTGCGGCGTCCAGCGCTTCAGCCACATCGTATAGATGACGGCATAGAAGAATATGGTGAAGGCGAGCAGCGCCGCCGACAGCCAGTTGACCAGCACGCCCAGCGTCATCACCGACAGCACGGAGAGCACGAGGCCGAAGCTCAGCGCCTCGCCGGGCGTGACGCGGCCGGCTGGCACCGGGCGGCCGGCGGTCCTGGTCATCACCGCGTCGATATCGGCGTCGTACCACATATTGAGCGCGCCCGAGGCGCCGGCGCCGATGGCGATCGCCAGGATGGCGATCACCGCCAGCAGCGGATTGATGGCCACGGGCGCCGCGACCATGCCGACAAAGGCCGTGAAGACGACCAGCGACATGACGCGCGGCTTCAGCAGGGCGAAGAAATCGCCCGCGGTCGCTTCCGACATGCGAAAGCCCGCTTCCTCCATCAATTTGTGGTTGGCAAGGGCCATGCGTACCTAAAGTCCATCATTCCGTTGGCCAGACCGCCGGCTCACCGGCGGCCTCGCATGCATCGGGAAGCTGCCTTTACTTGATCTTCGGCAGCTGTTCCCACTGGTGGAACGGCGGCGGCGAAGGCAGCTGCCATTCGAGCGTGGTGGCACCCTCGCCCCACGGATTGGCGCCGGCGACACGCTTCTTCTGGAAGGCCTCGAACACGCCGTAGAGGAAGATCGCAACGCCGAGGGCCGCGATGTAGGAGCCGTAGGACGAGACCATGTTCCAGCCGGCGAACGCATCCGGATAGTCGACGGTGCGGCGCGGCATGCCGGCGAGGCCGAGGAAGTGCTGCGGGAAGAAGATCAGATTGACGCCGACGAAGGTGACCCAGAAGTGGGTGTTGGCGATCACCGGCGAGTACATGTAGCCGGTCATCTTCGGGAACCAGTAGTACCAGCCGGCAAAGATGGCGAACACGGCACCCAGCGACAGCACGTAGTGGAAGTGGGCGATCACGAAATAGGTGTCGTGCAGAGAGCGGTCGAGGCCGGCATTGGCCAATTGGACGCCGGTGACGCCACCGATGGTGAACAGGAAGATGAAGCCAAGCGCCCACAGCATCGGCGGCTTGAAGGAGATCGAGCCGCCCCACATGGTGGCGATCCACGAGAAGATCTTCACGCCGGTCGGCACCGCAATGACCATGGTGGCGAACACGAAATAGCGCTGCGTGTCGAGCGACAGACCGGTCGTGTACATATGGTGCGCCCAGACGATGAAGCCGACGGCGCCGATCGCGACCATGGCGTAAGCCATGCCGAGATAGCCGAAGACCGGCTTCTTCGAGAAGGTCGAGACGATATGGCTGATGATGCCGAAGCCCGGCAGGATCAGGATGTAGACCTCCGGATGACCGAAGAACCAGAACAGGTGCTGGAAGAGCAGCGGATCGCCGCCATTGTCCGGCACGAAGAAGGAGGTGCCGAAGTTGCGGTCGGTGAGAAGCATGGTGATGCCACCAGCCAGAACCGGCAGCGAGAGCAGCAGCAGGAAGGCCGTGATCAGCACCGCCCAGGCGAACAGTGGCATCTTGTGCATCGTCATGCCAGGCGCGCGCATGTTGAAGATGGTGGTGATGAAGTTGATCGCGCCGAGGATCGAGGAGGCGCCGGCGATGTGGATCGAGAGAATTGCAAGGTCCATCGCAGGGCCTGGTGATCCGGCCGTCGAGAGCGGCGGATAGATCGTCCAGCCGCCGCCGGGGCCGAAGGCGCCGGGCGAACTCGGCACGAACATCGAGCTGAGCAGCAGCAGGAAGGCCGGAGGCAGAAGCCAGAAGGAGATGTTGTTCATGCGCGGGAAGGCCATATCCGGCGCACCGATCATGATCGGCACCATCCAGTTGGCGAAGCCGCCGATCAGGGCCGGCATCACCATGAAGAAGATCATGATCAGGCCGTGCGCGGCGCCGAAGGCGTTGTACATGCTCTTGCCGCCGTCGATGGCGGCATCACCCTGCATGCCGTAGACCATCTGCGCCAGACCGCTGAAGATCTGGATGCCCGGCTCCTGCAGCTCCATGCGGATGGCGACCGAAAGCGCGCCGCCGATAATGCCGGCGATGATCGCGAAGATCAGGTAGAGCGTGCCGATGTCCTTGTGGTTGGTCGAGTACACCCAGCGGACCCAGCCATGCGGCCTGTGGTCGTGGTGGTCGTGAGCTGCAGCCTCTGCCATATTCCGCTCCGTTCCCTAATTCTTGCTAACCCGCGGCGTCAGTTGCCGGCGGCCGCTACCTTGTTGGTACCATCGATCTTTGCCATCAGCGCCTTGTTGGCGGCAGGCACATCGGTCTTGGCCGTCTCCAGCCAGGTCTTGAACTGCGCGTCGGACACGACGCGAATCGCGATCGGCATGAAGGCGTGGTCCTTGCCGCAGAGCTGCGAGCACTGGCCGTAATAGAGGCCCTCCTTCTCCGCCTTGAACCAAGTCTCGTTGGTGCGGCCGGGCACGGCGTCCATCTTGATGCCGAAGGACGGCACGGCGAAGGAGTGGATGACGTCGGTGGCCGTGATCAGCACGCGGGTCAGGGTGTTGACCGGCACCACCAGTTCGTTGTCGACGGCAAGCAGGCGCGGATAGAGGTTGCGGTCTTCCTTGCCGGCCTTGGCGCGGTCAGCGTCCTGAAGAACCGCCGAGTTGAAGGAGAAGCTCTTGTCGATCTGGTATTCATAATCCCAGTTCCACTGGTTGCCGGTCGCCTTGACGGTGAGCTTGGCTTCTTCCGGCGGCGTGTACTGCGCGGTGAGCAACTGGAACGAGGGAATGGCGATGAGCAACAGCACGACGACCGGTCCGACAGTCCAGATCACCTCGATCAGCGTGTTGTGGCTGGTCCTCGAAGGCACAGGGTTGGCGCTCGCGCGGAACCGCAGGATGCAGTAGGCCAGCAGAAACAGCACCAGAAGGGTGATCACCACGATGAAGGCGAAGGTGTAGTTCCCGAACCATTCGATCTGCCGCATCATATCGGTCGCGGGCGCCTGGAAGCTGGCCTCCCATGGCTTGGGCTGATCCGCGTGGGCGGATGCGCCGGAGAGGAGCGCGCCCGCGGCCGCAGCACCTGCCAGAAACCTGGCGCCTGCCATGAATTTTCTCATCGCCCTCTCGTCTCCCACTTCCTGCGATCGGATCGCACCAATAACGAACGACGCCGGGATGGGAATCCCGGTCTGTCCCTAAGGTGGTTCAAACCATACTCTATTTCCCTCCGCAAGGAAGGAGCGGGCGAAACCGTGCGGCATTTTTGCGCGCAACCCGAAGGGCATCCTCGACCATCGCCGCGCCACGCGTCGGACGGTCGCAATTCGGGCGAATTTGCTCTGGAAAAGCGCCTAATTGCCGGTATCGGGACGGGCCGGCGACGGTCTCGTCCTTTACTTGGCCTTGGCGCGGCTTAAAGTGCCGTGATTCGCAATGGAGCCGTCATGACTTCCTGGCTTTCGAGACCCCTGACGAAGGTCGTCTTCCTTGCCGCCTTGCTTGGCGCCAGCCTGACCGGCGCGGCCAACGCGGCGGCACCTCAGACCGCCGCGCCGCCCAGCGGCACGGTCAAGTCGACGCATGGCGCGTGGTCGATCATTTGCGACACGCCGGCCGGCGCGACCTCCGAGCAGTGTGTGATGATGCAGAACGTCGTCGCCGAGGACCGTCCGGAAATGGGGCTTTCGGTGGTCGTGCTGCGCACAGCGGACAACAAGGCCGAGATTCTGCGGGTGCTGGCGCCACTCGGCGTGCTGTTGCCTAACGGGCTTGGCCTCAATGTCGACGGCAAGGATATCGGCCGCGCCTATTTCGTGCGCTGCTTCCAGGACGGCTGCTATGCAGAGGTGATCCTGGAGAAGCCGTTGCTCGACACGCTGAAGAGCGGCACGTCGGCCACCTTCATCGTCTTCCAGACGCCCGAGGAAGGCATCGGCATTCCGGTCGATCTCAAGGGGTTCGCCGAAGGCTTCGCCGCCCTGCCCTGAGCCCCGGCGGCGGTTGCCGGGGCCCGCGGCGATGACGATCCCGTGTGAGCGCATGCGCAGCCGATTGTCTTGACCTGTCTTCGCCCCTACATCGGGGAGATGACGAAACCGCCAGCGGACAGCCCTGCCATGAACAGCCTGATCGGCCAATTCGACATTTCCGACGATCGCGTCAAAAAGATCGTCGCCGACACAATCAAAGGCGCCGACGACGGCGAGCTTTTCCTCGAATACAGCGAGAGCGAAGCGCTGATGTTCGACAACGGCCGACTGAAGACGGCCAATTTCAACACCGACCAGGGTTTCGGCTTACGCGCCGTCGCAGGCGAGGCCAGCGGCTATGCCCATTCAAGCGATCTTTCCGAAGCCTCGCTGCTGCGCGCGGCCGACGCCGTCTCGGCGGTCAAGGGCGGCTATTCCGGAACACTCGCCGCCGCGCCCGCCCGCACCAACCGCCACCTTTATGCCGACGAGAACCCCATCCCCTCGCCTTCCTTCGAGGCCAAGGCGAAACTTTTGCAGGAGATCGACGCCTGGCTGCGCGCCGCCGATCCTCGCGTGCGCCAGGTGACGGCCTCGCTCGCCGCCTCCTGGCAGCATGTCGAGATCGTGCGCGGCGACGGCCAGATGGTGCGCGACATCCGCCCGCTGGTCAGGGTCAACGTCTCGGTGGTGGTCGGCGATGGCGATCGCCAGGAGAGCGGCTCCTACGGCATGGGCGGTCGCAAGAGCTTTGGCGAGTTCCTGACCGAGGAAAGCTGGAAGCATGCCGCAAGCGAGGCGCTCAGGCAGGCGCTGGTCAATCTCGAGGCGGTACCGGCGCCCGCCGGCACCTTCGACATCGTGCTTTCCAGCGGCTGGCCGGGCGTGATGCTGCACGAGGCGGTCGGCCACGGGCTGGAAGGCGACTTCAACCGCAAGAAGACGTCGGCCTTTGCCGGGCTGATGGGCCAGCAGGTTGCGGCAAAGGGTGTCACCGTGGTCGATGACGGCACGATCGCCGAGCGGCGCGGCTCGCTCACCGTCGACGACGAAGGCACGCCTTCGGCGCGCAACGTGCTGATCGAAGACGGCAAGCTGGTCGGCTACATGCAGGACCGCCAGAACGCGCGCCTGATGGGCATGAAGGCAACCGGCAACGGCCGGCGCGAGGGTTATGCGCATCAGCCGATGCCGCGCATGACCAACACCTACATGACCTCGGGCGACACGAACCCGGAGGAGATCATCGCGTCGGTCAAGAACGGCATCTATGCCGTCTCCTTCGGCGGCGGCCAAGTCGACATCACTTCGGGCAAATTCGTGTTCGGCTGCACCGAGGCCTACATGATCGAGAACGGCAAGGTGACGCAGCCGATCAAGGGCGCGATGCTGATCGGCAACGGCCCCGACGCCATGCACCGCGTCAGCATGGTCGGCAACGACATGAAGCTCGACAACGGTATCGGCATGTGCGGCAAGGCAGGACAGGGCGTGCCGGTCGGCGTCGGCCAGCCGCACCTGAGGATGAACCAGATGACGGTGGGCGGCACCAGGGTTTGAGACATAGGGACGGACAGCGCCAGCAGCGAACACGATCGTGTTAGCAGATTATTAATTGTTCAATTGCGTTGGCCGGCGTTTCCGCATTAACTCGTCGCCAGTCTTCTCGTTGCGGTGGTGTTGGCAGTGCAGCGTTCGTCTGGCGTCCTGACCTCTTCTTTCCTGCTTGGCCTTTTCTCGTTGATCGGCGCCACGGCGCTGTCTGTCGGCCCGGCGGCGGCGCAGTCGACATTGTTCAAGCGGCCATCGAGTCCGCCGACGATGAAGCCAATCACAGTCGACCTGCACTCCGCCACAGTTGGAGGACGCACCAGCGTCCCTTACGGCTGGCTCGATTTCTGCCATCGCCGGCCAAAAGAGTGCAAAGTGCCTGCCCTGCAGGCCACGAACGTCAAGTTGACCGCGCAGAACATGCGCACCCTCAAGCGCGTAAATCAGAAGGCGAACCGCGCCATCAAGCCCGTCAGCAATTACGATCACTGGGGCACGATGATGGACCACTGGGACTATCCGGTGGACGGCAAGGGCGACTGCAAGATCTACGCGCTCTACAAGCGCAAGCTGCTCATGGAAGCGGGGTTTCCGAGGCAAGCGCTGCTGATGACGGTGGTGCGCGACCTGAACAATGAGGGGCACACCATCCTGACGGTGAAGACCGACAAGGGCGATCTCGTCCTCGACAATCTGGTCGACGAGGTCAGGCCCTGGAACGCGACCGGCTATTATTTCCTGAAGCGTCAGTCGCAGCAGAACCCGAACATCTGGGTGTCGATCAACCAGCGCGGCGGCACGCCGAAAACCTGACGAATGCCGCCTGGCTCGTAGACTGAGCGGCCCGCATAGCCTGGAGCGGACCAGCCTTTACGGGTCTGTCCACAGATACCCCTGCCTTACCAATTCATGGGCCGGAAGTCCGGCCCATGAATAGCTGCTCGACGGCCTATTGCTGGCAAGCCGGTTCGTCCGGCTGTCCGCAAGACCGCTTCTTCTTGAACTGCGGCTGCGGCTGCTCCTGCGGGACACGCCGCTCTTGCATCTGCGGTCTCGGCTCAGCACGGAATTCCGGCTTCGGCTCCGATCTCCGCGGCCGGAGCATCTGCTCGCTCGGCCTTTCCTGCCTGAACTGGCGCTGCGCATTCTCGTTCGGCCTGTTGACCTTGAAGTTGCGCTGGACGTTGACCTCCGGGCCGCCGGACCCTTCTTCGCTCTGCAGCCTGCGGAACTTCCTGCCCCCCTCGTTCCCGCCGGCCGAGCCCTCATTGGAGAACACTGACGGATTGTTCCTCCTGAGCCGCTTCTGCACGCTCGGTTCGTTGTCGGTCGGCTCACCGCTGACGGTCGGCAGTCTGCGGAACTTCCTGCCCCTGTCGACCCTGTTGGCCGAGCCCTGATCCGGTTCGACAAAGGACTCGCCGCCCGACAAATCCCTGCGCAGCAGCTTTCTCGGTCTGCCGATGTTCTGCTCGGAGAGCTCATCCGGATTGTTCTTCCTCAGCCGTTCCCGCACGCTCGGGCGATTTTCGGCCGGCGCACCGTTGACTGTCGGCAACTTGCGGAACTTCCTGCCCTTCTCGTTTCCGCTGACCGGGCCCTGATCGCTCGGTTCGACCACGGACTGGCCGGCGGACAAATCCTTGCGCTTCAGCTTTTTCGGTTTGCCGGTGTTCTGGTCGGAGAACGCATTGGGATTGTTCTTCCTGAACCTCTCCTGCGCGCTCAGCTCGTTGTCGGCCGGCGCACCGTTGACGGTCGGCAGCTTGCGGAACTTCTTGCCCTTCCGCTGATCCGTGCCCTGCTCTCCGGTCACGGTGGCACCGGCATTTCCCGTCGCCTCTTGGTTGCCGCCCGCGATGCCTTGCTTTCCGAGCTGCTTCCTGAACCTGTTGCCTGACAAATTCTGGCCGTTGAGCGCCGGCTTGCCGTTGACGAGCGGCAGCTTTTTGCCGTCAGCTCCGGGCAGGGCGTGGTCGCGCGACAGCTTGCCGGTCGCGGACTGGGTCTCCGGCTGCGGAGTCGCGGCGCCTGGCTGCTGACCCTGGATAACACGCTGGCCGGGCTTCGGTGGCAAGCCGACCTGTTGCCTGGACTGGGCCTGACCGGATACCGCCGCCCTCTTCTTCAGCAGCGGCGGCAGCGCAACCTTGGCCGCCAGCGCATCCGCGCGGGCACCAACGGCGCCTCCGAGCGTCTTCTGGCCTGTGGTGACGCCAACCTGAGTATTGCCGCTCGGCTGCGCGGCCTGATTGATGGTCTCGTTTCTGATCGTCGTGTTGATGTTGTTGATGACGGTCGTGTTGTGGATGTTGTTGAAGATGATGTCGTTCGGCGGCGGCACGATGTGGCGCGGCGGGTTGACGAACACGGGTATCGGCACGAACACCGGCGTCGGCAGGACGAAGACGTCAACCGGCGGCGGCGGTGGCTCAAGCACGACAAAATCCGGCGGCGGCGGCGACAGGAAGATCACAGTGATCGGCGGCGGCGGCTCGAAATCGAAATCGGGGTCGTCGAAATAGAGCACCGGCCGGGCGATATAGATGATTTCCTCCTCCGGCGGCGGCGACACGTCATAGACGATGACGGTGAAGCTCGCCGGCGGCTCCAGCTCGGCATCGAAATGCTCCAGCCGGCGGCGCGCGTCCCAGGCATGCGGGCCGTGCGGATAGCGCTCCAGATAGGACCAGTAGGCTTCAGGCGTGTCTGTCATCCAGGTCTCACGCCAGGTGATCGCCTCACGCCGGGCCGCCAGGATGGCGCGCACACGCTTGGCCATCGGATCGTGCGGATAGACGTCGAGGAAATCCTCGTAGCCGCGCATCGTGTCGCGCTCGAGGGCCGCAAAATAGGCCTCATGGGCGCCGAAATCGCGAATCGGCCTGGTCCGCATCGCGCGGGTCTCCGCGGCCGAAACCTTGGGCGGGGGAGCTTCCGCGCTGCGTTCGAAGAAAACGAAAGGCACGGTGATCTTCGAAGCGCTCCATGGCAGTTCCCCGCCTTGCGTGACTTCGCTGACACGCAGCCGCGTGCGGTCGAACACGTCCTGCAGCGACAGGCCGCCTTCGCGCATCATCTCGGCCAGCGCTTGGGCGTAGGCTCCGTAGGGGCCTTTGCCCTCCGGCGCTACGGTTCCGGGAGCGGCGTTGAAGGCAATCAGCATGTTCGGATCGGGATCGACCAATGCAAGGCCACCGGCCAGCGGCTCTTTCAACTGCGGGAACGGATTTGGCCGCGCCGCGTCGAGCACGACGATATTGACCTTTGTCGGCAGCCCGGACAGCGACCTGGTGACGTCGGAGATCCGCATCGCCTGAAGCGGGACATCGGCCGGATTGGCGATCTGAGCATCGATCGGAAGGAAGTAGTTCTCGCCCTCGAACTGCACACCATGCCCAGCGAGATAGATGAAAACGACGGCGTCAGGACCGGCGGCCGACACCTTGCCCATGAAATCGCGGAATGCGCCGCGCAGCGAGTCCTGGTCTACGTCACGCGCGCCGACCACATCGAACCCGGCGGCCTGCAATGTCTGTGCGATCAGGCCGGCGTCATTGGCGGCCGTCGCGAGTTCGCCGGTCTTGTAAGAGCCATTGCCGATGACGAAGGCTAGACGCTTTTCACCTTGCGCCAGCGCCCCGGTTGCGGCGCTGACCGCGAAAAAGATGAGAATGACGACGAGGCCGAGGAATTTCTGAAGCGTCTGCATGGCAATCCGCTATCCCTATCCGGCATCCCTCCAGAACATTAACGCCGGAGAGGCAGGAATGTTTCCCTAACAGCGCAAAATTAAGAGCCCGCATAAAGGCGGCTTTAGGGCGCAATTTCGTCGAAAGAACAGAGGCTTCAGAAAACTTCTTGCGAAGCGGCGGTCGTGAACTACCGCCGCCGCTTCGGCTTCTCCAGCAGCGCGACGGCCTCGACATGCGGCGACCACAGGAACTGGTCGATCGGCGTCACGCTCTTCAGTTGATAGCCGCCGTCGAGAAGGATGCGCAGGTCCCGCGCCAGCGTCACCGGATTGCAGGACACGGCCGCGACCAGCGGCACTTCGGAGCGGGCGATCTGCTTCGACTGGTCCTCCGCGCCGGCGCGCGGCGGGTCGAAGACGAGGCCATCGAAGCCGTTCAATTCCTTGAAGGTCAGCGGCCGCCGGAAGAGGTCGCGGCGTTCGCCGGTCACCCGCTTGAGGCCGCTGGCAAAACGGAAGGCGCGGTCGAGCGCGGCAAGCGCCGGTGCGTCACCTTCGACGGCATGGACCTCCGACTTCGCCGCGAGCCTGAGCGCGAAGCTGCCGCAGCCGGCGAAGAGGTCGGCGACCTTTCTGGCGCGCGACAGATGCCGGCCGACGAGACCGGCCATCGTCTGCTCGGCCGCCTCCGTCGCCTGCAGGAAGGCGCCGGGCGGCACGGCGACGGCGACCGAACCGAACTGCACCACCGGCTTCTTGGGCTCGACGATGACCTCGCCGTCGACGGAAAGCCTCGCCAAGCCTTCGGCCATCACGAAATTGGAGGCGATGCGGCGCTGGTTTTCGCCAAGCCTGCCGGCGTCCTGGACGGCGACATCGAGGCCGGACGCCGTGACGGTCACCGTCATGTGGAAGGCCTTCGGCGTGGCGCAAACCAGATCGGCAAGCCTGCGCAAGCGATCGAGGGACGCAACGATCGACGGCAGCGAGATCGGGCATTCCTCGATCGGGATGATCTCGGAGGAGAGCGCGCGCACGAAGCCAAGCACCATGCCTCCTTCGGTGCGCCGAGCGCTGAAGACGACGCGGCGGCGCGTGTGCGGCGCGCAAGGCACCAGCGCGTCGACCTCGCAAGCGATGCCCTTGCCCTTCAGCGCCTGCGCGACCCGCTCGCGCTTCCACTGCCGATAGGCTTCGGCCTCGAAATGCTGCAGGGCGCAGCCGCCGCATTCGGTGAAATGGCGGCAGGCCGGATCGATCCTGAGCGGTGACGCCTCCAGCACCGACACCAGCGTCGCGCGGTCCTTCTGGCGCGCGGCGGTGACGGTTTCGCCCGGCAGCGTGAACGGGATGAAGACCTCGCCGCCTTCGGTGCCGGCGATGCCGTCGCCTTGCGAACCGAGCCTGGCGATGGTGAAGCGCGCGCTCATTTCGATCCCGCGTCCTTGACCGCGCCGAGCAGGAACTCGCGATTGCCGTCGCCGCCTTCGATCGGCGAAGGGTGCAGCCCGAGCACACGCCAGCCGGAAATGCCGGCAAGCCAGTCGCGCAGATCGACTGCGATACGCTCGGCCGCGCTCGGATCCCTGAGCAGCCCGCCCTTGCCGATCGCTTCGCGGCCGGCTTCGAACTGCGGCTTGACGAGCAGCAGCGCGCTGGCGCCCTCGTCCGCCAACGCAAGCGCCGGCGGCAGCGCCAGTTTCAGAGAAATGAAGCTGACATCGCAGACCAGGAAATCCGGGATACGGCCGCCGAGATCGGTGGTCGTCAAATCGCGGGCGTTCAGCCCCTCGATCACCGTCACCCGCGGATCGCCGGCAATATCGGGATGGATCTGGCCATGGCCGACATCGATCGCCGTGACATGGGCGGCGCCGCGTTCGAGCAGCACCTGGGTGAAGCCGCCGGTCGAAGCGCCGATATCGAGCGCTTCGCTGCCCGAGGGATCGAGGCCGAAACGGTCGAGGCCGGCGATCAGCTTGAGCGCCGCGCGCGAGACGTAAGCCTGCGCCGGATCGTCAATGGCGACACGGCAGTCCGGTGCGACGGCTTGGCCAGGCTTGCGGGCGACCGCGCCGTTGACCGCGACCGTGCCGCGCTCGATCGCGTCGCGGGCGCGCGAGCGGCTGGCAAACAGGCCCCGCTCGACGAGCAGTTCGTCGAGCCTGAGGCGCGCGCTGGCTGGCACAGGGGAACTCATCGGCCTTCATTGGCGAAAGCCGGGCGCGAAGGCAATGGGAGCCTGTTGAATATAGCGCGAAGCGCGGCAGAATGCTGGGCGATTTCACCCCGGCCGGAGGAAGAGGCAATGCTGAAGGGAACCTGCCATTGCGGCGCCGCGCACTGGACCCTGGAAGGCGATCCGGGGCCGATCACGGCCTGCAACTGCACGCTTTGCCGCCGCTACGGCACGCTCTGGGCCTACGACTATGCCGACGAGCGCATCCGCATCGCGGGACCAATGCGTTCCTATACGCGCGCCGAAGTGGCAGAACCCGCGCTCGAGATATTGTTCTGCCCGACCTGCGCCTGCGTGCTCGCCTGGCGCGGCCTGCGGTCCAGTTCGAGCGGCCGTACGCGCATCGCCGTCAATGTCAGGCTGGCACCGCCGGAGGCCGTCGCCGACCTGCCGATCGACCATTTCGACGGTCTCAACAGCTTCGACGACCTGCCGCGCGACGGCCGCTGCGTGCGCGATATGTGGTTTTAGAAGACCGTCCGCGAGACCGGGCGCTCGACGGCCGGCATCAGGCCGTCATTGTTGGACGCCTGCTTGCGCGGCTCGACCGTAGCGGGCGCGGCCGGCGCCGCTTCCGGCAGCACAACCAG
The DNA here is from genome assembly GCA_004020545.1 of Mesorhizobium sp. GTDB lineage: Bacteria > Pseudomonadota > Alphaproteobacteria > Rhizobiales > Rhizobiaceae > Mesorhizobium. The sequence goes on along the minus strand of SAQE01000004.1, from coordinate 206,331 downwards.
TTGAGGGACCTGCTTGTAGGAGAAACCGCCACGGATATCGCCCATCTTGCCGGCGACGATCTCGACCACCGCCTTCTCGAGGTTGCGGTCGTAACGTGTTTCGGCTGCCGCCGGCGCGGTCATGGCCATCGCAAGGGCCATGCCACTCAGGAACGATTTCATTGTTCTTATCCCCGCCTAAGGACCAAGGTCTTAGCAGGGCGCCGTTGAAAATCGGCCAAAAGACAGGGTAACCGAACCGCCAAACGGAAGCGTTAACAATGAGTTACGATTTCCGGTTTAACGCAATTCCGGACGCAAAACCACCGTGCACTTTTGCTGGAATTGCTTCCAAAGCCGGCAAACAGATTCAGCGATTTGAGAATTGGATTCAGGCGCGCTGCGCCTGAACGCCATGGCCGAGCGCGGCAAAGACCGTGCCCACGATGCCGGCCGCGTCGAGGCCTGCGTCGGCATACATTTTTTCCGGCTTGGCGTGATCGGTGAATTCGTCGGGCAAGACCAGCGGGCGGACCTTGAGGCCGTTTTCCAGCAGGCCTTCATGGGCGAGGAAATGCAGCACATGGCTGGCGAAGCCGCCGACCGCGCCCTCCTCCACCGTCACAAGAACCTCATGCGAGCGCGCGAGGCGGCGGATCAGATCCTCGTCCAGCGGCTTGGCGAAGCGGGCATCGGCAACGGTGGTGGAGAGGCCGGCCGCGCCGAGCTCTTCCGCCGCCAGCAGGCAATCCTGCAGCCGCGTGCCGAAGGAGAGAAGCGCGACCTTGGTGCCTTCCTTCAGGATGCGTCCCTTGCCGATTTCGAGCATCGAACCGCGCTCCGGCATGTCGACGCCGACGCCGTTGCCGCGCGGATAGCGGAAAGCGATCGGGCCGCCGTCATATTGGGCGGCGGTGCGCACCATGTGGCGGAGCTCCGCCTCGTCGGCGGCGGCCATGACGACGAAGCCGGGCAGCGAGGCGAGGAAGGTCGTGTCGAAGGCGCCGCAATGGGTGGCACCATCGGCGCCGACGAAGCCGGCGCGGTCGATCGGGAAGCGCACCGGCAGCTTCTGGATCGCCACGTCATGCACGACCTGGTCGTAGGCGCGCTGCAGGAAGGTCGAATAGATGGCTGCGAACGGCTTGTAGCCTTCGGTGGCGAGGCCGGCGGCGAAGGTCACCGCGTGCTGCTCGGCGATGCCGACATCGAAGGTCCTGGCCGGGAACACCTCGCCGAAGAGATCGAGGCCGGTGCCGCTCGGCATGGCGGCGGTGATCGCCACGATGCGATCGTCCTCGCGGGCCTCCTGGATCAGGCTTTCGGCGAATACCTTGGTGTAGCTCGGCGCATTGGCCGGGGCCTTGGCCTGCGCGCCGGTGATGACGTCGAACTTGTTGACGCCGTGATATTTGTCGGCGGCGGCTTCCGCCGGAGCGTAGCCCTTGCCCTTCTGGGTCACGACATGGATCAGCACCGGGCCGTCGGCATTGTCGCGGACGTTCTTCAGCACCGGGATCAGGTGCTCGAGATTGTGTCCGTCGATCGGGCCGATGTGGTAGAAGCCCATCTCCTCGAACAGCGTTCCGCCGGTGACGTAGCCGCGCGCGTGCTCGACGGCGCGCGTGATGGCGCGGTCGGCGCGCTTGCCGAAATAGGAGGTCAGCTTCTTGCCGAAATCGCGCAGGCCGAGATAGGTCTTGCCGGAGGCGAGCCTCGCCAGATAGGCGCTCATCGCGCCGGTCGGCGGGGCGATCGACATGTCGTTGTCGTTGAGGATGACGATCAGACGGGCGTCGAGCGCGCCGGCGTTGTTCATCGCCTCATAGGCCATGCCGGCCGACATCGCACCGTCGCCGATGACGGCGATGACATTGTTGCGGCCACCGGAAAGGTCGCGGCCCATGGCCATGCCGAGACCGGCGGAAATCGAGGTCGAGGAGTGCGCGGCGCCGAAGGGGTCGTATTCGCTCTCGGCTCGCCGCGTAAAGCCGGAGAGGCCACCCTCCTGGCGCAGCGTACGGATGCGGTCGCGACGGCCGGTCAGGATCTTGTGCGGATAGGCCTGGTGGCCGACGTCCCAGATCAACCTGTCTTCCGGCGTGTTGAAGACATAGTGCAGCGCAACCGTCAGCTCGACCACGCCGAGGCCAGCGCCGAGATGGCCGCCGGTGTGCGAAACGGCGTCGATCAGTTCGGCGCGCAGCTCGGTCGCCAGTTGCGGCAGTTCGCTTTCGTCGAGCGCCCGCAAATCCGCGGGAATGCGGACCTTATCGAGAAGTGGCGTATCGGGCTTCGGGTTCACTCTTTGGCGGCCTGCTGAGATCTTAACCTTGCATCAGAGCGGTTAACCGTTTCACGGGACCGCTCTGTCTTTTCTGTTTCACGCAATCCCGGACGGAAAACCGTTTCACACTTTTCCTGGGATTGCTCCAACCTTCACAAATATGCGCCTTGATCATGCGCGAAATATGCCGCCGGCGAGCGAATGTAAATGCGTGCCAGTGACGCGGCTCAGCTTTCCGGCAACGGGATGAATTCTTCCTCATCGCCAGGAACGATATCGAAGCGGCCTGTCTTCCATTCTTCCTTGGCCTGCTCGATGCGTTCTTTCGAGGACGAAACGAAATTCCACCAGATATAACGCTTTGAGCCCAGCGATGCTCCACCGAACAGCATGAAATGCGCGCCGCGCTCGGACGAAACGACGATCTCCGCGCCCGGTTTGAACACCAGAAGCCGCTCGGCCGGAAAACGATCGCCGGCAATCGAAACCTCGCCTTCCAGCGTATAGATGGCGCGTTCCTCGGCATCGGCGGGGATTTTCACGCTGGCGCCCGCCTGCAGCCGCAGATCGGCATAAAGCGTTTCCGAGGCGGTCGCGACCGGCGAGCGCAGCCCGGAAAATTCGCCGATGACGACGCGGCCGCTGACGCCTTCGGCGTCGATCTCGGGCAGGCTGATCACCGATGTGTTGGCGAATACCGGGGCGACCTCTTCCTTTTCGTCGGGCAAGGCCAGCCAGGTCTGCAGACCGGAGATCGACATCGGCGCGCCGCGCAGCTCCTCCGGCGTGCGTTCGGAATGAACGATGCCGCGGCCGGCGGTCATCAGGTTCACGTCGCCGGGCGCGATCACCATTTCGGTGCCGAGCGAGTCGCGATGCCTGATCTTGCCGTCGAACAGGTAAGTGACGGTGGAAAGCCCGATATGCGGATGCGGGCGCACGTCGATCGCATGGCCGGCGCGCAGGATGGCCGGCCCCATGCGGTCGAAGAAGATGAACGGCCCGACCAGCCGGCGCTTGGCGGTCGGCAAGGCGCGGCGAACCTCGAAGCCGCCGATATCCTTGGCGTTGGGAATGACCATCAATTCGATCTGGTCGCAGGCGAAGGCATCGCCGGCCTCAGGATCGTTGCCCGGAAAGAAGCTCATCTAAAGACCTTAAGCGAAGCGGAGCGCGGACCTGGCTTTCGCCTTGGCCGCCTCTTCCTCGCGATTGCGCGGATGCTGGGTGGTCTCCATCGAATCGAGCAGTTCGCGCGCCGCGGCGGCAATCGCCTCGACGGCATAGTGGAAGGCGTGCTCGTTGCGCTTGGAGGGCTTGGTCGAGCCGCTCAGCTTGCGCACGAACTGCAGGGCCGCATCATGGACCTCGTCGTCGGTCGCCGGCGGTTCGAAGTTGAACAGGGTCTTGATGTTTCGGCACATGCTTGAACTCCTAACCTGCTTTCTCTGCCCCACCCGTCTTCAAGCTACTCGGCGTCGAGCGGTTCCGTGCCCACCGGCTTCCCGTCGCGCGACAGCCTGATCTTCTCGACCTTGTCCTCGGCCGCCTTCAGCAGCCGGTCGCAATGGGCCTTCAGCGCCTCGCCGCGCTCGTAGATCTTGATCGACTGGTCGAGCGGGACGTCGCCGCGCTCCAGATCATCGACGATCTTCTCCAGCGCGTCGAGCGCCTGTTCGAAGCTCATCGCCTTGACGTCTTGGTTAGCTTCATCAGCCATCATTTATCCCTTCATCAGCCGCCCGACATGGGCGGCGACCGAAAATGCCAGTCCCTGCAGATCGTAGCCGCCCTCCAGCAGACTGACGAGCCGGTTGCCGCTATGACGTCCGGCACGCTCCATCAACTGGCCGGTCGCCCAGTCGAAATCGTCCTCGGTCAGGTTGATCTCGGCCAACGGATCGCGATGGTGCGCGTCGAACCCAGCGGAAATGATGATCAGGTCCGGCGCGAACGCATCGATCGACGGCAGCACGCGCGACAGGAAGGCGTCGCGGAACAGCTCGCTGCCGGTGCGGGGTGCCAGCGGCGCGTTGACGATGTTGCCGGCGCCGGTCTCGCTTTTGGCGCCGGTGCCCGGATAAAGCGGCATCTGGTGCGTCGAGCAATAGAGCACCGACGGATCGTCCCAGAAGATGTCCTGCGTGCCGTTGCCGTGGTGGACGTCCCAATCGACGATGGCGACGCGCTCGGCCTGATGCTTCTTCTGCGCGTAACGGGCCGCGATCGCAGCGGTGTTGAACAGGCAAAAGCCCATCGCCGTGGTCTTCTCGGCGTGGTGGCCGGGCGGGCGGGCGGCGACGAAGGCATTGGCTGCGCGACCTTCGAAGACGTCGTCTATCGCCGCATTGGCGGCGCCGATCGCCGTGACCGCCGCCTGCCAGCTCTTCGGGCTGGCGCTGGTGTCGGCGTCGATGGAGACGATACCGCTCGTGGGGATGGCCGCGCGGATGCGGGCGACGAAATCTTCCGGATGCGCATAGAGGATCGTCGCCTCGTCGCCTTCCGGAGCCTTGACGCGGTCGAGAGCCGAAAAAGCCTCGTCATCCAGCACGCGCTCGATGGCGCGCAAGCGGTCGGGCCTTTCAGGGTGGCCGGGCGGCGTGAGATGCTCCAGGAATACCGGATGGGTGTAGAGACGGGTGGTCATGGCGCCTAATCTAGGCACGCGTGGCCCGAATGACCATGTTTCAGTGCCGAATGGCTGGGGAAAATCGCGCCCTCACGTGTCGCTGACGGCATTGGCGCGGCCTTCGCTTCGCGATAAGGTCGCGGCACTGCCTGGTGCCCGCAACGCGGGAGAATCGGGAACACGGTTGAACTCCGTGGCGTGCCCAACGCTGTGAGGGGGACCGCGCCGGCAAAAAGCCACTGTCCTGGACGGGAAGGCGCCGACGCGGGACGATCCCGAGCCAGAAGACCGGCCTGGCAGACTTGGTCTTCCGCTTGGTCAGGCGGCGGGCTGCTGTCGCAAGGGGACAAGCGATGCTGGCACGAACGGCCGCCATGGGCGGCGATGACTTTGACCAATTGGCGCGCGACGCCGTCTACCGGGCGATGTTAACCCGGCGCGACGTGCGCAGCCATTTCGTCTCGGACGACCTCGACAATGCCGTTCTGGCGCGGCTGCTCAACGCCGCCCACCACGCGCCGTCGGTCGGTTATATGCAGCCGTGGAACTTCATCGTCATCCGCGACTCGGCAAGGCGTCAGCAGGTGCGCGACCTTTTCCTCGCCGCGCGCGAGCAGGAGCTGCCCGCGATCGAGGCGGAGCGGCAGGCGCTCTACCGCAAGCTGAAGCTTGAGGGCATCTGCGAAAGCGCGCTCAACCTCTGCATCACCTGCGACCGGCAGCGCTCGAAGGATTCGCCGCTCGGACGCTGGCACAATCCGGAGATGGACCTCTACAGCACCGTCTGCGCGGTGCAGAATTTCTGGCTGGCGGCGCGCGCCGAAGGCGTCGGCGTCGGCTGGGTGAGCATTATCGAGACCGAGGCGCTGAAGCGGCTTTTGTCGATCCCCGAGCATGTCACGCCGATCGCCTATCTCTGCGTCGGCCGCGTCTCGGAATTCGCGCCGAGGCCCGATCTCGAAGCGCATGGCTGGGGCAAGCGCCTGCCGCTGCCCGAACTGGTGATGAGCGAGACCTTTTGCGGCGCCGGCGAGGCGCCGCTCAAATCGGCGATTGCAAAGCTTCGTGGCGTTGATCTGCCGAAGCCGTGATCGGGCGGCCTTCGCGGTCAGGGGGCTGCTGATCAAGCAGCCCGGGGCGTATCCCAGCGCGAGCCGGAGCCGAACGCCTTGTCGCGGAGCTCCCTGAACTTGGACGAGGCTTCGGCCAGGCGCCGGTCCCATTCAGGATTGGGGACCTGGCCCTCGATGGCGGCGAAATAGACCTGCATCAGCGAGGCGATGGCGAAGGGTTCGATGAAGGCCGCCTTGAAGGCCCAGGCAAAGACGATGGCCAGCACGAAGGCCCAGCCGGCGAGCTGGCCCGGCATCACCCAGAGGATCGCGCCTGCCGGCGCCAGCATCAAAAGGAAGATGACGAAGGACACGCCCCACATGATCACCGCCAGCCAGACGGCGTTCTTGACCATGTGCCTGCCGTTCTGCGCGTAGAGCACGACGCCTTGCCTGGCGGTTTCGAAGGGCGAGTTCGAATTGATGCGGATATTGTAGCCGAGGATGATCTCGTCGACATAGGTCAGCGACAGGCGGATGACGGTGTTGATGAAGCTGACCAGTCCGCTCAAGCCCGGAATGGGCAGGAACGCCGCGATGCCGCCGATCAGGCCGGTGATGGCGCGGATGGCGCCCTTCACCAATTGGTCGACGACGAAAAGAATATTGGCCTCGGCGAACCGCTGGGTCACCACTTCCTTCGCATAAGCGATCTGGCGCTGGCCGTCGGGGACGTCGTGGCCATCGATCAGGTGGACCATGACGGCGATGTGACCGGCCTTGAGCACATAGAGGATATATTCGCGAATCCAGTAGACGGCGATCGAGACGACGCCGAAGCCAACAACCCCGCCCCACAAGGCAAACGACATCGGCCCGTCAGGATCGGTCGAGATGTGGCCGACGCCGTAGCCGACGCTGGCGCCGGTGCCGGTCGCCATGATGTAGGCCAGCGTGATGCCGAAATAGACGATCATGCGAAAAACGATGAACGGCCATGTCCGCATCATGATGGACACCGACCGGCCGATGCTGAAGTCCCACATGGCCCCGACTCTCCGCCTCAGAGATCGGCAGAGAGGATGCGCTCCAGCCTACGATTGTCAATTGCGGCCACGTCGTTCCGGTCTCAAATCCGGTGCACAACCCCATGGCAGGGGTGACTTGACGGTGCGGTCAGGACTTCTTGCGCAGGCCTTCGAGCAGCTGCTTGAAGGCTGCTATCGCCTTCTTCGACGTCGCCTCGGGATCTTTTGAATTGGCGATGCGCTGCGAGGCCTGGCTGCTGGCGCCGTTGATCAGCCGCGCCGCGGTCTCGGGATCGAGATCGCGAACGACAATGCCCTCTTCCTGCAACGCGGTCAGGTGGCCGGTCATTGACGCGACACAGGCATTGGCGTTCTGCCACTGCGCCGGATCGCCGAGCACCGCCGGCCCGTCGCGGAACATGATGCGCTGGATCTCCGGCTCCAGCGCCATCTCGATGTAGGTGGTGCATTCATCGACGAAGCACTGCCAGCGGGTCGGCGCCCGCGAGGCCACCTCGTTCACCCGGACAGCCATCTCGCCGTCGATCTCGGCGATCACCGCCTGCAGCAACCCCTTCTTGTCGCCGAAATGGTGGTAGAGCGCGCCGCGCGTCAGACCCGCCGAAGCGGTGAAATCGTCCATCGAGGCCTCGGCATAGCCGATCGTGCCGAAGGCATGGCGCGCAGCCGCGATCAGCTTCGCGCGCGTCTCGGCGATCATCTCCTTGCGAGGTCTGTGCATGGCATCTGGCCCTATTCACATACGCTTCGTATGCCAATTGACATACGAAGCGTATGAACTACCTGACATTCATACGCTGCGTATGTAATTGCGGCGCCCTTCCTTGTCGAGGAGCAGGACCATGCGAAACCCCTATTCGGACATCTTTCGGGCTCCCGGCACGAAAGGCTTCGCCGCGGCCGCCTTCATAGCGCGGCTGCCGATCGCGATGGCGCCGATCGGCATCGTGGCGATGCTGTCGCAGACGCATGGCGAGTATTGGCTGGCCGGTGCGGTTTCGGCGACCTACGCCCTGGTCAACGCCGTCCTGTCGCCGCAGGTCTCGCGGCTGGTCGACAGGCTCGGCCAGAGCCGGGTTGCCGTGCCAACGACGCTCGTTTCGGCGCTTTCCTTCGCGGCCTTGATCGCGGCGGCGAACCAGCACTGGCCGGTATGGACCCTGTTCCTGTCCTCGCTGCTTGCCGCCTCGATGCCCAGCATTCCGGCGCTGGTACGGGCGCGCTGGACCGAGATTTTCCGCAACCGGCCCGAGCTAAACACCGCTTTCGCCTTCGAATCGGCGGCGGACGAGCTGGTCTACGTCGCCGGCGCCTCGCTGTCGGTGGGCTTAAGCGCAGCGCTGTTCCCGGAAGCGGGCATGGTCGTCAGCACGTTGCTGCTTGCTCTCGGCTCGGCGGCATTTCTTCTTCAGCGCTCTACGGAACCACCCATCCGTCCCGCAGAGCACGGGGCGAACAGTTCGGCGATCCGGCTACGGCCAGTCCAGATCATCACCGTTGCCCTAATCTTCGTCGGCGCAACCTTCGCGACCACGGAAGTCACCACGGTGGCGATCACCAAAGCGCTCGACCAACCTGAAGCGGCGAGCCTCGTCATCGGCGTCTACGCGCTCGGGTCCTTCGTGCTCGGCGTCATCGTCGGGGCGCTCAACCTCAAGGCGCCGCTGCGGCGGCAATTGGCAGTCGCGGTCGCCGTCATCGCGCTCACCACGCTGCCGCTGCTCTTTGCCGGCACCGTGCCGACGCTGGCGCTTGCGGTCTTCGTCAGCGGCGTTGCGATCTCGCCGACCTTCATCACCGCCTTCGGGCTGATCGAGCGGCACGTGCCGGCGGCAATGCTCACCGAAGGCGTCACCTGGGTGACGACCGGGATCGGCATCGGCATGGCGCTGGGCTCCTTTGCCGCCGGCTGGATGGTCGACACGTTTGGAGCGCAAAGCGGGTTCTGGGTGTCCGTCGTGGCGGGCGCGATCGCGCTGGCCACCGTGCTTGCCGGTCAATGCCGGCTGGCGACGAAGGATTGCGATCTGGATGGAGACGAAGCGGCTGTTCCGGCTGAGTGACGCAAGACCGCCCGGTCGTTCGTTTCGGCGAACCCATCGCAAACGTTCGAAATTAGCCGACGCCCTTCGAACTTCGTCATTCCAGGGTCTCCGCGACGGAGCTTCGCTCCTTGCTCCGCCCGTGGATGACGACGTCGCGGGCGCTTCGGCCAATCGCGTAAGCGTGCGATCTGCCTGGAGGAACTTCCGGCGCGTCCCCCGACAGCCTAAAGGATTTCCGTCTTGGCGATATGGATGCCAAAACCTTCGAGGCCGATATAGTGGCGCTCGCGGGAGGCGATCAGGTTGATCGAGGAGATGCCGAGATCCTTCAGGATCTGAGCGCCGAGGCCGATCTCGCGCCACTCGTTCTCGCGACGACGGGCTTCCTCGTGATCCTCGCGGTCGCCGCTCTGCGGCCGCTTGCGCTCCTGGTGGGCGACGCCGACCGAGCCTTCGCGCAGATAAACGATGACGCCGCGCCTGCGCGCGCCCATCGCCTTCATGATACCGTCCAGACGATGGCTGGTGCCGAAGACGTCGGTGACGACGTCCTCCGAATGCAGGCGCACCGGCACCTCCTCGCCGTCGCGGATGTCGCCGAAGACGATTGCGACGTGATGCATGGAATCCCAAGGCAGCGTGTAGGTGAAGACCTGCGCCTTGCCGCCGGGCGTGTCGATGTCGGAGCAGGCAACGCGCTCGACCAGCGTTTCCTTGCGCTGGCGGTAGGCGATGAGATCGGCGACCGAAACCTGCTTCAGGCCATGTTCTTTGGCGAAAGCCTGAACCTCAGGCCCGCGCTTGACGGTACCGTCGTCATTGACCAGCTCGGAGATGACACCGACCGGCGGCAGGCCGGCGAGCTTGCAGAGATCGACAGCGGCTTCGGTATGGCCCGAGCGCATCAAGACGCCGCCCTCTCGCGCGATCAGCGGAAAGATATGACCGGGGCGCACAAAGTCGGAAGCGCCGACATTGCCGTTGGCGAGGTTGCGCACGGTGAGCGTGCGGTCGTCGGCCGAAATGCCGGTCGTGGTGCCGTGCTTGAAGTCGACACTGACTGTGAATGCCGTGGTGTGGGCCGAATCATTGTCGGCCACCATCGGCGCGAGGTTGAGCCGCCTCGCCTCCTCGCGCGGCATCGGGGTGCAGACGATGCCGGAGGTGTTGCGAACGATGAAGGCCATCTTTTCCGGCGTGCAATGGAGGGCGGCGACGATCAGGTCGCCCTCGTTCTCGCGCCCGTCATCGTCCATGACGACGACGATCTCGCCGCGCTCGAAGGCACGGATCGCTTCGACGATCTTCTTTTGGTCGTATGGCATGCTCGCTCCGCTCGCAGGGAGTAGGGAATAGGGCAGTAAGGGAGTAGGGAAAAGGAAAAAGTTTGGCGTCGCTAAAAGCGACGTAACATACTCCCCTACTGCCTTACTCCCCTACTCCCTTTCCCGTCTGTCCTCTGTGCCGCAGATAGTGGTCGGCGATCGCGCAGGCAACCATGGCCTCGCCGATCGGCACGGCGCGGATGCCGACGCATGGATCGTGACGGCCCTTCGTCATCACCTCGACGTCCTTGCCGTCCTTGTCGATCGACTTCCGCGGCGTCAGGATCGAGGAAGTCGGCTTGACGGCGAAGCGGGCGACGATCGCCTGCCCGGTCGAGATGCCGCCCAGGATGCCGCCGGCATTGTTGGAGAGAAACACCGGCTTGCCGTCATTGCCCATGCGCATCTCGTCGGCGTTCTGCTCGCCGGTGATGCGGGCGGCCTCGAAGCCGTTGCCGATCTCGACGCCCTTGACGGCGTTGATCGACATCAGGCCGGATGCGATGTCCTGGTCGAGCTTAGCGTAGATCGGCGCGCCGAGGCCAGCAGGCACGCCTTCGGCGACGATTTCAATCACCGCGCCGACCGAGGAGCCGGCCTTGCGGATGCCGTCGAGATAGGCGGCGAAGACCGGGACGGACGCCGGATCGGGGGTGAAGAACGGGTTTTCGGCGTCGCCGACGAAATTCCAGTTCCAGTTGGCGCGATCGATGGACTTCTCGCCCATCGAGACCAGCGCACCGCGCACTACCATGCCCGGCACCACCTTGCGGGCGAGCGCGCCCGCAGCTACCCGGGCAGCGGTCTCACGCGCCGAGGAACGGCCGCCGCCGCGATGGTCGCGCAATCCGTATTTGACCTCATAGGTATAGTCTGCATGGCCCGGCCGGTACTGGCGGGCGATCTCGCCGTAATCCTTGGAGCGCTGGTCGACATTCTCGATCAGCATCGACACCGGCGTGCCGGTGGTGATCATCGTCTCGCCGTCCTCGTCGGGGATGAAGCCGGAGAGTATCTTCACTTCATCCGGCTCGCGGCGCTGGGTGACGAAGCGCGACTGGCCGGGGCGACGGCGGTCGAGCTCGGCCTGGATATCCTCGCGCTTGAAACGGATGCCGGGCGGGCAGCCGTCGACAACGCAGCCGAGCGCGGGCCCATGGCTTTCACCCCAGGTGGTGACGCGGAAGAGATGGCCGAATGTGTTGTGAGACATGGAAAACGCCCTACCCGGCGGCGGAGCCGGTTCGCCGGTTAAAGTGTGCCTTCTATTGGCGTTTTCAACAGCGGTCAAACGTGATCCGGTGCATCAATCTGTGATCCGGCCGATTTAGTTTTGACACATTCGGTTGGTTTCTGCTCTCTTCCATCCGCCGTTGAGGACCCGCCGCTGACCAGCCGGCGCAATGACCAAAGAGGACGATGATGCGTACCCTGATTGGCGCTGTTGCCGCCGCGTTGCTGATTTCCACCGCCGCGTTCGCCGGACAGACCGAAGGCCTGATCAAGAAGGTCGACAAGGACACGCTGACGCTGACGCTCGACGACGGAAAGTCCTACAAGCTCAACGCCGAGACCGATCTCGATGCGCTCAAGCCCGGCATGGACATCGTCATCGCCTTTGACGTGACCAATGGCGAGAATGTCGTGACCGATATGCAGTTGCCGGACGGCGACCAGAATTAACCTACGCCGCGAGGTCTTGGCCAACGCGGTGCGCCAGTAGAGCGACCACCTTAGGCATTGGCCGGAAAGCCGAAAGCTTCGCCATTCTAGGGCGAAGCAGGAGCGAAGCTCCGTCGCGGAGACCCTAGGATGACGACGCTGAGGCGCAGCCCCTATAACCACTCCAAACTTCGGCCCTCCAGCCGGAGCAGGCGGTCCTGCGGGATTTCGAGGCTGGCCGCATCCCTCTTGGACATGCCTTCGACGAAGCGGAACAGGCAGCGCATGACGCCGCCATGGGTGACGCAGACCGTCTGCCGCTCAAGCGCGTCGAACCACGGCTTCACCCGTTCGAGCAGCATCTCGTAGCTTTCCGCGCCCTCGCCGGGCGGCTGGAAATCCCATTTGGCGGCGCGGCGGCCTTGCGTTGATCCGGGATGCCGGGCCTCGAGCTCGGCGAAAGTAAAGCCCTGCCAGTCGCCGAAACTCAATTCCACCAGACGCGGTTCCGTCCGATAAGCGAGCGGGTCGAGCCCCATCGCCGCGCGCATCAGCTCCATCGTCTCACGCGTGCGGCGCATCGGGCTGGCGACGAAGTCGAACTCCGCGGGATTGGCTACGAATTCAGCCAGCCGGCGACCGTTTCGGGTCGCCTGCGCGCGGCCGAACGCGTTGATGTCGGTGTCCGCCTGCCCCTGCAGCCGACCCTCGGCATTCCACTGCGTCTGGCCGTGGCGTGCGATGTAGACGAGCGGATACATCAAGTCATCCGGAGGTCGGGCCAGGGCCTGGTGGAAGGTAGGCGGAGAGATCTAATCCTTGACGGTCGAGATATCCGGCGCGTCGACCGCCTTCATGCCGACGACGTGGTAGCCGGAATCGACATGGTGAACCTCGCCGGTCACGCCGCGCGACAGGTCCGACAGGAAATAGACGCCAGAATCGCCGACTTCTTCCTGCGTCACCGTCTGCTTCAGCGGCGCGTTGTACTCGTTCCACTTCAGGATATAGCGGAAGTCGCCGATTCCGGAGGCGGCGAGCGTCTTGATCGGGCCGGCCGAAATCGCGTTGACGCGGATCTTCTTGGCGCCAAGGTCGACGGCGAGATAGCGCACACTGGCTTCAAGCGCCGCTTTGGCGACGCCCATGACGTTGTAGTGCGGCATCACCTTTTCCGCACCGTAATAGGTCAGCGTCAAAAGCGAACCGCCTTCGCTCATCAGCGGCTCGGCGCGTTTGGCGATGGTGGTGAAGGAGTACACCGAAATGTCCATGGTGCGCAGGAAATTGTCGCGCGATGTCTCGACATAGCGGCCGGTGAGCTCGTCCTTGTCGGAAAAAGCGATGGCATGGACGAGGAAGTCGAGCTTGCCCCAGTGCTTGGCGATATCGGCAAACACGGCGTCGAGACTTTCCGGATCGGTGACGTCGCAATGGCCGGCGACATGCGCGTTGAGTTCGGCCGCCAGCGGCTCGACGCGCTTCTTGAACGCCTCGCCCTGATAGGTCAGCGCGATTTCGGCGCCGTGATCGACGCAGGCCTTGGCGATGCCGAAAGCGATCGACCGATTGTTCGCGACGCCGAGAATGAGGCCCCGCTTACCGGCCATCAGGCCCTGTCCACCCGCCATGTGCGCATTCTCCGCAAGAGTGTCTGCTTTGTGTGGAGCCCTATCGCACAGGCACAGAGCCCCTTCAAGCGTCGAAAACAGACTGGCTTGAGGAGAAAATTGCCTCGATCAGCCTTTTCGGCGGCGAATCAGGGCTTCGAGATCGGCGTCTCCGCCCTCCGGCAGCATCAGCCGCACATGCGCGTAGAGGTCGCCGTGGCCGCCCGCCTTTTCCGGCAAACCCCTGCCCTTCAGGCGCAGCACCTTGTCCGAGCTCGACCATGCCGGGACGTTGACCGCGAGCTTGCCGGTCGGCGTCTCGACCGCCACCTTGGCGCCGAGCACCGCGTCGGCCAGGTCGACGGGCAGGTCGACATGCAGGTCGCGGCCCTCGATGCGGTAGCGCGGGTGGCGGCGGATGTGGATCTTGACCAGCGCGTCGCCCGGCTGGCCAGGCCCCTGCTCGCCCTGGCCCTTGAGACGGATGGTCTGGCCGTCCTCGACATAGGCCGGAAGCTTGACCGCCATCTTGCGGCCGTCGGGGAACATCGCCGTCACCTTTTCGGCGGTGGCCGCTTCTTCGACCGTGATGTCCAGCGTGACGTTGAGGTCCGCCGCCTGGACCGGCTGGCGACGGTCGCCGCGGCCTGCGCCGCGGGCGCCCGAGAAGGCATCGCCGAAGATCTGGCTGAAGATATCGCTGTTGCCGTCGAACGGATCGCCGCCCGGGCGACCGGTGCGGAATTCGAAATGCGCGCCGCCGGGGCCCTGCTGACGGCGGAACCCGGCAAACGGATCGCCACCGCCGGCCGCACCCTCGAAGCCCTGGAATCGCGGCTTGCCGTCGGCGTCGATCTCGCCGCGATCGTATGCGGCGCGCGACTTCTCATCGCCGACGATCTCATAGGCCTGGTTGGCGGCGGCAAAACGGTCCTTCGCCTTGGGGTCATTCGGATTCTGGTCCGGATGATGCTTCTTGGCGAGCTTGCGGTACGCCGATTTTATTTCCTTGGCTGATGCGTTCTTGGCAACGCCCAGCACCTCATAGGGGTCGCGCATGCTTCCTGCCTGAAAGAGAGAATGGGTCCACAGTCGCCCTCTATATGCGCTCGCATAGGAAGAAATTCCAGTGGTGCAAGGCGCCAAACGGAGAGTGAGATTAGAGCGCCTTGAACTCCTGCATGCGCCAGCCGCCGGCGCCGGCCATGCAGAGCTCGCCCTTGTAGAGAGCGACGCCGTCGAAGCTCTCGCGCGTGGCGGTGAAGCTGCGGCAGTTGAGGCCGCCATCCTTGAGCTCCATCAGTTCGGTGATCGCGCCGCGCGAGCCGGTGCCGGCATTGGCCCATGGCACGGCCTGGCCGCCGAGCTCTTGGATATCGGCCGACGAGACCGCGTTGCCGATGGTGGTCTGGTCCGAATCGGTGTCGCTGCTTGCCGGCTGGGCGGAAGAGGAAGGCGTGCTGGAAGTGACGATCGAGCGGTCGACCTCCGCTTTCTCCAGGCTGAAGCCGCCGGCGCCGCAGCCTGCAAGGGGGAGCGCCAACGTCAGCAGCGCAGCCTTGGCGCTGGCCGAAGCGATAACGCTCCATTGCCCGCTGTCAAAAGCTTGCGCAATACGCGACAATCGGCGAACTCCTCCCGCAACGTTAAAAATTTGGAAAACTATGAACGAAACCGAGTTAACAAGCAGTGACTTCACCGAGGCGGCGGAGCCGTTCCGGCTTTTTGCCGCATGGCTGGAGGACGCCAGCAAGAGCGAGCCCAACGACCCCAACGGCGTGGCGCTGGCAACCGTGGATGCCGACGGCATGCCGGACGTGCGGATGGTGCTGCTCAAGGGGTTCGATGAAAAGGGGTTTGTCTTCTACACGAATTTCGAGAGCGCCAAGGGCCGCGAGATTCTTGGCAGCATGAAGGCGGCGATGTGCTTCCACTGGAAATCGCTGCGCCGCCAGGTGCGCGTGCGCGGGCCGGTGGAGATCGTCAGCGACGCCGAGGCCGACGCCTATTATGCGACGCGGCCGCGCGGCAGCCGCATCGGCGCATGGGCCTCGAAACAGTCGCGACCGCTGGAAAGCCGCTTCGCGCTGGAAAAGGCGGTGGCCGAGTACACGGCACGCTACGCGATCGGCGAAATCCCGCGGCCGAAGCACTGGTCGGGCTTTCGCATCCTGCCGCAGACGATCGAGTTCTGGCACGACCGTCCGTTCCGGCTGCACGACCGCATCGTCTTCTCTCGCAACGCCAAGGGTGGCTGGGACAAGACGCGACTTTACCCTTAACCTTCGAATGCCTGCTGGAAATCAGTCCTTCTCCAGTTGGAACAGCAGGAAATGCGGCCGCTCGCTGGCGACACCGACGGCCGGGCGTATTGATTTGGTCGCCTCCTTCGGCACCAGGAACGTCTCGCGCAGATTGAGCGTGTCGCCGCTCCTGGCGCCCGAGAAGATCGCCGAAATGCAGGTCTGTACATTGTCCGTGGTTTTCAGCGACGCGATGGATGTCGGCGACCAGCGCCGGCCGTCCTTGTCGATGAGCATCACCTTGCAGCCGAGCCATCGGTTCTGCAGATCGGGATCGCCGATCTTCACCGAGAAGTCGGCCAGCACCGGCACGGTATCCGGCGCCAGGTTCGACATGCCGAAGGCGCCGCGCAGATCGGTCAATTTCCAGTCGCTGCCGCCGAAACGGGCGCTTTCGCCCCAGGCGACGCGGCGCGGGAAGAGGTCGTTGCCGCCAAGCAGCGCCTTGACGCTGTCATAGGAGCCAATGGCCAGGCTCAGCGGGACGAGCAGAACAAGCGACCAGAGGCTGCGCCGGCGCCATCTCCGTTCGCTCGTCCCGTTCTCGCGATCCAGACCCTGTGCCGTCATTCGATACCCCTCAGATCGGCTGCGTCATATCCAGCGTATCGACAGTGCCGGGCGGCAAGCCGTCGGGCCCGATGGCGACCGGCCCGAGCGATATCTCGGCCTGGGAGTCGAGCGCGGACATCAGCTTTTCCGAAATCAGCAAAGTGGCATCGCTGACCTCATCCGGCCGCAGCTCGAAGATCAGCCTCGCCTTCTTCGGCAGGCCGGGGTCGATGGCCACGGGAAGCAGTCCATCGGTGAAGGACAGCCGCTCGGTCTGGTCATAGGTGAGGCCTGTCGTTCCGCGCCACGATGCGACCGCCACCGTCGCCGATTGCGCCCGTGCCGCGAACTCCACCGTGACCACGGCCCAGATGCCGCCGGTGGTCAGAACCTTGCTGTCGCCAAACCTGTCCGCTTTCAGCTTGCGGGCGAATTCCACCTTTTCGGCGCGGACCTCGAAGCTTCGCCCGACGACCGTGTCGCCGAGTTCGCCGCGCGCGGGAATCGGCCCGATCAGGTCGCCATAATGCGGCTTCGACACCTGCAGGCCGTAGCAGAGCGACACTGCGGCGAGCAGCAGGACGACGTTGGCAAGCTTACGCATCATGGCCGGATATCCGCGATGTCGGGCCCGCTTCCAATGGGCAGCTTCAGCGTCCCGATCGGCGTCGGATTGAACCAGCCGGGCAGGCCGTGGAGATTGTCGCGCTGCTTGTAGGTCTCGCGGATGACCGTCACCTCTAGGCTCGCCGGCGGAGCCGCTCCGTCAGGCAACTGCCAGATATAGGCCATGCGCTCCGGCATGCCGGGGTGCAGTTCCGGCGACAGCGTGGAATCACGCGTCAGCACGATGAACGGTTTCGTCGCCGGATCGACCGTTGCCCGGTTCGCCTGCAGGACATCGAAATAGTCCTTTGTCGATTTGGCCGTCCGGTTGGTCATTTCGAGCTCGAGGACCAGCGCCTTCGCGCCAGGCTTGAGCGGTACGCCGTAGAGATTCTCGCCTTCGGCGGCATAAGCCTTGAGCGGCCTCAGCAGCCATTGACCCGTTTCGATCGGGCTGGCGGGCGCCAGAACGGAAAGAGGCTCGTGCCTTGCGCCGAAGGCGCCCATGACACCGGCGACCGCAATCGCTGCCGCGGTGCCGATGCCCGCGACCAACAAGGCTTTCAGGCGAGAGCGGGCGTCTTCAAGCATTCTGGGCACCGACTTCCGCGCCGTCCGGGGAGCCAACCAGTCGAGCGTCTTCACGTGTCCGGCGCTTCGGCAGCGCGAATGCCGTCTCGAGGATCGCGGCGAGGAAGCAGATCCTGAGCGGTTCGACAAGAATGCCGGTCGATGAGTCCTGGAACGGGCTGCCGAAGAGCAGCGAGACGCCGTCGGAAAGCACCTGCCAGGTATCGAGTTCATGCGGGCCGATTAGCCGTGTCATGCCGAGCCAGGCCCAGGCCGCCAGCCAGTCGATCAGGCGATAGCCGACGATCAGCGTGACGACGAGCACCACGCCCGAGCTCAGCGTGATGCGCACGCCGTTGGCGATCGGCAAATAGCGCGAGCGGTAGCCGGATATGAAGTGCTCGACGAAGTCGCGCAGGAATCTCGGAATGGCGCGGTAGCGCTCGCCGAAATGCTCGACGCGCCGGTGCACGCGCATCAGCTCCTTGTCGTCGCGCACGTCGTAGCCATAGATCAGTGCCGCGAGCACCAACCAGATCACCGGCAGGAGCATAAAGAAGAACAGGTTGACCAGCCTGGTGGTCGTGTCGAGGGAGGTGACCTCGACCGGAACCATCGGATCGGCGAAGGCGCTTGCTATGGGATTGGCGATCCCTTCAGCGGCGGCCTGCAGTGCCGAAAACAAATTGCGGCTCATGATCCAGCCGACGACCTCGTCCTTCCAGCGCGAGATCACGTAGAGACCGATGAAGATCCAGTTGGTCTCGCAGATGACCACGACGATCTGCCAGAAGGAGCGCGATCGGCCGCGCGTCTGCATGCCGGTGGCGAAGCGCCGGATCAGCCAGGAGATGACGACCGAAAAGACCAGCCAGCGCGAATCGAGCACATCGAGAACGTTGCCCGTCCCTCCGCCGAAAGGCGCCATGTCGAGCGCGACGCGGGAGTATTGCCGCACCGTGTCGCCGAGAAAGCCCCAGGCGGCGTAGTAGGCGAAAAAGGGCAGCAGCGCGACCGTGATCATGCGCGCCAGCCGCGCGCTGCCGGTTCGCGGTTCGGCTTCGCTTTCGCCTTGGGCCGCCTGCTGCGCGGCACGTGTTGCCGGCAAGGCAGGCAGCAGCATCTGAAACATGGCGACGGTGACGATGAGCTGCGTCAGGGCAACCAGCGTCAGCAGAGCCAGGCCCGCCATGTGGTTGAGCAAGGCGGTACGCGCTGCAAGCTGCATGAAGAGATCGCCGAACACGATACCCAACAGCACCATGGCGACCAGTTGCGGCCAGAAGCGCCACCAGAGCCTGAATGTCAGCACCAGCGGCTTTGCGGCATCGGCAAGCATGTCGGAGCGTTCAATGCGTCAATGCAAGCCCCTGATCGTCTTCAAAGCTTGCAAATCGACGGCAACGTTGCGGGCCATGTCCTCTCCACCGACCAGGCCCCCGCCCGCAGGATTTGTCAGATAGGGCGTGAAGACCCTCGTGTACAGACAAAAGTCGCGCCAGACGCGAGTTTCCCCTGGACAAGGCACAACCTGCCCGTGCCGAAATCAGCTCGCCTTCTTGCGCGTCATGAAAGCGGTGAGCGCGGCGCGTGCCTCGTCGGACTTCAACCGCTCGTGGAAATGTTCGCTTTCCACCTTGATGCGAGCGATGAGATCTTCACGCGAGCCGCGCATCAGGTCGCGGGCGATCTTCAGCGCCTGCGGCGGCTTGGCGGCGATCTCATCGGCAGCGGCGAGCACCGCACCTTCCAGCGCGTCTCCCGCGACCACCTCATAGATCAGTCCGGCGGACTTGGCGCGCTCGGCGGAGAAACCTTCGCCGAGGCCCAGCAGCGCGAAGGCGCCCTGCCGGCCGAGGATCTGCGGCGCCAGCAGGCTCGAGCCGGCCTCCGGCACGAGGCCGAGGTCGACGAAGGGCGTGCGGAAGAGCGTGCGCGGCGTGGCGAAGGTCAGGTCGCAATGCAGGTTGAGCGTGGTGCCGATGCCGACCGCGATGCCGTCGACACCCGACACCATCGGCTTTTCAGCCTTGGCCAGCGCCATCAGGAAATCCCAGACCTCGTTGCCACCCTCGCCGCCGGTAGCGACGACGAGGAAGTCGGCAAGGTCGTTGCCGGCGGAAAAGGCACCCGGAACGCCGAGGAAGACATGGACGCGAACCGCCGGATCGGCGTCCCCCTCGACAAGGGCGGCCGACATCTTGGCGTACATGGCGCGCGTCAGCGCGTTCTTCTTGTCCGGCCGGTTCATGCGGATGATCTGCACTGCGCCCTGGCGCTCGATGAGGATATGGTCGGTCACGGTCGGTTCCTTCGAATGTTAGGCTGTTCAGGCGATCAGCGCCTTGCCGGCGGCGGCGAGGCTGTCGGCGCCGCCGATGACGCGTTCCTTCAGAGCGCGCGTCTCGCCAAGCAGGTTTTCGGCAAAGAAGCGGCAAAGCGGAACTCGGCCACGGTCGGCAAGGCCGCCCTGCGCCAGATAGGCGCCGCCGGCGGCAAGTGACATCAGCCGAAGGTAGGGCGTGGCGCCGGCCATTGCGGCATCGGCCTTGCCGTCGGCCATCAGCCTCTGCAGGAAACGCGTTGCTTCGTCGAGATCGGCGAGCGCCCGATCAAGGTTGTCGGCGGTGCGGCCGAAGCCTTCGATGTTTGAGGTGCGCACCCCATCGGCGACCGCCTTCAGTTCGCCGATATAGCGATGCACATGCTCGCCGCCGCCGAGCGGCAGTTTTCGCGAGACGAGGTCGATCGCCTGGATGCCGTTGGTGCCTTCATAGATCGGCGCGATGCGTGCATCGCGATAGAGCGCAGCCGCGCCCGTCTCCTCGATGAAACCCATGCCGCCATGCACCTGGACGCCGAGCGAAGCGACCTCGACGCCGACATCGGTGGAAAAGGCTTTGGCAAGCGGCGTCAGCAGATTGGCGCGGTCGCGCCAGGTGGCGGCGGCCTCGCCCTCGGCAACGCGGGCGCGGTCGATGGCATGTGCGCAGGAATAGCTGATAGCCCGCGCGATCTGGGTCAGCGCTTTCATCGTCAAAAGATTGCGCTGCACGTCCGGGTGATGAACGATCGGCGCCATGCCGGACCCGGCATAGTCCGAGGCCTTGCCCTGGCGGCGCTCGTTGGCATAGGCGATCGCTTTTTGCGTAGCTGTCTCGGCCACCGCCACGCCCTGCATGCCGACGGCAAGGCGGGCGTTGTTCATCATCGTGAACATGCAGGCCAGCCCCTTGTTCTCTTCGCCGATCAGCCAGCCGATGGCGCCAGGCGTCATGCCCTCAAAACCGTCGCCATAGATCATCGTGCAGGTCGGCGAGGCGTGGATGCCGAGCTTGCGCTCGAGGCCGGAACAGAAGACGTCGTTGCGCGCACCCAGCGAGCCGTCGTCATTGACCAGGAATTTCGGCACCAGGAACAGCGAGATTCCGCGCGTGCCGGCCGGCGCGTCGGGAAGCCGCGCCAGCACCAGGTGCACGATGTTGTCGGTGAAATCGTGCTCGCCATAGGTGATGAAAATCTTCTGGCCGAAGATGCGGTAGGTGCCGTCACCGGCGGGCTCGGCACGGGCGCGCAGGGCCGCCAGGTCCGAACCAGCCTGCGGCTCGGTCAGGTTCATCGTGCCCATCCACTCGCCGGAGACGAGCCTGGCGAGATACTTCGCCTTGAGCGCCTCCGACGCGTGCTTGTCGAGCGCTTCCACCGCCCCCATGGTGAGCGTCGGGCCGATGCCGAAGGCCATGGCGGCGGAATTCCACATTTCGAGCGCGGCGACGGCGAGCATGGTGGGCAGGCCCTGGCCGCCGAATTCCTCCGGCCCCGACAGCGCATTCCAGCCGCCTTCGATCCAGCGCCGGTAAAGCTCCTTCCAGCCGGGCGGCGTGGTGACGGCCGCATCTTTCAGCACCGCGCCGTGCTCGTCGCCGATCTTGTAGAGCGGCGCCACCTCCTCGCTGGCAAAGCGGCCGGCTTCGGCCAGGATCGCGTCGACGAGGTCCTCGCCGAGATCGCCGAAGGTGCCGGCATCCAGCGCCGGCTTCAGCCCAGCCACATGTTTCAGCGTGAAGGCTATGTCCTCGACCGGTGCGCGATACATGACTGCTCCTCCTCCGTTTCGGCCAACCGTAGTCGCGTTGCCGAAGCGAGGCCATCCACCTTTGGGCCGGCTCCCATCTTCTTTTTACGTAAACGTCAAACTTTGTCACGCGGATTTTGCAAAGTCTTCCAAGCACACTAAATTCGAAACAGCCGACCGTTGAGGTCCGGCTTGAGACCGGATCGAATCCATGCTTGCCAGACCCGACGCCTATCGCTGTATCGAATGCGGCCTCCCCTATCGGGCCACGGGCTTCTGGTATCATGAGGGCAAGATCGAGCATGGGCCTGCCTACTGGTCGGATCGCGGCATATTGTGCTCGCCGCAATGCTCGCTGGCACATCACAAGAAGCGCGTGGCCGAAGGCACGCTCTCGCAGGAACCTGCACCCGATCCGTTCGCGGTCCAGTCGCTGTTTCGGCGCTGAGCGCAAAACAATCGCTTGATATGTACGGTTTTACCCCGTACATGAGAGAATCGAGGTGATTGCTATGCCTAGCCAACCGTCCCGTTCCGCCCGTCTTGAAGCCCGCATCTCGCCGGATGCGCTGAGCATGGTGAAGCGCGCCGCCGAGATCCAAGGCCGCAGCGTCAGTGACTTCGTGGTCACCGCAGCGCAAGAAGCAGCGCAGCGCACCATCGAGGAGACCGCCATCATCCGCCTGTCCATGGAAGATCAGCGCGCCCTGATGGAAGCTATTCTGAATCCACCAGAGCCCAATGAAGCGCTCCGCAAAGCCGCCGACGCCTATAAACGGCTGGTCATCGAATCCCAGTGAAGCCCGATCTGATCATTGAGACACTCCAAGCATCCCACAATCGCAGTGCATTTGGCTGCGGCGTCCCGGCGCTCGACCGTTACTTTCGCGAGCAAGCAAGCCAAGATGTCAAACGTCGGGTCAGCAATTGCTTTGCTGCTGTAAATCGCGACGGCGCCATTGCCGGATACTACACTCTCGCGGCATCCAGTGTGCCCATCGCATCCTTGCCTGAGGACCAGACGAAACGCCTGCCGCGCTATCCGATCCTGCCTGTGACATTGATCGGTCGGCTTGCAGTCGATGCCCGATTCCAAGCAAAAGGAATCGGATCGGCGCTAATCATAGATGCGCTACGGCGAAGCGTGCAGGCCGCCCCTGCGTCATTCGCGCTGGTCGTCGACGCCAAGGATGAGCAAGCGGCCGCTTTTTGTCGCAGGCACGGCTTCGTTCCGCTCAAAAGCCGTGCTCTCTCGCTCTTCTTGCCGGTAGCGACAGCTCTGAAGCTCTTCGGCCCCGAAGCACTTCCTTAACCATAGCGGTTCAGGATCGACCCCTGGTCAGTGGGGACACCCTGATTGAAAAAGCCGGCGCGCCCTCTTCGCCGCCTGGCGCTTCTCGCGGCGGCGGTTGCGCTTGGCACGGCGGCAAAGGCCTCGGATTTCTCCGAGCCCTGGAAGAATGCCGACCGCGCGCTGGTGATCGACGCCTACGAATACAACTCCATCGATTGGGCTGAGCTTGCCACCGACAAGCGCATCGTCGGCTTCATCAACAAGGCCTCCGACGGCCTGCCGCCGCCCTATTTCTGCTTGGGCAGCGAAACCGACGTCAAGCTCTGCAAGGCGCTGTGGAAGCGCTATGCGGTGACACGCGAGCTCTTCCAGACGCGCAAGGTGGTGGCCAAGGCACTCGGCTTGAAATGGGGCGCCTATCACCTTGCCCGCCCCGGCAACCCGATCGAGCAGGCCAACAATTTCGTCGATTTCGCCGAGCCCGCGCCGGACGATCTGATCGCCCTCGACATCGAGGGCATCGATCCGACGCAATGGATGTCGCTCGAGGACGCGGAAGAATTCGTGCGCCAGGTGCACCGCCGCCTCGGCCGCTTCCCGGTGCTCTACTCGAACGGCAAGACCGCCCAGTACATCGCCGACAACCGCTACACCTATCGGCTCTTGTCGCGGTTGCCGCTCTGGTACGCGCGCTACAAACCGGACATCAACGTGCATTTCCCGATGGGCAACTGGCAAGGCTACGCGCTGTGGCAGTTTTCCGCGAAGGCGAATTGCGGCCGCTTCAGTTGCCCCTATCGCGTACCGGGCACGCCCAACGACATCGACGTCAGCGTCGCGCCGATGAAAGCCGACGAATTGCGCCAGCAATGGGCCTTCGGCGGGCTGATCGACGTGCCGGCGGATTACCTCGCCTCGATACCGGTGCCGGTCTCGCGCGCAGCGGCGCTGGCCGGCAAGGTCACCATCACCTACGCCGACGTCGCGACGCCACCGACTTTCGAGGAGATGGTGGCGGTGCTCGGCGCGCGCTGGGAGAAATTCCGCGACGGATTCCGCATGCCGGTGGTGAAGACCGTGCCGCAGCGCCCGAGCTTCGGCATCGTCCAGTATGTTGCGTGGAAGCGAGCCGGGCAGCGAACGCCCGAACAGATCGACGCAGCCTTCGCGGCAGCCGACCCGGTCAGCACCGCATCGACGACCCTCGATCGACCCCGCCATTGACCATTTCAGATCAACTGCCGTTCAGCGATGGTTGCCGAGACTGGCATACATGCCGGTGGTGCGAAACTGCGTCGGGTTGATGCCGTAGCAGCGGCGAAAGACCTTGGAGAAGTAGTTCGCGTCTTCGAAGCCGCAGAGGACCGCAACCTCCTTGACCGGCAGGAAATCCGCTTTGGTGAGCAGCTTCGCCGCACGTTGCAGCCGTTGCTGCAGCACGAATTCGGCCGGTGGCAATCCTTCGCTTTCGGCAAAGCAGCGCGAGAAATGGGCACGGCTGAGGCCGCTGATTTCGACCAGATCCGCCACCGGCAGCGGCTTGTCGAGATTGGCGTTGATGTGGTCGATGACAGGCTGCATGGCGCTCTGCTTTTCGGTGAAGGCATGCGAGCCGAAGATATCGTCATAGAGCGCCATCGCCGCTTCATAGGCGATCGCCGAAGCGGCGCCGGGCGAAGCGGCGCCCTTGATGAGGCGCAGGCTGCAATCGGCAAGGTGATCGACGGTCGCCGGCTGCAGCCGGAACACGGGACCCGAGACGCTGAGGATCGACTTGTGGATGCGCAGCGCCTCCTCGCCGTTCATCGAGATCCAGAAATATTCCCAGCGGTCGCCCTTGGCCAGCCAGTAGCGATGGTTGTGCGGCACCAGCACGAGCAGCGTGTCGTTCGCCTGCAGGCGGTAATTGCGGCTCTCATAGCGCAACTGGCCGGTGCCGCTGATCGTATGCTGGAGAACCGTGAACGGGGTCTGGCCGCGCTTGCGCCCGTCCCAGTCGTAGGTCTCGTCCTCGCGCAGCTCGTAACCCGTGCTCGTCGGCATGGCATGCAGGCGCTGGCGGCCGCGCGGCAGCGAGATCGTCCGCATCAGCTTTCCGTTGGCGATCAGGTCTCGCAGCACAAAATTACCCTCGAAAGCATAATCCTTCTCTGGCCGCGCCTTCGAATAAGCGCATAATCCGGCTCCTCAAGAACGGGAAGAACCCGCGGTCGAGGAGCGGGCGGGAGGAGAAAAGGCCGGATTTCCGGCTTTGGCTGGCATGCGCGCGCATCAGCGTGTGGCCAAATCCTCCCTTGCTGCTCCTTGCCTAGCATTCGATTGGATCGAGGTGAAGGTGATGAGCTTCAAAATCGCTATTATCGGCGCCGGCAGTGTCGGATTCACCAAGAAGCTATTCACCGACATTCTGTGCGTTCCGGAATTCAAGGACATCGAATTCGCGCTGACCGATATCAGCGAGCACAATCTCGGGATGATCAAGGCGATCCTCGATAGGATCGTCGAGGCGAATAAACTTCCGACAAAAGTGACGGCGACGACCGACCGCCGCAAGGCGCTGGAGGGCGCGCGCTACATCATCAGCTGTGTGCGCGTCGGCGGCCTCGAAGCCTATGCCGACGACATCCGCATTCCGCTGAAATACGGCATCGACCAGTGCGTCGGCGATACGATCTGCGCCGGCGGCATTCTCTATGGCCAGCGCAACATTCCGGTGATCCTCGATTTCTGCAAGGACATCCGCGCGGTCGCCGAGACCGGCGCCAAATTCTTGAACTACGCCAATCCAATGGCGATGAACACCTGGGCCGCGATCGAATACGGCAACGTAGACACGGTCGGCCTCTGCCACGGCGTTCAACACGGTGCCGCGCAGATCGCCCAAGTGCTCGGCGCGAAATCGTCGAAGGAACTCGACTATATCTGTTCCGGCATCAACCATCAGACCTGGTTCATCGAGCTGCGGCTGAACGGCCGGCCGATCGGCAAGGACGAATTGATCGCCGCCTTCGAAGCGCATCCAGTCTATTCGAAGCAGGAGAAGCTGCGCATCGACGTGCTGAAGCGCTTCGGCGTCTATTCGACCGAGAGCAACGGGCATCTGTCGGAATATCTGCCCTGGTACCGCAAGCGCCCCGACGAGATCACGCGCTGGATCGACATGTCCGACTGGATCCATGGCGAGACCGGCGGCTACCTGCGCTACTCGACCGAAACCCGCAACTGGTTCGAGACCGAATATCCCCAGTTCCTCGAAGCGGCGTCGAATCCGCTCGATCCCGCGAAGCGCTCCAACGAGCATGCCAGCCACATATTGGAAGCGCTGGAGACGAACCGCGTCTATCGCGGCCACTTCAACGTCAAGAATGACGGCGTGATAACCAACCTGCCGCAGGACGCCATCATCGAATCGCCCGGTTTCGTCGACCGCTTCGGCATCAACATGGCGGCGGGCATCACACTGCCGGAGGCATGTGCGGCCACCTGCATGGCCTCGATCAACGTGCAGCGCATGTCGGTGCATGCAGCGATCGCCGGCGATATCGACCTCCTGAAGCTCGCCGTGCTGCACGACCCGCTGGTCGGCGCGGTTTCAACGCCGGAGGAAGTCTGGCAGATGGTGGACGAGATGGTCGTCGCCCAGGCGCAATGGCTGCCGCAATATGCGCACGCCGTTCCGGCCGCGAAAGAGCGGCTATCGAAGTCCAGGGTTAAGACCCGCGAATGGGCGGGCGCGGCGCGGCGAAGCGTACGCTCGATCGAGGAATTGCGCGCCGAAAAGGCGGCATTGAAACAAGCCGGCTGAGACCATAGCCGAGCGGACATGCAGGAGGCACGTCCGTCAAAATCAGCCGTCCTGAACAAGAGGCGGGCAGCAGCAGACGTCCAAACAACTGGGAGGAGACGATGAGGACCTTACGCAGAATTGGTTTTGCCGCCGGACTGGCGCTGAGCGTTGCCATTCCGGCACACGCCTTCGCTTCCGAACCGACGGTCCCGCCGGAGCCGGCGACGTTCCCGGCCGAGGGCAAGATCCACTATGTGGCGCGCGACTCCATCCTGGAGTTCAAGGCGCTGCCCGACTATCACGAGCCTGACTGGGTCACCGAAAAATACGTCAAGGCCGGCAAGCTGCCGCCGGTCAAGGACAGGCTGCCGAAGGAGCCGCTGGTCTTCAAGACGGCCAATATGCCGGACGGCACCGGCGTCTATGGCGATACGATGCGCCATGTCATCGGCGGCAGGCCGGAAGGCTGGAACTACGGCGCCGGCCAGACGCAAGGCTGGGGCGGCATCGACATCGCGCTTTCCGAATGCCTGACGCGCACCGCGCCGCTGTTTCAGGTCGATGCAAAGGACACCGAGCCGCTGCCGAACCTCGCCAAGGGTTGGGACTGGTCGAGCGACGGCCACAAGCTGACGATGCATCTCATCGAAGGCGCAAAATGGTCGGACGGCGTGCCCTTCAACGCCGACGACGTGATGTTCTACTGGGAGGACGAGGTCCTCGATCCCAATGTCTCGCCGCTCAACGGCGCAACGCAGGAAACCTTCGGCGTCGGCACGACTCTGAAGAAGATCGACGACTACACCGTCGAATGGACGTTCAAGGAGGCGTTCCCGAAGCAATATCTCTATGCGATGGCCTACGGCACCTTCTGCCCCGGCCCCTCGCATATCTTGAAGCCGAAGCATCCGAAATATTCGAAGAATACCTACGACCAGTTCAAGAACGCCTTCCCGCCAGAGTTCATGAACATGCCGGTGATGGGCGCCTGGGTGCCGGTCGAATACCGGCCAGACGACATCATCGTCATGCGCCGCAACCCCTATTATTGGAAGGTCGACGAGAAGGGCAACCAGCTGCCTTATCTCAATGAGTTGCAGTACAAGCTCTCGACTTGGGCCGACCGCGACGTGCAGGCAGTGGCCGGCTCGGGCGACTTCTCCAACCTCGAGCAGCCGGAGAATTTCGTCGCCTCGCTGAAGCGCGCGGCTGAGAAGAACGCGCCGGCACGGCTTGCCTTCGGTCCGCGGCTCATCGGCTACAACCTGCGCTTCAACTTTTCCGCCAACGGCTGGGGCAATCCGGACGAGCGCGGCCAGGCGCTGCGCGAGCTGAACCGCAACGAGGACTTCCGCAAGGCCGTCACCATGGCGCTCAACCGCAAGGCGCTGGGCGACTCGCTGGTCAAGGGGCCGTTCACCGCCATCTATCCCGGCGGCTTCTCCTCGGGCACGAGCTTCTATGACCGCAAGTCGACCGTCTACTATCCTTTCGATCTCGAAGGCGCCAAGGCCGAGCTCGCCAAGGCCGGCCTCAAGGACATCGACGGCGACGGCTTCGTGAACTTCCCGGCCAGTACCGCCGGCGGCAAGAATGTCGAGATCGTGATGCTGGTCAACAACGACTACACGACCGATAAGAGCCTTGCCGAAGGCGTCGTCGCCCAGATGGAGAAGCTTGGGCTGAGGATCGTCATCAACGGGGTCAACGGCACGCAGCGCGACGCCGCCGAATATTCCGGCCGCTTCGACTGGCTGATCCGGCGTAACGACACCGAGCTGACATCCGTGGTGCAGAATACCGAGCAGCTCGCTCCCGTCGGTCCGAAGACCAGCTGGAACCATCGCGCGCCGGAAAGCGGCGAAGTCGACCTGATGCCGTTCGAGAAGGACCTGGTCGACATCGTCAACAAGTTCGTGTCGACGCAGGACAACGACGAGCGCGCCAGCCTGATGAAGAAGTTCCAGGAGATCTCGACGGGAAACGTCTACAATGTCGGCCTGACGGAATATCCGGGCGCGCTCATCGTCAACAAGCGCTTCTCGAACATTCCGCAGGGCACGCCGATTTTCATGTTCAACTGGGCCGAGGATTCGATCGTCCGCGAACGCGTCTTCGTCAAGGCGGACAAACAGGCCAAGTATGAACTCTTTCCCCAGGAACTTCCCGGGAAGCCTGGCGACAAGGGTCCAATGGACTAGGGGCCCGATGGACTAAGCTTTACCTCCCTGACGAAGAGATGTCCGGCCGCGTTGCGGCGCGGCCGGACAAAGCAGAACCTCCAAACGCGGCGAACGCGTAAACCGGCGAGAAAGGAAGCAGACCGTCCATGTTGCGATTCCTGCTCATGCGCATAGCGTCGGCGCTTCCCGTGCTCGCCATTTTGAGCCTCGTCACCTTCGCCATCATCCAGGCGCCACCTGGCGACTATGCCGACTACATCAAATCGCAGCTCATCAACCAGGGCGGCGCCTCCTATGCCGAGGCCGATGCGCAGGCCCAGGCCTATCGGAAAGAACATGGGCTCGATAAGCCGCTGCCCGTCCAGTATCTCAACTGGATCGGCGGCATCGTCACCCGCGGCGATTTCGGCTACAGCCTCTATTACAACAAGCCGGTGGCCGATGTGGTGGGCGAGCGCCTGCCGCGCACGCTGCTTCTGGCGCTGATCTGCCATCTGCTCGCCTCGGTGCTCGGCATAACCTTCGGCATATGGGCGGCGACCCGGCAGTATTCCTGGATCGATTCGATGCTCTCGGCCATCTCCTTCCTCGGCATGACGGTGCCGCGCTTCCTGATGGCGCTGATCATCGTCTATCTCTTGGTCTTCCAGTTCAACGTGTCGGAGATCGGCTCGTTCTTCTCGCCGCAATATGGCGGCGCGCCATGGTCGTGGGCGAAGTTCGTCGACCTCATCAAGCATGTCTGGCCGGTGGTGGCGATCGCGACCTTCGGCGGACTTGCGTACAACATGCGCGTCATGCGCGGCAATCTGCTCGACACGCTCAATGCCCAATATGTCGAGACGGCCAAGGCCAAGGGATTGACCGGCGGCGCCGTCGTCATGCGCCATGCCGTGCCCAACGCGCTGCATCCTTTGGTCATGTATCAGGGCGTGGTGCTGCCATACATGCTGACCGGCGAGATCGAGACGGCAATCATCTTCGCGCTGCCGACCGTCGGCCCGGCGATCGTCGGCTCGATGGCGGTGGGCGATGTCTATGTGACGGCCACCTTCATGATGGTGCTGTCGGCGACGTTGATCGTCGGCAATATCATCGCCGACATGTTGCTCGCCCTGCTCGACCCGCGCGTGCGCCAGTTCGGAGAGCACTAGATGCTGGCGCGTGATCCATCGCCCCCGCCGCCGGCCGAAGGCGCCGTGAGCCAGCCCGCGCATGGCAACGAAAGCTACATCGCGCTCGTCTGGCGCCGGCTGAAGCGTTCCTGGACCGGCATGGCCGGACTATGCCTGGTCGTGCTCTTGCTGGCGATGGCCCTGTTCGCGGAATTTCTGGCACCATTGGATCCAAAGGCCACCGATATTGCCTTCGCGCCGCCGCAGGTGGCGAGCTTGCATGACAAGGACGGCAATTTCGTCGCGCGGCCCAGGATCTACGCGCTGGCCGAGTCGGCCGACCTCGACCCGGTCACCTTCCAGCCCATCGTCGGCCCCGACTACGACCACCCGCGGCTGCTCGGCTTCTTCGTCGAAGGCGCGCCGTACAAGCTGCTGGGGCTCATCCCGGCGAACCGCCATTTCTTTGGTTCCATGGATGGCCAGCCGGTGCATTTCCTCGGCACCGACAAGTTCGGCCGCGACGTGCTGTCGCGCGCCATCCACGGCTCGCGCGTCTCGCTGATGATCGCGCTGACAGTGGTCTTCATCATCACCGTCATCGGCACCACCGTCGGCATGGCCTCGGGCTATTTCGGCGGCAGGTTCGACGTCTGGATGCAGCGCTTCGTCGAGCTTGTGCTCGCCTTCCCGCAATTGCCGCTTTATCTCGCGCTGACGACGCTGATCCCGGTCACCGCGCCGACCAATGTCTTCCTCGCCTTCGTCATCATCGTGATGTCGGCGCTGGGCTGGGCGCAGATGTCGCGCGAGGTGCGCGGCAAGACCCTGGCGCTGGCGCGGGTCGACTATGTGCGCGCCGCCATGGCGGTCGGCGCCACCGACCGGCGCATCATCATGCAGCATATTTTCCCCAATGTGATGAGCCATGTGATCGTCGCCGTGACGCTGGCGATCCCGACGGTGGTGCTGCTCGAATCCTTCCTCGGCTTCCTCGGCTTCGCGGTGAAGCCGCCGCTGATCTCGTGGGGCCTGATGCTGCAGGATACCGCGACCTATTCGGTCATCGGCACCTATCCGTGGATCCTGTCGCCGGTCGGCTTCGTGCTGATCACCGTCTTTGCTTTCAACGCGCTGGGCGATGGCCTGCGCGATGCCGTCGATCCCTATTGAGGTGGCAGAGATGACGACGATCGCGCTTGCCGAATCCTTCGCACCAGCCGTCCGCCTTGACCATGACGGACGCCATGACCAGCCGGTTATCGACGCCCGCAACATCGAGGTCGCCTTCAAGGTCGAGCACGGCATCGTCGAGGCGGTGAAGGACGTCTCGTTCCAGCTCTATCGCGGTGAGACGATCGCGATCGTCGGCGAATCCGGCTCCGGCAAATCGGTGACGGCGCGCACCGTGATGGGGCTGCTGTCGCGGCGGGCGACGGTGTCGCCGAGGTCGAGCGTCGAATATCTCGGGCAAAACATCCTGAAATTCCCGGAACGCGCCCGGCGCAAGCTGCGCGGCAGCCGCATTTCGATGATCTTCCAAGAGCCGATGAGCTCGCTCAACCCGATCTACACGGTTGGCAGCCAGATCGTCGAAGCGATCAGGGTGCATCGCAAGGTGAGCCGCAAGGAGGCTTGGGCGCGGGCGCTCGAGCTTTTGCGGCACGTCCAGATTCCCGAGCCGGAAGCGCGGCTCAAGCAATATCCGCACCAGCTCTCCGGCGGCCAGCGGCCACGCGTCATGATCGCCATGGCTTTGGCCAACGATCCCGACGTGCTGATTGCCGACGAGCCGACCACCGCGCTCGACGTCACGGTGCAGGCGCAGATCCTGAACCTGATCCGCAACCTGCAGAAAGAGCTCAGGATGGCGGTGATCCTGATCACCCACGACCTCACCGTGGTGCGCAAGTTCTCCGACTACGTCTATGTCATGCAGCATGGCGAGATGCGCGAGCACAATGTCACGGAGCGGCTCTTCGCCGATCCGCAGCATCCCTACACGCGGCGTCTGCTCGCATCAGAGCCGCACGGACGGCCGAAGCCGCTGCCCGATAAGTCCGGCGCAATCCTCGAGGCGAACGGCGTGCGCGTCTGCTTCACGCTGCGCCATGGCACGTTCTTGAAGCCGGACTGGCGCGAGCTGGTCGCGGTCGACGACCTCGACCTGAAGCTTTGCCGCCACGAGACGCTTGGGTTGGTCGGCGAATCCGGTTCCGGCAAGACCACCTTCGGCCTGGCGCTGCTCAGGCTGCAGGAGACCAAGCGCGGCAAGATCCGTTTCGACGGCGGGCCGATAGAGGGCCTGTCGCGCGCCGAGATGCGGCCACTGCGCTCGCGCATGCAGATCGTCTTCCAGGATCCGTTCTCCTCGCTCAACCCGCGCATGACGATCGGCCAGATCATCGAGGAAGGGCTGGTCATCAACAGGCTAGGCGCGACGCGGCGCGAGCGCATCGAGCGGGTGCGCGAGGCGCTGGTCAGCGCCGGCATGCCGGGCGATATCCTGTCGCGGTTCCCGCATGAATTTTCCGGCGGCCAGCGGCAGCGCATCGCGATCGCGCGCGCCATCGCGCTGGAACCCGAATTCATCCTGCTCGACGAGCCGACATCGGCGCTGGACCTTTCCGTCCAGGCGCAGATCATCGACCTGTTGCGCAAGTTGCAGGACGAGCGCGGCTTGAGCTACCTCTTCATCTCGCACGACCTCAAGGTAGTGCGCGCGCTCTGCCACCGCGTCATCGTCATGCAGCAGGGCAAGATCGTCGAACAGGGCCCCGTCGACGAGGTCCTCGCCCATCCCAAGACCGCCTACACCGAACGGCTCGTCAGGGCCGCTTTCGACGTGGCCTGAGC
Organism: Mesorhizobium sp.; assembly: GCA_004020545.1. Taxonomy (GTDB): domain Bacteria; phylum Pseudomonadota; class Alphaproteobacteria; order Rhizobiales; family Rhizobiaceae; genus Mesorhizobium. The sequence continues at coordinate 173,349 of SAQE01000004.1, read as the reverse complement.
ATATACCGGAGGTTCATAGTGGCTAGAAATCCCAAGATCACCTTCATCGGCGCCGGCTCGACGGTGTTCATGAAGAACATCGTCGGCGACGTGCTGCAGCGGCCGGCGCTGTCGGGCGCGACGATCGCGCTGATGGACATCAACCCGCAGCGGCTGGAAGAAAGCGCCATCGTCGTCAACAAGCTGATCGCCACGCTCGGCGTGAAGGCGAAGGCCGAAACCTATTCCGACCAGCGCAAGGCGCTCGCCGGCGCCGACTTCGTCGTCGTCGCCTTCCAGATCGGCGGCTTTGAACCGTGCACCGTCACCGACTTCGAGGTGCCGAAGAAATACGGCCTGCGCCAGACGATCGCCGACACGCTCGGCGTCGGCGGCATCATGCGCGGCCTCAGAACCGTGCCGCATCTGTGGAAGATCTGCGAGGACATGCTCGCCGTCTGTCCCGAGGCGATCATGCTGCAATATGTCAACCCGATGGCGATCAACACCTGGGCGATCGCGGAGAGATACCCCCAAATCAAGCAGGTCGGGCTCTGCCATTCGGTGCAGGGCACGGCGATGGAACTGGCGCACGACCTCGACATCCCTTACGAGGAAATCCGCTACCGCTCGGCCGGCATCAACCACATGGCCTTCTACCTGAAGTTCGAGCATCGCCAGCCGGACGGCTCCTACCGCGACCTCTATCCCGACCTCGTGCGCGCCTATCGCGAAGGCCGCGCGCCGAAGCCGGGCTGGAACCCGCGCTGCCCGAACAAGGTGCGCTACGAGATGCTGACCCGGCTCGGCTACTTCGTCACCGAAAGCTCGGAGCATTTCGCCGAGTACACGCCCTATTTCATCAAGGACGGCCGCCCCGACCTGATCGAGAAATACGGCATCCCGCTCGACGAATATCCGAAACGCTGCATCGAACAGATCGAAGGCTGGAAGAGACAGGCGGAAGCCTACCGGTCCGCCGACCGGATCGAGGTGGCGCAGTCGAAGGAATATGCCTCGGAGATCATGAACTCGGTGTGGACCGGTGAGCCGTCGGTGATCTACGGCAATGTCCGCAACAATGGCTGCATCACGTCGCTGCCATTCGATTGCGCGGCCGAGGTGCCTTGCCTGGTCGATGCCTCCGGCATCCAGCCGACCTATATCGGCGAGCTGCCGCCGCAGCTCACGGCGCTGATCCGCACCAACATCAATGTGCAGGAGCTGACGGTGCGGGCGCTGATGAGCGAGAACCGCGAGCATATCTACCATGCGGCGATGATGGACCCGCACACCGCGGCCGAGCTCGACCTCGACCAGATCTGGTCGCTTGTCGACGACCTTCTCGCCGCGCATGGCGACTGGCTGCCGGCCTGGGCGCGTAGCGGTCGCAAAACCCGGGCCGCTTGATCTCAAAGGCTGGCAGAATCAGGCGCCGGCCTTCTCGCGCTCGACGGCGCGCCAGCCAATATCATGGCGGAAGAAACCCTGCGGCCAGTCGATACGGTCGATCGCCGCGTAGGCCTTCTTCTGCGCCTCGCCGACGCTGGCGCCGAGCGCGGTGACGTTGAGCACGCGGCCGCCATTGGCAACCAGCGCGCCGCCATTGATGGCGGTGCCGGCGTGGAAGACCTCCACGCCCTCGCCTTCCGCCTGCTCCAAGCCGCGGATGACCGAGCCCTTTTCCGGCGTGCCGGGATAGCCCCTCGCCGCCATCACCACGGTCAGCGCCGCCTCGTCGCTCCAGCGCGCCGACATATGCGCGAGCTGCCCGTCGACGGCGGCGTTGAGCAAGACCAGCAGATCGTCCTTCAACCGCATCATCAGCACCTGGCATTCGGGATCGCCGAAGCGGGTGTTGTATTCAATCAGCTTCGGCCCCTGGTCGGTGATCATCAGACCGGCGAAGAGGATGCCGGCGAACGGCGCGCCGAGATTGGCCATGCCGCGCATGGTCGGCTCGATGATCTCGCGCATGGTGCGCTCGGTCATCTCAGGCGTCATCACAGGCGCCGGCGAATAGGCGCCCATGCCGCCGGTGTTCGGGCCGGTATCGCCATCGCCGACGCGCTTGTGGTCCTGCGCGGTGCCGAAGGGGAGCGCGGTCGCGCCATCGCAAAGGCAGAAGAAGCTGGCCTCCTCGCCGGTCAGATATTCCTCGACAACGACCTCGGCGCCGGCGGCGCCAAAAGCGCCTTCGAAACAGGCCTCGAGCGCGGCCAGCGCCTCCTCCAGCGTCATGGCGATGGTGACGCCCTTGCCGGCGGCGAGCCCGTCGGCCTTGATGACGATCGGCGCGCCCGTCCTCTCGACATAGGCCTTGGCCGAGGCGAGATCACTGAAGCGGCCATAAGCGGCGGTCGGGATGTTAAATTTGGCGCAAAGATCCTTGGTGAAGCCTTTCGAGCCCTCGAGCCGCGCTGCCGCCTTGGACGGGCCGAAGACGCGGATGCCCCAAGCGCGCAAATCATCGGCAATGCCGGCGACGAGCGGACCCTCCGGACCGACCACGACGAGCTCGATCTTCTTCTCCTGGCAGAAGGCGGCAACGGAGGAATGGTCGGCGATGTCCAGCTTGACCAGTTCGGCAACGCGGCCGATGCCGGGATTGCCGGGCGAAGCATAGAGCCTGGTCAGCAGCGGCGAGGCGGCGATCTTCCAGGCAAGCGCGTGTTCGCGGCCACCCGAACCGAGAAGAAGAACGTTCATGGCCACCTCTTGCTGACGATCGTCTCTGTCCTGAACCCGCTATTGGTCCGCGGGCGACGGGTCAAGGCGTCTTGGCAATTTGGCGGCAGTTGCACACGGGAACAAGAGCGCGCCGGCTTTCGTCCAGACGGAAATGGCATTGCCGCCTCACGATGTTTTCACCGCTTGAGCGACAACGCGGCCGCTTGACGACGCCTATCCGTGCTGCCACTCCAGCATCCATGGAAACCATCCAGTCGAAAGCGGCCCAGGGCCGTGTCGCTGACGCGCCGAGCGGCCATTGGGTCTACAGGGTGCTGCCGCGCTGGCTGTGGCCCTACGCGCAGCTCGCGCGCTGGGACCGGCCGATCGGCTGGCAACTGCTTTTGTGGCCCTGCTGGTGGTCGGCGGCCCTTGCGGCAAGCGCCTATCCGCGTCCGACCGACCCGCTGCTGACGCTGCTGCCGGCGCCCTGGTACCTGTTGCTGTTCTTCGTCGGCGCCGTAGCCATGCGCGGCGCCGGCTGCACCTACAACGACCTCGCCGACGAGGACATCGACAACCAGGTCGAGCGCACGCGCTCGCGTCCGCTGCCGGCCGGGAAGGTGACACGGCGCCAGGCCTGGGCGTTCCTGTTCATCCAGGCGCTGGTCGGGCTCGCGGTGCTGCTTCAATTCAACAGCTTCGCCATTCCGCTCGGCATCGCCTCGCTTGCGATCGTCGCCGTCTATCCGTTCATGAAGCGCATTACCAACTGGCCGCAATTCGTGCTTGGCCTGGCCTTCTCCTGGGGCGCGCTGATGGGCTGGGCGGCCGAGTTCGGCGACCTCGATGGACCGGCTATCATGCTCTATATCGGCTCGATCCTTTGGGTGATCGGTTACGACACGATCTACGCGCATCAGGACAAGGAGGACGACGCCCTCGTCGGCGTACGCTCGACGGCGCGGCTCTTCGGTGACAACACCAAGACCTGGCTGGTCGGGCTCTATGGCGGCACGCTCGTCTGTTTCGCCATCGCCTTCGCCTCGGCGCAGGTGCCGATGCCGGCGCTGGCCGGGCTGATCGCCGCCGGCGCGCATATGGCGCGCCAGATCATCCAGCTCGACATCGACAATCCGGACCAATGCTTGAAGCTGTTCAAGTCGAACAATCAGGTCGGCTGGCTGATCTTTCTGGGGCTGATCGGCGGCGCGCTGTGGGTGGCGTTGAAGCCGCTGGTGTAGCGGAAGTCTCCCTTCTCCCGTCTCTTTACGGGGAGAAGGTGGCTGTCATCGGCGGTTTCGCCAATCGCCAGCGCGACAAGCAGACTACTCCCGCGCAATAATCTCCTCGCCGCCGATGACGAGCCTCAGGCCAAGATCGCCGGTCCTGCGGCGGGCCAGGAAGCGCGGGCGGCGCATGTTGGACACACGGCCCTTGCGCCGTTCCTGCGGCGGCAGCGCCTTGATGGCGGCGCCGAGCGATTCTTCCAGCGTGCGGGCAATGCCGTCGGCCTCGATCAGAAGCATCGGCAGGCGATAGGCGTCGGCCCAGGCGCGCCAGTCGGCGGCGATGTCGTCGAGATCGTCGGCGACCAAGAGCGGCACCGACAACATCGCATCATTGTGCAGAAGCTCCAGCGTCACGGTGACGTTGCCGTCCGGATCTTCCATGGCGCGGGCGGCGACGCCGCGGAACGCATTGGCGGGCAGCGCGATGATCGCCGGCAGGCCGCTCATCTCCAGCATGCGCCGGATGATGGCGCCACGCTGATCGATGGTGAAGGTAACATCACCATAGTCGTCGCGCGTGGCATAGCTCACCATTTGCGGCAGGCGAAATGGGTCGAGACGCATGTTGCGTCCCGCCCAGACTGGCTTCAGTCCAGTGTTCATCGAAAGCCTTCCTGTTTCTCCTGAGGGCCGTTTTCCGGTTCTCTCCGGGCCGGTTTTTCCGGCCTCGTTATGGGGAGAAACATTAGCGCTCGCTTCTTACCGCCGCGCTTAAGAAAGTCGGTTAAATTTTGCTGATCTGAGGGATGGTTATCGGAATGCAACCAGCCGCGAGAGCGGTTCACCCTTTTGATAGAATTGCTGAACCGCTCAGTATTGTTTTGCGCAATTCCGGACGAAAAACCGCTGCGCACTTTTCCGCTATTCGGTAGCAACCGCCACCAGAAGTTTAATCCTTGATCTGGTACCTCTGAAAGCAGGATTTCAGGGGCGAGATGGGTGTACCAGAGGAACTGAAGGCCAAGCGATGCGAGCTGGCAGGGCGTGCCCGCGAGCTGGCGGCGGCGCTTGCCGAGCTGCAGGCGCAGATCGCGGCCGTCGACAAGGTGACCTCGATCTACGAACCGGAATGGAAGCCGGACGAGCAGCCGAAAAAGCGCCGCGGCCGTCCGCCGATGGCCATGAGCGCGAAGGAGCTCGACAAGCTTATCGGCGGGACGAACAAGCGACAGATGACGATCGAGATCCTGCGGACCGCCAGGCGGCCGCTGTCGACCGCCGAATGCGCGCAGGAATTCGCGACAAGGCACGGCCTTTCCGGAGATGACCCCCGGGTCGCCCTCATCGGCAACCGCCTGTCGTCGATCCTCGATGCTCTCCAGAAGGCCGGGCGCGTCCGCCACGCCGGGATGCTGGACGGCCATAGCCGTCAGTGGGAGATCGCGGCCTGACGCTCAGTCGGGCGCGAACGGCCTGTCGAAGTCCTCGAAGTCGGGATCGGGCGGGCTGTTCCCCTGCCAGTAGCCGCAGAAGTTCCTCGAGGTTGGGTTCAGCATCGCGGCGAACAGGACCAGCGCAGTCAGCTGCCCGTTGCTCTTCCGGCGATTGTCCTCGCGCCAGGCGAGGTCGGCGACGTAATAGTCGAAGTACTTCAGCGAGAAGCGGTGGTGGATGCCGACATAGGCCCGCTGGATGCGCGAGAAGAAGCGCTCTCGACGTGGTTCGTGTTCGAGCCGTCCTCCGTTTGGTAGGCCTCCGAGTGGTTCACCTGCCTGTGCTCGTTGAGGCCGGCCAGGTCGGCATAGCTGGGGTGCTCGTCGGTGACGACGGTCGCGTACCGGCTGACATGGTCGCGGACTGTCGCCCAGGCGGCCTCGCCCTGCTCCTCGCGGACGATGCGCGTGAAGGTGCGATCGAAGCCGCTGCCGTTCTTCTCGCGCAGCGCGAGCACGCAGAGCCGCTTCATGTTCTGGTACTTCTTCAGGCGGCGATCGATCCGCTCCGCGGCCTTGTTCTCCGGCTTGATGTGGCCGCCCGCGTACTTGCCGTCCATCTGGACTTGGCCCTCGAGCTTCATGCCGACGCGGCGCAGCCAGGGCTTCCTTGATCTTCAGCGACGGGACCCAGGCAGTCTTGTACTGCACGCCGAGCTCGCGGGAGAGATGCAGCGCGGCCTTGCCCTTGACGGCGTTCACCGACATCCAGATCGCGCCAGCATCTTCCAGAAGCTGAGCTTGTGGAAGGCGAACACAGTGCCGCAGGTGACGGAGAACTCGCGGCGGCAGCCGGAGCACTTGAACGCGCGCCTGCGGAGCGCGTAGCAGTCGAGAACGCCGCAATACGGGCAGACGGGCTCGCCCTGGGTCTTAGGCCAGCGGAACTGGCAGAAGGTCGCGTAGGCTTCCTCTTCGCCGATCTGGACGAGGTGCTGGATCGGCATGTCCCGGCATTCCGGGGACATCAGGAAGTGCTGGCCGTCCTGGTATTTCACACCCCCGCGTGCGGTTGTCGGGATCGTGGTGGATATTATCCAACCACGGACGCTCCAGAATCCTCGGAGTCAGGCGGGGCGTGGGGGAATTAGAGGCGCGAGTGTTCATGTTCAGGCTCCAGGGCTGGCAGTCGTCGATACGCGTGGCGATGCTGCGGCCTCGGAAGGCCGTCGAAATCAGCGCCGTATGCGTGTCCGCCTGAACATGAGGCGGGCCCTTAGCGGATCTCGTTTCAGGAGTCGATCGGATTCTTGTAATTTAGATAACTGGGGAACGATTTACCGTATCGAGATCGCAGGGCATCGCTTAGGCCTCGCCCCACTCCTGCGGCGTACACTGCGATGCGGCAACGAAGATCGGCAACAATAATCGGCAACCCGTTGCCTATTGCTGACGTAAGTGACTTATATAAAAGGAAATTGGCATCTTTTAGGATCGGCAAAAAATGCTTGAAACGCCTGCTCGTATCGAGCCCTGCTTTTTCCAGGACACCATCCCGTCCGTCTTAGCAGACCTCACGGTAGAACTGCAGAGGGAGGCAGACAATTTGGGGCGCGGCCTCCATTCAGAATCGGCTGCGGAACTCGCCGACTTGGTTCGGATGATGAATTGCTACTACTCGAACCTCATCGAGGGTCACAACACGCGTCCCAAGGACATCGAAAAGGCACTCGCCGGTGCGGAGGTCGAACCTGAACGGCGAGCCCTAGCGCTCGAGGCCAAGGCGCACGTTATCGTTCAGCGCAAAATCGATGAGATGTACTCCCAAGGAGATTTGCCGAGCCCGACATCGGTTGAGTTCATCGCTTGGGTTCACCGCATGTTCTATCACGAGATGCCCGCAGAGTTCAGGTTCATGGAACGACCAGATGGATCGAAGGTCGAGATCGTTCCCGGTGAGTTCAGAAAGACTGCGAGCGACGACGTGGTTGTCGGAAGACATCAGCCCCCCTCTTCAGATTGGGTCGAGACCTTCATGGCGCACTTCTCGAAGCGTTTTGGAGTAGCGGAAAAATGGGCGAGCACCCGTATCATTGCCATCGCTTCCGCTCACCACCGTTTCAACTACATCCACCCGTTCCCTGACGGCAACGGCCGTGTGTCCCGGTTGATGTCACACGCGATGGCGCTGAAAGCAGGCATCGGGGGACATGGCTTGTGGTCGATTTCAAGAGGCCTGGCCCGCGGTCTCAAGGATCGAGGCGAATACAAACGGATGATGGACCACGCAGACAGCCCTCGTCGCGGGGATCTCGATGGCCGAGGCAATCTCTCGGAAGCAGCTCTCAAGGACTTTTGCGAGTGGTTCCTTACCGTGGCACTCGATCAAATACGCTTCTCCACAGCGATTTTCGACCTTGGTCGCCTGGAAGATCGGTACCGCTTACTCGTCAAGGACATAAGCGAAGACAAACGCGCGCCCGATCTCTTAGCGGCAGTCCTCAAACACGGATCACTCGAGCGCGGTGATGTTCATCTCGTTCTCAAGACATCGGAAAGAACGGCACGGAACACGATGTCAGCAATGGTTAGACAAGGCTTCCTAAAGTCCGAAACGCCCAAAGCTCCTGTCCGCATTGCTTTCCCGCTGGACTATCGCGAGAGGCTCTTCCCGAATCTGTTCACCGATGCCGAATTGACTATACCCGATCCGAGACCCCTATCGTTCCGCTGACAGCGGTCAACGCGACAAGCTTGATCTGGTGGCGGTTGCTACCGAATAGCGCACTTTTCCTGGAATTGCTCTTTATCTTGACGCAATTCCGAACGGAAACCCGCTGCGCACTTTTCCTGGAATTGCTTTGGATGTTGGAAGGATCAGATAACCTTACCGGGATTCATGATGCCGGCCGGATCAAATGCCGCCTTTACCCGGCGCATCAGGTCGATCGCCATCGGCGGCGCCGTGGCGGCCAGTTCGTCGCGCTTCAACTGGCCGATGCCGTGCTCGGCCGAGATCGAGCCGTGGAAGGAGCGCACGACGTCATGCACGGCGTTGTTCATCGGGCGGTAGAGAGCAAGGAACGCTTCGTCGTCACCGCCTTCGGGGCGCGAGATGTTGTAGTGGAGATTGCCGTCGCCCATGTGGCCGAAGCAGACGACGCGCGCGCCGGGCCTGACAGAGGCGACGGCGCCTGCGGCCGTCTCGATGAAGTCCGGAATCGAGGCGATCGGCACCGAGATGTCGTGCTTGATCGAAGCGCCTTCCGGCTTCTGGCACTCGGGCAGCACCTCGCGGAAATTCCAGAAGGCGTCGCCCTGGGCAAGGCTTGCCGCGACCACTGCGTCGCCGACGATGCCGCGCTCCAGGCCGGCCGCCAGCACCTCCTCGATCAGCGCCCTGCCATCTTCTTCCGAGCGACCGGAAGAAATCTGCATCAGCACATACCATGGCCAGTCGTCGGCCAGCGGCCGCATCACGCCCTGCGCATGCAGAAGCGTGAAATCGTAAGGCCGCTTGCCGATCAGCTCGAAGGCAGTGAGCGCGGCACCCGCCTGGTCCATCGCCAGGGTGAACAGGGACAGCGCGTCTCTCGCCGAAGACAGGCCGACGAAGGCAACCTCCCTGCCCTTCGGCTTGGGAAACAGCTTCAGCACCGCGGCGGTGATGACGCCGAGCGTGCCCTCGGCGCCGACGAAGAGGTTCTTCAGATCGTAGCCGGTGTTGTCCTTCTTCAGCTTGCGCAGATCGTCGAACACTTCTCCCGTCGGCAGCACCACCTCGACGCCGAGGCAGAGCTCGCGCGCATTGCCGTAAGCAAGCACGCCGGTGCCGCCGGCATTGGAGGAAAGATTGCCGCCGATCTGGCAGGAGCCTTGCGCTGCGAGCGACAGCGGAAACAGCCGGTCGGCGGCGTCGGCCGCTTCCTGCAGCGTCTGCAGGATGACGCCGGCCTCGGCGGTGATCGTGTTCGACAGCACATCGATCTCGCGGATGCGGTTCAGCCTCGACAGCGACAGCACGATGTCGTGCCCGGACTTGTCCGGCACCTGGGCGCCGACCAGGCCGGTGTTGCCGCTCTGCGGCACGACCGGCGTTCCGGTCTCGGTCGCCAGCCGCATGATGCGGCTCACTTCCTCGACGCTGCCAGGCCTCAGCACCAGCGATGTCCGGCCGTGCCAGAGGCCACGCCTTTCGGTGATGTAAGGCGCGATGTCGGCCTGGTCGCGCAGCGCGTATTTGTCGCCGACGATGGCCGCGAAACGGTCGATGAGGGCGGGATCGAGGTCGAAGGGCTGATCGTTCATGAGCCCAACCTATGGCGCTCAGTCGATCTTGTCACGCGGGGCGGCGGCGCGCGCGAGCCGGTCGTTGATCGCCTCGCCCAAGCCGTCGGACGGGATCGGCTCGACGGCAATGGTCGCGGCGCCGCTGCGGTCGAGCGCCTGCATATAGGCGAACAGATTGGCGGCGGCCTCGCGCAGATCGCCGGCCTCGGAAAGATTGCGCACCGCCACCGCATCCTGCCAGCCTTCGGCTCGCTTGGGGCCGAAGGCAAGCAGCGCTTCGCCGCTCGCAATCTTGCCGGCATTGAGCCGCATCGACGCGCCCGGTGCATAATGCGACGCAAGCATGCCCGGCGCCTCGATGCCGGCAGCGCCTCGCAATAGTTCCACACCGGCGACCGCTTCGATATCCTCGGCAGCAATGCCGCCGGGCCTCAGCAGCCGCAGCTTGCCGTCCTCGATCTTGACGATGGTCGATTCCAGGCCGACCGGCGTCGCGCCACCATCGACCACCAGCTTGATCTTCCCGCCAAGATCGGCTGCGACCGCTTGTGCCGTCGTGGCGCTGATCCTGCCGGAGGAATTGGCGCTGGGGGCGGCGAGCGGCCGGCCGAGCCTCGCGATCAGCTCGCCGCCAAAACCCCTCGGCATGCGCAGCGCGATGGTGCCCAGCCCCGCGGTGACCAGCGGATGGATGCCGCTTTCCGGGCGCTGCGGCAAAACCAGCGTCAGCGGACCGGGCCAGAAGGCCTCCGCCAGCCTGGCCGACAACGGATCGAATGTGGCGATGCGTTCCGCCATGGCGAGATCGGCGACATGGGCGATCAGCGGATTGAAGCGCGGACGGCCCTTGGCCTCGAAGATGCGTGCGACGGCGACGCCGTTGGTGGCATCGCCCGCCAGCCCGTAGACGGTCTCGGTCGGGATGGCGACGACATCGCCGCCTTCGAGCAGCGCCAGCGCCCGCTCCATCGCCTCGCCGACGGCAAGTATCTCAGCCAAATTCATCACCAATCATCGATACGCCGGTCCCGTAATACGGCAGGGAAGGCGGGGCAAGGCGGGCATTGGCGATTTATCAATCCCTAAAATGTTAAGTTTCCGCGCAAGCCGGCATCAATTCGACGCCTCTAGGGTGCGGATTTCCGGTTGTTGGGCTCGGGGAGTTATCGTGATGCGTAAGCTTTGTTTTGACGCAATTCCGGACGGAAAACCGTTACGCGGTTTTCCTGGAATTGCTCTAGGAGCGGTCGGTATCGGCCTTTTGGCGACGACCGGTTTGGCGCAGGCTTCGTCCATCGTCGTGCTTGGCGTTGCGACCTCGACGCCGTCCGTGGTCAGGCTGGCCGCGATCGAGCCTGGCCCGATCTCCGCTGCCTCGACACCATCGGTCGTGGCGCTCGGCGAGCCGGTGCCGAGCGTCACCGATGAGAAGGTGGCCGCGATCCCGGAGAAATCCGGGCATGGCCGCGCGCAGACGCCGATGATCATTCGCGGCGGCATCGTCGGCGGCGCCTTCGCAACGCCCGCGGCGACCGCGGCTGCCAAGACCACGGCACCGGCTGCCACGACACCGGCAAACGGCACCGCGCCGGCTACTGCCACGCCTCCCAACGGCACCGCCACGACGGCCGACAACGGGCAGACGAAAGCGGCCGACAACAAGGCGGCCGCCAACGCATCGGGCGGCCAATCGCAAGCCAAACCGCAAAACGCCTCGACATTGCAGCCGGTCGGCAAGGCAATGTAGACCAGCCCTTGCGGCGGCCCGGTTGCGTCGGGTGCCAAGCCAAGTGAACTTTTCGTTGCTGTCCGATTTCCGTTACCGGTTCGGGCATAACAGGGTGATGTTTCAGAGGGGGATTTCATGACGGGTTCGAAAGCAATGATTGTCGCCGGGCTGTTGGCTGCGTTGGCGCTGAATGCGAGCGCTGCCCGGGCTCAGGACATGCTGGGGTCCTATGTTGCGCGCATTTCCGAACGCGACCATCAAGCCAGCGACGGCTACCCGCTGCGGAGCGCGGCACAGATGGTGCGGCAGGACAGGGCCAACTGGCACAAGTTCCGCCGGCGCGACGCCGACGACCAGGGCGATCCATGGTTCCGCGGCAATGATGACCGCGCCCAACTGGAGCGCATGCTGGAACGCGGCGGCGCGATGAGCAGCGCGACCCGGCGCGCCATCGTCAATGGCGAGCCGCTGATCGAGGTCGACGTCTATCCGGACAGCGTGCGCGTCAGCATCCTGGAGGACTGATAGACAAGGGTTGACGAAAAAAGGGCGACGCTCACCGCGCCGCCCTTCGTTGTTCAAGCGATGAGAAACGGCTCAGGCCGCTTCTTCCTTGTCGTCCTCGTCGGACTCGTCTTCGTCGTCGCCGTCTTCATCCTCGTCATCACCCGAGGCCTTGGCTTCTTCGTCGGCGTCCTCATCGTCGTCGCCGTCTTCGTCGTCCGACTCGTCCTCGCTCGAGGCAGTGGCTTCCTCATCGGCGTCTTCGTCTTCGTCGTCATCGTCGTCGCTGTCTTCGTCGCCGGCTTCTTCCTCGTCGCCTTCGTCCTCATCGTCTTCAGACGGATCGGCGGCTTCGACCGCCGCGGCGGCGGCATGGTCGAGGAGGCTTTCAGAAGCGGGCTCGATACCCTCGGCGGCGGCCGGGGTTTCTTCAGTCAAATCGATGTCGTGAACGGAATTCATGGCATGCCTCCGTGGTTGGGGAACATCTTAAGGCGCGTCACGCTGAAGTGAATTCAGGCGACGCGCTTCAAGTCTTTGTTCGATGCATGTCGTTGTTCCAGAACCACTGAACACTTCTGGACGACATGCATTGGTTCTCCCATGCGGAGGTCATCGTCATATGACTGTAAGCCGGCTCCGGCGCATTAAATTTCGGGCGCCAATTTGTTGAAGCCTGCCCGCATCCTGGCGAATGCGGGCGGCTTCGAACGCGCAGTTTTCGAGCTATCAGCCGACGATTTTTGAAAAATCCGCGACCTGGTCGGTGGCGGCGCGGATGCGGGCAAGCAGCGCCAGCCGGTTGGCGCGCACGGCCTGGTCCTCATCATTCACAAGAACGCCTTCAAAGAATGAATCAACGGGTTCACGCAAAACGCTAAGCGCCAGCATGGCGGCGGAAAAATCTTCATTTTGAATCGCTTGGCCGGCTTCCTTTTCAGCCTGATTCACCGCGGAAACCAGCCTCTTTTCCGCGTCTTCGCGGAACAGCGCCGGCTCAACAGCCTCGGCGACCAGCGTTTTCTTCTTCTCCTCGGCAGCCAGGATGTTGGCGGCGCGCTTGGTGCCGGCGAGCAGGTTTCTGCCGTCCTCGCTGTCGAGGAAGGAGCCCAATGCCTCGACGCGGCGGACGATCTGCAGAAGGTCGTCGGACTGCGACGTGATGACGGCGTCGATCAGGTCGTACCGCGCGCCCTGGTCACGGAGATAGACCTTCAGGCGGTCGTGGAAAAAGGCGAGCAAGTCGGATATCTGGCCGGCGCCGCCCGTGAAGTTGGCAAAGGCCTTGGCGAAGATCGAAGTCAGCTCCAGGCGAATGCGGTTCTCGATCAGGATCCTGACCACACCAAGGGCCGCGCGCCGCAGCGCGAACGGGTCCTTGCTGCCGGTCGGCTTCTCATCGATCGCCCAGAAGCCGGTGAGCGTGTCGAGCTTGTCTGCGAGCGCCACCGCCACCGAGACCGGATCGGTCGGCACGCGGTCGGACGGACCTTGCGGCTTGTAGTGCTCCTCGGCCGCTGCGGCCACTGACGGATGCTCGCCCTGCAGCAGCGCATATTTGCGGCCCATGGCGCCCTGCAGCTCCGGGAACTCGCCGACCACTTCGGTCTGCAGATCGGCCTTGGCGAGCACCGCGGCGCGGGCGACAAGCGTGGTAATCTCCCCCCTCGAGGGGGAGATGTCGCCGGAGGCGACAGAGGGGGTCGTCTCGCGTGGAGTACCAACCTCTTCTCTCTTCGAAAGGCTAGAATGCGTCGCATCAGCAGAAGCGACCCCCTCTGGCCTTCCGGCCATCTCCCCCTCAAGGGGGGAGATCGACTTCGCCACCGTCGGCGCCAATTCCTCGGCCAGTCGCTTGATCCGCGCGACCCGCTCGCCCTGGGTGCCAAGCTTGGCATGGAAGGTCACGTTGAGATGATCGAGCCGCGCCATGCGCTGGTCGAGCGGCTTCGTCAAATCCAGGTCGAACCTTGCCGCCGATTCCTGGAGCTGGTCGAGGTCCGGCAGGTCGCCCTGATCGGTCTTCCAGAAGTAGAGCGCGTCGGAAAGGCGCGCCCTGACCACCTTGCCGTTGCCGTATGCGATCTCCTTGCCGCCATCGTTCGCCTCGATGTTTGCGACGAGGACGAAGCGGTTGGAGAGGTCTTCGGCCGCGCCATGCGGCCGGGTCACAAAACACTTCTGGTTGGCGCGGATGGTGAGGCGGATAACCTCGGCGGGAATGGTGAGGAAGTCCTGTTCGAACTCGTCCATCAGCACCACCGGCCATTCGACCAGGCCGGAGACTTCCTCGAGCAGACCCTCATCCTCGACAAGGTCGAGTCCGTTGGCAAAGGCAATGTTGCGGGCGTCGTGAAGGATGATCTCCTTACGCCGGTCGGCATCGAGCACGACCTTGGCCGCCTCGAGCTTTGCGACGTAGTCGTCGAAGCGGCGCACGGTGATCAGGCCCGGCGCGTGGAAGCGGTGGCCGTAGGTGGCGTTGCCGGAGCGGATGCCGTCGATCTCGAAATCGACCACCACCGGCTCTTCGGTCTCCGGGCCGAAGGTGCAGACGATCGATTGCAGCGGCCGCACCCAGCGCAGCGAGCCGGGCTTGGCCGATGCCGGCCCCCAGCGCATCGATTTCGGCCAGGGAAAGTTTTTGATGATGCCCGGCACCAGCTCGGCGATGATTGCTTCCGCCGCCCGGCCCGGCTTCGAAATGTGGGCGACATAAAAGTCGCCTTTCTTCGGATCGGAATGGACATGCGCCTCGGCGATCGATGAAAGGCCGGCCTTGCGCAGGAAGCCCTGCACCGCCTGCTCGGGCGCCGTGGTCGAGGGACCCTTGATCTCCTCGCGAATGTCCTTCGAGCGCGCCGTCAGCCCGCGGATGTCGAGCGCCAGGCGCCGCGGCGTCCAGTATTCGCGCGCCGCCTCATAAGTCAGACCTGCCTCGACCAGACCGTCGGTCAGCATCTTCCTGAGATCGCCCGCCGCCTTGCGCTGCATGCGGGCGGGGATTTCCTCGGAGCGAAGTTCTAGCAGTAGGTCAGGCATTTGTTAGCTCCTTACCCTCCCCTTGATGGGAAGGGTCGGCCCGTAGCGCCGGGGTGGGTCGTGAATGCGCGGGAAATAGCAACTCGGCTCGCCGCTGTCACCCTGCCAGCAGATCGCCAGTTCGACCTATTTGGGAAATTTTCAGGTCTTTGTCGGGACGGCGCGGGCCTGCCCGTCCTAGGAGCAGAAATTCCCATGAACCGAACGCGGCGCTGAAGCGACCTACGCTCAGGCAGAGAACTATTGGCTGAACGACCATGAAAACGGCATCGAGAACCCTGCAGATCCTGGCATTGAGCGCCTGCTTCGCCGCCCAGATGCATGGCACGTTCTCGATGCCGGGCGTCAGACAAGCACTGCGCACGATCGACAGCGTAAGCAGCCAAAGCGTGTTGCCGATCGCTACCGCTTCCGAAATCGCAAAAACCGTATTGGGCTAAGCTGCCAGACCACCCGCCCGCGTCTTCAGGAACGCCTCCCCGCAAGCCTTCGCCAGGTTGCGCACACGCAGGATGTAGCTCTGCCGCTCGGTGACGGAAATCACGCCGCGCGCGTCGAGCAGGTTGAAGACATGGCTTGCCTTGATGCACTGGTCGTAGGCCGGAAAGACCATCCGGTGCATCGCCAGATTGTCGTTCGACGCGGGCGCGCCTGCGGCAAGCAGAGCCTTGCATTCGGCCTCGGCGTCCTCGAAATGCCGAAGCAGCATCGCCGTGTTGGCGAATTCGAAATTGTGGCGCGAATATTCCTGCTCGGCCTGCAGGAAGACGTCGCCATAGGTGACCTTCTCGGCACCCTCGCGGCCGTTGAAGTTCAAGTCGTAGACATTGTCGACGCCCTGCACATACATGGCGAGCCGCTCCAGCCCATAGGTGAGCTCGCCCGCCACCGGCGCGCATTCGATGCCGCAGACCTGCTGGAAATAGGTGAACTGCGACACCTCCATGCCGTCGCACCAGCACTCCCAGCCGAGGCCCCAGGCGCCGAGCGTCGGACTTTCCCAATCGTCCTCAACGAAGCGGATGTCGTGTAGCAGCGGATCGACGCCGATCGCCTCGAGCGAGCCGAGATAGAGCTCCTGCAGGTTCGGTGGGTTCGGCTTCAGGATCACCTGATACTGATAGTAATGCTGCAGCCGGTTCGGGTTCTCGCCGTAGCGGCCGTCCTTCGGGCGGCGCGACGGCTGCACGTAAGCGGCGTTCCAGCGGTGGGGGCCCAGCGCGCGCAACGTGGTTGCCGGGTGGAAGGTGCCGGCGCCGACTTCCATGTCGTAGGGCTGCAGGATGACGCAACCATAGTCGGCCCAGTAGTTGTGCAGGGTCAGGATCAGCCCCTGGAAGGAGCGGCTGGGATGCATATGGGCAGGAATGTCGATGGTCACGGCGGCCTCGGAAAGCGCGGGATTGGGCATTCCCTAGTTGCCGGGCCGGCGAGCGTCAAGGCAGGGCGCCGCATCATGGAGAGTTGAACGCTTTGCCGGCGGCTGGCCCATTGCCGGCCGCTCAGGCCGGCCGTTTGCTCGCCTGAGCCGCAACGACAAAGGTTCCGCCATGCCAGGTCAACTCACCGTCCGCCCCATCGCCCGGCAGGATTACGAGCAGTGGCTACCGCTCTGGGACGGCTACAATGCCTTCTACGGCCGTTCGGGCGCAACCGCGCTTGCCGGCGAGATCACGCAGATGACCTGGTCGCGCTTCTTCGATGCCTATGAGCCGGTGCATGCGCTGGTGGCGGAACGCGACGGCGACCTTCTCGGCCTCGTCCACTATCTCTATCACCGTTCGACCACGGCGATCGCGCCGAACTGCTATCTGCAGGACCTTTTCACCTCGCAGGCCGCGCGCGGCCGGGGCTTCGGCAGGGCGCTGATCGAAGGCGTCTACGAGCGCGCCAAGGCAGCGGGAGCGGGCCGCGTCTACTGGCTGACGCATGAGACCAACCACGCCGCCATGCAGCTCTATGACAAGATCGGCGAGCGCTCCGGCTTCGTCGTCTACCGGAAGCTGTTCTGAAAAGCCGCGGGGCCCCGAAAGGCCCCGCCAAACTGTAAAACCGCTGGCCTCAGCCTTTCGGCGCCGGCAGCACCGGGACCGGCTTGACCTTCTGGGTCTCCTGCGCGGTGTTGGATTCGATCGGCGGCAGGCCCTTGAGCAGCTTCTGCTGCAGGGTGGCGAGCACGTCCGGATCCGGCTTCAGGTCGCGCGCCTGGGTCCACTGGAAAGTCGCTTCCAGCTTGCGGCCGACGCGCCAATAGGCGTCGCCCAGGTGATCGTTGAGGACCGGGTCTTCCGGCTTCAGCGACACGGCGCGCTCCATTTCGCGCACGGCATCGTCGAAGCGGCCAAGGCGGTAATAGGCCCAGCCCAGCGAATCGACGATGTAGCCGTCGCTTGGCCGCAGATCCACGGCCTTCTGGATCATCGCCAGGCCTTCCTTGAGGTTCATGTTCATGTCGACCCAGGAATAGCCGAGATAGTTCAGAACCTGAGGCTGGTCGGGCTGCAGCTCCAGCGCCTTGCGGAAATTGGGCTCCGCCTTCGGCCATTCCTTCAGCCGCTCATAGGCGATGCCGCGCTGATAGAAGATGTTCCAGTTGGCGGCGGTCGGCGTCTTCAACTCCTCGACCGCCTTGTCGTAGAGATTGGCGGCCGAGCGGAAATCCTCCTTGGAGGAGTAGACACCGCCGAGCGCGAGATAGCCGCGCATGTCTGTCGGATGCGCGTCGACATAGCCCTTCAGATGCGCGATCGCCTCGTCATGGCGGTCGATGTCGGCGAGGTTCAGGCCAAGCTGCAGTTCCGAAAGCTCCTTCAGCGGCGAGGAGCCCGGAATGCGGCGATAGAGCGCGATCGCCGCTTCGCCGTCCTTCAACTGCTCGGCGACGGCGGCGAGCTGGACGAGCGCGGCGTCGCTGTCCGGCTTCAGCGCCAGCGCGTATTGCAGATAGAGCCGCACGAACGGCTCGCCGCCGCCACGGTTCAGCGCGGTGGCAAGGTCGAGCAGGATTTCAGAGGCGCCGTCGGCCGGGCCGGCGACCAAGGGCTCGATCTTGTCGCCCTTGCTGATCCTGTCGCGCAGCGTGGTGATTTCGAGCTTGCCCGGCGCGAAGGCTTCGGCCTGGTTCAGCACCGTGATCGCCTTTGCCTTGTCGCCCTTGCGGGCGAGGAAGGAGGCATAGGCCTGCGCGTTGCGCATCCAGGTCTCGGGCGCGGAGCTGCCGGCGGCGGTATCGGCCAGCGTGGCGGCGTAGATTTCATCGGCCTTGTCGGAAAGACCGGCGGCGTCGGCGATCAGCGCGCGGTGGAACGACTTGAACAGGCCGAACCAGTCCGGCCCCTTGAGCTTATCTATGGAGTCCATCGCTTCGGAGGCATTGCCCGCGCCTTCCTTGGCCCAGCCGTCCATGACACCGACGAGCAGCCGGTCGAGATCGGACTCGAGCGACAGCTTCAGCCAGTACTGGGCCTTGGCGTAGTCCTTCTTGTGGAAGGAATCGACGGCAAGCGCCAGGCGCGAGAAGCGCTCGACCTCGGGCACTTGCTTGAGCTTGTCGGCATAGACCAGCGATTCCTCGAAGCGGCCCTGCGCGACCAGCGACAGCATCAGGCTCTGCTGCAGCTCCGTGTCATTGGGCGCGAAGGCCAGCGCCTGCTTGTAATAGGTGATGGCATTGTCGAGATCGTTGTCACTTTCGGCGATGTGGGCGGCAAGATAGGCGCCCGAGAAGGACGTGATCTGGATCGGTTGGGCGTTTTCCTTGGCATGGGCAGGCAGCACCGAAAGCGCCACACCCGTCAAAAATGCCAGCCTTGTCAGCCAGCGCGCACGTCCTTGCAGCATCTTATCCCTTTCAGCCAGACGGGATCCCGCCCTTGGCGGACCGCCCACAGACTCGATCTTTTCCAGACAAAGCATGGCCTTTTTGGGGTCGGGCTTCAATCCGGCGCGAATCACAATGCGATCATCCGGCTTAAAAAAACGATGCCGCGCGGCCAAGAAGTCCGGAGCAGGAGCGGGAATATCGGCTCCTAGAGACGCGTATCGTGAAATCCGCCGGCGGCAACCGCGCCGCACAGGTCGGACCATTCGCAGCCGGAGCACGCCTGGCGCGTCTGGCCGGAGGAAAACGCCGCCCGCATCCGTGCCAGGCTGGAGGCGTCCAACACCAGCGGCTCGCCGGCCTCGATCGGCCGGCCGAGAAGAGCCCCGACGTCGCGCGCGGCGAGCCGGTCGCGTTCGGCGGCGCTCTCGCGCAGGCAATGCGGCTCCGGGTCGTCAATCATGGCGGCGCAGATGTCGTCCGGCCCGGAAACGATCAGGACCGCCTCGCCCTTGCCCAGCCGCCCCACCACCTTGTCATAGTTGGCGGTGAAGGCGGGCGAGTAACCCTTGCCGACATAGGTCAGCAGGCAGAGCAGATGATGGGCGCGCAGCCTGACGGTCATAGCGTCTTACGCGCGTGGGTCGCGCGGTTCGGCTCGATAGGTGGAGAAGAGCTTCAGCGTCGCGGCACCCAGCGCCGACTTCAGCAAGCCGCCAACGATGAAGGGCAGGAAGCCGAAGGTGATGGCCTTCTCGGCGCCGATCATGACGGCTAGCCAGGCCGTGCCGAGAACCAGGCACAGAAGATTGCCGATGAGCATGGCGGCAAAGGCGAACATCACCCGATTGCCGTTCCAGCCGCGCTCGGCCAGCCAGCCGACCACCGCGCCGACGACCGGAAACGAGAAGAGATAGCCGCCGGTCGGGCCCATGAAATGCTGCACGCCGGCGGCGCCGCCCGCCAGAACCGGAAAGCCGACTGCCCCCTCGACAAGCCAGGCCGCGATGGTGAGCGCGCCAAACCGCCAGCCATAGAGCGCGCCGACCAGCGTCACGGCGAAGGTCTGCATGGTCACCGGAACCGGCACCATTGGCACCTCGATATAGGACGACAGCGCCAGGAACAACGAGCCCAGAATAACGGCGCCGGTCTTCCAGGCGACGGAACGGCTGTCCAGCCGGAGCGGGCTGAAGGAGGGCTTACGGGTCGAAACGGCGATGTTTGTCACGGTGATGTCCCTGGGAATTATAGATAATTTATGTATTCGATCTATTATCGAATCCATATTTTTGCGGAGATGGCAAGCACTCCGTCGCGAAAACGCAGATCGACGAGCGGTGAGGCTCGGGCCATTCAAGGCTTTTTGGGATGCCCAAAGCCGACATTTGGCAGAAATAGGGCGCCGGAAGCGTTGCCGTTTGCGCTGTCTGGTCTGATGCTCTAGCCGACGATGGCGAAGGCGTCGCGGGTTCTGCCGGAGGCTGTCTTGACCGGTTTCTGGCCGATCCACTGCACGTGCCGGCCGAGCGTGGCGGCGGCCGATTCCGTGTTGCCTTGCCTGAGCGCGCTCAAAATCGCCCGGTGATCTTGGTCGGTGCGGGTTTCCCATTCGGAGCGCCAGGCCGCGAACAGGAAGCGGGCGCTCGCGGCATGCAGATCGTCGATGGTCGAAAGAAGCCGCGGCATGTTGCAGGGCGCCAAAATCAGCCGGTGGAAGGTGCGGTTGGCCTCTTCCCAGGAGCGGACGTCGCGGGATTTGTCGCCAGCCTTGGTCGCCTCCTCGGCCTGGTCGAGAATCGCCGGCGTCAGATGCGGCGCGGCGTGGCGCAGCGCCAGCACCTCAAGCGCCGCGCGCATCTCGGCCACTTCCCTGACCTCGCCGAGATCGAAAGCGGCAACACGCACGCCGCGGCGCGGCTCGCTGATCGCCAGGCCCTGCGCCTCGAGGCGGCGGAACGCCTCCCGCACCGGGACATGGCTGGTGCCGAATTCCTCCGCGACGTGGTCCTGGCGCAGCCGCGATCCCGGCTCGATCGCGCCAGAAATGATGCGGTCAGCCAGTTCCTTGCTGATACGGACGGCGATCGTATCGTCTGTGTTGGCCATATTTTATAGATAATTTGCAGAGCCGCCGTTTGTCGAGACGGCCAAAGCGGGATTCACAGGCACGCCCCGCTCCAGCGGTCTTCGGCAAAGCACCGAAAACCCCACAGGTTCTCAGTTGACGCGGCTGATGCAGAAATCGATGACGTCGATCAGCGCCGATTTCTGCGGCGTCGCCTCCAGCGGCGCCAGCGCGTCGCGGGCGATCTCGCCGAAGTGACGCGCGCGGCCGATCGTGTCGGCGATGGCGCTGTGGCGGGTCATCAGCCCGATCGCCTTTTCGAGCCCGGCATCGTCGGCGACGTTGTCCTCGATGGCGCGTTTCCAGAAGGTGCGCTCGGCCTTGGTGCCGCGCCGGTAGGCGAGGATCACCGGCAGCGTCACCTTGCCCTCACGGAAATCGTCGCCGACATTCTTGCCGAGATCCTTGCTGGAGCCGCCATAGTCGAGCGCATCGTCGATGAGCTGAAAGGCAAGGCCGAGATTCATGCCGTAGGAGCGCAGCGCCGCGCGGTCGTTGCGGGAAGCCTGGGCGATCACCGGGCCGACTTCGGCTGCAGCCGAGAACAGGGCCGCGGTCTTGGCCTTGATGACGGCGAAATGCTCGTCCTCGGTGGTCTCCAAATTCTTGGCGGCGGCAAGCTGCATCACCTCGCCCTCGGCGATGATGGAGGCGGCGCTCGACAGGATGTCGAGAGCTTCCAGCGAACCGACCTCGACCATCATGCGGAAAGCCTGGCCGAGCAGGAAGTCGCCGACCAGCACGCTTGCCTGGTTGCCCCAGATCATGCGCGCCGTCTTTTTGCCGCGGCGAAGCGCGCTCTCGTCGACGACATCGTCATGGAGCAGCGTCGCGGTATGCATGAACTCGACCGACGTCGCGAGCTTGACGTGACCATCGCCAGAATAGCCGAACATCTGGGCGGCGGCGAGCGTCAGCATCGGCCGCAGCCGCTTGCCTCCCGAAGAGATCAGGTGATTGGCGACCTCCGGGATCATCTCGACATCGGAGCCGGCCTTCGACAGGATCAGTTCATTGACGCGGCCCATGTCGGCTGCCGTCAGATCGATGAGATCCTTGATGGAAGCGGGTTCCCGCTTGCCTTCGATATTCAGAACGACACCCACCACGATCACTCCCGTCTCATTGACGCGCGCACGACAACACCCTGATCCCGATAGGACTCTAGGTCGGTACAACCGGGCACGGCAAGAGGCGAATTGGCGCGGCAGGCCTGGCGCGGGTTTGCCTCAACGTTTACATGAACGCCGCAACCTGCGATTTTCATTCCATGATTGAGCTTGTCCGCACCAATGACGCCGTCGTCATTTCCTTCATCGAATCGCTGATGCGCGACGCCGGCATCGCCTGTTTCGTCGCCGACCAGAACATGAGCGTGCTCGACGGATCGCTCGGCATCCTGCCCAGGCGCGTCATGGTCGATGCGGACAAGGCCGATGCGGCGCGGCGCATCCTGAAGGATGCCGGCATCGAGAACGAGATCCGCCGGAAATAATGGCAGCTTCAACCGCTTTTGCCCCCAACACCCCGGCCCACACGGTCGATGCCTTCCATCGCGGGCGCTTCTGGCTGGTGCAGCCGAGGCAAGGCCATCGCGCCGGCATGGACGCCATGATGCTGGCGGCGGCCGTCCCGTCCACCTTTTCCGGCCGGCTCGCCGATTTCGGCGCCGGCGCCGGGGCCGCGGCGCTCGCCGTGCTGTCGCGCTGCCCTGAGGCGCGGGCTGTGCTGGTCGAGCGCTCCGCCGAGATGGCGGCGTTTGCCGCCGCCACGCTTGCGCATCCAGGCAACGCGCATCTCGGCGATCGCGCCTCGGTGCTGACGGCCGACGTCACGCTCACCGGCCGGGCGCGGGCCGAGACCGGGCTTGCCGACAATTCCTTCAACTTCGTCATCATGAACCCGCCTTTCAACGCCACCGAGGATCGCGCCACGCCGGATGCACTGCGCAGAGAGGCGCATGTCACCGAGGACGGGCTGTTCGAGCGCTGGATCAGGAGTGCCGCCGCAGTGGTCAAGCCGCGCGGCGGGCTGGCGGTGATCGCCCGGCCGGAGCAGCTTGTCGCGGTCCTCGATGCCGTCGAAGGCCGCTTCGGCGATGCCGAGATGCTTTGCGTCCACCCCCGCCCGGACGCCGCGGCGATCCGCATCGTCGTCAGGGCGGTGCTCGGCGCGCGCGGAAAATTGTCGATCCGGCCGCCGCTCACCTTGCACGGACCGTCCGGCAACGAACCGACGGAACGGACCGAGATGATCAACAATGGGCTGGCGTCGCTGTTCGGCGATTGATTAGAGGCCGGCAATGCGGCATTGCCGTTGGCCGGCGAATTCCTACATGCCGGGAGCAAGAATGAGGTTTCACCTTGCTCTTGCACCTCTTCTGGAGACAAGCTTTCGTGAAACGCTTCCTCAACCGACTGCTGCCGAAATCCTGGCGCTCGACAGTCGTCACCATTCCCGTCATCCGGCTGCACGGCACCATCCTGCCCGGCGGCGGCCAGTTCCGGCCGAGCCTGTCGCTCGCCTCGACGGCCGGCCTCATCGAGAAGGCGTTCGGCTTCGACGCGCCGGCGGTTGCGATTTCGATCAATTCGCCCGGCGGCTCGCCTGTGCAGTCGCGGCTGATCTTCAGGCGCATCCGCGATCTCGCGGCGGAAAAGAACAAGAAGGTGCTGGTCTTCGTGGAGGATGTGGCGGCCTCCGGCGGCTACATGATCGCGATTGCAGGCGACGAGATCTTCGCCGACCCGTCTTCGATCGTCGGTTCGATCGGCGTCGTCTCGGCCTCCTTCGGCTTCCCGGAACTGATGAAGAAGATCGGCATCGAGCGGCGCGTTCACACCGCGGGTCAGAACAAGGCCGTGCTCGACCCGTTCAAGCCGGAAAAGAAGGAAGACGTCGAGCGGCTGAAGGCGCTGCAGCTCGAAGTGCACGAGACCTTCATCGACCTCGTCAAGGAGCGGCGGGGCACGAAGCTCAAGGACGATCCGGATCTGTTCACCGGCCTGTTCTGGACCGCCAAGAGAGGCCTGGAGCTCGGTCTCGTCGATGCGTTGGGCGACATGCGCAGCGTGCTCAAGACCCGTTTCGGCGAAAAGACGCAGCTCAAGCTGATCACCGCGCCGCGCGGACTTTTCGGCCGCTTCGGCCTGTTCGGCTCGCGCTTTTCGGCGCCCGAAATCGCGGCGGCCGCCGCGAGCGGCGTCATCGATGCGGCGGAAGAGCGCGCGCTGTGGGCGCGCTTCGGGCTTTGAAAAAGCCATGAAAGTGTCTAGCATAGGCGCTTGACCGACCTGTACGGTCGGCCTTGCCGCGCAAACGCGGGAGGAGTTTCGAGATGCCGCAGATCATTTTCTTCGCTGTCGTCGGCGCCGCCGCCTATTTCGGCTATCGCGCGTTCGTGCGTGAGGCCGAGCGTGTGACGGCAAAAATCCGACGCACCGAGAAACAGGCGGCCAACGGCACGATGGGCACACTGGTCAAGGATCCGAAGACCGGCGAGTACCGTCTGGCCAAGGACTGAAGCCATCTCGCCACTAGCCGACATTCTGGAGCCCGAGGCCAAGTCCCGGACATGGCTGGCGCCTGCCAAGATCAACCTGGCACTGCATGTGACCGGCAGGCGCGCCGACGGCTATCACCTGCTCGACAGCCTTGTCGTCTTCACCCGCTTCGGCGACCGGCTGCAGATCGAGCCGGCCGAGCGTGATGCGTTCTCGGTGTCCGGCCCGTTTGCCGCCGGTGTGCCGCTCGATGGCGACAATCTGGTGATGAAAGCGCGCGAAGCATTACGCGCAGAAGCTGGGGCACAAATGACGTGCCCCGTCGCCATCCGGCTGGAAAAGAACCTGCCGATCGCTTCCGGCGTCGGCGGCGGCTCAAGCGACGCGGCGACCGTACTCAACGGCCTTTCGCGCCTCTGGGAGCTCGACATCGACGAAGCCGGGCTGGCGCGGATCGGCCTGACGCTCGGCGCCGACCTGCCGATGTGCCTCGCGGCAAAGCCGCTGATTGCGCGCGGCGTCGGCGACGAGTTGTCGCCGCTGGCGCAATTTCCGGCGCTGGCGCTGGTTCTGGTCAATCCGGGCGTGGCGGTTTCAACGCCCGACGTGTTCAAGGCGCTTTCCAGACACGACAATGAGGCACTGCCGCCCCTGCCCGGCCGTCTGGATTTTCACACCATCCGCAATTGGCTCGAGACGGCCCGCAACGATCTCGAACCTGCCGCCCAAGCCATCCAGCCGGCCGTCGGCGAAGCGCTCACGGCGCTGAAAAAAGCAGGTGCCGCCTTCGCCCGAATGTCCGGCTCCGGCGCCACCTGTTTCGGCCTGTTCGAGACCGGCAATGTCGGCAAGCGCGCGGCGATCGACATCCGCGGCCGTCATCCCGGCTGGTTCGTCGCCGCGACGCGCAGCATGGAGGCTGACGCTCATGGCCAAAATTGACGAAAGCCGCCCCTTCATTCCGGTGCGGATCGCGGTGCTGACGGTTTCCGACACGCGCAGCCTCGCCGACGACAAATCGGGCCAGACGCTGGCCGACCGGATCGCGGAGGCCGGCCACATATTGGCTGCCCGCGACATCGTCACCGACGACCGCGAAAAGATCCGAGACAAGGTGCTCGGCTGGTCGAAGGACGAGGCGGTGGATGTCATCATCACCACCGGCGGCACCGGCTTCACCGGCCGTGATGTGACGCCGGAGGCGCTGGAGCCGATCTTCGAAAAACGCATGGACGGTTTTTCGGAAGTCTTCCACCGCATCTCCTACGACAAGATCGGCACCTCGACGATCCAGAGCCGGGCGACGGGCGGCGTCGTCAACGCCACCTTCGTCTTCGTGCTGCCGGGCTCGCCCGGCGCCTGCAAGGACGCCTGGGACGGCATCCTGAAGCCGCAGCTCGACTACCGGCACATGCCCTGCAACTTCGTCGAGATCATGCCGCGGCTCGACGAGCATCTCAGGCGGGGCGGCAAGTCTGCCTCGTAAAGCATAGGCAAAGCGCCCGATCGGGATCTCATTTGCGAGGCGGAATGGTATTCCCGCCTTCGAAGCGCCATTCCGAAGCCGATGCCGGCAAAGTACCTTGTGCAAGGAAACGAGGGACCATGCCATGACCGTTCACAGCGGCGGATGCCATTGCGCCAACATCCGCCTGAGCTTCTCCAGCGCTCTCGATCCTGCCGGACTGGAGATCCGCGCCTGCCAATGCTCGTTCTGCACCCGCCATGGTTCGCGGGCGGCCGCCGATCCGGATGGCCGGCTGGTCGTCTCGATTGAAGACAGGGCGCGGCTGCAGATCTATCGCTTCGGCCTGCGCACCGCCGACTATCTCCTGTGCCGCGAATGCGGCGTCTATGTCGCGGCAATCGCCGGCGATGGCGCCGAGGCCAGGGCGGTCGTCATCGTCAACGCGCTCGACGACCGCAAGCGGTTTTCCCGGGAGCCGATCCCGGTCCGCTACGACGCCGAAAGCCGCGAGCAGCGCCTGGCCAGACGCCACACGAGTTGGATGCCGGTCGAAATCCAGGGGATCTGACCGGCTCAGCGAATGACGGGCTCGCCGTGGAAGCGGCGACGCGACGGCCGCGAGACACCGAAGCCGATTTCCATCATCAGCCGCGGCGTGTGCGCCGGCACCGTGCCCATGTGGAAGCCGAACGGGTCCTCGACGAAGCCGACGCCGGCCTCGCCGGTGAGCGTCACAGGGCTTTGCTGACCGTAGACGTCCAGCACATCTTCCGCCGGATGGCCGACCAGAAGCGTCAGTTGGTGCTTGAGCGCGCGGCGCTTGTGGCTGCCGCGGACATAGACATGCGGACCGGTACCGGCATCACAGGGCTTCAGATAGAAAAAGAACTTCAGCATCCGCCAGTCGTCGAGGTCGAAATGGTATTTGCCGAGCGAAGCGAGGTTCTTGTCGGAATCTGAGGCCTTGCCGGTCGGAAAGCTCCACCAGACGCGCGTGGTGATCAATTTTGCCTGGCCGCCGAGATAATGCCGGGCGACGTCGAGAAGCAGCGGGTCCTTCTGGATGGCAAGCGCCGCCGGGCAATCGAGGATGCGCTCGAAATAGTGCCCGCTGAGCAGCGAGCGGCCGAAACGCTTTTCCGCCTCGGCATGCTCGCCCGGCATGAATTCGAGCCGGCGGTCGAAATTGCCAAAGCAGGGCGTGCGCTGGGCGAAAGCGGCGATCTCCTGATGAATTGCCGGCGGCAGCATGAAGCCAGAAAATAGCCCGTCGGAACGCAACGCCTCGACCACCGCCTTGCGATCAGTGCCGGTGAACATCGTCTTTTCCGCATTGTCGGCCGGGCGCGCCCGTTTGGCGCCCAGCCAGTGCATGCGGCGCCCCGGCATGGTGCGCGCCAGCACGAACATCGGCAGCCAGGCCGGGTTTTCGCGAAGGTCCGTCAGATAGGTCGGGATGCGCACAGCGATGCGCTTGAGCAGGCTGCCGTTGCGGGCGATGGCCTCCAGGCTGGCCGCGCCGGAATTGTCTGGGGGAGCAAGGTTCATCGGGTC
Source organism: Mesorhizobium sp. (assembly GCA_004020545.1). GTDB lineage: Bacteria > Pseudomonadota > Alphaproteobacteria > Rhizobiales > Rhizobiaceae > Mesorhizobium. The sequence goes on along the minus strand of SAQE01000004.1, from coordinate 145,997 downwards.
CTCATATGCATGGCGTCCATCGAAGCGACATCTGCCTATCGCTTCGGCACTACCCAATCCCGATCGTCCCGCATGGGAAGGATGCTAACCTCCCCTTTAATTTTGTGCAACGCACAATAAAGCGAGGGCTGAAATTTACGCCCGGCTTCCCTGTTGACGCCGCAGCGTCGGTCGTCACTTCGGCGGCGCCACCCAGATCTCGGCATTGAGCCTTCTGGTGGCGAGGCCGCGCGCCAAGGCTTCGGCGCTGCGCGCGCTCTTGGCGAGAGCCGAGGCCTGGCGCTTGCTGATGACAAGGCCCTCGGCCAGCGCCCGGTTGCCGGAAAAGATCCTGGCCAGGAACGGCGCGCGATTGGCGCGGGCGCGCGAGAAGCGCGCGGGCATCGTCTGCCTCGCCATGTGAGCGACGACCTCCTCGATCCAGCCTTCGGCCAGCCGTGCGCCAGGCTCCAGCAGCAGCAGCCAGTCGCCCTTGGCCTGACCGATGCCTGTCGCGGTACCGCCGGCCACATAATGGCAGCCGGCGTGCTCGGCGACGCGGTGCGTCTGGTCGGTCGAGCCTGTGTCGCAGACGATAACGTCGCGCACGACGCCTTCGACCGCGCCGCCGATCAGCGAGGCGAGCGTGCGGGCAAGGCCTTCTTCGTCGTTGCGGGTTTCGATGAGAACGCTGAGCATCGTTTAGCCGAATAGCGGAAAGCCGCGCGTTGCGCCAGTTGCGCGTCGCGGATCAAAAAGTTCTTGCTTTGTTCTCACGGGCAAAATAGGAATAGTTTCATGAACAGAGCGATTCGACAGCCTGCCGACAGTCCTTGGGAGAGGGCGAAAATGGAACAGATCGTGCGTGCCGACATTGCTGCCTTCGGAGCAGGCCGAGCCGAAATGGCCAATGCGATGATCGAACAGAGCGGCATGCGCGTCCGGCCCGACCGCAGTCGCGGGCGCTCGGCCGGCATCAATCCGTCCGGCCGGTTCGAGCCCATCAGCCGGCATGTGTTCGACGACGGCTGGAACTCGCTGGAGGAATTGCCGCCCTTCAAGACCGAGGTGCAGGTCGAGAAGCCGCGCACGATCATTACCCGCAACGAATCGCCGGACATTTCCTTCGACCGTTCGATCAACCCCTATCGTGGCTGCGAGCATGGCTGCGTCTACTGCTTCGCCAGGCCGACCCATGCCTTCATGGGCCTGTCGCCGGGGCTCGATTTCGAATCCAAGCTCTTCGCCAAGCCGGATGCGGCGCGCATGCTCGATAGGGAATTGTCGAAGCCGGGCTACCAGCCGCGCACCATCGCCATCGGCACCAACACCGATCCCTACCAGCCGATCGAGAGGCAGTACCGGATCATGCGAGAGATCCTGGAGGTGCTGGAGGCGCGCGGCCACCCGGTCGGCATCGTCACCAAATCGGCGCTGGTGACGCGCGACATCGACATCCTGTCGCGCATGGCCGAACGCGGTCTCGCCAAGGTGGCGCTGTCGGTGACGACGCTCGACCGCATGCTGGCGAGAACGATGGAACCACGCGCGTCGACCCCGACCAAGCGGCTGGAGGCGATAAGGCAGCTTTCGGATGCCGGCATCCCGGCCTCGGTGATGGTGGCGCCGATCGTTCCCGGCCTGAACGACCCGGAACTGGAGCGCATCCTCGATTCGGCGCGCGCCGCCGGCGCCAGGGAAGCGGGCTATGTCGTGCTGCGGCTGCCGCTCGAAGTGGCGCCGATCTTCAAGGACTGGCTGCTTCGCCATTATCCGGATCGTTATCGGCATGTGATGTCGCTGATCCGCTCGATGCGCGACGGCAAGGACTACGATTCGGAATGGGGCAAGCGCATGAAAGGCGCCGGACCCTATGCCTGGCAGATCGGCCGGCGCTTTGAGATGGCGGCCAAGCGGCTCGGTCTCAACGTCGAGAGGCGGCAGCTTCGGACAGATCAATTCGTCGCGGGCTCCGGCGCCGGAGAGCAGCTGATGTTGCTTTGACAAAGACTAGGCCAGGACGCGCCGCATGGCCGTGCCCTGGCCCACGATCCCGTCCGGCCCCTGTCCCCCGGCCGTGAGACGGTGCCCTCCCTGGTCCGACGCCCCATCCGACCCGGAGGGACTTGCGGAGAATCGGAGCCGATGCGAACCTCGCCGCACCATGGCTCGCGCGCGTTCCGATTCTCCGCTTCTCTTTGAACTTGTCGAGAAGCCCGACTTCTCCATCGAGACGAAGGCGATGGCCGATGGGATGTGGCCTGTCGCGGGCATGGACGAGGCCGGCCGCGGGCCGCTCGCCGGTCCGGTCGTTGCAGCCGCAGTGGTGCTCAACCCGGCCAACATTCCCGAGGGCCTCGACGATTCCAAGCGCCTCACGCACCTGCAGCGTGAGGCGCTGTTCCTGAAAATCCTCGGCTCCGCGCTCAGCGTCTCGATGGCGTCGATCAGCGCCGAGGGCATCGACAACAGCAATATTTTGAAGGCAAGCCTCGAAGCGATGCGCCGCGCCGCCGCCGGCCTGTCGCTGCAGCCGAAGCTGGCTTTGGCCGACGGCCGCGACGTGCCGCCTGGGCTGCCCTGCGAGGGCCGCGCCCTGATCAAGGGCGACCAGCGCTCGCAATCGATCGCCGCCGCCTCGATCGTCGCCAAGGTGATGCGCGACCGCATGATGTGCGGCTGCGGCGGTCATCACGAGCACTACGGCTTCGAAGTGCATATGGGCTACGCGACGGTGCGGCACCGCACCGCAATCGAGGCGCACGGACCGGTGGCAAGACTGCACCGCGCCTCGTTCGCGCCATTCCGGCTGGGTGGGGTTGAGGTGGCGGAAGAGGAAGAGAGTTTCGCCGGACTGGAGTGAGCGGCGTTGGTGACGGCCAATCTCCCCCCTTGTGGGGGAGATTGGCAACTTCGGCGCCTCGCTTCCCAACAAAAAGCCGCCGGGTCACCCAGGCGGCTTTCTTGATTTCGTAGCCTGCGAAAACTCGTCAGTTCATCTTGGCCTTCACGTCCTGCAGCGCGGATTTGAAGAGATCGGCGCCGGCCTTGGCGTCGACCTTGGCGGCGAGCAACGCACGGGCCGCTTCGACGGCGATGTCGACGGCGCTGGCGCGCACCTCGCCGATCGCCTCGCGCTCGGCCTGGCTGATCTTCTGCTCGGCAAGCGCGGTGCGCCGGGCGACATAGTCCTCGGTCTTCTTAGCCGCCTCGGAGGCGAGCAGTTCGGCCTCGCGCTTGGCGGCGGCGACGATGTCGGCGGCCTCCTTCTCGGCTTCCTTGCGCTTCTGCTGGTATTGGCCGAGCAGTTGCTGGGCCTCCTCGCGCAGACGACGGGCTTCCTCGAGCTCGCTGCTGATCTTGGCCGCGCGGGCGTCGAGCGACTTGGCGAGCATGCCCGGCACCTTCAGATAGATGACGGCGCCGAGGAAGATGATCAGGGCGATCGTTGCCCAGAGCGTAGCGAGTGATGTGGCGTCCATAATGCCCTCCTCACCGGGCCGCGGATTTGACCGCGGCCGAGATCTCGGCCTTGTCGGTCTTGCCGCCGACGAGCGCCTCGACGATGGCCGACGTGGTGTCCTCGGCGATCGTGCCGACTTCCTTCATCGCCTTGGCCTTGATCGAGGCGATGCTCGCCTCGGCCTCGCCGAGCTTCTTCTCGAGTTCCGCCTCGAGCTTCTTGCGCGTGCTTTCGGCTTCGCTCTTGGCGGCGTCGCTGGCCTGCTGGCCGATCTTGTTGGCGTTGGCCTTGGCTTCCGCCAGTTCCTGCTCATAGGCGGCAACGGCCGCATCGGCCTCGCCCTTCAGCCTTGCGGCGTGGTCGAGATCCTGGGTGATGCGATCGTTGCGGACATCGATGATGGCGCCGACGCGCGGCATCACAACCCGCTTCAGAAACAGATAGAAGAGCCCGAAGGTGATGACGAGCCACAGGATCTGCGACGGGAAGGTCTCGGCATTGAACGGCGGGAACGTGCCATGCTCCTCGGCAGGCACGGCGGTGCCCGCATGCGTCTCGCCTTCGGCCGCAGCCGGCGCGGCTTCTTGCGCAAAGGCAGATGTCACGAACATCTCATTCCCCTGTCCATACGGCGGGGCCGCACCATGCGGCCCCTTTCGTCAGCGCGTGCTTCTTACTTGAAGACCAGCAGCAGCGCGATGAGGAGCGAGAAGATGCCCAGAGCTTCGGTCACGGCGAAGCCGAAGATCAGGCGGCCGAACTGGCCGTCAGCAGCCGACGGGTTGCGCAGGGCGCCCGAGAGGTAGCTGCCGAAGATGTTGCCGAGGCCGATGCCCGCGCCGCCCATGCCGATGCAGGCGATACCAGCGCCGATAGCAGCTGCTGCAGTTGCGTCCATTTCAAAACTCCTGTGGTTTTCGTAATCGTTGCGGTTGGTACGTTGGGTATGCTGGCGCCGGGGCGCCGGTGAAGATCGATCAGTGGCTCGGGTGCAGAGCGTCGTTCAGGTACATGCAGGTCAGCACCGCGAAGACGTAGGCCTGCAGGAAGGCGACCAGCAATTCCAGCGCCGTCAGGGCGACGGCCATGGCGAGCGGCAAAATCGAGCCAGCGATGCCGACGGCGCCCAGCGCGCTGAGGCTGACGACGAAGCCCGAAAACACCTTCAGCGTGATGTGGCCGGCCAGCATGTTGGCGAAAAGACGAACCGAGAGGCTGACCGGGCGCGAAACGAAGGAAATCACTTCGATCGCCACCACCAGCGGCATGAGGTAGCCGGGCACGCCATGCGGCACGAACAGCTTGAGGAAGCCGAAGCCGTGCTTGGCGAAGCCGTAGACGACGACGGTGCCGATCACCAGCGCGGCCAGCGTGAAGGTGACGATGATGTGGCTGGTGACGGTGAAGAAATAGGGGAACAGGCCGATCAGGTTGGCGACCAGCACGAACATGAACAGCGAGAACACCAGCGGGAAGAACTGCATCCCCTGCTTGCCCGCCGCGTCGCGCAGCATGTTGCCGACGAACTCATAGGCCATTTCGGACATCGACTGCAGGCGGCCGGGAATGAGGCTGCGGCTGGCAGTGCTCATGTAGAGGAATGCGGAAGCGACGATGACCGTCACGACCATGAACAGGGCGGAGTTGGTGAAAGAGACGTCGTAGCCGCCGATATGAAGCGGGATGATCGGATGGATCTGGAACTGGTGGATCGGATCGACCTTGTCAGCAGCCACTTTAAATCCCCGTCAAAGCCACAACCGGCTTCTTAAGTTCGCTTTCGCGCCTCGCGGCGCCTCTCATTCCTTCGGCTCGCGCGGCGTGCCGCCCTGACCGAACTGTGGTGCCAGCCCCGCCGAACGCAGGACATTGAGTATACCGGCGCCAAAACCCAGCAACAGGCCGATGATCAGACCCCATGGCGCCGTTCCGGCCAAGCGGTCGATGATCCAACCCAAGCCGACACCAACCACCACTCCGGCGATGAACTCGCTGGACAGCTTCAGTGCCTGACCGTAACCGGTCGCAGCGTTCGCTTCGTCTTTCCCCTCGAGCCGGTCCGTGCGTCTTGATGCAAGCGATGCTTCAAGCTCGCGCCGGCGGCGCTCAAGTTCGTCGTCGCGGACGGCGGCTTCATGCTGTTTGCCGCGGCCGGTTTCTCCGGTTCCGTCTGGCCCGTTTTTGTCGGCCATCGCAACCCCCCTGCCCGGGCAGACTATCACCGTCCGTCCGCTTCTAAAGTCGCCGGCAACATAGTTAGAGGGTCTGCGCCCGTCAAGCCACGGGTCGAACTTCGAAGTGATGTATTTTTCTTAATTAAATCAGTTACTTATCCGGGTGCGACATCGTGCCCGTCACGCCTACGCGGGGACTCGGCGCGAATCCGCACGACAAGCCGCCTCGATCGGTGCGCGCGGCGAACAAGAAAGAGCGCTGGCGGTGGGCGTCGATTAAACGGCTCAGCTCCAGCCGCCGCCGTAGGTGCGATAGAAGATGTGCAGGCCGATCCTGGTCATGCGCTGCATGGCGCGCGCCCAGCCCGGATGGACGTAGTTGGCATAGTAGTGCGTGGAGGATCCGACCTCCGGGATGAAGATCTTGCCGGCGGTCACCGCCATGGCGACATCCTGGGCGGTCCTGTAGGCGACCGGGTCGTTGATGCGCTTCTTCCTGCCGTCGCAGGCGAAGGAGAACTGGCAGCGGTTGAACCAGTTGTCGTTCTGGTAGACGACACCGCAGATCGTCTTCGGATAGGCCGGGTTGCGGACGCGGTTGAGGATCACCTGCGCGACCGCGGCCTGGCCACGCACCGGCTCGCTGCGCGCCTCGAAATAGATGCCCTTGGCGAGGCATTCCTGTTCCGGCTTGGAGAAGACGGCCGCCGGCAGCGGGTTCTTTATCCACGCGTGGTCGCCCTTGCCCATCGGCGGGATGAAGCGGCCATCGTTGGGATCGTCCTGCAGCAGCGCCTCGAAGGGTGACGCCTTGGCATAGTCCGGCGCCGACTGGGCATAGGCGGTGGCGAGGATATCCGGCTTGTCGTTGTTGACGAGCGCGACGAGAGCCGCCGGCAGCCCGGGATCGGGCTTCTTGTCCTCGCGGATATGGAACGCCTGGGCGATCTGGACTTCCTTGCCCTTGATGCCAGGCTTGGCGAAGGTGAGCTTCAGGCCGCTGTCCATCGCGGGGCGAAGCAGCGACGAGGTGCGCTCGAAGATCGAGCCGGCGCTGAAATTCTTCGGCGGCGCCACCGGTGACACCTGGACGAGGCGGCCCTTCTTGTCGGCGCGCACGACGCGGTCCTCATCGGGCGTTGCGCCGGCGGCATTGCCCTTGCCCCGAAAAGCAACCGCCCCTACACCGGGCAGTTTCACGCCGGAGCCAGAGATCGAGCCCGTAGCGGCCGAATCAACGAACGGCATCTCGGCGGCATGCACCGAACCGGCGACGGATTTTTCGACATAGGCGTTCCAGCGGGCGTGAGGCGACTCCAGCCCGGACACGAGGCTCGCCATGTCCTGGTAGGCGACGACGGACGGAAAGCCGACCCAAAAGCCGAGCCCCAGAACCAAAGGAGGAAGGAAGGAAGGTTTATTCGCAACGGCGGCGGCGACGAGCCGCTTTATAACGCGTCGATGCACGGAACTCTCCAGAAACGCTACTGACCCCGGAGAGCCAAAATGAAGCATTAACCTTGATGGTCGGTTAACGGCATCGATCGTGTTTTTTCATGTTGAAGGCAAACCGGCTTCCCACTGCCGCGGAAAGGCGGCCAAGAATCAGGATGCGCGGAGGAAGATCGGCCAGGCGATCGCCGCGCAGATCGCGGCCGCCAGCCACACGCCCGGCCATGCGAACAGAAGCAAGAGCCAGGGAATGGCGATCGGCACCAGGCAGAAGCCGATGAAGACAAGGGTGTTGGCAAGGCTGAGCGCGGTGCCGACATGGCCGGCGCCGGCAAGCGTTGCCAGTTCGGTGTAGGCAACGCCGTGCCAGGCCGAGACCGAGATACCGGCCACGACCACCATGACAGGCAGGAACAGCATCAGCGCCGGCTGGCGGGCTGACGCGATCGCCAGCAGCCAGAGGAGGATGAAGGCCAGTGCGCTGAGCGCGCTGGAGACCCTCAGGAAAGGACGGCGGTTGCCGTGGCGGTCGGTGAAGCGGCCGCTCCAGACGCGCATCACCATGGCGCCCGTCTGTACAACGGCAAGGCTAGTGCTGGTTACCCACGTGCCCATGCCGGCGAAGTCATGCAGGAAAACCGAGGCGAAGGTGAGCACCGCCACCTGCGGGAAGCAGAGCAGGCCGATGGCCGTCGATATGCGCCAGACCTCGATGTTGCGCAGCGGCGCCGGACCGTTCGTCGCAGCGGTGACGTGAGCGCCGGCTTGCGTCGGCGGCTCGTGCAGCCAGCGCCAGGCGAAACAGGCTGAGAGGGCGGATAGAGCTGCAAGCAGGCCGAAGACAGCGGCAAAGCCCTGGGCCAAGGCAAGCGAAGGCAGGACAAGCGCGCCGAGCCCGCCGCCGAGCGGCACCGCTGTCTGCCTGATGCTCATGGCAAAGCCACGCTCGCCTTCGCCGAACCAGCCCATGATGGCACGGCCGCTGGAGCCGTTGACGCTGCCGCCGAGCAGGCCGGCAACGAGCAGGCCCGCCGAAAGCAGCGCGACGCCGGGAACGGCTGTTTTCGTCGGCACGATCAGCATTGCCATGATGAGAAGCCATGCCGCCGTCGCGCCAAGTCCGGTCAGAAGCACGCGGCGGTCGCCCCAGCGATCGGTGAGCACGCCCCAGGGCAGTTCGCTGAGCGCCACGCCGAGGCCGAGCAGACCGAGCGCCAGGCCGAGTTCAGCATTGCCGAGGTGATAGCCCTGCCGGATGGCGACCGCGGTCGCGGGGATGCCGGAGAAGGTGGCGGAGAAGCCGGCATTGGCGGCGACGCCGATGCCCAGCACCTTCCAGCGATGGTTGGGGCCGAAGGTCCGGCCGGCCGAGGCGGAGGCGATACTTCGCTCAGACGGCTCGCAATCGCTGCGGGTGACGATGGCTGACATGATTCCAATCCCTTGACGACCGGCCGACGGCCTTGACCGGATGGATGTAGCGCCATAATTTCATTCGAAAAATCAGGAAGTTTTTGATCAACAATCCTGAAAACAAGGACGATCTTATGCGACGTGTCACCTTCGACATCGACGTCCTCAGGACTTTCGTCACCGGCATGGAACTGGGCAATTTCGCCAAGGCGGCCGAGCGGCTTGGCCGCTCGACTTCAGCCGTCAGCGCTCAGCTCAAGAAACTGGAAGAGCAGGCGGCGACGCCGATCTTCCGCAAGGCGGGGCGCGGCCTGGCGCTCACCGAGGCCGGCGAGACCATGCTCGGCTATGCGCGGCGCCTGATCGAGCTCAATGACGAAGCGGCTTCCGCCATCCGGGACGTCGAACTGGAAGGCTGGGTGCGGCTCGGCCTGCAGGAGGATTTCGGCGAAGCCGTGCTGCCCGAAGTGCTCGGCCGCTTCGCCCGCGCCCATCCAAAAGTTCGGATCGAGGCGCGGATCGGGCGCAGCCATGAGCTAGCCGAGCGTGTCCTGTCCGGCAGCCTCGACATTGCGCTCGCCTGGCATGACGGCACGACGTTGCCCTACAGCCGACATGTCGCCGACGTGCAGGCGCGCTGGATCGGTCCGGCGAAACGGGTGGAGGCAGGTTCCCGCGACGGCGAAGCGCTGCCGCTGGTGGTGTTCGAGGCACCCTGCCTGCTGCGCACCGTGGCGACGGAGACGCTCGACCGCGCCGGCCTCGCCTGGCGCATGGCATTCTCCAGCCCCAGCCTTGGCGGCATCTGGGCGGCGGTGGCGGCCGGATTGGGCCTGACGATCCGCACCGATATCGGCCTGCCCGCCAATGTCAGGGCGCTCGCACCGGGCGCGCTCGGGCTGCCGGCGCTGCCCAAGATGGCGCTGCACCTTCACCAGAAGGACGCCGAGCTCGACCCGGTGGCGGCACGGCTGGCCGATATACTGCTGCAGTCGGCGATGGAGGCGCTGCCTGAAGGAACGCGAACGGGTGAGGGACTGCGAGAGGTCGCTTAGCTTTTTCGGACAAGCATCGCAGCAGATCGGAGCATCCGGCGTCGCGTTCCGTCCCACCCCCCTCTGCCCTGGCAATGGAGGATAACCTCAGCGCTTCTTCGCGCGGCCCGCGAAAGGATTGTCCGAGGTGCGCAGCGCCATGCGGATCGGTACGCCGGGCATGTCGAAGGCCTCGCGCAAGCTGTTCGACAGATAGCGGACATAGGATTGCGGCATCACATCCGGGCGCGAGCAGGAGACGACGAAGCCCGGCGGGCGGGTCTTGGCCTGGGTGACGTATTTGATCTTCAGCCGGCGGCCGGCGACGGCGGGCGGCGGATGATGCGCGAGAATGCCTTCCAGCCAGCGGTTGAGCTTGCCGGTGGAGACGCGGCTGTTCCAGACCTTGTGCGTCTTGATGACGGATTCCATCAGCCGGTCGAGGCCGCGTCCGGTCTCTGCCGAGACCGTCACCGCCTGGATGCCGCGCACCTGGGGGAGAAGCCGCTCGGTTTTCTCGCGCAGCTCGGCCAGAAGCTCCTGCGGGTTGTCGATCAGGTCCCATTTGTTGAAGGCGATCACCGGCGCGCGGCCCTCGCGGATGATGAGGTCGGCGATCTGCAAATCCTGCTTCTCGAAGGGAACGGTGGCATCGAGCACGATGATGACGATCTCGGCGAAGCGGATGGCGCGCAACCCGTCCTGCACCGAAAGTTTTTCGAGCTTCTCCTGGACCTTCGACTTGCGCCGCATGCCGGCCGTGTCGAACAATTTCATCCGGCGGCCGCGCCAATCCCAGTCGACCGAGATGGAATCGCGGGTGATGCCGGCTTCCGGACCGGTGAGCAGCCGCTCCTCGCCGATCAGCGCGTTGATCAGTGTCGACTTGCCGGCATTGGGACGGCCGACGACGGCGATGCGCAGCGGCTTGGTGTCGTCATAGGCCGGCTCGGCATCGGGATCGGCGATGTCCTCGCCGATCAGCACCTCGCTGACGGCAATCTCGTCGCTTTGCTCTTCCTCGTCCTCGCCGAAGGCGCGCTCCTCGCCGAGCGCCGCGATCACCGCGTCGCGCAGGTCGGGCATGCCTTGGCCATGCTCGGCCGAGACAGGGATCGGCTCGCCGAGACCGAGCTCCCAAGCCTCCAGCATGCCGCCTTGCGCACCGCGGGCTTCCGCCTTGTTGGCGACCAGCACGACCGGCTTGCCGGATTTGCGCACCACCTCGGCGAAGGTCCGGTCGTCGGGCATCAGGCCGGACTTGGCATCGACGGTGAAGAAGATCAGGTCGGCCTCGCGGATCGCGATCTCCGTCTGCTGGCGCATGCGGCCGGGCAGCGTCGAGGCCGCCGCATCCTCGAAGCCGGCGGTGTCGATGACGTCGAAATGAAGATCGTAGAGCTTGGCGGCATGGACGCGCCGGTCGCGCGTCACGCCCGGCGTGTCGTCGACAAGCGCCAGCTTCTTTCCCACCAGCCGATTGAAAAGAGTCGATTTGCCGACGTTAGGCCGACCGATGATGGCGACTTTGAAGCCCATCCGAGGTCACGAAGCGTTGCCCGACCCGCGGATCAGTTCGGACATCAACTGCGCCCGCTGGCGCACGTTGCGCGGGGCGCCGTCATCCGAAGAGATCTGGTCGAACAGTTTGAGCGCGTCGGCCGATTTGCCTTCCTTCCAGGCGGCAAGACCAAGCGCCTCGCGCGCGGAATGGCGCAGCGGATTGGTGTCGGCGGTCAGCGCCTCGACACGGCTGGAGACATCGGCGAAGGAGCCGTGGTCGACGAGCAGCAGCGCCGCCCTCAGGCGAGCCATATCACGGATGCCGGCGGGAATGGCGCTGTCGGCGGCGACCTCGTCGAAATCCTTGACGGCGGCGTCGACGTCGCCCTTGTCGGCCTTGACGGTCGCCGCGCGCATGCGGGCGAGCAGCGGATAGGCGCCATAGCCGTCCTTTTGCAATTGATCGAGAGCCGCGATCGCCTCGTCGTTCTTGCCGTCATTGGCGAGCTTGAGGGCCCGCGAGAACGCGTCGCCCGAGCGGTTTGCTCGGGTCTCGTCCCAATAGCGGTAGCCAACGACGGCGGCAGTGCCGACCACCACCAAGATGGCAAGGCCAAGCAACGCCGGACCAAAACGGTCCCACAGCGCGTGCGCCTGGTCACGGCGAATCTCTTCGTTGACTTCGCGGATAAAACTGTCGTCCGACATCAATCAAAAACCATTGCGGTCACAAACTATCGCCCCTTGGCGGGGCGCTTCTTGAGCCCGCGTTTTAGCGAAATTTTGTCGGCATGGAAGGGGTCCGGCCGGAAAATCGGCGGGACAATCCAGAGCGGCGTCCAGTCGGGCTGGAACGCACCGATGCCACATTTGGGCAATAGCCGGCTTTCCGATAGTCTGAAAGACCGCCCCCGAAAGGCTGCCAGTGCCACATCCGTTCCGCGTCCTTGCGTTCAGTCTCGCCTCGCTAGCCACCTGCGTTGCCGGGGCTTTCGCCGATCCGCCCAAACCGGCAGAGCCCATACCTGCGAAGCCGAAGCAGATCGTGCTCATCTCCTTCGACAGCGCGCGCGAGATCTCGCAATGGGAACGCAGCCGCGCGCTGGCAAAGCGCACCGGCGCGCATTTCACCTATTTTTTGTCCTGCGTCTTCCTGCTGTCGCCGGATACGCGCGCAGAGTACATCGCGCCCGGCGGGGGCGCCGGCAAATCGAATATCGGCTTTGCCGCCTCGAAGCAGGAGGTCGCCGATCGGCTGGAACAGATCCGGCTCGCGGTCGCCGAAGGCCACGATATCGGCAGCCATGCCTGCGGCCATTTCGACGGCAAGGACTGGAGCAAGGCCGACTGGCTGGCCGAGTTCGGCGCATTCCGGCGCATCCTCGAGAATGCCTACACCATCAACGCCATTTCACCCGAGCCGCCCGGCTGGCGTGAATTCGCCCATCACGCCGTGACCGGTTTTCGCGCGCCGTACCTGTCGACCGACAAGGCGCTTTACGAAGCGCTGCCCGAGGCCGGCTTCCAGTACGACGCGAGCGGTGTCTCGAACGGTCCTGCCCTGCCGCCGACGAGGAACGGCGTCACGCATTTTGCATTGCCGCTGATTCCGGAAGGGCCGAAATCAAAGCCGGTGGTCGCCATGGATTATAATCTTTATGTCCGCCATTCGGGCGGTTTCGAGGAGCCAGCCAAGGCGTCCGAATTCGCCGACCGCGCCTATCATGCGTTCCGCGCCGCCTTCGACGCGCAATACAACGGCAAGCGCCTTCCGCTGGAGCTCGGCTTCCACTTCACGCAGATGAACGGCGGCACCTACTGGAACGCGCTCGAGCGCTTTGCGGACGAGGTCTGCGTGAAAGCCGATGTGGAATGCATCAGCTACCGCGACTATGTCGAGCGGCAGCGTTCCGATCAAAGGCAGGCAGTCGTGGGCGGCTAGCCGCCCGCCGTCTGGTCTGGTTCAGGCCGCATCCTCCGCGCCGTGCTTGGCGAGATAACGCTGGTCGATGTCCGGCAGCGGCTCGCCTTCCAGCGTCGCCTCGAAGGCGCGCAGGCGCTTGTGTACCGACTGTAGCTCGACAATGGTCGACCAGGAATTCAGCAGGAACTGCAGTGAATTCGTCACCTTGCCGAAGGCATTCGAAATCTGGTTCAGGGCGCCGAAAGTGATCTTGTGGGCGACCAGCGAGGGTCCGAGGATCAGCAGCGAGAAGATGTTGTCGGCCTGCAGGTAGGTGTACCGGACGACATTAAAATAGATGTAGTGGAAATAGAGCCTGAAGTAGTTGCGGCGCACATTGGCGAACAACTCCGTCGTCGTCGCCGGCTGCGCCCGGTCGGGATGGTCCTCGCCGTAGACGAGCTCCTTGCGATAGGCCGCCTCGACGCGCTGATTGCGGAACTGCAGGCCCGGCAGCTTGAAACCGGCGAGCATCACCGAGGCGGTGCCGAACACGCACCAGCCCAACGCCGCAATCACCAGGGGCTGCGGGACCGAGCCGATGATCGGCAGTTCGGTGATGTGCGCCTGGAGCTGGATCATCACCGGCAGGAAGGCGATGAGCGTCATGATCGACTGGACGAAGCTCGACCCCAAGTCCTCCATGATCTGCGAGAAGCGCATCGTGTCTTCCTGGATGCGCTGCGAGGCGCCCTCGATGTGGCGCAGCCGGCCCCAGTTCGCCATGAAGTAGTCGTTCATCGCGGTGCGCCAGCGGAAAATCCAGTGGCTGACGATGAAGGCGTTGACCACCTGCACATTCATGCCGATCAGCGCCAGCCAGGAGAAGTCAGCCAACCCCTTGTAGAATTCGATGTCCGTCGACGCAGTCGTTCCCGACATCAGCCCCTGCACATAGTCGAAGAAAGGGCCGTACCAGTTGTTGACGGCGACGGAGACCTGCACGTTGAAATAGATGAAGAACAGGACGAGAGCGGTCATCAGGATCGACCAGTTCTGCCACGGATGCGGGGCATACCAGCTCCAGAACGCATAGAAGATCAGCACGCAGGCCGCGAAGTAGATGTAGAACCAGAGAAACGGCTTCGACCATAGTACCGCGATGCCGATGATGGGCGGCACACCCGCCGCCGCAGGCGGTAGGCCGAAAACGGTGCCCAACTGCTCGCCGCCGAAAAACCAGAACAGGATCCCGGCAAGGCTCCAGACGGCCGCCGAGGTGAAGAAAAGCTTCGGCTGCGGGAAGAAGGATACGAACACTGTGGCGGGTTTCCTCGGTCTGACCGCAAATCAGCGGCGTTGCTGTTCGGCGGGCATAAGTTCACACATTAGTGGGAAAGAAAATGCCCTGCCCGATGCCTGGCACCGAGCAAGACCATAATCATGGCGATTTTGGCGCCGCCGTCCAGGCAATGACGCCGGAAACCAGCAGAGCGGCAGCCGCCATGGCCGAGGCAAGCACGTAGTTGCCCGACGCCTGCGCGAGCAGGCCGGCGGCAACCGGACCGACGATCTGGCCGAGGCCGAAGGCGGCGGTCATGACCGCGAAGATGCGGCGCGGCGCCCGCGGCGCAAGCTGCCTTCCCGCCTGCAGCCCGAGCGCGGTGATGGCGATGAAGGTGCCGCCGAGCAGCACGCCGGCGAGCAGCGGCCCGGTGAATCCTTTGACGACGACGCTGGCTGTGACGCCGACCACCTCGACCAGGCAGCTGACGGCGTAAGCGGCATAAAGTCCGACCCGGACGGAAAACCTCTGCCATAGCCATATGGATGGGAAACCGGCGAGGCCGGTGACCATCCAGACAGCGGCCTCGAAGACGCGTCCGCCGCCGCCTTGGCGAACGATGGCGACAAGGAAAGTGGCCGTCACCACATAGCCGAAGCCGAACAGCCCGTAGGCAAGGATCATCTTCGTCAGCGATCTGTCCTTCGGCAACGCCGGCTCAGGGCCATCGACGCCGTTGGCGGGCGTGGCGGAGCCCGCGAGGGACGCGACCAGAAGCAGCCCAGCCACGGAAATCGCTCCCGACCATAGCCAACCGGCCGCCCAGCCGGAATGAGCGGTGACGAGGATGGCCAACAGCGCAGAGGATGCCGCGATGCCCAAGCCAACGCCGCCGAAATGCAGCGCCTGCAGGTCGCCCCGGCCTGCTTCGGCGAGATGGCTGAAGACGATCGACGACATGAACACCATGACAAAGGCGCTGGCGAGGCCAGCGAGAAAGCGGATAACGAGAAAAGCCGCCATCGTCTCGTTCAGCCCCATCAGCCCGGCGAGCGCGGCGCTGGCGGCGAAGCTCACGAACATCAGCAGGCGCTCGCGGCCATGCGCCCAGCCGCCGGCAGCGGCAAGCGCGCCGATGAGATAGCCGAGATAGTTGGCGGAGGCGATCCAGCCGGCATCGGCCGGCGTCAGATGCAGGTCCTTCATCATGCCGGGCAGGATCGGCGTGTAGACGAAGCGGCCGATGCCCATGGCGACGGCAAGAGCTGCCATGCCGGCAAATGCTAAACGCAAAGGGGATGGCGAAGGGACGTTCATTGCAGCGCAACATAGGTGTGTGCGCAGGCGAAACAATGCGCTTGCCTTGGGCCAGCCAGGCTTGGGCCGCCGGGTCGCGACGCCCCCTCACCCAGCCTCCGCTTCGCTCGGCTGACCTCTCCCGGGGAGAGAGGAGACTGTCGACGCCAGCGCCAACCTCTTCTCCTCCACGGGGAGAAGGTGGGCCTCGCTGCACTGAAGAGGCTAATAGTTTAGCGGCACCCCGCTCCTGCCGTCTCGTAGGCCGTGCGGCCGGCGGTCAGCCGGAACGGCATGTCGCCGAGCTCGCGTTCCGACATGGTGTCGAGCACCGGATGCGACAACGGGTCGACGACCCAGCGGGCGATCTCGCCGTCATCATACCGGTCCTTTATCGGCGCGGTGCCGGAAAGCCCCCTCAGCAAAGATAAAATCTTCATTGGATTGCCTCCAAGGTCTGACCTGCACTAGCCAAAATCCGACTTTCCTCGCCAGGTTTCAATTGAGATTTCGGCCCTACCAGTTTAGAAAAACTGAATGGCAATGCTGAACCGCGTCCATTTGAACGGCCTGCGCGCAGTGGAGACCGTCGCCCGACTAGGCTCGCTTGCGGCTGCGGCCGCCGAGCTCAATGTCTCGGTCAGCGCGGTCAGCCAGCAGATCAAGCGCACCGAAAAGCAGCTTGACCAGGCGCTGTTCGAACGGACGCCTGCAGGACTGGTGCCGACGGAATTCGGCACCGTCTTCACAGCCCGGCTAAGCGCCGGCTTTCGCGAGCTCATCCAAGCGGTGGCGCTGGCCGGCGAAGCGAGCGAGTGCACGCTGGTGGTGTCGGTGGCGCCAGCCTTCGCCTCGAAATGGCTGCTGCCAAGGCTGTCGCGGCATTTCGCCCGCCACCCCAACGTCCTGCTGCGCATCGACGCTTCCGCTCGGATCGCCGACCTCGATCATTCCGACATCGACATCGCCATCCGGCTTGGCGACGGCAAATGGCCTGGCGGCCGGGCGGAACTGCTGCTGGCGCAGGAGGTATTTCCGGTCTGCGCGCCCTCGATCGCGGCCAAGCTCAAGTCGATCGCGGACCTGGCCCAGACCTGCGCCATCACCGACGAGCGGGCGATGATCAGTTGGGAAAGCTGGTTCGAGGCGGCAGGGGTGGAGCCGGTCACATTCCTGAAAGGTGCGCGCTTCACCGACCCGATGCTTTGCCTGGAATCGGCGATCGCCGGCCATGGCGTGATGCTCGCCTGGCAGTTGCTGACGGCCGATGCGCTCGCCGATGGCCGCCTTGTCGCGCCTTTCGGCGTGCGCGCCGAGAGCGGGCTCGGCTACTGGATGGTGACGTCGGCCACCAAGAGCGAGAGCCGCAAGGTGCGCGACTTCAAGGCCTGGATCCGCGAGGAGATCGCGGCGACGATGGCGCAATTCAGGGCGCTGGACAGCGCCGCCTGAACAGGCCCCAGTCGATCGCGGTGGAAAGGCCAACGGTGCCGGTCTATGTAAGGACCAGACCCCAACACAATGGCAGGCAGGATCATGACCACACATTCGCGCGGCGTCTCAGCAACGATCGACCCGGTGAAGCTCGACAGGCTGGCCGAAGTCGCGGTCAAGGTCGGGCTGCAGCTGCAGCCTGGACAGGATCTTGTGCTGACCTCGTCGATCGCGGCGCTGCCGCTGACCAGGCGCATCGTCGAGCATGCCTACAAAGCCGGCGCCGGGCTGGTGACGCCGATCTTCAACGACGACGAGATCACGCTGGCGCGCTTCCGCTACGGCACTGATGCCGGCTTCGACCGCGCCGCCGGCTGGCTCTATGAAGGCATGGCGAAAGCCTTCGCCAACAATGCGGCGCGGCTCGCGGTGCGCGGCGAGGATCCGTCGCTCTTATCGGCGCAGGACCCGGCCAAAGTGGCGCGCGCCAACAAGGCGAACTCGATCGCCTACCAGCCGGCACTGGAAAAGATCACCGGCTTCGACATCAACTGGAACATCGTCGCCTATCCCGATCTCGCCTGGGCTCGCCAAGTGTTTCCGGGCGAGCCGGACGACGTCGCCGTGGTCAAGCTCGCCGACGCCATCTTCTCGGCTTCGCGCGTCGACGTCGAGGATCCGATCGGCAATTGGAAGGCGCATAACGCGGCCCTGGCCGAGCGAACGAAATGGCTGAACGAGCACAATTTCCACGCGCTGCATTTCAGCGGACCGGGAACCGACCTGACCGTCGGACTGGCGGAGGGCCATGAATGGATGGGCGGCGCTTCGACGGCGAAGAACGGCATCACCTGCAATCCGAACATCCCGACCGAGGAGGTCTTCACCACACCGCATGCAAGGCGGGTCGAAGGCCACGTCTCCTCGACCAAGCCGCTCTCCTACCAGGGCACGCTGATCGACGATATCTCGGTGCGCTTCGAAGGCGGGCGGATCGTCGAGGCCAAGGCCTCGAAGGGCGAGGACGTGTTGAAAAAGGTGCTCGACACCGATGAGGGCGCGCGCCGTCTCGGCGAAGTGGCGCTGGTGCCGCATTCCTCGCCGATCTCGAAGAGTGGGCTTTTGTTCTTCAACACGCTGTTCGACGAGAACGCCGCCTGCCATATCGCGCTCGGACAGTGCTATTCGAAGTGCTTCGTCAACGGCGCTTCGCTCAGCCAGGACGAGATCGCCGAGCGCGGCGGCAACAAGAGTTTCATTCACATCGACTGGATGATCGGCTCGGACAAGATCGACATCGACGGCCTCGGCAAGGACGGAAGCCGCGTGCCGGTGATGCGCAAGGGCGAGTGGGCCTGACGGGTTCAGCGGAGGTGCGATGGCCTTCGACATCGCGGTGAAGCGCGTCTACGAGGCGCCGGCGAAGGCCGACGGACAGCGGGTGCTGGTCGACCGCATCTGGCCGCGCGGGGTCAGCAAGAAAGACGCCGCGCTGACGCTGTGGCTAAAGGACATCGCGCCGAGCGACGAACTGCGCAAATGGTTCGGGCATGAGCCGGACCGCTGGGCGGAATTTCAGAAGCGGTACCACGCCGAGCTCGACCGCAACGAGAAGGCGGTGGCGGAGCTGCATGACCTGTTGCGCGAGGGCAAGGTGACGCTGCTCTACGGCGCGCATGACGAGGCGCACAACAATGCGGTGGCGCTGATGGGGTATTTACGGCGGGCGTGAAGGGCTCGCGCAACGCTCGCGATTTGCGAAGGCCGACGTGACGCCCGATCTCCCCCCTCTGCCGGAGGAGATGCCCGGCGGGGCAGAGGGGAGTGCTGTCCCTCCGACCTCTCAACCAGTTGCTGCAGCACGCTGATGCAGGCTCGCGTTGGAACAGGTTCGACCAACGTCGCGTTCCTTCACACCCCCCTCTGGCCTGCCGGCCATCTCTCCCGCACGGGGGAGATTGGCAGCTTCGCTGTCCCGCTACCCTACTTCACCGCCTCCTCGTAAACGTCCGCCTTAAACCCAACCAGGATACGGTCACCGACCTCAAGCACGGGGCGCTTGATCATGGTCGGCTTGGCAAGCATCAGCGCCTTGGCCTTCTTCTCGTTGAGTGCTTCCTTGTCCTTCTCCGGCAGCTCGCGGAACGTGGTGCTTCCCTTGTTGAGCAGCTTTTCCCAGCCAATCTTGCCGACCCAGTCTTTCAGCCTTTCCGCCTCGATCCCTTCGGCCCGGTAGTCATGAAAACGATACGGCACGCCGTGGCTCTCCAGCCATACGCGCGCCTTCTTGATCGTGTCGCAGGTGGTGATGCCGTACATGGTAATCGTCAAGACAGACCTCGGACATGAGATTGCGAATCTGACGCGAACGTAGGCCCGCCCTGCCCGCTTTGCCAGCGTGTTTCAGCGGTCCGGATTTTGGCTCTTGCCAATACTAAGGTTTTTTCCTAAGTATTATCCGAAGCCGCAAGGAGCCAATGGCCAATGATCAGCCTTGAGACTACCAGCCAGAGCGCGCCGCCGATCGATGGCATCTTTCGCGCGCTCGCCGATCCGACACGCCGCCGTGTGGTGGAGCTGCTGAACAGAAGCCCGGCCTCGGTCAGCGAACTGGCCGAGCCCTTCGAGATGGCGCTGCCCTCCTTCGTCGAGCACCTCAAGGTGCTGGAGGGCTGCGGGCTGGTGCAGTCGGAAAAGGCCGGCCGCGTCAGGACCTACAGGCTCGCGCCCGAGCCGCTGAAGCTTGCCGAAGACTGGCTCGTCGAACAGCGGGCGCTGTGGGAGCGCCGTCTCGACCGGTTCGACGCCTATGTGATGAGCCTCAAGGAGACAGAAAAGTGAGCTATCCGTTCAAGCCCAATCCGAAGCTGGACCTGACGCTGGAGCGCTTCCTGGATGCGCCGCGCGAATTGCTGTGGCGTGCCTGGACGAAGCCGGAGCATGTCAAGCAATGGTTCACACCGAAGCCATGGATCATCACCGACTGCGAGATCGATCTCAGGCCCGGCGGCCTGTTCCGGACGCGCATGCAGTCGCCCGACGGAAAAGAGGTCAGCGACCGCCGCTGCTGCTATCTGGAGATCGTGCCGCATGAGCGGCTGGTGTGGACGGACGCGCTGCTGCCGGGCTACCGGCCGTCCGGCGAACCGTTCATCACCGCGGTTATCGCCTTGACGTCCGAGGGCAAGGGCACGCGCTACACCGCCACCGCTATCCACCGCGACGAGGCGACGCGCAACAACCATGAGGAGATGGGTTTCTTCGACGGCTGGGGCACGGTGGCCGACCAGCTTGGGGAGTATGTGAAGACGATTTGAGAAGCCGGCGTGGCGGCCATGGCATCATCCTGGCCGCCATACCTGATTTTCAAATCATGCTGCGAAGCGAGCGAGTTCTTGAAGCCGGCCGGGCCTCAATAATAGAAGCGCTCTTCGCTGATCTTGCCGTTCCTGACCGTATAGACGCCAACCTCGTCCATGGAGGCACGCTTGCCGGTAGACTTGGGCGTTACGTCGAATGTGAAGCGCAACGCGAACTGGTCGCCGTTGACATAGGGGCCTTCGACCGAGCCGCCGTGAACCTCATGGTTCGCTTCCCACCATTCACCCTTCTGCTTGACGGCTTCCTTGCCGTTGCAGACGGCCATCGGCCCTTCCATCGCTTCGTAGCTGACGATGTCGTCGGCATTGTACTTCGCGGCAGCGCTCTCGCTGTCGCCCTGCTTGAGGAGCTCGGTGAAATCCTTGGCAATATCCGCAGTGGTCATGTGTTCCTCCTTGTTTGGACGGATTCAGGTAGGGCGCCGCCTGCTGGCCTGCCACCGTTGACCTGCTTGACAGGTGACAATTCGTGTCAGCATGAGCGATCGACCTGTTGGCGAACAGACATTCACATAGCGGCCAGCGCATCGTCCTTGCCGCCCAATTGCCAGCGCCCGCAGACCTGATACCGATCCTTCCGCAGGAAACTGTGCATCAACACGAACTCGCGTACCGTCCAGCCGATGGGCTCGATCGACCGCTCATCAACTTTCGCAACGCTTGCCTTGTCGCGCAGCAACGTGACATGCGGCTCGATCGAATTCGGCACGTAAGGCTTCAACGGGCTGTCGGAAAGCACCGAAGCGAGCGCCCGCCAAAAGGCTTGCAGCGGCGGGATGCCGTTATTACCGCGCAAAACCAACGCGCCACCACCAAAGGCCGACAGACGGTCGAATGTGACATCGAAGGCTTGGGCTCGGACAAGAGAGCCCGCGCGGCAGGCGGCGTCGACCAGGGGTTTTGGCAATCCATCGTGATCGCCGAGCATGAGGAGCGAAATATGCAGATGCCTGGCCCGAACCAGCTTTCCACCAAGCCCCAGCTCTCGCTGCCAGGCAATGGCGCGCGACGCCAACGCATCTGCAATCGCACTTTCGACAAGAATGGCAAAGAACAGCCGGTCGTTCCGATCCAGGTTGGGCTCATCCCATCGGAAAAAGGGCCTGACCGTTCCTGCCGATTCCGAACCACGGCTGTTCGTTCATGGCTGATCCCTTTTTCGGATGTTCTTCCAAAAGATCAGACTAGAACAAAACAAGAACAACCTACAAGGCGGAATAACAGCCGCGTTCGATGGCAAGCCGCCGCACCAGCGCCAGCACGCTGTCGATGATCGGCGTCGGCTGGCCGGTGAGGCGGCCGAGCTCCTGCACGGCGCCCACCAGCGCGTCGATCTCCATCGGGCGGCCGCGTTCGAGATCCTGCAGCATCGAGGTCTTGTGCTCGCCGACATCGCCGGCGCCCTTGATGCGCCTATCGACGGCGATGGGGAAGCGCACGCCGAGCCTCTCGCCGATCGCCTGTGCCTCAAGCATCATGGAACGGACGACGGCCCGCGTGCCGTCATCGGCGACGATTGCCGCAAGCGTGCTGCCGGTCAGCGCCGAGATCGGGTTGAAAGAGAGATTGCCCCAGAGCTTCACCCAGATTTCCGAGCGTATGTCCTCGCGGACAGGCGCCTGCAGTCCGGCCTTGACCAGTTCCCGCGCGAGTGCTGCGACACGCTCGCTCTTTTCGCCGGAAGGTTCGCCGAGCGAAAACCGCGTGCCCTCGACATGGCGGATCAGGCCAGGCGCGTCGACCTCGACGGCTGGATAGACGACGGAGCCGACGACGCGCTCGGGCCCGATGCGTTGCCAGATCGTGCCGCCGGGATCGACGGCTTGGATGCGGGTGCCTTCCAGTGCGCCGCCAATTTTGTAGAAATACCACCAGGGCACGCCGTTCTGCATGGTGACGACGGCGGTCCCCTCGCCCAGCAGCGGTGCGATTTCGCCGAGCGCCGGCGCCAGCGAATGCGCCTTCAGGGCCAGCACGACATAGTCCTGAACGCCGAGCTCTTCGGCTCGCGCAGCGGCGCGCACCGATGCTACCGTTTCCTTGCCGTCCTCGATCAGGCGCAGGCCGCCGGCCTTGATGGCCTCCAGATGCGCGCCGCGCGCCACGATCGAGAGGTCGACCGAGCCAGCGATCGCCAGCTTGGCGGCGAGATAGCCGCCGATCGCGCCGGCGCCAAATATTGAAATGCGCATCAGCCGAGACCGAGCTTCGCCGCGAGGCCGATGCGCTGCAATTTGCCGGTCGCGCCCTTGGGGATCTCGTCCAGGATCAACACCTTGCGCGGCACCTTGAAATCGGCAAGCCGGGTGGCGGCAAAGCCGCGGATGTCGGCCTCGCTGGTGCTCTGGCCTTCGCGCAGCACGACCGCAGCGGCGACCTCCTCGCCGAGCTTGTCATGCGGCATGGCGAAGGTGACAACCTGCGCCACGGCCGGATGGTCCATCAGCACACCATCGACCTCGAGCGGCGAGATTTTTTCGCCGCCGCGATTGATGATCTCCTTCAGCCGGCCGGTGACACGCAGGTAGCTGTCCTCGTCAAGCACGCCCTGGTCACCGGTGTGGAACCAGCCATGAGCGAAAGCGCTGGCATTGGCGTCCGGATTCTTTTCGTAGCCGGCGGTGACGTTCGGGCCGCGAATGACGATTTCGCCGATCTCGCCCGGTTTCAGCAACCGCCCGTCCGGCGCCATGACGGCGACTTCCGGTCCGGCCGCAGCGCCGACGCTGCCTGGCTTGCGCTGTCCAGGCGGCAAACGGTTCGAAGCCATCTGATGCGCAGCCTCCGTCATGCCGTAGGACTCGATCACCGGACAGCCGAAGGTCGCCTCCAGCTCGGCCATCACCTGCGCCGGCAGGGAGGCCGAGGACGAGCGGATGAAGCGCAGATTTGCTTCGGCGAGCTGCTCGGGATTGCGCGCGGCGCGCGGCAGGATCGCCTGATGCATGGTGGGCACCGCCGTGTACCAGCTCGGCTTCGCCTCGCTCAGCCACTGGAAGAAGCGCAGCGCATTGAAGCCCGGCGTGCAGAAGACGCTGCCGCCGGCGGCGAGCGAGGAGAGCACCGCCGCGATCAACCCGTGGATGTGGAACAGCGGCATGATGTTCAGGCAGCGGTCGCCCGGAGTGAGGTCCAGCGTTGCGCCGATATGCGCCGCAGAAGCGGCGAGGTTGGCATGGCTGAGCGGCACCAGCTTGGGACGCGAGGTCGTGCCGGAAGTATGCAGCAGCAGCGCGGTGTCGCCGTCTTCGGCCAATCCAGATGGGACAGGCGGGCCGACCGTGTCGCCCTCGATCGTGAAGACGCCGGCCGGCGCACCGTCCGGTGCGATCAGGCGCAGCACGGGGATACCGAGGCGTTCGGCAACTTCCACCGATGGTCCCTGCTCGTCTCTTCCGACGAGGATCGCTTTGACGCCGATATCGCTCAGATAGAAATCGAGCTCGTCGGCACGATAAGCCGGGTTGAGCGGCGCGGTGGAAGCGGCCGCTGCCACCGCGATGAAAGCCGTCGCCATCTCCGGGCCGTTCGGCAGCACGATGGCGACGCGGTCGCCACGGCCGATGCCGAGCGCATTGAGCCGGGCGACAGTTTCGTGGATCAGCCGGCGGAGCCCGCCATGCGAGAGAGCTGCCCGCTCGGGCGCCGCAATGGCCGGCGCGTCTTCGGCGCCGGGGGCAAGACGATGGGCAAGGTCGATGGAGTTTTCGCTGTTTGTCATGAATCCAGACTATGTTTCGAACGATCGGCCGATGTCCAGCAAAGGGCTGCTCAATATCCGAGCGCCAAGCCATCCTTGCGTGGATCGGAGGCGCCGGTCAGCGTGCCTTTTTCCCAATCGATCAGCACGGCCTGCCCGCCGCCAAGCGGATGGTCGGGCTCGACAACGCGATGGCCACGGCGACGCAGGCCCTCGACGGCATCGGCGCGCACGCTGCGCTCGGCCTCCACGACATCGAGGTTGTAGAAGACGCGCGGCGCATCCAGCGCCTGCTGCGGGTCCATGCCGAAGTCAATCATGTTGGTCAAAAGATGCACATGGCCGAAGGGCTGATAGCCGCCGCCCATGACGCCGAACGGCATCACCGCGCGGCCGTTCCTGGTCATCATGCCGGGCATGATGGTGTGCATCGGCCGCTTGCCGGGTGCTATTGCGTTGGGGTGTTTCGGATCGAGCCGGAAACTCGAGCCTCGGTTCTGCAGCACGACCCCGGTCTTCGGACCGACGACGCCGCTGCCGAAGGAATAGTAGGTCGAG
This sequence comes from Mesorhizobium sp., assembly GCA_004020545.1. Lineage (GTDB taxonomy): Bacteria > Pseudomonadota > Alphaproteobacteria > Rhizobiales > Rhizobiaceae > Mesorhizobium. Next base: position 121,423 of record SAQE01000004.1, on the reverse strand, counting down.
TTGATGAAGCTCACCGCGTTCAAGTCGCGGTCGACGACGCTGATGTAGACCGTATCGCTGCCCGACAGTTCCAGGCGCGGCAATTCGGTCATGGCGTGCTGCGAGTCGATCGCGGCGCGCAGCCGGTCGGCATAGGCGGCGGAGAGAAGCGTCTTCACGGGCACCGCGACATGGTCCTGGTCAGCGATCAGGTTGTCGCGATCGCGGTATGCCAACCGCCCCGCCTCGATCTCCAGATGCTGTCTTTCCGCGCCGTTCGGGTCGAGCGCGCCGAGGTCGAAGCCTGACAGCACGTTCAGCATCAACAGCGCGGTCAGGCCCTGATTGTTCGGCGGCATCTGATGAATGTCATAGCCGCGATAGGAGGTGCCGATCGCAGTCTTGTAGTCGCCTTTGGTGGCAGCGAAATCGTCCAGCGTATGCAGCCCGCCAAGTACACGAAGCCGGCTGACAAGATCCTCCGCGACTTCGCCTTCGTAGAAACCGGCGCGGCCTTTTTCGGCGATGATGCGCAGCGTCTCCGCTAGTTCCGGCTGGCGATGGATATCGCCGGCCTTGGGCGGTTGACCGCCCGGCAGGAAGATTCGCGCCGCCACCTCGTCGGCCGACAGATCGGTTTCCGGATCAGCCCAGTCGAAAGCGACGCGGTCATGCACGACGTAGCCGTTCTCGGCGTAATGGATAGCGGGAGCGAGCGCGTCGGCGATCCCCTTGCGGCCATGGTCTTCCAGCAGCCGGCACCAAGCATCGACGGCGCCGGGAACGGTGACAGCGTGCGCGCCCTGCTTCGGCAGTTCGCTGAAGCCGTGCTCCAGGTACCAGTCGACCGTCGCTGCCTTGGGTGCGCGGCCGGAACCATTGAAGGCGATCACATCACCATCACCCTTCGGGCAATAGAGGACAAAACAGTCGCCGCCGATGCCGGTCGATTGCGGCTCGACCACCGCCTGGACGGCGGCGGCGCAGACGGCCGCGTCCATGGCATTGCCGCCGGAGCGCAGCATGTCGATCGCGGTCAGCGTCGACAGTGGATGCGAGGTCGCGGCCATCGCTTCGGTGGCGCGGACCGGCGAGCGGCCTGGGTACTGGAAATCACGCATGCGGTTCTGATTATCCCTCAACTTCAACGTCCGCGGCCCAAAAGCTGGGCGGCGGACAACAAGACGATCGATAGCACGATCAGGCAAGTCGAAATGGCGGCAATCGTCGGATCGATCTGATCGCGCAGCGCGTTGAACATGCGGCGCGTCAGCGTCGTGGTCTCGCCGCCCGAGATGAAGAGCGAGACCACCACCTCGTCGAAGGAGGTGATGAAGGCGAACAGCGCGCCCGACACGATCGAAAAGCGTAGCTGCGGCATGGTCACCTGGAAGAAGGCGGCGAAGCGCCCGGCGCCGAGGCTACGCGCCACCATTTCCTGGTTCATGTCGTAGGAGCGCAGCCCCGACAGAACGGTGAGCACGACCAGCGGCAGCGCCTGTACCGTGTGGGCGATGACGAGCCCGGTCAGCGTGTTGTTGAGGCCGATGCGGGCATAGAGGAAGAAGGTGCCGATGCCGATCAGGATGACCGGGATGATCAGCGAGGCCGTGAGCAGCGCGTTGATAGCGCCAGTCAGCCGCAGCGTGCCGGCGTTTATGGCGTAGGCGGCAGCGGTGCCGAGCGGCGTCGCCACGATCGCCGTCATCACCGCCACCTTGACCGAGACGATGGTGGCGTCGCGCCATTCGACGGAGCCGAAATAGCTTTGGTACCAGCGCAGCGACCATTGCTCGGGCGGGAACTGCAGCAGCGTCGAGCCGGAGAAGGACATGATGACGATGATCACCGACGGCGCGATCAAAAACAGCATGACAAGGCCGCCCAGCAGATAAAGCCAGAGGCGTTGCCGATGCGAGATGGGCAGGCTGTTTTCCGTGCTCATCGCCGGCTCCATACGCCGGTGGCGCGCGCGCCAAGCAGCCACTGGAACAGGCCGAGAAGCGCCAGCGTGACGGCAAGCAGCACGACGCCGAGCGCGGCGCCCGCGCCCCAGTTGGAATAGAGGCTGGTGGCCTGCTCCATGCGCATGGCCCACATGATGACCTTGCCGCCGCCCATCAGCGCCGGCGTGACGAAGAAGCCGAGACAAAGGACGAAGACGATGACCACGCCCGAGGCAAGGCCGGGCAGCGACAGCGGGAAGAAGATCTGCCGGAAGGTGGCGGCCGGGCTGGCGCCGAGATTCATGCCGGCGCGCAGGCAGTCGACGTCGATCGTCTTCATCGAAGCGTAGAGCGGCAGCACCAGGAACGGCAGCATGATGTGGGTCATGCCGATGACGACGCCGGCGAAATTGTTGGCGAGCGGCAGCGGCTGGCCGATGACGCCGAGGTCGATCAGCCAATTGTTGATCAGGCCCTTGCGCTGCAGGATGACCAGCCAGGCATAGGTGCGCACCAGCACCGAGGTCCAGAACGGCAGGATGACGAAGATCAGGCAGATCGAGGCCGCGCGTCGCGGCAGCTGCGAGAGCATATAGGCCAGCGGATAGCCGAACAGCACGCAGGCGCCGGTGACGACAAAGGCGACTTTGAAGGTGGTGGCGAAGGTCTTGATATAGGACGCCTGCTCGAAGAAGCGCGCGTAGTTGGCGAGGCTGAGCTGACCGGTCTCGTCGAAGAGCGAGAGCCAGAACAGCCAGCCGATCGGCACGATGATGATGGAAAAGACCAGGAACAGCCCGGGCGACAGCAGCGCCAGCAGCCCCAGCGCCTGCCGCCTGGCATCGGCGCGCAGCGCATCGGCGTTCAGCACGCCGTCCGGCCTGCCGGCATGATCGAGGCTGGCGGATCCGACGCTCATTGATCCGCCACCAGCACGACATCCTGCGCATCGATGCCGAGCGTGATCGGCTCGCCCGGCGCCGGCAGCTTCGCCAGCACGTCGGAGCGGCAATAGTCGCGCAGCGTCACCTGCCGCCCGTCACGGAGCGTCGCGTAGCAGATGAAGCTGTCGCCCTGATAGATGACATCGCCGACGGTTGCCGGCAGCATGTTGAGGACGCCTGCCTGTTGGGCGTCGGGGACCAGCCGCAATTTCTCCGGCCGCACCACCATCAGGTACCGGCCGGCGGGCGGCGCCGAATCGTTCATGTGCAATTTTCTGTCCTCATACCAGACGCTGCCGTTGCGGCATTCGACCGGAATGAAGTTGGATTCGCCAATGAAGCCGGTGACGAACTTCGTCCTCGGCCTGGCATAGAGAGCTTCGGGCTGGTCGATCTGCTCGATGCGGCCGGCATTCATGACCGCGATGCGGTCCGACATGGTGATCGCCTCGCGCTGGTCATGGGTGACGTAGACGGTCGTCATGCCGAGCCGCCGATGCAGGTTGCGCAATTCGATCTGCATGTGCTCGCGCAAGCCTTTGTCGAGCGCCGACAGCGGCTCGTCCATCAGCACGATGCGCGGCTCGAAGACGATGGCGCGGGCCAGCGCCACGCGCTGGCGCTGGCCGCCGGAAAGCTGGTCGACCCGGCGCTCGCCGAGGCCTTTCAGTTGCACCAGGTCCAGCGCCCTTTCCACTCGCTCGGCCGTTTCCGCCGCCGACACGCGTCGCTGCTTCAGCGGGAAGGCGATGTTGTTGAAGACGTTCATATGCGGGAACAGCGCATAGTTCTGGAACACCATGCCGATGTTGCGCTTGTGCGGTGGCATGGTGATGATCTCTTCGCCGCCGACCTTGATGCTGCCGGCATTGGCCCGCACGAAACCCGCCAGGATCATCAGCAGCGTCGTCTTTCCCGAGCCGGACGGACCGAGCAGCGTCAGGAACTCTCCCGCGGCGACATCGAGGCTGAGATCGCTGAGGATGGAGACGGCGCCGAAGCGCTTGTCGATGCCGTGGATGCCGATGGGAAGCGCGGACGGCGCGAGAGACAAGAGCATCTCCTTCAACTCCGGATCATTGTCGGAAGCGGAGCGACACTTAGGCGCGCCGCTCCGGCGCAGACGTTATTGCTGGATCAGGTTGTTGAACTTCTCGGTCGCTTCGACGAGGTTGTCGCGCCAGAACTCTGGATCCTGCAGCACCTGCTTCTTGACGTTTTCCGGCGAGGAGTTGATGTCCTTGATGCGCTCCTGCGGGATCTTGCCAGTCTCGAAAGCCTTCTCGTTGGCCGGGCCGTTGTCGACATAGAGCGGCAGATTGGCCTGGAGATCGGGGCTGACGAATTTGGCTAGCGCCTTCATGGCGATGTCCTTGTTCTTCGAACCCTTCGGGATGACCATGCAGTCGGCGGTCAGCACACCCTGGTCGAAGGAGAAGCTCACGGGCGCGCCTTCCTTCTTCAGGGTGCCGGCGCGGCCGTTCCAGATGCTCGCCATATCGACCTCGCCGTCCTTGACTAGCTGCATGGCCTGCGCGCCGGAAGTCCACCAGGCATCGATGTGGCCCTTGACCTTGTCGACGGATTGCAGCGCGCCGTCGATGTCGACCGGGTAGACCTTGTCGATCGGCGTGCCCTTGGCAAGGGCGGCGACGCTCAGCGTCTCCGTCGCCTGGCTGCCGGAAAGGGCGCGGCGGCCGGGGAACTTCTCGACATCCCAGAAGTCGGCCCAGCTCTTCGGTCCCTTGTCGCCGAAAACATCGGTACGGTAGATCAGCACGACGGAGGTGTAGGAGATGCCCACCCAGTCGTCATGGACGAGCTTCGGGTTGATGCCGCTCTTGTCGATGACGTTGTAGTCGAGCTTCTCGAACAGGCCTTCCTTGGACCCCCGCGCGCATTCGTCGGCGCCAAGCTCGGTGATGTCCCATTTGACCGCGTTGCCGGTGACCTGCAGGCGCACGTCGTCCAGGCCGTTGGTGGTGTCCTGCTTGATGGTGATGCCGAGATCCTTGGCCGTCGGATCGAAGAAGGCCTTAGTCTGCGCTTCCTGATAGGTGCCGCCCCATGAGGCGACGGTGATGGTGTCGGCGGCCGATGCCGGAACGGTGACCGAAGCCAGCAGGCCAGCGAGGCCGTGAATGCAAAGTCTCTTCGTCATTTTTCGCTTCTCCAACCGGTGTTCCCGTTATCGTTGATTTGGTATGCGAATTTGTATACAATTTTGAGTGTAATTCGGCGGGAGCCGATGTCAACACGGGTCGCGTGTTTTTTGGCGGCGATAAACCGAGGCTCGAAGCGCCTGTTTCTGGCGAAACGGTCCTGTTTCAAGCAGGCGCTGAAAGACTAGACTGTGATTCTGCGATGGACCGTTGGAGGCGGGACGCTTGGGCAAGGAAAGAAAGAACACGCTGCGCGACTCGGTGTTCGAGAAGCTGAAGGCGATGATCATCACCGGGCAGATCCCGCCCGGCGGCCGCGTTACGGAAAACGAGATCGCCGAGCGCCTGAAGGTGAGCCGCACGCCGGTGCGCGAAGCCTTCAACCGGCTGGAACGCGACGGGCTGGTGATCGGGCGTCCGCGCCAGGGCTATGTGGTCGCCGAATTCAACCTGACCATGTTCCGCGAGGCCTTCGACATTCGCGAGCTGCTCGACGGGCGCGCGACCGAGCTGGCCGCCGCCAACGCATCCGCCGCCGACAAGGCGAAGCTGCGCGCAATGCTCGCCGAATGCGAACGGCTGGCGGCGATCCCCGACCGCAGCACGCGGGAGAAATTCGAGGAGCTGCAGGTCGGCATCGACCTGCACCGGGTGATCGCGGAAATGAGCGGCAACGAGATGCTCTACGGCATGCTCTGCGGCATTCTCGACAAGTGCCAGCAATATGTGTGGACGGAGCTTCTGTGGCTGAATGAGTGGAAGCTCACCCGCGAGGAGCATACCGGCATCGTCGATGCGATCTGCGCCGGCGACGTCGCTTTAGCTGGCGAGCGCGCCCGCGCGCATGTGCGCGGCTCGCGCGAAAACGTCCTGCGCCTGTTGCAGGCCAAATCCGACTATCAGGGATTTTTCGCCAAGGCGTCGTGAGCCGGACTCTATCGCATCAGCTTGAGAGCATAGGGCAGTTGGCGCCGCGCCGCAGGCTGACATGCGCGACGTCGCCAACGCTGAATTGGGAACCGTCGGCGCGGCGCGGCGCGTCGATCACGATCGAGGTCCCCTGCCCGAGCTCCGCATGAAGGCGCAGTGTGCGGCCGTGAAAGACGATGCCGCTCACCCGCGCCAGCGCGGTGCCGTCGGCGGCCTCGGTGCTGGCCAACAGATCCTCGGGCCGCACGCCGATGGTGCGCGTATCGCCCGCGGCCGGCGTCTCACCACCGTCCGAGACAGCCTCGAGTGGCAGCTCGCCGGCGGCGAAGCGCAGCCGCTCGCCGTCGCGGCCGACAAAGCGCGACTGCAGGAGATTCATCGTGCCGATGAAAGAGGCGACGAAGCGCGTCGCTGGCCGGTCGTAAAGCGTCGCCGGTGGCGCGATCTGTTCGATACGGCCCTTGTTCATGACGACGATGCGGTCGGAGATCGACAGCGCCTCGGTCTGGTCGTGGGTGACCATGACGAAAGTGGTGCCAAGCCGCGACTGCAGTCGCTTCAGCTCCACCTGCATCTGCTCGCGCAGATGCGCGTCGAGGGCCGACAGCGGCTCGTCGAGCAACAGCACACGCGGCTCGCAGACGATGGCGCGGGCGAGCGCGACGCGCTGGCGCTGGCCACCGGACAGCTCGGAGATACGGGCGCGCAGCTTGTCGGCGAGGCCTACCATGTCGAGCGCTTCGCCGACGCGCCGCACCTGCTCGGCGCCCGACAGCTTTCGCAGCGACAGGCCGAAGCCGACATTCGCCGCGACATCCATGTGCGGGAACAACGCATAGTCCTGGAAGACGGTGTTGACCGGACGGTCGAAGGGCCTCAGGCCGGTGATGTCGCGGCCTTCAAGCAGAACCCTGCCGCTGGTCGGGCTCTCGAAGCCGGCGATGACGCGCAGGCTCGTCGTCTTGCCGCAGCCGGAAGGTCCGAGCAGTGTCAGGAACTCACCCGCGGCAATGTCGAGATCGACGGCATCGAGGCCTACCACGCCGCCCGGGAAAACCTTCGAGACCTTCTCAAGTCGAACGAGCGCTTCAGGCGCCATCGCGCACCTCGGAGGGTTTTGTCGTGTTGACCCAGAGGATCTGGCAGCGCTCGGCGCCGGGATTGCGAAAAGCATGCAGCAACGTGCTCTTGAAGGCAAAACTGTCGCCCGCCTTGAGCACATAGGTCGTCGCGTCAACCACCAGCTCGACCTCGCCCGTCATCACGAAGCCAAATTCGTGGCCGGCATGGGCGTAGGCTTCAGCCGTGCCGCCGCTCGCCTCGACCGTCACCAGCATGCCGGTGAGCGTCGCCCCAGGCGGCGACAGCAGCGCCTTGGCGATACCTTCCGACTTCACCGGGATCGATCGCCGCTTGTCGGCGCGCACGCAATAGAGGTCGTTGACCGCCTCGTTGCCGTCGGTGATCAGCAGCGAGGGTTCGATGTCGAGGGCGGCGGCGAGCGGCCAGATCACCTTGACGCGCAGCGAGGACATGCCGCGCTCGATCTGGCTGAGCGCGCCGATGGATATGCCGGCCTTGGCGGCGAGTTCGGCCAGCGACAGCTTGCGCTCGAGCCTGAGCGCCCGCACACGCCGGCCGACGCGCACATCGGCATCGTCCTTCGGCTTTTCGGCTGCTTCGTCCAGAACATCCATGCATCCGTCCTCGTTGTCTTTCCCTTCTCCCCTTGTGGGAGAAGGTGGATCGGCGCGAAGCGCCGAGACGGATGAGGGGTGGGTGACGGAATGAGACGTCCGCATTCCCTGGAGCACCCCTCATCCGTCGCCTTCGGCGACACCTTCTCCCACAAGGGGAGAAGGGGGCGATCAGCTCAGCCGCCGGCCTTCACCTTCTCGAACATCTTCGCCACATCGTCATTCTGCTTCATCGGTCCGGTGAAGATAGTGGTCTTCAGCATCACCTCCGGATCCGCCGGCAGTTGCAGTTTGTCCAGCTCGTCCTTCGATACGCCGGCGAAGGCGGTGGAGAGCGAGCTGCCATAGCCATAGGATTGGATCAGGTATTTGCCCGAGTCGGCGTCGAGCCGGCTGTTGATGAAGTCATAGGCGAGATCGACATTCTTGGCGTCCTTCAGCATGACGAAGCCACAGGCCCAGGTCAGCATGCCTTCCTTCGGCTTCATGAACTCGACCGGGACGCCCTGTTTCTTCAGCGACGTGGCGGACGCGTTCCAGGTCATCGCCGCGACGAGCTGCCCGCTCGCCAGCGCCTGCTCGACCGAGGTCATGTCGGTGGTGTAGCTCGAAAGCAGCGGCCGCTGCTCGCGCAGCTTTTCTGCCACCTTGTCCATCTGCTCCGGCGTCATGTCGAAGGGATTCACGCCCGCCAGAAGTGCGGCGACGATCGGCGTGTCATGCACCGCGTCTATGGTCGCCATGCGGCCGGCATATTGCTTGTCCCACAGAAGGTTCCAGCTCGCCTCGGGATTCTTCACCAGATCGGTGCGGTAGAGGATCGAGGTGTTGCCCCAGTCCCACGGCACCATCCAGACCTTGCCGTCGCCGGCCTGCAGGTCGGGCAGGTTCTTGAACACCGGGAAGATCGAATCCCAGTTCTTGATGCGCTTGGTGTCGATCGGCTGCAGCAGGCCCTCCTTGTTCCAGCGCGCCACCTTGTCGTAGCAGGGATGCGCGATATCCGGGCGGAAGCCGGCTTTGACCTTGGTGAAGGCATCGTCGTCATCGCCGAAGATCGTCGCCTCGACGCCGTCCGGATGCGCGGCCAGGAAGCTCTTGTTGAAGTCCGGCAGCTCGTAGCCCGACCAGGTGAAATACTGCAGCTTGTCGGCGGCCAAGGCGACCGTCGACGACAGCGCCAACGCCAATGCGGCAACGCCAGCCCGGGCCTTGTGTCCGGTGATCAATTTCAGGTGGAATGTCATTTTCGTTCTCCTCTTCTTTGTTGTGGTTCAGGCTGGATTGCGGCGCGCGGCGCCGAGACCGCGATGGCGCAGGATCTCGGCGAGGGCGGCGATGATGAAGGACACGGTCAGGATCACCGTGCCCAGCGCCATCACGGTCGGCAGCGAGCGCGGGAAGCGCAGCTGGCTCCAGATGTAGAGCGGCAGCGTCGGCTCAGTGCCGGCGAGAAAGAAGACGACGATGAACTCGTCGAAGGAGGTCAGGAAGGCGAGCATGAAGGCCGACAGCACCGCCGGCAGGCTGAGCGGCAGCATGACCCGCCTAAAAGTCGTCCAGTCGGAGGCGCCGAGATCGAGCGCCGCCTCGCGGATGGTTTTTGGAATGGCGGCGAAGCGGCTTCGCATCACCACCACCGTTGTCGGCAGCGCCACCAGGATATGGCCAAGCACGATGGCGACGCGCGAGGGCCCAAGGCCGATCAGGTTGACCAGGATCAGCAGCGAAATGCCGACGATGACGCCGGGGATCAGGATCGGCAGCCGGGCAACGGCGCTGATCGTGGCCGCCAGCGGCGAGCTGCCGTAGAGGTCCATATACGAAACCGTGATGCCGCAGAGCGTAGCGCCGGAGGCGGCGACGACGCCGATGACGAGGCTGTTGGCCAAGGCGCCGGAGAGCGCCGGATTGCCGTAGAGCGTCTCATACCAGCCGAGCGTGAAGCCTTGCAGCGGAAACGCGGCCTGGATGGAATCGTTGAAGGAAAACAGCGGTATCAAAAGGATCGGCAGGTAGAGGAACACCAGATAGGCAAGCACATAAAAGCCGAGCCAGCGGCCGCCCGCGTTGGTGTCGGTGCGCGCGCTGCTCATGTGCGGCTGCCAAATCTGCGGTCGGCGCCGCGCGCGACCAAAATCACGCACAAGATGACCAGCATGACGCAAACCGAGAGCGCGGCGCCGAACGGCCAGTCATTGGCCTTGCCGAATTGCGACTGGATCAGCGTGCCGATCATGGTGCTGGCCGGACCGCCGACCATGGCCGGCGTGACATAGTCGCCAACGGTCGGCACGAAGACGACAAGGGCGGCCGCCAGCACGCCGGGCATCGAATTCGGCAGTACGACGCGGCGAAAGCTGGTGAATGGCCGCGCGCCGAGATCGGACGCGGCTTCGAGCAGTGATTTCGGGATCGTGTCCAGCGCCACATAGATCGGCAGGATGGCGAAGGGCGCGTAGGCGTGAGCGAGCGTCACCACCACCGCGGCCGGCGTGTTGAGGAAGGCCAGTGTCGGTTCCGACCAGAGACCGCTTTCGATGAAAGCCGAGTTGAGCACGCCGTTATAGGCAAGCACGATCTTCCAGGCGAAGACGCGCAAAAGGTAGCTGGTCCAGAAAGGCAGCGTGACCAGGAAGAGCAGCAGATTGCGGTGCCGCCCGGCATGGAAGGCGAGATAGTAGGCGACCGGATAGGCGGTGACCACTGTCGCCAGCGTCACCAGGCCTGCGATGACCAGCGAGCGCAGCGTCACCGTCCAGTAGAGCGGGTCCGTGGCCACGGTGACGAAATTCGCCGCCGTCAGGCCGGCGCCGAGAAGGGAGCCGTCATTGCTCCTGAAGGCGAGAAAGATCACCAGGCCGAGCGCGAACAGTATGAGGAAGAAGGTGACCAGCCCGCCCGGCAGCAGCATGGCGAAGCGGAAGACCGGCGAGATGCGGGCTTCCAGCGATGGCCGCGCTGCAACGATGGTCGACATCTGACTGCCTATTTGGGGACCGCCCATCGGATTTTTGAAATCGGCTGATGTTTTTTCATGTTCATGAAAATGTCAAGCTGAATCGTTTGTGCGATGCAACGCAAGCGTCAGCGCTCGAACGCGTCGAGCATCCGGTACCAAGCGATGGTCGCGGCGACGCCGATCTGGCGGAAGGCATGGAACGGGATTGGCTGGATCGGCGACAGCGGGAACGGCAATTGCCCGACATCACCGCTCGCCAGATAGTTCGCCATGCGCTTGCCGAGCGCGCTCATCAGCCCGACGCCCCTGCCCTGGCAGCCGACCACGGCCAGCAGGCCTTTTTCCGGTTCATGCAGATGCGGCAGGTGATCCGGCGTCATCGCCACGCGGCCGAACCAGCGCTTTTCGATGGCGATGCCGGAAAGCGCCGGATAGAGCCGGATGAGCGCGCGTTCGAGATGCGCCCAGTCCGAGGCGCGGGACGGCAGCGCCATGCGTCCGCGGCCGCCGAGCACCAGCCGGCCGTCCGCGCTCTTGCGGTAGTAGACGAGAATGCGGCGGGAGTCCGAGACGGCCTGACCGCCCGGCAGGATGCTGGCGGCGAGCTCGGCCGGCAGCGGCGCGGTGGCGATCTGGAAGGAATGCAGCGGCACAATCGTCTGCGCCAGGCCGGGCAGCAGGCCGTCCGTATAGGCATTGGTGGCGAGCACGACCGACTTAGCGCGCAGGTCAGCGCCGCCTTGCGTGGAAGCCCGCCAGAGGCTGGCTTCCTTGCGGAGCTTCACGACTTTCTGCCGTTCGGCGATCTTGGCACCAGCCGCCGATGCGACGCGCGCCAGCTCCATCGTGTAGGACAGCGGATCGATGACGCCGGCGCGGCGGTCAAGCCAGCCGCCGAGATAGCCCCTGGCGCCGGTCATCGCCGCGATTTCGGGCTGATCGAGCAGCTTGACGTCGGCGCCGCGCGCCCGCCACTGCCGGTCGCGGTTGGCGGCAGCCTTCAGGGCCGTCTCGGTATGTGCCGCCTGGATCCAGCCGTTGCGCGTGAACGGCACCGCCAGCTTCTCGTCGCGGATCAGGTCGAACACGGTATCCGCCGTCGAGGCGGCGAAGGCGACCAGGGCCTCGCCACGCGCCTGGCCGAAATGCCCGATCAGCCATTCCGGATCGTATTTGAGGCCGGGAATGACCTGACCGCCATTCAAGCCGGACGCGCCCTGCCCGATCGCGCCGGCATCCAGCACCTGGATGGAAAGGCCGGCGCGGGCCGCATGCAAGGCGGTCGACAGACCCATGATGCCACCGCCGACGATGACCGCGTCGAGCGTGCCGCCGGCCGAAAGCTCGGACCGAAACGCGGGAGCCGCCTTAGGCTTTCGCCAGATCGGTTCGGAGAAGGTTGCGGGCAAGTGGGTCACCTAAGCGCGGGGGGTCGTGAAAATCCTATTGCCGATTTCATGAATTTGAAAGAGCGCTCGATGGGCCAGTCCGCCCTTGGCTATGTGGCAGGACGCCAATGGCCCACAAGCTTGCCATCGACGGGATAGACGTATGCATTAAATCCGGGGAAAGTGCCGCGCGACAATCGAGAGGACACGAAGACCATGACCGACCCGACCCGCCTCCCCGCCGACGGCCTTTTCGTCGGCCGTGCCAGGACCAGCGAAGCCTCCCATCCGCTGGTGGTCACGGTGCGCGACCGCGCGGTCATCGACATCACGTCGAACGCGGCACCAACGGTGCGCGACCTCTGCGAGCTGAAGGATCCGCCCGACTATGTGCGCTCGGCCAAGGGCAAGACGATCGGGTCGCTCGAGGAGATCGCGACCAACAGCTTCGAGGCGAAGCGCGACGCGAAGAAGCCCATCCTGCTTTCGCCAGTCGACCTGCAGGCGGTGAAGGCCTCCGGCGTGACGTTCGTCGTCAGCCTGCTCGAGCGCGTCATCGAGGAGCAGGCGCGCGGCTCGGCGGAGAAGGCCGACGCCATCCGCGCCGACATCGCCGGCCTGATCGGGCACGATCTCTCGAAGCTCAAGCCCGGCTCGCCCGAGGCGATGGAGATCAAGGCGAAGCTGATCCAGCGCGGCGCCTGGTCGCAATATCTGGAAGTGGGCATCGGGCCCGACGCCGAGATCTTCACCAAATGCCAGCCGATGGCCTCTGTCGGCTTCGGCGCCGATGTCGGCCTGCACCCCGTCTCCACCTGGAACAATCCGGAGCCGGAGATCGCCATGATTGCCGACAGCTCGGGTCGCATCGTCGGCGCCACGCTCGGCAACGACGTCAATCTGCGCGATGTCGAGGGGCGCTCGGCGCTGCTCCTTGGCAAGGCCAAGGACAACAACGCTTCCGCCTCGCTCGGGCCGTTCATCCGGCTCTTCGACGAGACCTTCGCAATCGCCGACGTGAAGCGGGCCACGGTGCGGCTCAGCCTCGAGGGCGAGGATGGGTTCGCGCTGGAAGGCGCAAGCTCGATGGCCGAGATCAGCCGCTCGCCGGAAGAGTTGGTCAAGGCCGCGATGGGGCCGCATCACCAATATCCGGACGGGCTGGCGCTCTATCTCGGCACCATGTTCGTGCCGTCGAAGGACCGCGGCGAGAAGGGCAAGGGTTTTACCCACAAGGTCGGCGACATCGTCACCATCTCGTCGGAAAAGCTCGGCGCGCTGGTCAACCGCGTGCGGCTGTCGCCGGATTGTCCGCACTGGACCTACGGCGCCAGCCATCTCATGCGCGACCTTGCCGGGGCCGGACTTCTCTAGCACCGCACCGGAGCCCGTTAGACCGCATACGGTCCGGCAACTGACGGGCCGACGGCACCGCTTGCCCGGGGAAATAGCGCCTGAACTGATGCAATCTGATGGGATTGCTGATGGCGCGCTTCGCTGTGCCAACATCCATTGGCGATGGAGGCTTGTCAGCAACCGAAAAAGGGAATGCTCTAACGCATCCGGTCGGCGCTGGCAGGAGATGCGGTCCTTGGGGCCCATCGCGCCTGATGCGGAGGAAAGTTTTCAACATGGGAGGAAATCGAATGCTATCGAGGCTGAGACTGCTCGTGCTTGGCTTGATCGCGGCGATCGCCATTCCGGCGATGGCCGAGGCCAAGACGTTCTACTGGATTTCGCATGGCGGCCCGGCCGATCCGGTCTGGACCTATTTCCTCGCCGGCGCCAAGCAATGGGCCAAGGACACCGGCAACACCGTGAACACCTCGTTCCACAATGGCGACGTCGCCTCGCAGCAGGAAGCTATCCGCGCCGCCATCTCGGCCAAGGCCGACGGCATAGCCACCACCAGCCCCGATCCGGGCAGCCTGATCGAACTGGCCAAGGAGGCGCGCGCGGCCAACATCCCGATCATCAACTTCAACACGCCCGACCCGAAGGCGAACTTCAACGCCTATGTCGGCGGCGACAACACGACGTTCGGCAAGCATTGGGCGCAATATCTGGTCGACAAGGGCCTGGTGAAGAAGGGCGACTTCGTCTGGATGCCCGTCGAGGTTCCCGGCGCCACCTATGGCGTGCAGGAAGAGGAAGGCATCAAGAGCGTGTTCGGGCCGCTCGGCATCACCTATGAGGTGACCGAAGCGACGCTCGACCAGGCCGAAGTGATCAACCGCATGGTCGACTACCTCACCGCGCACAAGGGCAAGGTGAAGGCCATCATCGGCCTCGGCGACCTCGTCACCGGCTCGATCAAGCGCGTCTTCGACCAGGTCGGCATCAAGCCGGGCGAGATCCCGGTCGTCGGTTGGGGCAACTCGCTCGATACCACCCAGGAAGTGCTCAACGGCTACGTCAACGCCGCGCAATGGCAGGATCCGCAGGCGACCAGCTATGTGGCGCTGTCGCTTGCCGCGATGGCCTCGGCCGGCATCCCTCCGGGTTTCAACGTGATTACCGGCGCGCTCTACGAAAAGGACACCGCCGGCGTCTACGACAAGATCCTGTCCGGCAAATAATCCCGATTGAGCGGTCGCGACATCACAGTCGCGACCGTTTTCCCTGTCTTGCCGCGCCTGCCTCTTAAAGATGGTCGGCCATTCCTTCACGTCGCGGGCTCAATGGAAAACCGTTCCTTCATCCAAAATTTTATCGCGCGGCCGGAATTCGGGCCCTTCGTTCTGCTCATCATCGAACTCGTCGTCTTCTGGGCCATCAACCCGGATTTCCTGTCGCCGCAGAACATTTCCAACATCCTGGCCTTCACCGTCGAGCTCGGCCTGATCGCGCTGGCCATGACCCTGCTGATGACATCGGGCGAATTCGACCTCTCGGTCGGCTCGCTGTTCGGCTTCTCGCCGGTGCTGATGTGGACGCTGTTCAATGGCGGCGTCACCTCGCTGGAGATGGGCTTCGCCGTCGCGCTGGTGGTCGCGGCCTTGATCGGCCTGGTCAATGGCTGGTTCGTCACCCGGCTCAAGATCCCGTCGTTCTTGGTCACGCTCGGCATGCTCCTGGTCGTGCGCGGCACCGCGCTCTTCGTCACCGACGGCTTTCCGCAACGCACCTGGAGCGCCGAAGGAAGCTGGCTGGCGGACATGCTGGTCGGCGATTTCTACATCGGGCCGTTCCGCATCTATGCCTCGCTGTTCTGGTTCATAGGGGCCGCGATCGTGCTCGGCTACGTGCTGACGCAAAGCCGCACCGGCAACTGGATCCAGGCGGCTGGCGGCAATCCCAATGCGGCGCGCGCCCGCGGCGTCAACGTCGACCGCGTCAAGGTCGGCCTGTTCATCCTGTCGGCAGTGATGGCCTCGCTCGCCGGCATCATCTCGTCGCTGCGCACCTCGGCCGCCAATCCCAACAGCGGCACCGGCTACGAGCTCGAAGTCATCGCCATGGTGGTGATCGGCGGCACGGCGCTGACCGGCGGGCGCGGCACCATCGTCGGCACGGTGCTCGGCATCCTGATCCTGCGCGTCATGCGCAACGGCATCGTGCTGATCGGCGTGCCGGGGCTCGCCTACAACATCTTCATCGGCGCGATCATCCTTGGCATGATGGCGCTGCACTCGTGGCTCGAACGCCGGCATCAGGCGGGGACGTGAACCATGGCCGAACCGCTCATCCGCATGCAAAACATCCGCAAGTCCTATGGGCGCGTTCAGGCGCTGGTGGACGCCAACTTCCACGTCAACGAACGTGAGATCGTCGGCCTGCTCGGCGATAACGGCGCCGGCAAGTCGACGCTGATCAAGGTGCTGTCGGGCGCGGTGCCGCTGACCAGCGGCGATATCTTCGTGCGCGGCAAAAAGGTGGATTTCCGCAGCACCAGTGACGCCATCGCACAGGGTATCGAAACCATTTATCAGGACTCGGCGCTCGTCACGCAGCTCTCGATCGCCCGCAACCTGTTCCTCGGTCGCGAGCCGATCAAGCCGCCGCGCTTCCTCAACCGCATGGACCAGGAGGCGATGAACACGGTGGCGCGCGAGCTGCTGAAACAAGTCGGCATCTCGAAGAACATCCCGCCGACGACACCGATCGGCTCGCTGTCGGGCGGCGAGCGGCAAGCGGTGGCGATCGCGCGCGCCATGCATTTCGACAGCGATCTCATCATCCTCGACGAGCCGACCAACAATCTGGGCGTCGCCGAGACGCAAGGGGTCTTAAGCTTCGTGCGCAGCGCCCGCGATTCAGGCCACTCCTGCATCTTCATCGCCCACAACATCCATCACGTCTTCCAGGTGGTCGACCGCATCGTGGTGATGCGCCGCGGCAAGGTGGTGGCCGAAGACATCGACCCGAAGCAGACCACGGTTGCCGAGGTCGAACGCATCATCACCGGCATGTCGGACAAGGAGATCCGCGACGCCATCGCCGAGGGTTCGCAGCCGCATGGCTGATTGGGCCTGGCGTTGATTTGGCCTGACGTTGATTTGGCCTAACAGGGGCTCGCATCCCATCCTATGACTGGTCCCATGAAAGCCACCGTAGCCGACATCGCCAGGAACTGCGGCCTGTCGACCGCGACGGTCGACAGGGTGCTCAACAACCGGCCGGGCGCAAGCGCGGCCAACCGGCAGCGGGTAATGGAGGCGGCCAAGCAGCTCGGTTATCTGCCGACGCTCGACCAGGTCGTGCTGCCCTCGAAGCCGGCTCATCTGGAATTCTTCCTGCCGATCGGCAGCAACGCCTTCATGGCCGATCTCGCCCATCACATCGAAGACTATGCCGCGCGCCTGCCGCTGGTCGCTTCCTGCCGTATCCACAACCTCGCGGGCATTTCGCCCGGCGCGCTGCAGGGCGCGGTCGAGAACCTCTCGCTCAAGGCCAATGGCGTCGGCGTCATCGCCGTCGACCACCCACGCACGCGCAACATCCTGCGCGAGCTGGTCGAGGCAGGCATCCGGCTGGTGACGCTGGTCTCCGACGTGCCGGCGGCGCCCCGCTCGGCCTATGTCGGCATCGACAACCGGGTGGCCGGGCGCACGGCGGCGCTGTTGATGGGCCGCTTCCTCGGCGGCAGGACCGGGCATCTGGCGATGGTGGTCGGCTCGCGCTCATATCGCGGCCATGAAGAGCGCGAGATGGGCTTCCGCTCGGTGCTTGCCGAAGAGTTTCCCAATCTCACCGTGTCCAGCGCGGTCGAGATCAACGACGAGCCCGACGCCAGCTACAGTGCGACCATGAAGGCACTCCACAACGAGCCGGAACTGCTCGGCATCTACTGCGTCGGCGCGGGACGCTCGGGCGTGGCGAGGGCGTTGCTGGAATCCAGGCCGCGCCGGAAGCCGGTTTTCATCTGCCATGACCTGACCAAGGAAACGCGCCGCTATCTCGTAGACGATCTCGCCGACGTCGTCATCGACCAGAATGCGCGGCTGATCGCCGAGCAAGCCGTGATCCGCTTGCTCGGCTCGATCGCCTCATCGGCGCCATATCTGACGAAGAAATTCATCGAGCCGCGGCTGATCTTCAAGGAAAACGTGCCGGTTCAATGAGTTAGCGCGCCCTGGCAAACGCGCATTGTCCGGATTTGTCGGAGGATTGGTCGGCGATGCGACAATTCTGCACACCTGCTATGCATGTTTCGCAGTTGCCGAATCGTTGGGCAAATCGTAGTTATTGCGGTGTCGGATGTCTTCCTCCTCCCAGACACCGACGGTGAATACGGTACACCTCCTCCCGTGCCGTATTCGAAATCGAGCCCGCTGCCACCTCCTCCCGGCAGCGGGCTTTTCTTTGCGCGTATGCAGCGTATGCAGGTGGAATGGCCCTCACCCGGATTGCCAACCGAATTGCGAAGGGCAATTCGGGCAATCCGACCTCTCCCCTTGGGGAGAGGGGACCGTCAGCGCTGGCGCCAACCTCTTCTCCCCACAGGGAGAAGGTGGCCCGAAGGGCCGGATGAGGGGGACTTCGACGCTCGGAAGCGGATCAGCGCGCCCGGAATGAAGCGATCAGGCTCTCGGCCATGCGCACGAACTGCGCGCTGGGGCCTTCGGCGCCGACGCTCTGCATCGAGACGCGCGCGCCTTCAAGCAGCAGCGACAGCGTGTCGGCGAGAAGCTCCGCCTGGCCAATCCCGGCATCGCGGCAAAGCGCAACGAGCTTTTCGCGCTGGGCTTCCTTCAGTTCCTTGATGACGCGCCTTGCCGGGTGATCGGTCTCGGTGAGCTCGACCGCCGCATTGGCCATGTCGCAGCCGCGGCTGTCGACGCTGAGCAGTTCCGAAGCCTTGCGGACCCAGGCGTGCAACTGGGCCAGCTTGTCGCCCGGATGCTCGGCCTCGAACTCGTCCCATATCCTTGAGGCCTTCGCCGCCGTGGCGCGCAGGCATTCGATGATCAGTTCGTCCTTGGATTCGAAGTGACGATAGAGCGTCATCTTGTTGGTGCCGGCAGCCTCCGTGATGGCGTCGACACCAACGCCCTTGATGCCGTGCTTGTGGAACATGTCCTGCGCCGTCTCCAGGATCCGATCCCGGGGGCGTGAACGCTCCACGACGCCGTCTGTCATCATGATCTCCTTTCGTCGTTTCCAAAAAACCCTCGGCCACCTCTTGACTAGGGTGTTACCGGTCTGTAACTTCTAGATGTTACTTACTGGTAACACCTATGTCGCTCGTCGTCAACGACAAGGCCCCACAGATAGGCCCTGCCAGAGCGAGATAGGACAGAAAACCTGCCTGTCATGCGGCTTCGGCCGGTGAAATCGAGAAAAACGGTCCGCGATCATTCGATGCGGACCGCAAGCAAGGAGCCGCTCCTATGCAGAAGCGCAAAGATCTGACGATCGACGAAGCCATCCGGGATCCGATGATCCGGCTGGTGATGAAGGCGGACGGGGTCGATCCCAAGGCCTTCGAACGGATGCTGCGCTCGCGCGCGGCGGAACAGGCGCCGGGCGAAGTCCCGCCATCCTTCCTGGAGGACTCCGGCTCCGGCCGGACCCGGCGCATGCGCCATTTCGCAAAACCGTTCGGCGAGGCATCCGCATCATGGTGAACTTCTTCATCCACCGTCCGATCTTCGCATCGGCGATCGCCATCATCATGGTGCTCGCCGGCGCGATCGCCTATTTCCTGCTGCCGGTCTCACAGTTTCCCGACATCACGCCCCCGCAAGTGGTGGTGAGCGCCCATTATCCCGGCGCCAGCGCGCAGGTGGTGGCCGATACGGTCACCACGCCGCTCGAACAGCAGATCAACGGCGTGCAAGGCATGACCTACATGTCGTCGACGAGCTCGAATGACGGCTCCTCGACCATCACCATCACCTTCGATGTCGGCTATCCGCTGAGCACCGCCGCCGTCGACGTGCAGAACCGCGTCTCGCAGGCGGCATCCTCCCTGCCCGCGATCGTCAATCAGGGCGGCGTGACGATCAAGAAGCAGAACCCCAATTTCGTCTTGATCGTCGACCTCACCTCGCCGGACGGCTCCGTCGATCCGGTGGCGCTGAGCAACCTCGCCTATCTGCAGGTGGTCGACCCGCTGAAGCGGCTGCCCGGCGTTGGCGACGTACAGATCTTCGGCGAGCGCCGCTATTCGATGCGCGTCTGGCTCGACCCCGACAAATTGGCCAATCTCGGCATCACCGCCGTCGACGTGCAGAATGCCATCGCCGAACAGAACGTGCAGGTGGCGGCCGGCAAGATCGGCCAGTCGCCGGCGCCTGCCGGCACCGCCTTCGAAATGCAGGTCAACGCGGTCGGCCGCTTGAGCGACCCGAAGGAATTCGGCGACATCGTCGTGCGCGCCGATCCGGCGAACGGCTCGCTCGTGCGGCTGCGCGACGTCGCCCGCATCGAGCTCGGCGCGCTGCAATATTCCTCATCCGCCTTCTTCGGCAAGGACCCGACGGTGGTGCTCGCCGTCTACCAGATGCCCGGCTCCAACGCGCTCGACCTGCAGCAGCGGGTCAAGGACAAGATGCAGGAGCTGTCGGCGCGCTTCCCGAAGGGCGTCCACTACGCCATGCATTACGACACGACGCGCTTCGTCTCGGCCTCGATGCATGACGTGCTGATCACGCTCGGCGAAGCGCTGGTGCTGGTCGTGGCTGTCGTGTTCATCTTCCTGCAGAGCTGGCGCACCACCATCATCCCAACCATCGCCATTCCCGTGTCGCTCGTCGCGACGCTGGCGGTGATGTACATGCTGGGCTTCTCGCTCAACATGCTGTCGCTGCTCGGCATGGTGCTGGCGATCGGCCTCGTCGTCGACGATGCGATCGTGGTCGTCGAGAATGTCGAGCGACAGCTCGAAGCCGGACTTGCGCCGCTTGCCGCGACGCGCGCCGCGATGGCCGAGGTGACAGGGCCGATCATCGCCACCACCGCGGTGCTCGCGGCGGTGTTCATCCCGGTCGCCTTCATTCCCGGCGTGTCGGGGCGGCTCTACAACCAGTTCGCACTGACGGTGGCCATTTCGGTCGGCATCTCCGCCTTCAACTCGCTGACGCTGAGCCCGGCACTGAGTGCGGCGTTCCTGCGCCATCGCGGCGAGACGCAGTTCGTCCTGTTCCGGTGGTTCAACGCCGGCTTCGACTGGCTGTCGCATGCCTATGCCCATGGCGTGCGCATCCTGATCAAGCTGCGCTGGGCCATGCTCGGCCTGTTCGCGGCCGGCCTGGTCGCCACCTATTTCGTCTGGCAGAAACTGCCCTCGACCTTCCTCCCCGTGGAGGACCAGGGTTATTTCTTCGTCGTCATCCAGTTGCCAGACGGCGCCTCGCTGGAGCGAACGGACGCGGTGGCGCAGAAGGCGCGCGACATCCTGCAGAACACGCCCGGCGTCGACATCGTCGGCTCGATCAGCGGCCTCAACTTCCTGACCAGCGCCGCACAGTCGAACTCGGCGGTCGAGTTCGCGATCCTGAAGCCGTGGGACGAGCGCGGGCCTGAGCAGAACGCCTCGAAGCTGGTCGAGCAGGTGCGGGGCAAGCTCTTGCAGATGCCGGAAGCCTTCGCGCTCTCCTTCGATCCGCCCTCGATCCCGGGCCTTGGCACCACCGGCGGCTTCGAGTTCCAGGTGGAGGATCTTTCGGGCCGTGGCAGCGCCGCGCTCAACGAAGTGACGCAGGCGCTGATCGCCGAGGCGCGCAAGCAGCCGGAGCTCAACCCGCAGCAGCTGTTCTCGTCCTTCTCGACCTCGACGCCGCAGTTCAACTACGACCTCGACCGCAGCAAGGCGAAGCTTCTGGGCCTCAGCCTGCCGGACGTGTTCAACACGCTGCAGATCTATCTCGGCTCGCTCTACGTCAACGACTTCAACCTGTTCGGCCGCACCTTCCGTGTGACCATCCAGGCCGACAAGGACGCGCGCGCCGACGCGACCGACATCTCACGGCTCTACGTGCGCAACGCGTCGGGCGGCATGGTGCCGCTGAGCACGCTGGGCAAGCTGGTGCCGATCGTCGGCCCCGAGACCGTGCCCCATTACAACAACAATGCCTCGGCTCTCATCAATGGCGGCGCGGCTCCGGGCTTCTCGTCCGGGCAGGCGGTGGCGGCGATGGAGCGGGCGGCGGCGAATGTGTTGCCGCGGGACTTCGGCTATGAGTGGACGGGCATCACCTATCAGGAGCTCAAAGCCGGCTCGATCGCCTCTGTTGTCTTCGGGCTGGCGATCGTCTTCGTCTTCCTGATCCTGGCGGCGCAGTATGAGAGCTTCGCGATGCCCTTCATGGTGCTGCTCGCCGTGCCGCTTGCCCTGTTCGGGGCTTTCGTGGTGCTGCTGCTGCGCGGCATGCAGATCGACGTCTACTCGCAGATCGGCTTCGTCATGCTGATCGGCCTGGCGGCGAAGAACGCCATCCTGATCGTCGAGTTCGCCCGACGGCGGCGCGAGGAAGGCCTGACCATCGTCGAGGCGGCGATGGAAGCCGCAAGGCTGAGGCTGCGGCCGATCCTGATGACGGCTTTCGCCTTCATCCTCGGCGTGCTGCCGCTGATGTTCGCGACCGGTGCGGGTGCCGCCAGCCGGCAGTCGATCGGCACCACCGTCTTCGGCGGCATGGTGGCGGCGACGATCCTGTCGCTGGTCTTCGTGCCGGTCTTCTACGCGGTGATCGAAAGGCTGCGCGAGCGCGGCGGCGAGAGCGAACCCGCCACGGGGCGCCAGTATGCTCCGCATCAACAAGAGATTGAACCGACCGCCGAGCCGGCGCCTCAGCCGCTCGCCCAGGCGGCCGAATAGGATTGGAGACCAACATGCGTAAATGGAAAATCGCTTTGGGAACGGCCGTCGCGCTGGGCGCGATCTCGGTGGCAAGTGTCCACCTGCTCGACATGGGCAATCTGAGCCTCAACGGCGGCACGGCGGGCGCGGCACCCGCACCGGCGGCCTTCGTCATGCCGGTGCCGGTGGTGAGTGTCGTCAAGAAGACGCTGCCGATCTATCTCGACTACGCGGCGCGCGTCGAGTCGATCCGCAGCATCACCCTGCAGGCACGCGTGCCGGGCTACCTGCAGGAGCAGACAGCGGCAGACGGCAGCGACGTCAAGCAGGGTGACCTGCTCTACAGGATTGCGCCGGAAGACTATCAGGCAGCCCTCGACCAGGCCAAGGCGCAGGTCGAGCGCGATACCGCGACGCTCGACTATGCGCGCTCGAACCTCGGCCGCGGCAGCGAGCTCGCCAAGAGCGGCTATCTTGCCAAGGACAGTTTCGACCAGCGCACCAGCACCTTGCGCGGGGCCGAAGCGGCGCTGCTTCTCGACAAGGCGGCGGTGCGGACGGCCGAGCTCAATCTCGGCTATGCGGAGATCAAGGCGCCGTTCCCGGGCCGCATCGGCCGCAACCAGGCCTCGGTCGGCACGCTGGTGAGCGTCGCCGGCACCGTGCTCAACACGCTCGTGCAGCTCGACCCGATCTACGTCACCTTCAATCCGAGCGAGACCGACCTCGTCGAGATCGAGCAAGCCAAGGCGGCCGGTCCGATCGCGGTCGACGTGCTCTTGCCCGGCGAGACCGAGCCAAGCCAGAAGGGCGAGCTCACCTTCATCGACAACACGATCGACCATTCGACCGGCACGATCACCGCGCGCGCGACGATCGGCAACGCCAAATTCAGGCTGCTGCCCGGCCAATATGTGCGCGTGCGGCTGCATGTGAAGGAACAACCCAACACGCTGATGGTGCCGCAGGTGGCGCTGGGCTCCAGCCAGCTGGGCAAGTACCTCTACGTGCTAGGCAAGGGCAACACGGTCGACCAGAAACTGGTCTCGCTCGGGCCTACCGACGGCGACCTGATCTCCGTCACCTCCGGCATCTCCGAGAGCGACCAGGTGATCACCGGCAATCTGCAGAAGATCGGACCCGGAATGCCGGTTTCTCCCTTGCCGCAACCGAAACCGGCCAGCTGATAACCCCCATCAGTTCCGGTCCGACGGTGCCCTCGACTCCCACGTCGAGGGCACCGTTTTGTTGAGAAGTGCAACCAACCCGGCGATGTCGGCGCGCTCGGCCTTAGCCGGCAGCATGAAGGCGCAATAGGGCTGGCCGAGGCGCACCGAAACCGGCGAGAGCGCGATCAGCCGTCCCGCTTGCAGGTCGGCACTGGCCATCACCCTTTGTCCCAGGGCAATTCCCAGTCCCAGCCTCGCTGCGCCGATCGCCAGGCTGGAGAGGCCGACGCGGCGACCGTGCGAGGGATCGGGCGCGCGGTTGCCGCCCGCTGCCGCGAACCAGTCCGCCCAGGTGGGATGCGAGGCGTAGTTCGGGCCCCAGTTGGTGTGGATGAACTGGCTCTCATGCGCGTTCGACAGATCGAGGGCTTCGTTGCCGTGGCGCCGCCAGAACTCCGGCGACGCGACCGGCAGCACGTCGTCATGGACGAGGCGGACCATTTTCAGCGCCGGATAGTGGTAGTCGCCGTAGCTGATGCGCAGGTCGATGTTCTGGCGCACCACGTCGACGGGATCGTCCTCGACACGGACATCGATCGCCATCTGCGGGAAGCCGTCGAGCAGCACGGCCAAGCGCGGCGCCAGCCACAGTTCGGCCAGCGAGAACGGCACGCTGACGACGAGGCGCGTCCGCAAGCCGCCTTCCAGCATGCGCCGGCCGACAGCGGCTATCTCGCCGAGTGCCCGCGCGGTCTGCGGATAGATGGCGTGGCCGGCATCGGTCAGCGTGATGCGGTTGCCGTTGCGCACGAAGAGCTGCTTGCCGAACCAGTCCTCCAAATTGCGAACCTGCTGGCTGACCGCGGCCGACGACACACCGAGCTCGGTGGCGGCAAGTGTGAAGCTGCCGGCGCGGGCGGCGACCTCGAACGCTCTGACCGCGTTGAGTGGCGGAAGCTTTTCCATATAGGCCTTCACCAAGTTTTTCTTGCGGAAGCCTAACAATTTTCCACGTTGAGAGAAAGATTTCCTTGCTGTCTAGTGACCTCAGTTTTTTTGGAGGACACAATGATCGAAGACATTCTCGACCTCGACCGCTACCCGCTCGACCGCGAGGGTAGCCCCGAATGGCAGCGCCTTGTGGAGGAATCGACCGCGGCGCTCAACGCCAACGGCATGTTCAACCTGGAAGACTTCCTGCGCCCGGGCGTTGCCGAGAGGGCCGTCGTGGAAATCCGACCGGTGATGGATACACGCTCGCACACGCACAAGCGCATGCACAACATCTACTTCAAGCCCTCGATCCCGGAGCTTTCGCCCGACCATCCGGCGCTGCGCAAGGTCGAGACGATCAGCCACACGGTCTGCGCCGACCAGATTCCCGGCAGCATTGTCCTCGCCATCTACGAATATGAGCCCCTGGTGCGTTTCCTGGCGGTGACGATGGACAAGCCGCAATTGCATGTCATGCAGGATCCGCTCGCCCGCGCCAATGTCATGGGCTATCGGGCCGGCGAGGCGTTGAACTGGCATTTCGACCGCTCGGAATTCACCACGACGCTGCTGCTCCAGGCCCCGGAGCGCGGCGGCGACCTCGAATACCGCACCGACCTGCGTTCGGACGACGATCCGAACTACGACGGCGTGGCCAGGCTGCTCGAAGGGCGCGATCCGGAAGCAAAAATCCTGCGCATGAAGGCCGGCACGCTGAATGTCTTCCGCGGCAAGAACACCGCGCATCGCGTCACCACGGTAGAAGGCGAGCGCGAGCGCATGATCGCGGTGTTCTCCTACTACGAGCGCCCCGGCGTCATGTTCACCGAGGAGGAGCGCATCGGCTTTTATGGTCGGGCTGCATAAGGCCGAGCCTGCAGCAATCCAGAATCCTGAAATAACCTCTTGTTAGATTGTCGACAATCTGATTGTCTTGCAGCCGGTTCATCCGGAGTGGGACGCATGGCGAAACTGGATTTCAGTCCGATCGCGGATACGACGCGCAGGGCGGAGATCGTCGCGCTGCTCCGGCGCGCCATCCTGACCGGCCAGTTGGAGCCGGGCCAGAAGCTCAACGAGCTCCGCATCTCGGAGCAGATGCGGGTGAGCCGCGCGCCATTGCGCGAGGCAATGCGCGAGCTGGTGCAGGAAGGCATCCTGACCAGCATCCCCTATGCCGGGACCTTCGTCATCGACGTCACCGCCAAGGACATCATCGACGCCTATTCGTTGAACAAGGTGCTCGACGAGTTCGCCATAGAGCTCGCCTGGCCGCTGCGCGACCAGCGCTTCTTCGACGAGCTCGACCGCCGCCATGAAACGGTCAAAGCGGCGACGCGCGCGCTCGACACCACGCGCCAGATCGAGACGGCGCTACAACTGCATGGGCTGATCTACGAATGGGCCGACAATTCGGTGCTGCTCGAGACCTGGCAGCGGCTGACCAGCCGCCTGCAAATGTATTTCGCCCTGCATCAGCGGGCCCGCAACGAGCCGGTGCCGGCAGAAGACGTGCACGAGACCTATGTGGCGCTGCTCAAGGGCTCGGACATGCGCGCCGCCCAGCGCCACGCGCGCGAGCATATCGACCTCGATTTCGAAGAGCTGCTTGCCTACGCGCGCGGCCTCGAAAAGCGCGCCTCGACGGGCGCTGACCGACCTCGCTGACAACGGACACCAACGTGAAGATAAAAAGCATAAAAGCCTACCATGTCGTGCAGCCCTTCGTGGACGGGCCCTACCGCATGTCGAAGGGGCGGGTCGCCGACTGCTTCGACGCGGTGATCGTTGCCATTACCTCCGACACAGGTGTGACCGGCTGGGGCGAGATGGCGCCGCTCGGCAATTTCTACTCGGCGGCGTTTCCGGCGGGAACGCGCGCGGGCGTTCCGGAAATCGCGCCGCATCTCATCGGCCACGACCCGCGCGGGCTCGCCGGCATCGGCAGGCTGATGGACACGGTGTTCAAGGGCCATCCTTATGTGAAGGCCGCGCTCGACATGGGGTGCTGGGATCTCGCCGCCCGTGCCGCCGACGTGCCGCTGGTGACGATGCTTGGCGGCCGCGAGAGCGAGACGGCGGAGCTCTACAAGGTCGTCACACACGCCACGGTCGACCAGATGGCGGCACTTGCCAAGAAGATCGTCGCAGAAGGCTATCACCGGCTGCAGGTCAAGGTCGGCGGCAATGTCCGCGACGACATCGAGCGTGTCACCGCGGTGGCCTCTGCCGTGCCGAAGGGCACGGTGATCTTCTGCGACGCCAATGCCGGCTGGACGCCCTATCAGGCGCGGCAGTTCGCGGATGCCACGCGCGGCATCGACTACACGTTCGAGCAGCCCTGCACGACGATCGAGGAGAACATGTCAGTGCGCCGCATGCTCGACAAGCCGATGGTGCTGGATGAATCCGTTACCTCGCTGCAGGAGATGCTTGAAATCCATCGCCGGGGCGCGGCGGACGGGCTGACGCTGAAGATCTCGCGACTGGGCGGGGTGACGCAAACCCGCCTGATCCGCGACGTCGCCGTCGACCTCGGCTTCATGATCACGGTCGAGGATACCGGCGGCGCCGAGATCGACACCGCCGCCATGGCACATCTGTCGCTGTCGACGCCGGAGGAGCGCCGGCTGCATGCGATCGCCTTCCACGAATGGGTGACGGTGCGCACAGCCTCCAACAAGCCGCCGGTGACGGGCAGTCGCATGGGCATTCCCGACGGACCCGGCCTCGGCATCGATGTCGTGCCGGACCTGCTCGGCAAGCCTTTCTTCGAGATCGGTTGAGATGAAGATCAGGCGCGTCAGGGCAACGCCGATCAATTACAGGCTGGAAGCGCCTTACGTCTGGGTGTTCGGCGAGCTCGACGGCTTCTCGCCCACCATCGTCGAGGTCGAGACGGAGGACGGACTTGTCGGTCTCGGCGAGGCGCCGACGCCGGCGGCCGCTGCCGTCATCAACGACGCGCTGGCGCCACGGCTCGTCGGCCGCGATACTTTCGACATCGCCGGCGCGGAGCAAGTCTGCCTGCCCTTCTGGACCGGCGTGCAATCGATCAACGACCGCACCCGCATCATGGCCTTCGGCGCCATCGAAATGGCGCTGTGGGACCTGCGCGGCAAGGCCTGGAAGCAGCCGCTCTACCAGTTGCTCGGCGGCGCGGTGCGCAAGGACATCCCCTTCACCGATTATTTCTCGCTGCGCGGCGACGGGTCGAAGGTGAAGGGCGAGAAGACGCCGGAAGCGGTCGCAGACTACTGCGTCGAGCTCCACGAGCGCCACGGCACGACCTTCTTCGAGGGCAAGTTCTCGACGCAGGATCCGAAAGTCTCGCTAAAGATGGTCGAGCTGATCCGCGACAAGCTCGGCGACGATGCGATGATCCGCATCGATTCCAACCAGGCCTATTCGCTCGCCACCGCCAGGCAGCTGGCACGGCCGCTGGAAGAGCTCGGCGTGCGCAATTGGGAGGATCCGGTGGCAACCATCGAGGAGATGCGCGAGCTGCGCCGCCACACGTCGATCCCGTTCTCGACTCACAACATCGACATCGCGCGCGCCATTGAGATCAAGGTGCCGGACGCCTTCGTCGGCAACCCGACCGCGCATGGCGGCATCGGGCGGATGCTACGCTTCGTCGGCGCCTGCGAGCACGCCGCCATCGACTACTGGTGCTACAGCGGCGACACCGGCATCGGCAGTGCCTGCTACCTGCATCTTTGCGCAGCGCTCGGCTGGATCAGGGAGCCCAACCAGTCGCTGTTCCGCATGTGGCCGATGGACGTCATCGAGGGAGGGCCGTTCGCGCCGAAGAACAATGTCGTGCCGGTGCCGGAAGGCCATGGCCTCGGCGTCACCCTTTCGCACGACAGGCTCGCCGCTTGCCATCGCGACTTCGTCGAGAACGGACCCTGCAACAAGTACCACGACCCAGACAAGCCCGGCACCTATCGCCGGCTGCCGCTGAACTGAACCAGCAGACCGCCAGAAGAAAGGAGGTTACGACAGACGGAAAAAGAAGCGGTCGCGATTTCGATCGGACCGCGAGACCCAACGATGGCATGCATCAAGAAAATCTGATTTTCCCGCATCCAGGAGCGGATGGATCGGACTAAACTGCATGCTAGAGTTCGATCGACTGGAATTTCTTGACGATGGCCGGGACCGGAGAACTCCACGGAATTCGTCAAACGGAATGCACTCGCCAACCACAAGAACTGGGGAAAGGGTTTAGACCCATGAGCAAGAACTATCGCATTCTCGATCTCATCCGGCGCAACCGCACGCCGCTCGAAAACCACCTCATCGACGGCCTCATCGATGGCCGAGTCAGCCGCCGCGATTTCGTGCGCCACGGCAGCCTGCTCGGCCTGTCGCTGCCGCTTCTCGGCCGCATCGGCATGGCCGCCGGCTTCGGCGCCGCGCCCTCGCTTGCCCGCGCCCAAGGCGCGCCCGGCGCCACCATCCGCGTCGGCAGCAGCGTTCCGGCCGCGGCGATCGACCCCGTCACCATCGCGGACGCCGGCGGCCTGCTGGTGATGCAGCAGGTGGCTGAATTCCTCTGCATCGACGGTCCGGACCTGGTGCTGAAGCCGGCGCTGGCGGAAAGCTGGAAGCCGAACGCCGACGGCACGGTGTGGACCTTCACGCTGCGCAAGGGCGTGAAATTCCACTCGGGCGGCGAGATGAAGGCCGACGACGTGGTGGCGAGCATCGACCGCCTCGCCGATCCCGCCAATTCGTCCAACGCGTTGTCGGTGTTCACCGGCATCCTGCAGAAGGGCAACACCAAGAAGGCCGACGACTACACCGTCGAATTCCATCTCGACGCGCCGAACGGCAACTTCCCCTATATGGTGTCGTCCGACAACTACAACGCCGTCATCATCCCGGCGAGCTACAAGGGCGACTACGAAAAGAGCTTCGACGGCACCGGGCCGTTCAAGCTGGAGAAGTACACGCCGAAGGTCGGCGCCTCTTTCGTGCGCAACGAGGACTACTGGGGCGAAAAGGCCTTGCCGGAGCGCACCGAGTTCACCTTCTTCACCGACATCCAGCCACAGATCCTGGCGCTGCAGGGCGGCCAGATCGACATCATCAACCAGATGCCGGTGCTGGCCGGCGTCGGCCTGCTCAACGATCCGAATGTCGACATCATCAGCCTGAAATCGGTGGCGCACCAGCAGCTGCACATGCGGTGCGATTCCGACCCGTTCAAGGATCCGCGGGTGCGCCGGGCAATCGCGCTCAGCATCGACCGCAAGAAGCTGGTCGCCGGCCTGATGAAGGGCCGCGCCCAGGAAGGCAACGACAGCCCGTTTGCGAGCGCCTATCCGTCGACCGACACCAGCGTGCCGCAGCGCGAGCAGGACATCGCGCAGGCCAAGCAGCTGATGGAAGCGGCCGGCGCCGGCAAGGGCTTCAAGGTAACGCTGACGACCGAGCGCTATCTGGAAATCCCCGAATACGCCCAGCTCATCCAGAATTGGGTCAAGGAGATCGGCATCGAGCTCGAGCTCAACATCCTCGACCAGGGCGCCTATTACGGCGATGCGGTGTTCGGTAAGTCGAACTGGCTGGATTCGGTGATGGGCATCACCGACTACGGCCATCGCGGCGTGCCGAACGTCTATCTTGCGGCACCGCTGAAGAGCGACGGCACCTGGAATGCCGCCCACTTCAAGAACAAGGACTACGACCAGCTGGCGACGAGCTATATCGCGGCCCTCGACCTCGAGGCGCAAAAGGCCACCGCCGGCAAGATACAGAAGCTGCTGCTCGAGGAAACGCCGGTCATCTTCGGCTATTTCTACGACTACCTGACGGCGACGGTGAAAGGCGTGGCGGGCGTGCAGCCCACCGCCATGTCGCAGCTGTTCCTCGAGAAGGCTTCGAAGGCCTGACGCGAGCGAACAAGCTTATCCCTAACGGCCGGCTCTCCACGGAGAGCCGGCTCCAATAGGAGTATTCGCCATCCTCGCTTTCCTCGCCCGGCGCCTGGCTCTGTCGCTCGTCACGCTGTTCCTGCTCAGCGTCATGGTGTTCCTCGGCGGCCAGGTGCTGCCCGGCAATGTCGGGCGCGCCATATTGGGGCCATTCGCCGATGAGCGCGCCGTCGACGCGCTCAACCATTCGCTTGGCGTCGACCGCCCGCTGCTCGTGCAATACGGAACCTGGATTTGGAACTTCCTGCATGGCGACATGGGCACGTCCTACATTTTCCGCGCGCCGGTCGCGCCCTTCGTCATCGACGCTTTGGGCAATTCGATGAAGCTGGCGCTGGTCGCTTTCGTGCTGGTGGTGCCGATCGGCATCCTCGGCGGCGTCATCGCCGCGCTCAACCTCAACCGGCCGCTCGACCGCGTCATCAGCCTCGGCGGCCTGTCGGTTACGGTGCTGCCGGAATTCGTCACCGGCATCATCCTGATCCTGATCTTCGGCGTCTGGCTGCGCTGGCTGCCGATCGCCGCTTCCTGGCCGAAGGGCGCCGGCTTCTTCACCCAGCTCTATTATCTCATCCTGCCGTCGCTGCCGCTGTTTTTGGTGCTGTTCGGCTACATCGCCCGCATGGCGCGATCCGGCATGATCGAGGCACTCGATTCCGACTATACGCGCACCGCCGTGCTCAAGGGCCTGCCCTGGCGCACGGTGATCTGGCGCCACGTGCTGCGCAATGCGCTGTTGCCGACCATCACCGTCATCGCCACGCAGACCGGCTATCTGATCGGCGGCCTGGTCGTGATCGAGACGCTGTTCCGCTACCAGGGTATCGGCTCGCTGATCTTCACCGCCGCGCGCGGGAAGGATTTCCCGATGCTGGAGGCCGGCATCCTCACCATCGGCATCGTCTATGCGGTGGCCACTTTGATCGCCGACTTCCTCTATTCCGTGCTCAATCCACGCATCCGGCTGGGAGCAGAGCAATGAGCGCGACAGATACTCCCGCCAACCTGCCCGCACCCGACGCCACGTCGCGGCGCGGTCCCTGGGGCGAAGTGCTGCATTCGCTCTTGCGGTCGGGAACCTTCCTGACCGGGCTCGGCATCGTCTTGTTCTGGGTCATCTGCGCGCTGTTCGGCGAGCATTTCGTGCCTTACGACCCACTCGCCGACGACATCATCAACGCGCTTGCGCCACCGTCGGCAGAGCACTGGTTCGGCACCGACCAGATCGGCCGCGACGTCTTCTCGCGCGTCATCGTCGGCTCGCGCGACATCCTGACGGTGGCGCCTCTGGCCACGTTGCTCGCGACCGTCGCCGGCACCGCGCTCGGCCTGCTGATCGGTTATTTCCGCGGCATCGTCGACGACATCGTCAGTCGCGTGCTTGAAGCCTTCATGGCGATCCCGGTGGTGATCATCGCGCTGCTTGCCATCGTCGCGCTCGGTACCTCGAAGATAACCGTCATCGTCGTCATCGGCCTGAGCTTTGCGCCGATCATCGCGCGCACCGTGCGCTCGGCGGTGCTCGCCGAACGCGAGCTCGACTATGTCGCGGCGGCCAAGCTGCGCCATGAAGGCGCGCTGCATACCATGTTCGTCGAGATCCTGCCCAACGTCATCCCGCCGATCCTGGTCGAGACGACGGTGCGTCTCGGCTACGCGATCTTCGCCGTTGCCACACTATCCTTCATGGGTTTCGGCATCCAGCCGCCCTCCCCCGACTGGGGGCTCTCGATCTCCAGCAATTACGGCATGATCGGCGGCGGCTTCTGGTGGACGGTGCTGTTCGATGCCCTGGCGATCGCCTCCCTGGTGATCGGCGTCAATCTGGTGGCCGACGGCGTCCATGGAGCGTTCAATGACTGACAAGAACGCACTCGAACTCAACGACCTCTCCGTCGCCTATCGTGTTGGCGGCCGCAACCGCGCGGTGCTGCGCAATGTCAGCCTCAAGATCGGCCGGGGCGAAGCCTACGGTCTGGTCGGCGAATCCGGCTGCGGCAAGTCCACGGTGGCGCTGTCGGTTGTGCGCTACCTGCCGCGCAACGGCTCGATTACCGGCGGCTCGATCGCGCTCGACGGCCAGGACATCATGAAGCTCGACGCCGAGGCGCTGCGGCGCGCCCGCGCGGAAAGCGTGTCGATGGTCTATCAGGATCCCGGCAAGGCGCTGAACCCGTCGCTGCGCATCGGCCGGCAACTGACAGAGATCTTCGAGCTTGGCGGCGTCTCGGGCCAGGCGGCGAGCGACAAGGCGATCGCGATGCTGAACCGGGTCCGGATTTCCGATCCGGTGAGCGTCATGCAGCGCTATCCGCATCAGCTCTCCGGCGGCATGCAGCAGCGCGTGGCGATCGCCATGGCCTTGGCCAATGATCCCTCGATGCTGATCCTCGACGAGCCGACGACCGGTCTCGACGCGACGGTGGAAGCCGAAGTGCTCGACCTGATCGCGCAATTGCGGCGCGAGCTGTCAGCCTCGATCCTGTTCATCAGCCATAACCTCGCCGTCGTCTCCAACATGTGCGACCGCGTCGGCGTGCTCTATGCCGGCATGCTGGTCGAGGAAGGCTCGACCAAGGACGTCTTCAACGATCCGCGCCATCCCTACACGGTGGCGCTGCTGCGTTGCCTGCCGCGCGGCGGCCAGCGCAAGGACCAGGGCCGCCTCGACACCATCCCCGGCTTCCTGCCCGGCATCGGCGCCAACATCACCGGCTGCGCCTTCGCCGATCGCTGCGCGCTGGCGACGGAGCGCTGCCGCAGCGAGCCGCCGCCGCTCTACGACCTGGGGGAAGGCCGGCTGTCGCGCTGCCACTATCATGACAAGGCGCAGTCGCTGCCGCGCGCGACACCAGCCGAGATCCCCGCCGCAGCACCCAAGCAGGCGCCGCCGGTGCTGCAGGTCGAAGGGCTGAACAAGACCTACGCCAGCCATGGCCGCCCGCTGAGGGCGGTGAAGGATGTTTCGGTCAGCCTGAGGCCCGGCGAGACGCTCGGCCTGGTCGGCGAATCCGGCAGCGGCAAGACCACCTTCGCCAGGCTGCTGCTCGGCCTGGTCTCACCGGATGAAGGCGGCAGCATCGAGCTCGAGGGCAGAGAGCTCGCGCCACGGCTTGCCAACCGCACGGAAGACCAGGTCAAGGCGGTGCAGATCGTCTTCCAGAATCCGGATTCGGCGCTCAACCGCTCGCACTCGATCCGGCATATCCTCAGCCGCGCCTTGAAGCGGCTTGGCGGGCTCACCGGCAGGACGCTGGACACGCGGCTGGAAGAACTCGTCCGCTCGGTGCGGCTCACCGACCGGCATCTGGCGGTCAAGCCGCGGCAGCTGTCGGGCGGGCTGAAACAGCGCGTGGCGATCGCGCGCGCCTTTGCCGGCGATCCGCGCATCGTGGTCTGCGACGAGCCGACCTCGGCGCTCGACGTGTCGGTGCAGGCGGCGATCCTCAACCTTTTGGCCGACCTGCAGTCTAAGCAGGACGTCAGCTACATCTTCATCTCGCACGACCTCGGCGTGGTGCGCTATCTGTCCGACAAGATCGCCGTGCTCTATCTCGGCCGCATCATGGAGTTCGGGCCGTCGGAAGCGGTCTTTTCCGGCCCGCACCATCCCTATACGGAAGCGCTCCTGTCGGCCGTGCCAAAGCTCGACCGAATGGAGAGCTCGCGCATCCGTCTCGACGGCGAAATCCCAAGTGCGGCCAACCCGCCGACGGGCTGCGTGTTCCACACGCGCTGCCCGCGCAAGATCGGCGCGATCTGCGAGACGCAGGAGCCGGAGCTCATCGAGGCCGAGCCCGGGCACACGATCCGCTGCCATATTCCTTTTGAGGAATTGGCAAGGCTGCAGAAACCCAAGGCCTTGGAGCCGGCGTGATCGCCGTCAGAATGCCGCCGCGCCTGCCATGCTGAAGGCGCGGTCGCTCTCCGCGAAAGCTTGATCGCCCGACAGGTTCCTGGCGAGCGTGCGCAGGCCGGTGAGCGCGATGTCGAGGGCATCGGAAGAGGCCGGGTTCTCCGGATAGGCAAGGTAGATCGGGCGCTGGAACACCGGCGTGTCCTCGACGCGCTTCAGTTCGCCGCGCTCGATATGCGCGCTCACCGCACTCAACGGCAGATAGGCGGCCGCCCGTTGTGACAGCACGTGCTGCAGCCCGATGAACACCAGCCCGGCGGAGATTGCAGGCTTCACAATGCCGGCAAAGGCGCGGTCATGCTCGACGCGGAACTCCAGCCCCCAGTCCATCAGTATGTAGTTCTCCGTCCACGGCCCGGCCTGCGCCGTATGCTGGACGAGG
Source organism: Mesorhizobium sp. (assembly GCA_004020545.1). GTDB lineage: Bacteria > Pseudomonadota > Alphaproteobacteria > Rhizobiales > Rhizobiaceae > Mesorhizobium. Next base: position 86,764 of record SAQE01000004.1, on the reverse strand, counting down.
ACCACCTGGTCGACGGCCAATGTCTCATAGACGATGCCGGGATGCGGCTTGGGCAGATAGAGGATGCAGATGTCGAGCAGGCCGTCGGCCATCTGGTCGATCGCCAGATCGGGAAAACTCCCTTCGAGCCTCAGCGCCACGTTCGGCCGTTTTGCCCGCATCCAGTCGATCCAGGGCGAGGTGATGCTGTCCCAGAGATAGGCTGGCGCGGTCAGCCTCAGCAGCGTCTCGTAGCCATCGGGAACGGCGATGTCCTGGCGCGACTGCTCCCAGGTCCGGGTGATCGTGGAAGCGTGTGGCAGGAACTGCCGGCCGGCCGGCGTCAGCGTGACGCCGTCGCTGTCGCGGACGAAGAGCTTGCGACCCAATTGTTCTTCGAGGCCGCGAATGCGCGCGCTGACGGTGGACTGGGCAAGGTTCAGGCGATGGGCGGCGACGGTGAAGCTGCCATGCTCCGCGACCTCCAGGAAACTGCGCAGATTCTCGGTATCCATGGCATTCGCTTTCGGCTCGGCGGCAATCGAAGATTCCGATGGCCCTCATCAAAAAATATCGCTTTTCGGCCGTGGTCAACAATGAACTAGATGGCAGAGCCCCCACGCCAGCCAAGGAATGCCGTTATGCCGAAGCATTTCAGGACGATCGACGCCGCTCGCAGAAATCTTAGCGCAATCGAAAATTCCGCTGTCGACGAATTGCTCGCCGGCAGGATCGGCCGGCGCGAGTTCCTGCGCCATGGCAGCGTGCTCGGCCTTTCGCTGCCCTTCCTCGGCGGCATCGCCTCGGCGATCGGCCTTGGCGCTCCAGAAGCGCGCGCCGAGGGCAAGCTGGGCGGCACGGTGCGCGCCGGCATTGCCGTGCCCGGCGGCGCCATCGACCCGGTGACCTTCTACGACAGCGGCAGCTACCAGCTCGTCTTCCAGACGGCCGAATTCCTGTGCGTGACGCAGCCCGACCTGACGCTGAAGCCGGTGCTGGCCGAAAGCTGGTCGCCCAACGCCGACGGCAGCGTCTGGACCTTCAAGCTGCGCAAGGGCGTGAAATTCCACAACGGTGAGGACTTCAAGGCTGATGACGTGGTGGCGACCTTCGACCGCCTTGCCGATCCGAGCGGCGCCTCCAACGCGTTGTCGGTGTTCAAGGGGTTGCTGTCGAAGGGCGGCACGCGCAAGGTCGACGACCACACCGTCGAATTCCATCTCGACGCGCCGAACGGCAGCTTTCCCTATTCGGTGTCGATCGACAACTACAACGCCGTCATCCTGCCGGCGAGCTACAAGGGCGACTACGAAAAGACCTTCGAGGGCACCGGGCCGTTCCGGCTGGAAAGCTATACGCCGAAGGTCGGCGCGAGCTTCGTGCGGAATCCCGACTATTGGGGCGAGAAGGCGCTGCCCGAACGGCTGGAGTTCAAATTCTACGGTGACGTACAGCCGCGCATCCTCGCGCTGCAGGCGGGCGAAGTCGACGTGCTCGACGCCATCCCGCTCGATGTCAGCCAGGTGGTGCTCGGCAATCCGGACATCACGGTGCTGCGCGTCGCCTCCACCGCGCATCGCCAGCTCCATATGCGCTGCGACATGGCGCCCTTCACCGACAAGCGCGTGCGCCAGGCGCTGGCGCTGTGCATCGACCGCTCGAAGCTGGTCGACGGGCTCTGCCGCGGCATGGCGGCGACCGGCAATGACAGCCCGTTCGCGCCGGCTTTCCCCGCGACCGACAAGTCGGTGGCGCAGCGCACGCACGATATCGCCAAGGCCAAGCAACTGATGGAAGCGGCGGGCCTAGGGAGCGGCTTCGACATGACGCTTACGACGCTGCGCTATTCCGACATTCCGGGTTATGCGCAGCTCTTCCAGAACTTCGCCAAGGAGATCGGCGTGCGTATCTCGCTCAACATCGAGGACCAGGACAAATATTACGGCAAGGCCGTCTTCGGCCAGTCCGACTGGCTGGACAGCCCGCTCGGCATCACCGATTACGCGCATCGCAGCGTGCCGAACGTCTTCCTGAAGAGCCCGCTGGTCGGCGACGGTCCATGGAACGCGGCGCATTTCAAGAACGCGACCTATGACGGGCTGGTCACCGGCTATCTCAAGGCGCTCGACCTCGACGCCCAGCGCAAGGCCGCGTCGGATATCCAGAAGCTGCTGCTCGACGAGACGCCGGTGATCTTCAGCTATTTCCCGGACCTTTTGGTGCCGGTGCGCAAGAATGTCAGCGGCCTGCCGCCGATCGCCGCCGGCCTGCTGCTCGACCGGGTCTCGATAGGTTGATCATGGTCGCGCGCAAGAACCTGGCTGCCAACGACGAGAAAAGGAAGACTACCATTCGCAAGCCTCATTTGCGCGGCCGCGGGCCGCATTTCCCGCTGCTCGACAATATCGTGCAATATGAGTTCGAGCCGGGCCATGTCGCCTTCACGATGCCCTCGCCCAAGCGGCTGCGCGTGCAGGTCGGGCCGATGATCGTCGCCGACACCACCAAGGCGCTGGTGTTTTATGAGAGCGACCACCTGCCGGTCTATTACTTCCCGATGAGCGACGTGCGCGAGGAGTTCCTGCTGCCGAGCAGGACGACGACGGAGGATCCGTTCAAGGGCACCGCGACGCATTATTCGCTCAACACCGGCATCACGCTGGTCGAGGACGGCGCCTGGCGCTATCTCGATCCGGTCAAGGGCTGTCCGCCGATCGCGGACTACATATCCTTCTACTGGCCGAAGATGACGCATTGGTGGGAGGAGGACGAGGAGATCTTCGTCCATGCCCGCGATCCGTTCCGCCGCGTCGACTGCCTGCCGTCCTCGCGGCGGGTGCAGGTGATCCTCGACGGTGAGCAAGTCGCCGATTCACGGCGCGGCGTGTTCCTGTTCGAGACCGGCCATCCGGTGCGCCATTATCTGCCGATTTCGGACACGCGGCTCGATATGTTTACGCCCAGCCGCTACATCTCGCGCTGCCCCTACAAGGGCATCTCCAACTACTACCATGTGACGACACCCAAGAAGCGGCACGAGAACCTGGTCTGGTATTATCCCGAGCCGGTGCATGAGGCCGAGCGCATCAAGGGATTGGTGTGCTTTCATCACGAGCTGGTCGACAAGATCCTGGTCGACGGCGTGGAGATTCCAAAGGAAGCGACTGCGGCGTCCGACGGGTATTTCTGAGCGGCTCTCTCATAATCCAAGCGGTGTGAAATACAGCCGTATCGTTCCTTCGCGCCTCCCTCTGTCCGCCGGACATCTCCCCCACTTGGGGAGATTGGCGGTTTGCGCGCTCCGCTCCTCCCGCTACGTTGAAAAATAGCAAAGACCGCGATGATGGCTGATCTCTCCCCTTGCGGGGGAGATGTCCGGCAGGACAGAGGGGGCGCTGTCCCGTCAGCATCAAAAGTTCATGCTACGTCGGGCCAAATGCCGGTTGAAATATTTTTCAAATAGAAATAGGAATGTTCAGCCGATGATCGCGGCGCGGCGGCGCGCCAGTAAGTGGAGGAAGCGACATGTCCCATCCGCAATTCGCAGCGGAACTCTTGCAGCGCGCTGAAAAGCAGGGACCGATCACGATCGGCCTCGCGGGCGCCGGGCAGATGGGAACGGATATCGTCGTCCAGGTCGCATTAATGCCGGGCATGCGCATCGGCGCTATTTCCGAAGTCAGGCCGCAGGCGGCGATCGATGCCGCACTTCTTGCCGGCCATGACCGTTCCGACATCGTGCAGGCGCCCAATGCCGCGGCCATCGACCGCGCCATCGAGGCCGGCAAGATCGCCGTCACCGAGGATCTGCATGCGCTCGCCGCGGCCGGCCGCATCGACGTCATCATCGACGCCACCGGCAATCCCAATATCGGCACGCTGTTCGCGCTCGAAGTGATGAAGAACGGCAAGCATATCGTCATGCTCAATGTCGAGGCCGACATCACCATCGGTCGCTTCCTCAAGGAGGAAGCGCGCAAGGCCGGCGTCATCTACACGGGTGCGGCCGGCGACGAGCCCGCCTGCACGCTGGAGATCATCGGCTTCGCGAAGAGCCTCGGCTTCAACATCGTTGCCGCCGGCAAGGGCAAGAACAATCCGCTCAACATCGACGCGGTGCCCGCCGATTACGAGAAGGAAGCGGCCGAGCGCAACATGAATGCGCGCATGCTGGTCGAGTTCGTCGACGGCTCGAAAACGGCAATCGAGATGGTGGCAATCGCCAACGCCACCGGCCTGGTGCCCGATGTGCCCGGCATGCACGGACCGACGGCGACGCTGGAGGAACTCGCCAGCGTGCTCTGCCCGCGCGAGGATGGCGGCGTGCTGCACCGCAAGGGCGTGGTCGACTATTCGATCGGCAAGGGCGTGGCGCCCGGGGTGTTCTGCATCATCGAGACCAGGCATCCGCGCGTGCTGGAGCGCATGATCGATCTCAAGGTCGGCAAGGGCCCGTACTTCACGATCTTCCGCCCCTATCACCTCACCAGCCTGGAAGTGCCGCTCTCGGCGGCGCGCGCCGTGGTCTACAAGCGCGCCGACATGGAGCCGCTCGACCATCCGGTGGCGGAAGCGGTGGCGGTCGCCAAGACCAGTCTCGGCACGGGGCAGTCGCTCGGCATGATCGGCGAGAACGACTATCGCGGCTTCGCCATGACCTGGGAGGATGCGCGTGCCAAGGGCGCTCTGCCGCTTGGGCTTGCCGAGCGCGCCAAGGTGGTGAAGCCGGTGAAGGCCGGCGATTTCCTGACCTATGAAAATTGTGTACCGGACGATTCGATGGTGATAACCCAGATCCGCCGTCGTCTCGACCAGTCGGACGGGCGGTTCGTAACCAACGCGGCCTAAAGCGCGTCGCGCTGAAACGGATCCAGGCGACGCGCTTCAGGTCTTTGTTTTCATGCATGTCGTTTTCGCAAAACCGCTGCACACTTTTGCGCGACATGCATTAACCTTCCGGATCCTTGGCTGATGGACGATGTCGTAATCGGGATCGACGCCTCGACGACGGCCGTGAAAGCGATCGCTTTCGCGCGCGACGGCTCGGAACTCTTCCAGGCGCGCGAGACCTATCCGCTGTCCAATCCGGCACCGGGACATTTCGAGCAGGACGCCGAGCATTGGTGGACGGCGCTGCTGTCGGCGCTGAAGCAGGTCGCCGACAAGATCGGCGGGCCGCGCGTGAAGGCGATCGCAATAGCCCACCAGCGCGAGAGCTTCACGCTGATCGACCGGAACGGCAAGCCGCTCATCCCCGCCATCCTGTGGTTGGACGAGCGCGCCCGCCGCCAGGTGGCGCGGCTTTCAGAAGAACTTGGCCGCGAGGCGATCCGCGACTGGAGCGGCAAGCCGCCGGACCCGACGCCGGCGCTCTACGCTTTGGCCTGGCTTATGGAGCACAGGCCGCAGGCGCTTACCGATGCGACAGCGCTGGTCGACGTGCACGCCTTCTTCGTCCATCGGCTCACCGGGCGGCTGATCACCAGCACGGCGAGCGCCGATCCGCTCGGCCTGCTCGACATAGCGCATGGCGCCTGGCACCCGCGGCTGGTCGAGGCGGCGGGCCTGCGGCCGGAACAATTGCCGGAGCTCGTTGCCCCCGGCGCAATCTGCGGCACGCTGTCGGAAAACATCGCAGCAGCAACTGGCCTCAAGACCGGCACGCCGGTTATATCCGGCGCCGGCGACGGCCAGGCAATGGGCCTCGGCATGGGGGTTTACGGTCGCCGCAAGAGCTATCTGTCGCTGGGCTCCGGCGTCGTCAGCGGAAACTACTCCGCAACGGTCACGACATCGGATGCTTTCCGCACGCTGGTTTCACCGACCGGCTCCGGCTTCATGCTGGAGACCGTGCTGCGCTCCGGCATGCAGCTCGTCGACTGGATCGTACGCACCACCGGTTCGCCTTCGGCCGCCGTGCTGGAAAAGGCGGCGATGACGGTCGCCGCGGGCAGCGACGGGCTGCTCGTCATGCCCTATTGGGCCGGCGTCATGAGCCCTTACTGGGATGGTGCTGCACGCGGCGCGATCGTCGGCCTGTCGCTCGACCATGAGCCGAAGCATCTCTTCCGCGCGGTGCTGGAAGGCATCGCCTTCGAGCAGGCGATCGCCACCGATGCGATGGAGGAACAGACCGGCAAGGCCGGTGCAATGATCGCGGCAGGCGGCGGCACCAACTCGACACTGCTGATGCAGATCATGGCGAGCGTGCTCGTGCGGCCGCTCTTCGTCTCGCCGGTCAACGAGGCGGCGGCGCTCGGCGCCGCCATGCTGGCGGCCTCGGCGATCGGCTGGTTCGCGTCGCCGGAGGACGCGGCAAAGGCGATGGCGGCGCAACCGGCAAGGCAGGTCGATCCCATGGAGGCGCTGGTGCCGACCTATCGCGCGCGCAAGGAAATCTATCGCGACCTCTATCACGCCACACGCGACATCCACACGCGGCTTGGCTCAGCCTGAATGTGAGCAACGCCATATGCGGGCGCTCCGGCCGGTGCTAGGCTGTCCGGCGCGGCGGACAATTGCTCATGACGACAGCCCTTTACTATTCGGCTTGGCTTATCGCCCTGGCGGCAATGCCGGTGCCGGCGCTCGCCGGCGACAAGCCGGCGTTCGAGCTTTCTCTCGACATCGACCAGGACGGCACGATGGACCGCGCCGTGGTGATGCAGGACGATGGCGGTCCGGCCAACCTTTATTTCTATCTGGCGACGGGAGAGGAAACGCCCGATCCCTCGCGAAAGCCCGACTTCGTCAGGAAGGCCCTGACCGAGGACCGGATCCTCGATCTCGAAGCCAAGGGCAAGGGATCGCTGGCGATCACCTCCTGCTTCGGCTGCGGCGCCAGCAAATCGACGGAAGACACGCTGACCGTCGTCCATCGCAACGGCCAATTCCTGGTCGGCGGCTACAGCCGCAACTGGGACTGGAACATTCAGAAATCAGACGGAACGGTCGAGACGACGATCGGTGATTGCGATATCAACTATCTCACCGGCAAGGCCACGGCTTCGAGAGACCTGGAAGACGGCAAGCCGGTCAAGGGCAAGTTCAAGCCCGTGCCGCTGAAGGACTGGTCTTACGAGAAGCGCCCTAAAATCTGCAGCTTCTAGAGCGGTTCACCGTTTAACGGAAACGGTAAACCGCTCTATCTCCTTGTTTTTACGCAATTCCGGACGGAAAACCGTTTCACACTTTTCCTGGAATTGCTCTAGTGAATTTCAGCGATTGAGCAGGCCCTTGGCGGCGTCCTCGTCGGTGATCAGCACGGAAACCTTCGCGTTGGCGAGCGCCGCGCGCATGACGGCGATCTTCTCCTGCCCGCCTGAAACCAGGATGGTGGTCGGAATGTCGGAGAGATCCTGCAGCGGATAGGCGCAGACGCGGCGGTTGACCTCGTGGTCGACCGTGCGGCCCTCGGCATCGATGAAATGGCACAGGATATCGCCGACCGCGCCGGCCGCCTGCAATTCCTCCAATTCGCTCGGCTTTATGAAGCCGTAGTTGGCGATCGGGCTGTCGTTGGAGAAGGAGCCGACGCTGAGCACAGCGATGTTGGCGCGCCGCGCCCTGAAGACCACGTCCTGGACGCTGCGCTGGCTCATGAAGGCATCGCGCTGCTCCGGCCTGTCGGCATAGACCGGCACCGGCAGCAGATAGCATTCGGCGCCGATCTTCTCGGCGAATTCCCAGGCGCTCTCGGTCGGGTTGAGCGGCTGCGCGTGGGTGAGGCCGCCAAGCATCGAGACCACGGTGGTTCTGGCGATCGGCCGCCTGGGCAGTTCGTTGATGGCGAATTTCAGCGTCCGGCCCCAGCCAAGCGCGATCACATCACCGGGATTGACGTTGTCGGCGAGATAGGCAGCGGCGGCGTGACCGATCAACAGCGGCGTGTTGCTGCGGTCGGCGGCCGATGGCACGACCACGGCCTGGCTGAGGCCGAAGCGCTGCTTCAGGCCCTCCTCCAATTGCACGCATTCGACGACACTGTCGCGGATGCGGAACTGGACAACCCCCTCTTCGCGGGCGGCGGAGAGAATGCGGTGCACCTTGATGCGGCCGACACCGAGGATCTCCGAGATGCGCTCCTGCGTCAGGCCTTCGACATAGTAATGCCAGGCGGCGCGGGCCTTGAGCTCGGCATCCGGGAAGCGCGAGGCCTTCTCGTTCTCGATCACCGCCATCCTTATGCCTCCCGCATGCGCTGGGCTTTCCCTATGGCAAACCGTCGGTTCGTGCAAACCGTCGCCGAAAGCGTCTGCGGCACTTGACAATTTTCTGATGAACGTTTTAGCTGAACAAAATTGCATATCAAAGATAAATTGTTCACAAGGGAGGTGCCTGGTGAACAAGGGCGGCCAGCGCGCCATCGCCGGTCCGCTGACGGAGGAGACGAAGTGGCCGTGAGCAACGAGACGAGCGAGTTGAAGGCTGGCACCGGCGCCGCGCAGGCCGCGTCGGGCGCGAAGCTTTCGGCGCTATTTGCCGGGACGATGGGACCTTTGATCGGGCTGGCGCTCTTGTGCCTGGCGCTGGCGCTGACCACCGACACCTTCCTGACCTTTCGCAACATCCTCAATGTGCTCGACCAGGTCACCGTGCTCGGCATCATGGCGATCGGCATGACACTGGTCATCCTGATCGGCGGCATCGACCTTTCGGTCGGCTCGGTGCTGGCGCTGGCCTCGATGGTGATGGGCTATGTCGCCTATCCAGACTACCTCAACCTGGGCGTTCCGGTGGGCATCGTCGCGGCGCTGATCGTGGCCGCCCTCTGCGGTCTGGTCTCCGGCCTGCTGGTGACGGTGACGAAGCTGCCGCCCTTCATCGCGACGCTCGCCATGATGTCGGTGGCGCGCGGTCTCGCCAACATGATCACCGACGGCTCGCAGATCGTCGGCTTTCCCGACTGGTTCACCAACCTGTCGATCGTGCGCCATTTCGGCTTCCTGTCGGTCACCGTCGGGCTGATGGTCGTGCTGGCGATCGTCTTCGCCATCTTCCTCAACTATCGCGCCACCGGCCGCAGCCTCTACGCCATCGGCGGCAGCGCCGAGGTCGCCCGCCTTTCCGGCATTCCGGTGAAGTCGCTGACAAACTGGGTCTATGCCGTCTGCGGCCTGCTTGCCGGGCTCGCCGGCATCGTGCTCGCGGCACGGCTCGATTCCGTGCAGCCGAGCTCGGGCGTCGGCTACGAACTCGACACGATCGCCGCGGTGGTGATCGGCGGCGCCAGCCTTTCGGGCGGCATCGGTTCGATCGGCGGCACGGCTATCGGCGTGCTGATCATCGGCGTGCTGCGCAACGGGCTCAACCTGCTCGGCGTCTCGCCCTTCGTCCAGCAGGTGGTGATCGGCGTGGTGATCGCGCTGGCGGTCGCCACCGACACCTGGCGGCGGCGCAGGCAATAGGAATTCGCCCGGGATGTCCGGGCGGAACGGATCGGTCGATCCGAGACTGGACTGTCCGGCCGGGGGCGCCGCGATGCGCAGGCGGGACGGAATTGAACACCAACGGAGGAAAAACATGCTGACCAAACGTTCACTGCTGCTTGCGGCCGCGGCCATCGTCCCGCTGCTCGGCCTGTCCGACGCCGCCTCGGCCAAGGACGCCAAGAAGCTCGGGCTGGCCGTCGCCAACCTGCAGGCGGACTTCTTCAACCAGATCAAGCAGTCGGTGGAAGCCTATGCCAAGGAGAAGGGCATCGAGGTCATCACCGTCGACGCCAAGGGCGATTCGGCAACGCAGGTCAGCCAGGTGCAGGACCTGGTCACGCAGAACATCGACGCGCTGATCTACATCCCGGCCGGCGCCACCGCCGCGACCGTTCCGACCAAGACCGCGAAGGCCGCCGGCATTCCGGTGGTCAATGTCGACCGCAACGCCGACGGCGCGCCTGGCGACACTTTCATCGCCACCGACAGCGTCAATTCCGCCAAGGGCGTGTGCGACTACATCGCCAAGCAGGCCGGCGGCAAGGGCGAGATGGTCATCATCCATGGCCAGAAGGGCACGACGCCGGAAGTCGACCGTTCCAAGGGCTGTGGTGAAGCGCTGAAGGCCTACCCCGACATCAAGGTGGTCGGCGAGCTCTGGAGCGATCAGTGGCACCAGGACGAGGGCTTCAAGCTGGCGCAGGACCTGCTGCAGGCCCATCCCAATGTCTCGATCATTTTCGGCCAGGCCGACGCGCTGGCGCTGGGTTCGGCCCAAGCGGTCAAGGTCGCCAATCCCGATCACAAGATCTGGATTGCCGGCTTCGACGGCGACGTAGCGGCGCTGAAGGCGCTGAAGGACGGCGTGTTCGACGTCACCGCGACGCAGCAGACGCAAGGCATGGGCCGTCTCGCCGTCGACTCGGCGATCAAGATCGTGGCCGGCGAGAAGCTTGCCGCCGACCAGTTGCAGGATGCGACACTGACCACCAAGGACAATGTCGCCCAGTTCATCGAGAAGCATCCCTAAAGAGCCGGCACCTTCAAGAGAGCGCCACGATGTCCACTGAACCTCGCCAAAGCGAAGGCCCGCATAACGGGCTCTTCGTCAACGGGCTGAGCAAAAGCTACGGACCGGTGCAGGTCCTGGCCGACGCGAGCTTCGAGGTGCGGCCGGGAGAAGTCGTGGCGCTGCTCGGCGAGAACGGCGCCGGGAAGTCGACGGTGTCCAACATCATCGCCGGTTCGACGAAGCCCGATGCCGGCACCATCATCTGGCGGGGGAAGCCATACTCCCCCGCCAATCCCGCCGCGGCCATCGAGGCCGGGGTCGGCATGATCCATCAGGAACTGAAGCTGCTGCCGGACCTGTCGGTGGCGGAGAACGTCTATGTCGGGCGCCTGCCGATGCGCGGCGGCCGCATCGACCGAGCCACCATGAATGCCAAGGCCTCGGCGCAATTGAAGCGCCTCGGCCTCGATGTCTCGCCCGAGCGCAAGGTGCGCACGCTGCGCGTCGCAGCCCAGCAGCAGGTCGAGATCGCCAAGGCGCTGACGCTGAATGCCGAGCTTCTGATCCTCGACGAGCCGACCGCCGCGCTCGGCGGCGAGGAGACGGAACTGCTCTTCCAGCAGATCCGCAAGCTCAAGGCCGAAGGCATGTCCTTCATCTATATCAGCCACCGGCTCGACGAGATCGCGCAGATCGCCGACCGCGTGGTAGTGATGCGTGACGGCCGCATCGTCGCCCGGCACGAGCGCGCCGACATTCCGATGCGGACGGTGGTCGAGCAGATGGTCGGCCGCAGTGTCGAGCGCATGTTCCCGAAGCTCTCGCCGCCCGGCGACAAGACGCTGCTCGAAGTCGAGAACCTGTCCTCTCCGGAGCGCAGCTTCAACAACGTTTCCTTCTCGGTGAAATCAGGCGAAATCCTCGGCATCGCCGGGCTGATCGGCGCCGGACGCACGGAGCTGGTGCGGGCGATCGCCGGCGCCGACCCGATCTCGTCCGGCGCGGTGCGAGTCGCGGGTCAGCCGATCAGCCTCAGCGGCCCGGCGGCGGCGATCAAGGCCGGCGTCGTGCTGGTGCCGGAAGACCGCAAAGACCAGGGCGTGGTGCTCGAGCAGACGATCGGCGAGAACCTCGCCATCGGCAATTTCGACCATGTCGCGCCGAACGGCTGGGTGTTTCCGAAAGCGGTGCAGAGATTCGCCGAGGCCGGTATTTCGAGGCTCGGGGTCAAGGGACGGCCGAACCAGGCGGTCTCAAAACTTTCCGGCGGCAACCAGCAGAAGGTGATCATCGCCAAATGGGTGTCGCGGCCGCCCAAGGTGTTCATCCTCGACGAGCCGACGCGCGGCATCGATGTCGGAGCCCGCGCGGCGATCTATGACGTCATCGCCGACCTTGCCCGCTCCGGCATGGCGGTGGTGGTGGTGAGTTCCGACCTCGAGGAGGTGCTGGGGCTGTCGCATCGCGTGCTGGTGCTGAGCCGCGGCCGCCAGCGCGGCATCCTCGATCGCGACGAAGCAAGCAACGTCGCCGTGATGGAGCTTGCCACGAGCTAGGCAGATGGGAACAAAGCGCAGCAGGTGATACCCTCCCAGGCACCGGACCGCGCGGGGCGCCAGCCATGTTGGCGCCCCTTCATTTCAGGAGAGGGAGAGACATGAAGCTATTCGATCTTCACGGCGACGTGGCGCTGGTTACGGGCGCCGGCAGCGGCATCGGTCAGGCGATCGCCATCGGGCTTGCGGAGGCCGGCGCCGATGTCGCCTGCTTCGGCCACAGCTCGAAAGGCGGGCTTGAAGAGACGGCCGGCAAGATCAAGGCGCTCGGACGCAAGGCGCTGGTGCTGACCGGCACGGTGACATCCGAAAGCGACCTTGCGGGGGCGGTCGAACGTATCGAGAAGGAACTCGGCGCGCTGACGATTGCCGTCAACAATGCCGGCCTCGCCGGGGCAGAACCAGCCGAGACGCTGCCAATGGAGAAGTGGCAGAAGATTTACGACGTCAATGTCAGCGGCGTTTTCCTGTCCTGCCAGGCCGAGGCGCGCGTCATGCTACCGCGCCGCAAGGGTTCGATCATCAACATCGCCTCGATGTCGGGCTCGATCGTCAATCGCGGCCTGACGCAGGCGCACTACAATTCCTCCAAGGCGGCGGTGATCCACATGTCGAAGAGCCTCGCCATGGAGTGGGCCGACCGCGGCCTGCGTGTCAATGTGGTGAGCCCCGGCTACACGCTGACGCCGATGAACAGACGCCCCGAGGTCGCCGAGCAGATAAAGATCTTCGAGCGCGACACGCCGATGGGCCGCATGGCGACGCCCGAGGAAATGGTTGGCCCAACCGTGTTCCTGGCAAGCCGGGCCGCGAGTTTCGTCACCGGCATCGACCTCATCGTCGATGGCGGCTTCGTCTGCTGGTAGGAGAAAGTTGAAGTGCAGAAGCGTTTCGAAGGAAAGACAGCGGTCGTCACGGGCGCCAGCGGCGGCATCGGTGCCGCCATGGCCAAGCGCTTCGCGGCGGAAGGCGCGGCGGTCGTGGTCAGCGCCATCGACCCGCGCGTCGACGAGGTCGCCGCCAGCCTGAAGGCCGCCGGCGCGAAGGTCGCCTCGATGCGCATGGACGTGACGAAGAAGGACGAGGTCGCGGCCCTCTACGATCTCGCCGAGAAGGAATTCGGCCGCGTCGACATCTCGGTGCAGAATGCCGGCGTCATCACCATCGCCAGGATCGAGGCGATGACGGAAGCCGAGTGGGACAAGGTGATGGCGGTGAACACCAAGGGCGTGTTCCTGTGCTGCCAGGAGGCCATCTCCCGCATGCGCAAGCATGGCCAAGGCGGCCGGCTGATCAACACGGCGTCCGGCCAGGCGCGGCAGGGCTTCATCTACACACCGCACTACGCGGCCTCGAAATTCGGCGTCGTCGGCATCACCCAGAGCCTCGCCAAGGAAGTGGCCAAGGAGAAGATCACCGTCAACGCCATCTGCCCGGGCATCATCGACACCGACATGTGGGCCTATAACGACACCGCCTGGGGCAAGCTGCTCGGCGACTACAAGCCGGGCGAGCTGATGGCGGAGTGGGTGAAGAACATCCCGATGGGCCGCGCCGGCAGCGGCGAGGATGTGTCCGGCCTGGTGAGCTTCCTCGCCAGCGGCGACGCCGCCTACATCACCGGACAGACCATCAATGTCGATGGCGGCCTGATTATGTCGTGAGCGCGCTTACCGGGCCTGCGGGGCTGTGACCTGTCCGCCTCAGGTCGGCCCGCTGGCGATCTCATCTCCGGATCCCCTGCACAAGATGGCTTGCCGCCGTCATTGCGCTCCTGTATCGCCACCGAATATGTTCACCTAGAGTGAAATAAATCGGCGAAAAGTTGAGGGGCGACATGGCGAAAAAGACTTCCGATACCAAGCCCGCCAGTGCGATCGCCAAAGATAAGCCGCTGCCGAAGGGCTTCCCGGCCCATGGGCGCACGATCCGAACGCCGCTGACGCAAGACCCGCACGCGATCCGCGACACCCGCGAAAAAGTGCTGGAGGTCGCCATCGGCCATGAGGTGCGCGCCTTCCGAAAGAAGCTCGGCATCACCGTCGCCGATCTCGCGGCCGCCACCGACATTTCGCTCGGCATGCTTTCGAAGATCGAGAACGGCATCACCTCGCCTTCGCTGACCACGCTGCAGGCGCTGTCGCGGGCGCTCGGCGTGCCGGTCACCGCCTTCTTCCGCCGCTTCGAGGAGGAGCGCAGCGCCGTCTTCGTCAAGGCAGGCGAAGGCGTCGATGTGGAGCGGCGCGGCACACGAGCCGGCCATCAATACAATCTGCTCGGCCATATCGGCGCAAACACCAGCGGCGTCGTCGTCGAGCCTTATCTGATCACGCTGACCGAGGATTCGGACGTGTTCCCGACCTTCCAGCATGCGGGGATGGAATTTCTTTACATGCTGGAGGGCGAGGTCGTTTACCGCCATGGCAGCAATCTCTACCCGATGAAGCCCGGCGACAGCCTGTTCTTCGACGCGGACGCGCCGCACGGACCGGAAGAACTGACGCGGCTGCCGATGCGCTACCTTTCCATCATCTGCTATCCGCAGAACAGCACGAGCTGAGAAAGCCTTCGAAGGTCGACGCTGCCCCTCATCCGTCTGCCTGGGGACCTCTCCCAGTGAAGAACGGGGAGAAGGGACAAGCCCCAGCGCTCGATTTCGCCAAGTCTGGATTCGTCTGACGCTTCCGTCGGGATTTCTCCTCACCGCATGCGCTCGGATAGCGCAGCCGCAAATTTAGAACATGGTCAAAGATGCGGCGGGCCAGCTCCGCGATCAGCCGGTTGGCCATGTGATTGCCGAGATAGGCGGACAGCGCACCTAGGCAGGCGGAAAACAGCGTGGCCAGAACCAGCACGACGACGATCAGCACCAGCGTCGCCTCCCGCTGGAAAGGCAATACCCGGTCGATGATCGTCTGGAACACAAAGGGCTGCACCAGGCCAAGCAGGCGCAGGACAATTGCGACCGTCATCACCTCGACGATCAGCGGCGTATACCTGAATGTCGACTGTGTGAACCATGCAAGCGAAGCGGGCTGCGACTTGAGATCGCTCAATTAGCACTACCTAAAATTGCAACGATAGCTTTGTTGACAACCTATGCGGAGTGTTAAAGATGCCTTCGTGCGTTCGCAATCATCTTTTCACGGCGTCAACGATACGGAGACATGACATGCTACCGATCGGCCTGATCAGCCATTACACTCCCTGCCGGATATATTTATGCGCTTGCTGAGAATTATAGGATCTATCCTAGTCGTTATCGCGGTTGCGGCGCTTGGTCTCAACTACTATTCCGGGCAAGAAACGGCCCCCATACATCCGTCCCTCACAAGAGCCACTATGGCTCCGCTCATTCCTGTGCGCGACTTCTATGCCAACACAGGCGCAGAGTGGGGCTATCAGCCGTCCCGCGACGGCAGCATGATCGCCTGGTATGGCGTCGAATGGACGAAAACCGTCCTTCGCGTGAAGCGGACCGAGCAAGCCGGATCGTTTCTGACTCTTTCGGGCGCGCAGGTCGACGACTTCTGGTGGCATTCCTATAAGAACGAGTTGATCGTGCTGAGCGAGGGCCGTCTGTGGCAGATCGATCCCCTGAAGCCCAAGCGCGACAATTGGGCGGACGTCACGCCGCGCGGCTTTGTGAACTGGCGCATCGTCTCGTCACCGTCGGGACCGGATGATCGCCTGGTCGTGGCTTCCAATGATCGTAACCCGGCCTTCCTCGACCTATACAGCGTCCGGCAGGACGGTGGCGGCAAGCAGTTACTTGAGAAGAACGAAGGCGAGACAATCGACTGGTGGCTCGATCGCCACAACGTGCCATTGATTCGAGCCGATAGGCTTGGCGATGAGGGCACGCGTTTCCTGATCCGTGACAGCGCCACCGAACCTTGGCGGATGCTGACCGAAATCAGCGCGCGCGATGATTTCACCATTCTTTATCCGCCTGAAGGCGGAAAGCCCATTTACGCGCTCTCCGACCGTGGGCGCGACCGAATCTCGCTAGTGACCGTGGCTCCTCTAACAGGAAAGGAGACCATCGTCGCAGACCATCCGAAGGTGGACGCCAAAAAAGCATTCGCGCTGGCTGAGAATGCCGTAGGCCCCGACTTTCTAACATTCGAGGACGGCTATCCCCAATATCGCACGTTTTCAAGGCTTGGCGAGGCATTCACCAAGCTTCTCCTAGACGGAGACAATCCGGTGGATTTCGATATTCTCGGGACGTCTCCGGACGGGCGGTTTGCAACGGTCGCTCGTTCGTGGCGCGAACAGTCGTTCGAGTATTTCCTCTATGACCTTGAAAAAGGCACAGCCACAAAAATTGCCGAGTACGATTTACGAAAGCACAAGGATGCCTTGGTGGAGACCAAGCCGGTATCGTTCAAAGCGCGAGATGGCCTTGATATTCCGGCCTTCCTCATACTTCCGCGCGGTGTCGAACCGAAAAACCTACCGACGGTCGTCGTCATCCATGGTGGGCCCGCGCAGCAGGAAATCTGGGCCTACAACAATGACTACCAGTTCCTCGCTAACCGCGGCTACGCTGTTCTGTCCGTGAACTTTCGCGGCTCGACCGGCTATGGCAAGGCGTTCCGCGCGGCAGGCTACGGCGAGATCGGCAAGGCAATGCAGGACGACATCGTTGACGCGGCGAACTGGCTGGTCGGGCAAGGCATCGGCGATAAGTCCAACATGGCCGTGATGGGCGGCAGCTACGGCGGCTACTCCGCCGCTCTGGCAATGACCCGCGACCCGGGCTTGTTCAAAGCGGCGATCGTTGACTACGGCGTGATGGACATCGCCTACCAGATGCAGAACAACCCGTTTTCATGGGGCCTTCACCTCGACGAAATGAAGCGCTATTTCGGCGATCCCGGCAATGAAGCAGGTCTTGCCGAAATGCGGGAACGGTCCCCTTCGACCCACGCCGCGAATGTCCAAGGGGCCATCCTCATCACCGCCGGCAAGCAAGACCAAATAGTAGGCTTCGAGCAATCCGAGGAGTTCGAGGAGGCCCTGAAAACCGCAGGAAAAGACGTGACCGCGGTCTATTTCGAGAAGGATGGCCACGGCTATAACCGCTGGCAGACCAAGCTTCGACGCGCGCGCCTCATCGAAGACTTCCTCGCCAAACATCTTGGCGGTCGATCGGGCGGCTTCGACTACACAGAAATTGCGGCAGAATATTTGAATTGACGTTGACCGGATAAAGGTTGGGTTGGGACGGCTGATCGCTAAGCTCGATATGCACCAAGCGGCTCGCCCTGAAAGGTGAGGGGCAGCGCTAACGATGATCATCCGCCACCGGTTTTCGCCCGATGGCGGATGATCCGAGGTTGCCACCTGTGTCCTTATTTCAGCATGATCTTTTCCGAAAACCGCTACGCACTTTTCGGGATCATGCTCTATTCCGCAGCGAGCGCCAGTTGCGGTCTTTCGATGCCTTCGATCTGCTCCGGCTCCGGCACCTGCTCGTCGGTCTTGGCCTTCTTGGGCGCGCGGCCGAAGAACAGGGCGTAGCCCGCCGGCAGCACCAGGATGGTCAGGACGGTCGCGACCAGGATGCCGCCCATCATGGCATAGGCCAGCGGCCCCCAGAAGACGGCGCGCGAGATCGGGATCAGCGCCAGCACGGCGGTCAGCGCCGTCAGCATGATCGGCCGGAAGCGGCGCACGGCGGCGCCGACGATCGCCTCCGATCGCTCCATGCCGGCCGCGATGTCCTGATCGATCTGATCGACCAGGATGATCGAGTTTCGCATGATGATGCCGAGCAGCGCGATGACGCCGAGGATGGCGACGAAGCCGAACGGCGCGCCGCTGATCAGAAGCGCCGCGGCGGCGCCGATGATGCCCAGCGGACCGGTGGCCAGCACCAGCATCGACTTGCCGAAATGCTGGAGCTGGACCATCAGCAATATGACGATGATGGCGAGCATGATCGGCGCCTTGGCCGCGATCGAGGCCTGGCTTTCAGCCGAGTCCTCCGCGCCGCCCTGGATCTCGACCTCGTAGCCGGGGGCAAGGCCGGCGCGCAGGTCCTTCATGTCGTTGTACATCTTGGTAACGACGTCGTTCGACTGCACGCCGTCCGGCAGCGTGCCGCGCACGGTGATCGTCGGCAGGCGGTCGCGCCGCCACTCAATGCCCTGCTCCATGACGGGCACGACCTTCGCCACCTGCGACAGCGGCACCGAGCCGCCGAAGTCGGTCGGGATGTAGACCGAGTCGACCGAGGACAGCAGCTTGCGGGTCGCCTCGGGCTCGCGGGCAACGATGGAAACCGTCTCCTCGCCGTCGCGGAAATCGTCGAGCGGCGCGCCGGACATGGTGGCCTGCAGCATCTGGCGGATGCGCTGCGAGGTGACGCCGAGCGCACGGGCGCGGTCCTGGTCGATCACCAGCTTCATCGCCGGCACCGGCTCCAGCCAGTCGTCATGCACCGCGCCGAGCAGCGGGTTCGCCTGGAACCTCGCCTTCACCTCGTCGGCAATGCGGCGCACTTCCTGGCGGTCCGGACCCATGACGCGCATCTGCACCGGCCAGCCGGTCGGCGGACCGAGGAACAGCCGGTCGACCTTGCCACGGATCGAGGGGAAGTCCTTGGCAAGGATGCTGCGCAGCTTGACGATCAGCCGCTCGCGCGCCGGCTCGTCCTTGGCCATCACCAGGAGCTGGGCGAAGTTCGGGTTCCTGAGCTGCTGGTCGAGCGGCAGGAAGAAGCGCGGCGCGCCTTCGCCGATATAAGTGGCGATGAAGCGCTTGTCAGGATCGTCCATCATCCTGGCTTCCAGCACCTTGGCCTGGTTCTCGACCTCCTTGATCGAGGTGCCTTCCGGCAGCCAGAGATCGACCAGGATTTCCGGACGCGAGGACTGCGGGAAGAAGTTCTGCGGAATGAACTGGAAGGCCCAGAGACTGGTACCGAAGGTGACCAGCGTCATCACCAGGACGATGATGCGATGGCGCACGGCCCAGGTGACCGTCGAGCGCAGGCGCCGATAGAAGCGCGTGTCGAAGACATCATGATGGGTGCCGGCGTGCTTGCGCTGCTTCAGAATCATATAGCCCAGCCACGGCGTGAAATAGACCGCGACGAACCAAGACACGACGAGCGCGATACCGACGACATAGAACAGCGTGCGCACATATTCGCCGGCGGTGGAGGCGGCGAAGCCGACGGGGATGAAGCCGGCGGTGGTGATCAGCGTGCCGGTCAGCATCGGGAAGGCGGTCGAGGAGTAGGCGAAGCTCGCCGCCTCGATCTTGACCAGTCCCTCCTCAAGCTTTCGCTCCATCATCTCGACGACGATCATGGCGTCGTCGACCAGCAGTCCCAGCGCAATGATCAGCGCGCCGAGCGAGATGCGCTGCAGGTCGATGCCGATCTCATACATGATGGCGAAGGTGGCGGCTAAAACCAGCGGGATGGCGATGGCGATCACCAGGCCGGAGCGCCAGCCGATCGACAGGAACGAGACCACGAGAACGATCAGCAGCGCTTCACCGAGCGCCTCCATGAACTCGTTGACGGCATCCTTGACCACCTCGGGCTGGTCGGAGATCTGGTCGACCGCAACGCCGTAGGGCAGCCCCTCCTCGAAGCGTTTGTAGGTCGCCTCGACATCCTTGCCGACATCGCGAACGTTGAAGCCCTTGGCCATGACGACGCCGACCTGGACGCTCTCATGGCCGTTGAAGCGGTACTTGCGCTGGTAGGGGTCCTCAAGGCCGGAAGTGACAGTGGCAATGTCGCCGAGCCGCGTCACCTGGTTGCCGGCGCGGAGTCTCAACTCACGGATGTCGGCGGCCCTGGTGACGTCGCCTTCTACCGAGATGCGGACCGAGCGTAGGCCGGTGTCGACCGAGCCCGCCGGATCGACGGCGTTCTGGCCTTTCACGGCGTTCTGCAGGTCGAGGATGGTCAGGCCACGCTCGGCAAGCGCCTTGGACGAGACATCGATATAGATCTTCTCCGGCTGGTCGCCGATGATGACGGCCTTCTCGACGCCCGGCGTCGTCAAGAGCATGTCGCGCGCCTGGATGGCAAACTTCTTCAGCTCCGGATAGGTGAAGCCGTCGCCGCTGATCGAATGCAGCGTGATGAAGGTATCGCCGAACTCGTCATTGAAGTACGGCCCGAGCAGGCCCTGCGGCAGTTCGTTGGCAATGTCGCCGACCTTCTTGCGCACCTGGTAGAAGGCGTCCTTCACCTCCTCCGAATTGGTGTCGCCCTTGACCTGCAAGGTGATGATGGCGCTGCCGGCGCGGGTGTAGGAGCGCACGAAATCGAGATGCGGCGTTTCCTGCAGCTTGCGCTCGATCTTGTTGACGACCTGGTCCTCCATGTCCTGGATCGAGGCGCCGGGCCAGACCGCCTGCACCACCATGACGCGGAAGGTGAAGTCGGGGTCTTCCTTCTGGCCCATGCGCATCAGGCCGAGCGCGCCGGCCAGGATGATCAGGCCGAACAGGAAACGGGCGATGCTCGGATGTCCGATCGCCCAGCGCGAGAGGTTGAAGGGCCGCTTTTCGGTGCTGCTGTCGGTGGTCATGGCGCAGTCCAGTCCAATTGGCCGGCAAGGCACGCTTGCCATTACTCATGAATTGCTCGGTGGGCTTCCGGGCGGCGAGCACCTCAAGCGGAGAGAGACTCGCAATCGCGCTGGACGCGGCCATGGTGCGGGGGATACCAACAGCCGGCATCTCGTCGATCGGGCGCGTTCGCCGCCCGGAACCCATGCCCTCCCCGGCTCGCGGCTCGCGCAGCGAGGCGGGAAAGGCGTTCGTTACGCCTCGCGCTAGCGCAGGCTACTGGTGGCGACGTCGTCGTCCGCGGAGGCGGACTGCTGGGCGACGTCGCCGGAAAGCTTGACCTTCAGGTTCTCGGTCATGAATTGCGTGCCGGCGGCGACCACCACGTCGCCCTGCTTCAGGCCATCGGCCACGGCGACACCGTCAGCGGTGAAGTTGGCGACCTTGATCGGGCGCGGATGGACTGTGTCGCTCGTGCGGTCGACCGTCCAGACGATCTGCTTGCCGTCCTTCTCGGCCATCGCGGTCAGCGGGATCGACACCAGCTCAGCCTTGCTACCGACGGTTGCCTCGACGTTCGCTGTCATCCCGAGCAACACGCGCGGATCGTTGGGGAGCGAAATCCTGACCGCGAAGGTGCGCGACTGCGGATCGGCGCTGCCGGCAACCTCGCGGACCTTGCCGTCGAGCGTGAGCGCGTCGTCCGACCAGAAGCCCGCCTTGACCTCCTTGCCCGGGCGGAAGCCGGCGATGTCCATTTCGGGCACCGCGATCAGCACTTCCTTCTCGCCATCGACGGCAACCGTCATCACCGGCGTGCCGGCGCCGACCACCTGGCCGATGTCGGCCGAGATGGCGGTGACGATGCCAGCCTTGCTGGCCTTGAGATCGGTGTAATGCACCTGGTTCTGCGCCTGGGCGAGGGTCGAACGGGCGGCATCGCGCGTTGCCACCGCCTGATCATAGGTCAGCGCCGCCTGATCGAGCTGCGACTTCGGCGCAAAGTTCTTGGCGTAGAGCTGCTCGGCGCGCTTCTTGGCAAGATCGACGGTCTCGACCTGGCGCTCGGCGGCATCGAGGCTCGCCTGGGCGCTCTTCACCGACAGCTCGTAGTCGGAAGGGTCGACGCGGGCGAGCACGTCGCCCTCGTTCACATGCTGGCCGATGTCGACCAGACGCTCGGTGACCTTGCCGGCGATGCGGAAGCCGAGATTCATTTCGGTGCGGGCGCGCACCGAACCGGAATAATCGAGCTGACGTGTGGTCTCGGCCTTACCGATCTCGACGACCTTTACTGGACGGACGACTTCCTGGACGACCGCCGCCTTCTCCTGGCTGCAGCCGGCAAGCCCGAGCGCTGCGACGATGATGCCGACGACTGGGAGGCCAGCGGCAGGCAGCTTGCGGAGGATGGAACTGGACAAAGACACCTTAGCACTCCCGAACTGGAGATGAACGTCGACCGGCACCCGGCGGGCGGCGGCTATTTCAAGGCTCTGATTGCGTAGTCGATGAGGTCGTCGGGCATCGCCCGGTTGGTCTTGGCAAGGCACTGCGCGACCATCTGCGGATGGCACAGGATGACGGTGGAGGCGCCGAAGCAGCGCGAGGCGATTACCGGATCCTGCTTCCTGAACTCACCGGCTTCGATGCCCTCGCGGATCACCTCGGCGAACAGGTCGTGGATGCGGTCGACATGCTTGTCGATGACACCCCAGTCGCGCTCCAGCGCGACGATGACCATCTCATGCACCTTCTGGTCATCGAGCATGACCTCGAGCGTCATCTTGTACTGGGCATGCACGTAGCGGCGCAGCCGCTCCTCGGCGCTGAGCGGCAGGCGCGAGATCTGGTAAGCCATCGCGTAGCTGGCGCCGAGCATGCGGCCGCAGACGGCCTGGTGGATTTCGACCTTGGAGGCGAAGAAACGATAGATGTTGGCCGGCGACATGCCGAGCTCGCGGGCAATGTCGGCGACGTTGGTCTTGCCGTAGCCATAGTGCCTGAACAGGCGCTCGGCGCAGTCGAGAATGCGCGTCACATTCTCCTGTCTGGCGGGGTCGGCCACGATGTTGGCGGCTTCTGACATGGTACTTTCGTTTGACGAGTGACGAATTTCAATTTTCGTCACTCGTAAATCGAAAGAAGCGAAGAGTCAACGCTGAATCGATGTACGCGTACAAAATGGTGACAGATGGTGACAGTGAGGAGCTGCCGGCTACCGTGAACGTTGCTATCTCAGCGCGACGCAATGAGCGAAGCGAGGCGCAGGTTTGCACCTTACATCGCGGCGATCACCAGCCTTTGATGCTCACCAGCGCGCAAGCGCGCCACGCCAGGCGTCCTTCGTTCGCATGGCGAAAACACCAGGGATGCCTGATATCACCATTTCAGCCGGCGGATTGTTTTTCGTACACTGCCTCGCCGGTGAGGCCCGGCCCGTCCTGGCCTACCCCGCCAGCGTGCCGGGCCGCTCGTTGCTCGCGGGCAATGCTGTCTAACGTCGATGCCGTTCGAAAATCGCCAGCTTGTCCGTATAGGACAGGCGCACCGTTTTGTTGCAGCGTTCGCACTTGAAAGTTGTGACGCTCTTGATCCACGAGCCTTTCTTGATCAACGCGGCGTGGCAGCGCGGACACTGAAACGTCAATGCCTTGTCGAATAGGTCATTGGCCAAACCCATTCCATCTTCCTCCAAGATGGAACCGCCGCGCAACACGGATGCCAGGGCCGGCCAATCCCGAAACGGCGAAAGCTTACCCGGGAAGGTCCATTAGCATTAACTAATCATAGACCGCGCTGTCCTATTCTGAGACAGCGCGGTCTACTGCCCATTGGCCGCGCAGGCGGCTTCGACGCCCAGCACCCCTGCCACACCGTCGGAGCCGCCACTTTCACAATACCAGCAGCGGTTGAATCAACCGTTACCTGGGTCGTGCCGGTGGCTCGACCCGACCGTTCGCTTTGCAGTTAACGACGGCGCGCGCGCTATTCATCCCGCCAGAAAACCTGCTTTTCCCACCGGATCTCCATCAGGTCCGGGAGCGGATTTAATGCGTTTGCTCGGATGCCGACGTCGCGAACGGCGGAGGCGAACTCTCCCCAGGTCGCAGCCACAGCGTAAATGCGCGACGCAGGCCTACGCCCCCTTCGCCATGTCCCTCAACCGGAACTTCTGGATTTTCCCCGTCGAGGTCTTTGGAATTTCGGCGAACACTACGGCCCTCGGCACCTTGAAGCGGGCGAGCAGGCTGCGGCAGTGCTCGATGATCTCGGCCTCTGTTGCCGTCTTGCCCGGCTTCAGCTCGACGTAAGCGACCGGCACCTCGCCCCATTTTTCGTCAGCGCGGGCGACGACGCCGCAGGAGGCGACGGAGGGATGCTTGTAGAGCGCGTCCTCGACCTCGATCGACGAGATGTTCTCGCCGCCCGAGATGATGATGTCCTTGGAGCGGTCCTTGAGCTGGATGTAGCCATCCGGGTGCATGACGCCGAGATCGCCGGAATGGAACCAGCCGCCGGCGAAGGCCTCGTCGGTCGCCTTGCGGTTCTTCAGATAGCCCTTCATGACGATGTTGCCGCGGAACATGACCTCGCCGATTGTCTCGCCGTCGGCCGGCGTCTCGGCCATCGTCTCGGGGTTCATCACCGTGAGCCCTTCGAGCGAGGCATAGCGCACGCCCTGGCGCGCCTTCTTCGCCGTCCTCGGCCCCTTGTCGAGCTCATCCCACTCGTTGTGCCACTCGTTGACGACGGCCGGCCCATAGGTCTCGGTCAGGCCGTAGAGATGGGTGACGGCAAAGCCGGCATCGGCCATGCCGGAAAGCACCGCCTCCGGCGGCGGCGCGGCGGCCGTGTTGAAGGTGACGGTCTGCGGGAACTGGCGCTTGTCCTCTTCCTTCGCGTTGATCAACACCGACATGACGATCGGCGCGCCGCAGAGATGGGTGACGCCGTGGTCGGCGATCGCATCATACATCGGCTTTGCCCGCACCCAGCGCAGGCAGACATGGGTGCCGGCCTGCACGGCGAGCGTCCAGGGGAAGCACCAGCCGTTGCAGTGGAACATCGGCAGCGTCCAGAGATAGACCGCATGCTTGGCCATGCCGGCATGGATGGTGTTGGTGTAGGCCATCAGCGCCGCGCCACGATGGTGGTAGACGACGCCCTTCGGATTGCCTGTCGTGCCGGAAGTGTAGTTGAGCGAGATGGCGTCCCACTCGTCGTCGGGCATCGACCAGGCGAAAGCCTCGTCGCCGCCGGCGACAAAGCCTTCGTAGTCGACCGTGCCGATCCGCTCGCCTTTCGGATAGGGCGCATCGGCGGCGTAGTCGGGATCGTCATAGTCGATGACCAATGGCTTGGCCTTGGCCAATGCCAGCGCCTCCCTGACCACACCTGAGAATTCGCGATCGACGATCAACACCTTGCTCTCGGCATGGTCGAGCTGGAAGGCGATCACGGCGGCGTCGAGGCGGGTGTTGAGCGAATGCAGCACCGCCTTCACCATCGGCACGCCGAAATGCGCTTCCAGCATCGGCGGCGTGTTCGACAGCATCACCGTCACCGTATCGCCCTTGCCTATGCCGCATCTCGAGAGCGCGGAGGCGAGTTTCAGCGAGCGCCGCCAGAAATCGCGATAGGAGATACGCTGGCTGCCATGGATGATGGCGACATGGTCGGGATAGGTCTTGGCCGCCCGCTCCAGATAGGTGAGCGGCGTCAGCGGCTGGTGGTTGGCGGCGTTCCTGTCGAGATCCTGTTCGTAGGGATTGACCATCCCATCCTCCCCAAAAGTCTTTTCGAGCTTTCTAGCCGGAGGGCCGCAATCATGCCATCCCCCCGAACGACCTAGAAATGCTATGATATGCGCGCCTGCTGGAATGACCGTCCCGATCGCGCCGCGCCGGCAGGAGATTATACCGAATCGCCCTGATTTGACTTTTGTCGAGAGCCGTGACTAATGTCAGCCGAGGAGGCGGCATGGCGATCAGACCGGCAGAACAGCTCATCCACAAGGCCGCCTGGCTCTATTACGCTCACGGCCTTCGCCAGGACGAAGTGGCGAACCAGCTCAAGATTTCACGTGCGTCGGTGGCCATGTATCTGCGCAAGGCGCGCGAGACCGGCATCGTCAATATCTCGACCTCGACGCAGCTCTTCACCGACGATGTGATGGCGCGCCGGCTTGAGGACGCCTTCAAGCTCGACGCCGTCTGGATAGCGCCCGAGAACGCCTATGTCGCCGATCCGTCGACCGACATCGCGGTGCTGGCGGCGAGCGTCTTCCTGGAGCTGGTGAAGAAGGGCGACCGCATCGGCGTCGCCTGGGGCCGCACCGTCTACACCATCGCCGACATCATGTCCTATGCCGACCTGCAGGACGTCACCGTCGTGCAGCTCTGCGGCAATCTCGGCGCGCCCTATTCCTACCGGCCCGACCAGTGCACGATGGAGATCGCCCGGCGCCTCAATGCAAAGGGCCTCAACTTCTACGCGCCGCTGGTGCTGTCGACGGAGGAACTGGCGCAAGGCCTGCGCGCCGAACCGGTGATCCGCGACCAGCTTGCCGGCATCGCCGACTGCGATCTCGCGCTCTATTCCGTCGGGGCCGTCGACGCCGACAGCCATCTGGTGAAATGCGGCGCGCTGACGCCGGCCGAAATGACGACGCTGCGCGGGCAAGGCGCGGCCGGTGTGATTGCCGGGCAGGTCATCGATGCCAGCGGCGAGGTTCTCGACTGCAGCTACAACCGGCGGGTCATCTCCGCCGAGCTCGCCTCGCTGCGCGCCATCGAGAAACGGCTGATGGTGGTGCAGGAGGACAGCAAGTTCGAGCCGCTGCTGGCGGCAATCGCCGGCGGGCTGTGCACGCATCTGGTGATCGGGGCGCATATGGCCGAGCGCCTTCTCGCGCATGCAGGCGCGGCAAGCAAAAAGGCGTCGTAGAAAACCACCCTCGCCGCTTCTGTCATCAAGGCGTCGCGGCTTCCTGTTCATGAGCAGCAAAGACGGAATCGGACGAAACGAAATGAAGAACCTTTGGAACGACGCCGACGCGGAAAAGATGGTTGCCGACTATTCGAAGAAGGGAGTCGATGGCGACCTCGCGCTGCGCGTCTACACGACCCGTCTGCTCGGCGGCGAGCCGCGGCTGGTGCTGCATGGCGGCGGCAACACCTCCTGCAAGACCAGGGCCACCGATCTCGTCGGCGACGAATGGGACGTGCTCTGCGTCAAGGGCAGCGGCTGGGACATGGCCGTCATCGAGCCGCAGGGCCTGCCGGCGGTGAAGATGGGGGCGCTGCTCAAGGCGCGCGCGCTCACCGAGCTCTCCGACGAGGACATGGTGGCGCTGCAGCGCTCCAACCTCATCGATCCCGCCTCCCCCAACCCGTCGGTGGAGACGCTGCTGCACGCCTTCCTGCCGCACAAATTCGTCGACCACACGCATTCGACCGCGATCCTTGCCATCGTCGACCAGGAAGACAGCAAGGCGCTGGTGAAGAGGGTGTTCGGCGACAGACTAGGCTACGTGCCCTACATCAAGCCGGGCTTCGACCTGGCAAAGGTCGCGGCGGAAGTTTTTGAAGCCGATCCGAGCGTCGAGGGCCTGATCCTCGACAAGCACGGCATCTTCACCTTCGGCGACGATGCCAGGCAGGCCTACGACCGGATGATCCACTATGTGAACGTCGCCGAGGAGTATGTCGCAAAGAACGGCAAGCCGAAGGCGGCCAAGGCGGCTCTGCCGGCGAAGCTCGCCAAGGCGAGCGACATCGCGCCGATGCTGCGCGGCGCGGTGGCGGTGGCGCGCGGCGAAGGCCGCTTCGACCGCATGATCAGCGACTTCCGCACGTCCGACGCGATCATCGATTTCATCAACTCGGCAAAGATCGCGGAGCTGGCCGGGCGCGGCGTGTCGACGCCGGATCTGTCGATCCGCATCAAGACCGGCCCGATGGCGATACCGGCTCCGGACGCCGACAAGCTCGGCGACTACAAAGCCGTGATCCGTAGCCATGTCGAGACTTTCGCCAAGGATTATCAGGCCTATTTCGAGACCAATGACGCGCTGGACGACGTCAAGCGCGCCATGCTCGACCCGATGCCGCGTCTGACGCTGGTGCCCGGCCTCGGCATGTTCGGCCATGGCCGCACGCTGAAGGATGCGAAAATCGCCTCCGATGTCGGCGAGATGTGGATCGAGGCGGTGCGCGGTGCAGAAGCCATCGGCAATTTCCAACCGCTCTCCAAGGCGGACCTTTTTCCGCTCGAATACTGGTCACTTGAGCAGGCGAAGCTCGCTTCGAACAAGCCGAAGCCGCTGACCGGCCAGGTGGTGCTGATCACCGGCGGCGCCGGCGCGATCGGTGCCGCAACGGCGAAACTATTTGCCGCCAATGGCGCCCATGCCGTCATCGTCGATCTCGATCCGGCCAAGGCCGCTGAAGCTGCGAAAGCGGCCGGCAACAATTCGATCGGCGTCGGCGCCGACATCACCGACCCGGCCGAGATGCGCGCCGCCTTCGACAAGGCCGTCGCGGTCTATGGCGGCGTCGACATCTTGGTCTCGAATGCCGGAGCCGCCTGGGAAGGCCGGATCGGCGAGCTCGACGACGCCACCTTGCGCAAGAGTTTTGAGCTCAACTTCTTCGCCCACCAGTCGGCGGCGCAGAATGCGGTGCGCATCATGCTCGAACAGGACACGGGCGGCGTGCTGCTCTTCAACACTTCCAAGCAGGCGGTCAATCCCGGTCCGAAGTTCGGCGCCTACGGCATTCCCAAGGCGGCGACGCTCTTCCTGTCACGGCAATATGCGCTCGACTACGGCGCGCATGGCATCCGCTCCAATGCGGTCAACGCCGACCGCATCCGCTCCGGGCTTTTGACCGATGCCATGATCGCCAGCCGCTCAGGCGCGCGCGGGGTGTCGGAGAAGGAGTACATGTCCGGCAACCTGCTTGGACAGGAAGTGACGGCCGACGACGTGGCGCAGGCCTTCCTGCACCAGGCGCTCGCCGAGCGCACCACCGCCGACGTGACGACGGTTGACGGCGGCAACATCGCGGCGGCGCTGCGCTGAAGAAGTAAAGACATCCCCAGAGCGGTTCGTCGTTTTACGAGAACGACGAACCGCTCTCTCTCCTTGTCCTGACGCGTTTCCCGGATGGAAGCCAGTTTCACACCTCTGCTGGAAAACTGCTGTAACTGACCAAAATCCGCTCAAATCCTTCGCTTATTGCTCGAACAGCTTTAAGGGGTGCCTTGCGCCTCGCGTGCGAAACACAAGGCTGGAGCCGGCATGCAATCCAGGGAAGTGCCTTATTTCAGCCAGTGGGAATCGCCCGGCATGACTTTGCCGCTTTTGGCGGAGGGACCGTCGGCTCTGCACCGCGATCCGCTGTGGCGCCGCTCCGGCGCGGAGACGGTCGAAGACTACGCTCGCTGGGCCGTCAATGTCTGCGGCATGGCCTGCCTGAAAATGATCCTCGCCGCGCGCGGCGAAATCCACCCCACGCTGGAACTCGCGCGCGCCTGCACAGCCTATGGCGGCTATGTCGTCAATGAGATCGACGGCTCGATCAAGGGATTGATCTACGAGCCCTTCGTCAGGTTCGTCAGCGGCCGTTTCAACCTGTCCGCCGAGACGATGACGAACGTCGATGCAGCCATGGTGCCCGGGCTATTTTCGCGGTGGCGCTACTTCATCGCCTCGGTGCATCCCGGTATCCGCTGGCCCGAACGCGAGCCGCCATCCAAGGGCGGCCATCTGGTGCTGGTGACGGCGGCCTCGCCCGAGACGATCCGCTTTCACAACCCGTCCGGCCACGACCGGCAGAGCCAGGCGGACGTCACGCTGCCGCTCACCACCTTCGACCGCTTTTTCGCCCGGCGCGGCATCGCCGTCGGTTTCCAACCTTGACCATTGTGGAGATGTCGATGGCTACGAAAAGATTGCGTATTGGCGTGCTCTTCGGCGGGCGCTCCGCCGAGCATGAGGTCTCGCTGCTTTCGGCGACCAATGTCGTACGCGCGCTTGACCCGGCGAAATACGACGCCGTCCCGATCTTCGTCACCCGCCAGGGGCAATGGCTGCTGAGCAGCTTCCAGGAGGGGGCGCTCGCGACACCTTCAAGCGGCACGGAGATCTGCCTGGTGCCGGGCGGGCATGGACGAATGCTGGCGATCCCGGCCAGGGGCGCACCCCACGACCTGCCCCGGATCGATATTTTGTTTCCCGTCCTGCACGGCCTGCATGGCGAGGACGGCGCTGTGCAGGGACTGGCGGAAGTGGCGCGCGTGCCGCTTGCCGGCTGCGGTATCCTGGGCTCGGCCACGGCGCTGGACAAGGATATCGCCAAGCGGCTGCTGAAGGCGGCGGGGGTGCCTGTCGCGCGCTCGGTGACGATCGATCAGGATGCGGCGCCTTCCCTCGCCGTTCTGGAGGCCCAGCTTGGCCTGCCACTGTTCATCAAGCCGGCGCGCCAAGGCTCGTCGGTCGGCGTCGCAAAGGTCAACGCCAGCCAGGAATTCGATCGGGCGCTCGCGGAAGCCTTCCAGCATGATCGCAAGTTGCTGGCGGAGGAATTCGTTCGCGGCCGCGAGATCGAATACAGCGTTCTGGAGGATCCCGCGGGCGAACTCTTCGTCTCGCGGCCGGGCGAGATCGTGCCCGCGGAAAGTCACGGATTCTACAACTACAATGCCAAGTATATCGACGAAAACGGCGCGGCATTGATCGTGCCGGCGGAACTGCCGCCGGAGGTCGAGCAAGGCATGCGCGACATGGCCGCAAGGGCCTTCAGAGCCGTCGGTTGCGACGGCATGGCGCGTGTCGACTTTTTCCTGATGCCCGACATGACGTTCCTGATCAACGAGCTCAACACCATTCCGGGTTTCACAAACATCAGCATGTACGCCAAGGCAATGGCGGCAAGCGGCGTCAGCTATCCGGAGGTCATCGACCGGCTGGTGGCGCATGGGCTCGCCCGCGCCGCGCGATCGGCCTGAAGGACGGATGAAAAAAGAGCGGCCCGAGAGCCGCTCTTTTCTTTGATCATTAAAGCGCGCCGCGTTGAAACCGCCTCACGCGAGGCGGTCTGATCATATTTCGTCGGTCGGCGCTGCCCCTCATTGCCCTGCTGAGCATTTCTCCCCGTATAGTGACGGGGAGAAAGACGCCGTCACCGATGGCTTCGCCAATTGTCGCCGTTGCAGAATGAGGCGCCAGCTTACTTCGCGTTCGGGTTCGGCATCCAGGCCGGCATCGCGACATCGGCATGAGCGAACTGCGGCAGCTTGGCTGACAGGTCCTCCATGTTCTTGATGTCCTTGTCGACGAGCTCTTTCTGCGTGATCAGCGTCGGCGGCACGATGACGTTGTGGCCGGGATCCTCGCCGGCGAGCAACTGCGCCAGCGCGCGCACCGAGACCTGGCCGACGACGGCCGGGTTGGTGGCGGCCGTCGCTGCCCAGGCGCTGTCCGGCTCGCGCATCGCTGCGATGTCGGAGGTCGAGATGTCGGCCGAGTAGATCTTGATGCCCTTGTTGAGGCCCGCCTCGTCGACGGCGATCTTCACGCCCTTGGCGAACTCGTCATAGGGCGCGAACATCACCTTGATGTCGGGATGCGCCTGCAGCACCGAGCGCGCCTGGTTGGCGACGGAGTTGGCAATCGGGTTGTCGAGCGTGCCGAACATGGCGACCTCGCTGATGCCCGAATGCTTCTTCTTCACGTCGACCCAGGTCTCGTTGCGGCGGTCGAGCGGCGCGATGCCGGCGACATAGACATAGCCGGCCTTCCAGCTGTCGCCATTGTCCGTGACCGCCTGCTCGAGCGCGAGACGGGCGAGGTCACGGTCGGACTGCTCGATCTGCGGGATCTTCGGGTTCTCGACATTGACGTCGAAGGCGACGACCTTGATGCCGGCGTCGACCGCGCGCTGGGCGGCGTCCTTCATCGATTCCGTCAGGCCGTGCTGGATGATGATGCCCTGCACGCCGAGCGCGATCGCCTGGTCGACCATGTCGGCCTGGAGCGCGGCGTCCTGGCGGCTGTCCAGCACGCGCAGGTCCACGCCGAGCACCTTGGCCTGCGCCTCGACGCCGGAGAGATAGGCCTGGAAGAAGTCACCGGTCGAAAGGTAGCGCACCAGCGCGATCTTGACGCCCGGTTTGTCGAATGGCGCCGGACGGTCGGCCGCCAATGCGGTCCCCTGCATCAGCAGCGCCGCGCCCGCAAGGCCAAGCGCGGCCTTCCCCAAAAGTCTTCTTGTGATGCTCACGTCGATTTCCTCCGTTGTTTATGCCCCGGTCGAAACTATCTCTTGCCCCTGCCGGAAAGGGCGAAGGTGAAGACAAGGGCGACGACGAGCACCGCGCCCTTGACGAAATCCTGCGTGTAGTAAGGGGCGTTCATCATCGTCAGGCCTTGCAGCAGGACGCCGACGAACACCGCGCCGACGGCCGTGCCGAAGGCGTTGGGCTTGGCGGCGCCGAGCACCGCGTAGCCGATGAGCGCCGCCGCTACTGCGTCGAGCAGCAGATTATTACCCGAGGCGATGTCGCCGCGTCCAAGCCGGGCGGCGAGCAAAATCCCGCCGATCGAGGCAAAAACTCCAGAAATGACATAGGCCCAGATTTTGTATGCCTTGACAGGCGCTCCGGCGAGCTCGGCGGCGCGTTCGTTGCTGCCGACGGCATACATCATGCGGCCGAAGCGGGTGTATTCGAGGAAGAACCAGATCAGCACCGCGAGCACGACCAGCACCACCACCGAGACCGGGATGAGGTTCGGGATGAAGAAGTCGATGCGGTGGCGGCCGAGCGCCAGGAAGGCTTCCGAGAACCTGCCGTTGGCGACCGAACCGTCGGGCATCGTCATGCCGGTGGCGATCGAACGGCCCTCGGTCGGGATACGTTGCAGGCCGAGCAACAGGAACATCATGCCGAGCGTCGCCAGCAGGTCCGGCACGCGCATATAGACGATCAACCAGCCATTGATCAGGCCGACGACCACGCCGATCACCAGGCAGGCGATGACGGCGACGATGGCGTTCTGCTCCAGCACGACCATGGCGTAGGACGCCGCCATCATGGCGCTGGTGGCGACCGAGCCGATCGACAGGTCGAAGCCGCCGACGACAAGCGTCGCGGTGACGCCGAGCGCCAGCACGCCGGTGATGGCCACCGACTGGAAGATGAAGACAGCGCTCTGCGGCGAGACGAAACCATCGGCGGCGATCGCGAAATAGGCGATCAGCCCGACCAGAAGGACGATGAAGCCGTAGCGGATGGCATGGTCGCGCAAAATCATTCAGTGCCCCGCCGCGCGGCTGTCCAACCCATACTCATTTCCATCCCACTCCATGTGAACTCTCCCGGCCTCACGCCGCGCTGTGCAGCGGCCCGCCGGCCACCTCAGCCAGCATCCGATCGAGGTCGATGTCGGCGTTCCTGTGCTCGCCGACGACCGTCTGTTCCGACATCACCAGGATGCGGTCGGCGGTCTCCAGCGCCTCGTCGATCTCGGTGACGAAGATGAGCGTGGCGCGGCCGTCGGCGCTTGCCCTCAGCTTGGCGGCGATGTCGCGCCTTGCCGAGATGTCGACGCCCTGGAACGGCTCGTCGAGGATGAACAGGCGCGAGATCTGAGACATCCAGCGCGCCACCATCACCTTCTGCTGGTTGCCGCCGGACAACGCCGCAAGCTCGTCCTTCTCGGAGCGGCAGACGATGCCGAGCTCGTCGATCTGGCGGCGTGCGGCGGCACGCTCGGCGCGGCGCTTCATGACACCGAGGCTCGACATGCGTTTGAGGAACGGCAGGCTGATGTTGCGCTCGATGTTGAAGCCGCCGACGATGCCGCTCATCGCGCGGTCCTTGGCGACGAGGAAGACGCCGGCGGCGATCGCCTCGCGCGCCGATCGCGGCGCATAGGGCTTGCCGTCCATATGCATGCTGCCGGCAAGCGGCCTGCGCACGCCGAACAGCGTTTCGGCGAGCGCCGTCTTGCCGACGCCGACGAGGCCGGTGATGGCCACCACCTCGCCGGCGCCGAGCGTCATCGAGATCGGCTTCGCGCCGTGCGAAAGTCGCAGACCTTCGGTGGTGAAGACCGCGCGCGCCGAGCTTCTGGCGACGACCCGGTCGAGAAGGATCTTGCGCCCGAGCATGGCGTTGACGGCGCCCTCGTAGTCGAGCGGCTTTTGGTCGAAGGTGCCGGAGATGACGCCGTCGCGCATCGAGACGATGCGGTCGGCCAGCCGCCTGATATCGGACATGCGGTGCGAGATGTAGAGGATGGCGACGCCATGACCGCGCAGCCGGTCGATCAGCGAAAACAACCGGTCGGCCTCGGCGCTCGACAGCGAGGAGGTCGGCTCGTCGAGGATAAGCACCTTGGGCTCGTGCGCCATGGCGCGGGCGATGGCCACCATCTGCCGGTCGGCGAGCGAAAGGTCGGCAACACGCGCCCTGAGGTCGATGGCAAGCCCCATGCGGTCGGCAACGGCTCTCGCCTCGGCGCGGATAGCGGCAGGCTTGAACAGCAGCGACGCGCCCTTGCCGCTCAACCGGTCGAGCGTCAGATTGGTGGCGACGTCGAGATCGGCCACCACGCCGTCATTGATGTTCTGGTGCACGGTGACGACGCCGGCGCGGATGGCTTCAGCCGGCGTGCCGGGATCGAAGACCTGACGGGCGAGCCGCATCGTGCCGCCGCCGCGCTCGTAGACGCCGCTGATGATCTTGACCAGGGTGGATTTGCCGGCGCCGTTGGCGCCCATCAGCACCGTCACCTCGCCCGCAAAGAGGTCGAGCGAGATGCCGCCAAGCACCTCGTTCTGGCCGAAGGATTTCCTCAGGCCCTCCACACGGAACACGGCATCTGCGCCCATTCGTTCCTCCCTGGCCATGACGCTATGGGCTCACTCGGCAATTGTCAACACGATTGACATTTGCCAGATCGCTTCCTAGCTTGGCCCCGCCGCCGTGGCTCCGCTATCGTCGGAAACCACGCGCAGGAGGGAGAGAATGACCGGGAAGTTCGAAGCATTGTCGGTGGAGACGCTGCCGAAGCGCCTCGGCGAGACCGCGGCGCTGACCGAGCGCATCGGCAAAGATGCCAGCCACTGGAAGGTACGCGAGGTCGGCGACGGCAATTTGAACCTCGTCTTCATCGTCGAGGGCGATCACGGCGCGGCGGTGGTCAAGCAGGCGCTGCCCTATGTGCGGCTGGTCGGCGACAGCTGGCCGCTGCCCTTGAAGCGCTCCTTCTTCGAATACCACGCGCTGACCAGGCAAGAGCGCCGAGCGCCCGGCTCGGTGCCGACGATCTACCATTTCGACGAGACGCAAGCGCTGATCGTCATGGAGTATCTGGCGCCGCCGCACATCATCCTGCGGCGCGCGCTGATCGACGGCCGCGAGCTGCCGAACATCGCACGCGACATCGGCCTGTTCATGGCCCGCACGCTGTTCCGCGGCTCGGACCTGTCGATGGTGACCAGAGAGCGCAAGGCCGATCTCGCTTTATTCGCCGACAATGTCGAGCTCTGCGACATCACCGAGAACCTTGTGTTCTCCGATCCATATTTCGACGCCGAGATGAACCGGCACACCAGCCCGCAGCTCGACAGCCTGGTAGCCGAATTGCGCGCCGACCGCGACCTCAAGGTCGAGGCGCAGCGACTGAAGCATCTCTTCGCCGCCAATGCCGAGACGCTGCTGCATGGCGACCTGCATTCCGGCTCGATCATGGTGACCGACACCGAGACCCGGATGATCGATCCGGAATTCGCCTTCTACGGCCCGATCGCCTTCGACGTCGGCATGTTGCTCGCCAATTTCTGGATGGCCTTCTTCTCGCAGCGCGGCCACGAAGAGAACGGCAGCCGCGACTCGATGCGTGCCTATCTGCTCAGGGTCACGGCCGAGACCTGGGCAGTGTTCCGCGCCGAGTTCTCGCATCTGTGGCGCACCGAGCGCACCGGCATGCTCTACCAAAAAAGCTTGTTCGAGGATCAGGGCGACCTGTTGGGTTCCGAGCAGGCGCTCGACCACATGCTTTCCGGTATCTGGACCGATTTGCTCGGCTTCGCCGGCATCGAGGTGCACCGGCGCATCCTCGGCCTCGCCCACAATGCCGATTTCGAGACCATTGCCGATGAAAACCTGCGCGCCAGATGTGAGGCCAAGGCGCTGCGCTTCGGCCGCCACATCGCCGTCAACCGGCGCCAGATCCATAGCATCGACGAGGTCAACACTCTGGCCGCGCTGATCGAACAGGAGAGCAAAATTTGAACGTCGGCGAACGCCACTACCGCACCATCTGGCTGAGCGACGACAAGCGGTCGGTCGAGATCATCGACCAGCGCTGGCTGCCGCATGAGTTCCGCATCGAGAAGATTGGCACCGTCGCCGGAATCGCCACCGCGATCCGCGACATGTGGGTGCGCGGCGCGCCGCTGATCGGCGTCACCGCCGCCTATGGCGTCGCCATCCAGATGACGGACGATGCGTCGGACGAAGCGCTCGACGCGGTATGGGAGACGCTGCACAGAACGCGTCCGACGGCGATCAATCTGCGCTGGGCGCTGGACGAGATGCGGCGCTTCCTGAAGCCGCTGGCGCCCGAACAGCGCGCCGAGGCCGCCTACCGCCGCGCCGCCGAGATCGCCGACGAGGATGTCGGACTGAACCGCGCCATCGGCGAGAACGGGCTTGCCATCATCAGGCAAATCGCGGCGCGCAAGAAGCCGGGCGAGACCGTCAACATCCTCACCCATTGCAATGCCGGCTGGTTGGCGACAGTCGACTACGGCACCGCGACGGCCCCGATCTATCTGGCGACCGAAGCCGGCATTCCGGTGCATGTCTATGTCGACGAGACCAGACCGCGCAACCAGGGCGCCCAGCTGACCGCCTGGGAGATGGCCGGCCATGGCGTGCCGCACACACTGATCGTCGACAATGCCGGCGGCCATTTGATGCAGCATGGCGATATCGACATGGTGATCGTCGGGACCGACCGCACCACCGCCAATGGCGACGTCTGCAACAAGATCGGCACCTATCTCAAGGCTTTAGCCGCCGCCGACAATGACGTGCCCTTCTATGTCGCGCTTCCCTCGCCCACCATCGACTGGACGGTGGCCGACGGGCTCACCGAAATCCCGATCGAGGAGCGCTCAAGCGACGAGGTTTCGCTGGTCTGGGGCAAGACGGCGGAAGGCAAGGTCGCGCAGGTGCGCGTCTCGCCGGATGCGACGCCGGCGGCAAACCCCGCCTTCGACGTGACGCCGGCAAGGTTGGTGACGGGGCTCATCACCGAGCGTGGCGTGGCGAAGGCCTCTCGCGAGGGGCTGAAAGCGATGTTTCCGGAGCGTGGGTGACTGGGTGATCTCCCCGGCATTTCGTCATCCTCGGGCTTGACCCGAGGATCCATGCCGAAGGGTGCAACGGAGCAGAATTCTCAACCGTTGCAATGCCTTAGCGTCACGGCATGGATCCTTGGGTCTGCGCGCGTCGCTTCGTTCCTTGCTCCGCCCTAGGATGACGACCGAGATGTCAATTGACAGCGCCGGTCCTCCTCCCCCATACAAGCCTCGTTAATGTTCTCAGGGCGGGGTGAAAGTCCCCACCGGCGGTAAGGGTTTCGACCCAAGCCCGCGAGCGCCTTCCGGAAACGGAAGGGTCAGCAGATCCGGTGTAATTCCGGAGCCGACGGTTACAGTCCGGATGGAAGAGAACGTACGCAAGGACGGCCTGCTGGCGCGGGCCGGTTTTAGCGTCGTGCGTCCTGATTCTGGTTCGAAACGGAAGGAAGGACCCATGAATCAGCATTTCCCCAAAGACCAACAAACCCGCCGCGTCGCCGTCATACGAGCGCGTTGGCACGCCGACATCGTCGACCAGTGCGTCACGGCCTTCGGGGCAGAGCTTGCCGCTCTCGGTGGTTTCAGCGTCGACATCTTCGACGTGCCGGGAGCGTATGAAATCCCGCTGCACGCCAAGACGCTGGCCGAAACCGGCCGCTACGCCGCGATCCTCGGCACCGCCTTCGTCGTCAATGGCGGCATCTACCGGCACGACTTCGTCGCGAGCGCCGTCATCGACGGCATGATGAGCGTGCAGCTTGCGACCGGCGTGCCGGTGCTCTCAGCCGTGCTCACGCCACACAATTTTCACGATAGCGCCGAGCATCACCGCTTCTTCCACGAGCATTTTGAGGTAAAGGGCAAGGAAGCGGCGAAAGCCTGCGTCGAAATCCTTGTCGCGCGCGCCCGCATCGCCGCCTGAGCCGACCGGCGCGCCGGAACTAAACCGATTTGGATTTCAGGACCGCAACGAGAGTGGTTGCGGTCCGTCGGAAATCCGGCCAGAAGCAAGTGGTTGGGCCTGGCCTGACCATTGGTAAATCCCGCCTGCAACCAAATACAGGAGACTATTGGGTGGCTCGCATCACACTGAGACAATTGCTCGACCATGCCGCCGAACACGGCTATGGCGTGCCTGCCTTCAACATGAACAACATGGAACAGGGGCTCGCCATCATGGAGGCGGCCGAGGAGACCAAGTCGCCGGTCATCCTGCAGGCCAGCCGCGGCGCGCGCGCCTATGCCAATGACGTGGTGCTGGCCAAGCTGATCGACGCGCTGGTCGAAATCCACCCCGACATCCCGGTGTGCATGCATCTCGACCACGGCAACAACGAAGCGACCTGCGTCACCGCGATCCAGTACGGCTTCACCTCGGTGATGATGGACGGCTCGCTGAAGGAAGACGGCAAGTCGCCGGCCGACTATGCCTATAATTCCGGCATCACCCGGCGTGTCGTCGACATGGCGCATTGGGGCGGCGTCTCGGTGGAAGGCGAGATCGGCGTGCTCGGCTCGCTGGAAAGCGGCGGCGGCGAGCAGGAAGACGGCCACGGCGTCGAAGGCGCCATCAGCCACGACCAGTTGCTCACCGACCCGGTGCAGGCCGAGCAATTCGTGCGCGACACCCATGTCGACGCGCTGGCGGTGGCCATGGGCACCAGCCACGGCGCCTATAAATTCTCGCGCAAGCCCGACGGCGCGGTGCTGGCGATGAACGTCATCGAGGAGATCCACCGCCGCCTGCCCAACATGCATCTCGTCATGCACGGCTCGTCCTCGGTGCCGGAGGAGTTGCAGGAGATCATCAACAAATATGGCGGCCAGATGAAGCCGACCTGGGGCGTGCCGGTGGAAGAGATCCAGCGCGGCATCAAGCACGGCGTGCGCAAGATCAACATCGACACCGACAACCGCATGGCGCTGACCGGCGCGATCCGCAAGGTGCTGACCGAGAACCCGTCGGAATTCGACCCGCGCAAATATCTGACTCCGGCCATGGCGGCAATGAAGAAGCTCTGCAAGGAGCGCTTCGAGCAGTTCGGCACCGCCGGCAACGCGCCGAAGATCAGGCCGATCCCCTTGTCGGACATGACCAAGCGCTACAAGTCGGGCAGCCTCGACCCGAAGTTCGGCTAAACCGCACTCTCCCGCGACCGGCCGAATCCCGGTCGCGGGTGTCTACTCGCCCGCCGCGCCGCCAGGACGCATTCGGCGGGATCTCACGCCAGCAAATCGGTTCCTGTCCTGACACCTCCCGTGCCACTCACACAGGGAAGGAGCAGACATGAGCAAGGATCGCGACAACGAAGGTCCGGTCTTTTCCGGCCAGGACGCCAGGCAGGGCGAAATCATCCTGCACACGCGCACCCAACGCATCATTTTCATCGCAGGGCTGGTTGGCGCTGTCGTGCTGGCGCTGGTGCTCAGTCTCGCCATCCGCTGAGCGGCGTCGGCTAAGGAACCATCCGCGGCCGAGTTTGGTTGAACGTCCAACGCAATCGAGGACAAGGCACCGACCTGTCGCCCTGACTGAGGATGTTCGAGCCCCTTTGCTGCGACATGCCGCTTCATCCGACCTGGCCGGACCTCGTCGCGCGGCTGTTGCTGACACTGCTCGCAGGCTTCCTCATCGGCTTGAACCGCGAGGCGCGTGGCCATTCCGCCGGGCTGCGCACGACTATCCTGGTCGGCCTGGCGGCTTGCGTCGCCATGGTCCAGGCCAACATGCTGCTCGATGTGTCCGGCAAAGGGCCGGACTCCTTCGTGCGCATCGATGTGATGCGCTTCGCGCTTGGCGTGCTCACCGGCGTCGGCTTCATCGGCGGCGGCGCCATCCTGCGGCGCGGCGATCTCGTCACCGGCGTCACCACCGCCGCCACGATGTGGATCATGACGATGATTGGGCTGGCCTTCGGCGGCGGCCAGTTCGGCCTCGGCGCGATCGCCACGGTGCTGACCCTGGTAACGCTTCAGGCGCTGAAATGGGTCGATCTCAAGATTGCTCGCGACCACAAGGCGACGCTTTCGGTCTCATGGCCGAAGAACTCCCCACCCGACCTCCAGGAAATGGTGCGGCCACTCGGCTACAGCGCGCGCTTCGTCGGCATGGAGCACGATACCGACCGCAACCGCTTCGTGTTTTCCTTCGATGTTCAATGGAAGCAGCCCGACGCGGTCGAGCCTTCGACCGATGTGCTGGCGGTGATCGCCGAGCACTGTGCGGTCGAGCGCTTCGAGATCGTCGGCGAGAAGCCGTTCTGAGTGTCGGGCCGGCAGGCTTACTCGGCCGCGCCTGGCGTGTCCGCATCGGCACGAATGAGCTTGATGTCCGCTCCCGCCGCCCAAGCGCCAATATCCTCCCGACGCAGCGCCGCAGCCATCATGTCGGGGAAGTGATCCGGTGTGCAGGCAAAGACCGGAATGCCCAATGCCGCGACCGAACCGGCCATGGACGGATCGTAGCCGGGGCGACCCTGGTCGGTGAGCGCCAAGAGCACGATGACATTGACACCGGACCGGACAAGCGCGGCCAGCCTTTGCAGAAGCTCCTTGCCGTTGCCGCCTTCGTAGAGATCGGTGATCAAGATGAAATGCGCCTTGGTCGGCCGCTCGATGCGCTCGGCGCAATAGGCGACCGCCTGGTTGATGTCGGTGCCGCCGCCAAGCTGGACGCCGAACAGCACCTCCACTGGATCGCTCAGCTCTTCCGTCAGGTCGACGATCGCGGTGTCGAAGCAGACCAGCTTCGTGCGCACCACAGGCAGCGACGCCATCACGGCGGCGAAGATCGAGGCATAGATGACCGAGCTTGCCATCGAACCGGACTGGTCGACGCATAGCGTCACCTCGTCGAGGTCGACCAGCCGGCGCT
Organism: Mesorhizobium sp.; assembly: GCA_004020545.1. Lineage (GTDB taxonomy): Bacteria > Pseudomonadota > Alphaproteobacteria > Rhizobiales > Rhizobiaceae > Mesorhizobium. The sequence goes on along the minus strand of SAQE01000004.1, from coordinate 45,986 downwards.
GGCGGCGCATGAAGCCGACCAGCTTCTCCGGCACCACGGTCTTGTGGTCCGGCTGATAGTGGCGAAGGTTGGCCGCGATGGTGCGCGGCCAGTCGATGTCGCGTTGCCGCGGCCGGTGGGTGCGCCGCGAGCGGTCGAGCGCACCGCGGATCGCCTCGGCGGTCTTCTGCTCGAGGCGCTGCATCAGCTTGGCGACGATGTCGGAAATGATCGAACGGGCGATGTCCTTGGTCTTCTCCGGCATCGCCGAGCGCAGCGAGACCAGATCGGCGACGAGATTGACGTCCGCCTCGATCGCCTTGAGGAATTCCGGCTCCATCAGCATCTGCTTCAGGTTCAGCCGCTCGAAGGCGTCCTTTTGCACGACCTGGACAACCTGTTCGGGGAAGAACGACCGGATATCGCCCATCCATTGCGCGACGCGCGGCGCCGAGCGGCCGAGCCCGCCACGCCGCTTGCGCGGGTCGCCGGCCGTGTCGCCGCCGCCGTCGCCATAGAGCGCATCGAGCGCCGCCGAAAGGCGCCGGTCCTCCGCCGACAGCGCAGAGGAAGACTCATCGTCCGCACCAATCGCCAGCCGCCAGCGGCGCTCGCGCGTCCCCTCCGTCGGTTCGAGGGCCGGCCCGATCGTTTCATCAGCCATGGCTGGGCTCCCCCGCGAGCAACTTGCCGATGAGACCAAAATGCCTGCGCCAGGCCTCGCCGCCATCGGGCGCCGGCGTCAGTCCGGCGGGCAGGCTTGCCCGGCGGCCGAGAACGGCCTCGATCAGGCGTCGCCGTTCCATGCTGTCGAGATTGGAGAAGACGCGGCGCAGCAAGGGCAGATGCGTGATGAAGGCCTCCTCGTCGAGGGACGCCAGCCAGGCATCGACGGCGCCGCGCAGTGGCTCGTCATAGATCAGTCTCTGGCCGGCGCCGCTGAAGAAGCCTTCGAAGAAGGCGGCGGCATCGGCGACCGGCGTTCCGGGCGACAGGCGCTTTGCCAAAAGGTCGGCCGTGGTTTCGGCCGAGAGCCGCCCGGCCTCGTAGAGAAGATGTGCGGCGCAGCCGGCAACGAGCGCCGTCGAGCGCGACGAGTCGAGCACCGCCGCCAGGCCGTTCCGCCAGGCTTCCAGGACATGCTCGTCCGGCTCCACCAGTCTGATCGCCTCGTCGGCTTTGCGCAGTGCGGCCATCAAGGCTGCCGCAGCCTGCGCGTCGAGGTCGCGCGCCGCGTAGGGCAAAGCGATCGAGGCCTCGATGGTCAACCGTTCCAGCAGGCCGGCAAGGCGCTCCGTCTCGGTCTTGCGCGCTTCGCCATAACGGATGATGTCGGCCAGCGGCGGCACCGAGGCCAGGATTTCCAGGCACTCGCTGCTGTGCGCCGCCTTTTCCTCAAGGGCGGCGAGGCCGGCCGCCGACGCCTCGCTCAAGGCAGCCGTAATCGCGCTCTGGACCAGAGTAGCGAGCGTATCCAACGTCGCTGCCGTGCCGATTACCTGGACAAGGCGGCCGTTGGCGGCCTTTTCGATGGTCGGTCCGTAGATCAGGTTCTCCACCAGGCGGACGGCATATTCCGGTTGCCAGGCCAGCATCCAACGCTCGCGGAATGTGCCACGGCTGCGCCCAACGTCCGTCAGCCGTCCCCAATTCACGCCAAGCACGTTCAGCCGGTGCAGCAGCGTCGAGCGGAAGAGCCCGCTCTCGCTGCGCAGGTCGACGGAGAGTTCCCGCTCGAGCGCTTCCGGCTTCAGCCGCGCCACCTTCTGATTGCGCTGCAGGTCGTCGATCAGCGGCGCGAGCGGCGTGTTGGCCGGAATCTCGCCGACATCGGCGCCGAGCAGCAATTCGGCCTCGACCATCTTCCAGAGCAAGGCTTCGCCGTTGAAGAGCGCGGCAATCGAGGCGTCGCGCAGTTCCTCGAAACCCGGCTTCGGCCGTTCGCGGATGGCAGCGAGCGCCCGCGCCAGACGCTCGGCCTCGATCAGCGAGGCGGTCGAAATCATGTGGCCCTTCGCCCGGAGCACCGAAGCGATCCGCGCGAGCCACAGGACTGAAGCGTCGTCCTGCCCTCGCGTCTGCCACAGATGCTTGCACCAGCCGGGAGCGACCACACCGGCGCCATAGCCATAGCCCAGCGCCAGGCGCGGCCCGGTCCATGGTGCGAACGTCATCGTGGTCTTGCGCCGGCCGATGCCCTTGAGCAGCGCCTGGTCGCTCTTCTGTGTATGCGCGGCCCGCAATGCCGGCACATGCCAGGCGCCGCAGACGACGGCCAGCGGCCCGTCGAATTCTTTCCGCGCGGCCGCGATCTCGAGGCGCATATGCGCCTCGCGCATGGCCTCGAATTTGCCGATCGCGCCCTCGCCGTCGCGCAGTGTCGTCATCGCATCGGCGATGGCCGCGAAGATCGGGCCAGGCGCGGGATTCTGCTCGATGATGTCCGACCACCAGCTTTCGCCATCCTCGTAGCCGGCAGCGCGCGCCAAGGTGCCGATCGGATCCTGGATGCGCGAGGCTTCTTCGCTCTGCTCTTCCGTGGCCTCCGCCTCAGCGGTATCGCTATCGGTCGAACTTTCGGGCGTCTTCTCGGCCAGCCGTGCGGCGGACGGCAGGTCGATAAAGCGCAACGCCGCCTTGTTGGCGACGGCCCAGAGCGCTGCCTGATACTCCGGCGAGAATTCGGCGAAGGGCCAGAAGCTCGTCGCGGCGGGATCGTCTTCCGGATAGCAGAGCAGCGCCACCGGCGGCTTCATGTCGGCGCTGGCGAGCAGCGGCAGCAGCGGCGAGGCATCCGCCGGCCCCTCGATCAGCACGGCGACCGGCTGCAGTTCCTGTAACGCCTTGACCAGGCTCTCGGCGGAGCCCGGCCCGTGGTGGCGAATGCCGAAATAGCCGATGCCGCCCTGCGTCATGGATCAGATTGCCGCGTTGAGCGCCGCGTAGTAGCCGGCATAGTCCGGCCGCTTCTTCAGCACCGTCTCCAGATATTCCTCAAGCACGACCTTGTCCTGAACCGGGTCCTTGACGATCGCGCCGACAAGACTTGGCGCCAGTCCTTCGGCGTGAAGCTTGCCGCCGTCGAACCATGCCGCCTGGCTGAGGCCGCTGATCATGGTGGCGATCGCCTCGGCGGTGGAGAGCGAGCCGGACGGCGTCTTCAGCGTCACCTTGCCGTCGGCGGTCGCGCCGGAGCGCAGCTCGCGGAAAATGGTGAGCACCCGCGCAATCTCCTCGCCGACATTTTTTGGCACCGGCAGATCCAGCCCGCCGGCCATCTCGCCGACGCGCCGGGAGACGATGGAAACCTCTTCCGCCATGTCCTCCGGCAGCGGCAGCACCACGACATTGAAGCGCCGCTTCAGCGCCGAGGAGAGCTCGTTGACGCCCTTATCGCGATTGTTGGCCGTGGCGATGATGTTGAAGCCGCGCTGCGCGTAGATCGAGGTGTTCAATTCCGGCACCGGCATCATCTTTTCCGACAGCACGGTGATCAGCGTGTCCTGCACGTCCGAGCCCATGCGTGTCAGCTCTTCCAGACGGCAGAGATTGCCTTCCTGCATGGCACGGTAGAGCGGCGTCGGCACCAGCGCCTCCTGGCTCGGACCCTTTGCCAGCAACTGGGCATAGTTCCAGCCATAGCGGATCTGGTTCTCGTCAGTGCCTGCCGTGCATTGCACGATCAGCGTCGAGTTTCCCATGATAGCGCCGGCGAGATGTTCCGAGACCCACGATTTCGCCGTTCCCGGAACGCCGAGCAGAAGCAGCGCCCGGTCGGTCGCCAGCGTCGCGACCGCGGTTTCCATCAGTTGGCGGCGGCCGACATATTTCGGCGTGATGATCGTGCCGTCGCCCGCTTTGCCGCCCATCAGGTAGGTCAGCACGGCTTTCGGCGACAGGCTCCAGCCGGCAGGCTTCTGGCGGTCGTCCTCGCGCGCGAGCGCCTGCAGTTCGGCGGCATAGACCTGCTCGGCCGGGAGGCGGATGGCTGCGTTCATGCGATCTTCTCCGGGTTGATCATCTGTCGGTTTGTGAAGGGTTTTCGGCCAGCGCCGCGTTGAGCCGCAGAAGGCCGAGCGACGGGGATGCGGGCGGCAGGCCGGCGGCGACGACCTCGCCGATCAATTTTTCGGCCGTCACCGGATTGGCCAGAAAGCCTATGGCTTCGAGATACTGCTCGGCGCTTCGTTTCGTGACGTCGTTGTCACCCGAGACGGCGGAACGCAGCGCCGAAAGCGTCTTGCCGTTTGCGAGGTCGCCCCATTCCAGCCAGCCTGCTTCCGCGCCGTCGACCAGGTTGAGCGCGGCCAGATTTTGCGCGTCATTCAGGATCTGCCTGACCAGGACACGCTTCCTGCCGCTGTCCAAACGCAACATGAGCTGGAGGGTGAGAAGCACCAGCCTGCCGCCAGCGGCGACAAGCATATCCGCCAAGCAGGCCACCGCCGCATCGCTGCCGGACACCGAGACCATTCGAACGAGAAAGAGATCGGCGTTGTCGTCAACGCCGAACTGCCATGCGCCGATGAAATCGGACTCCGTCTTTCCGAAGTGGGAAGCGAGATCGCGGAAGTAACAGGATGCGAACAAGTCGGCGCGACGTGCTTGTTGCGCAGGTGACTTGAGTTTTGTCGCTGCGTAGGTGGTGCGGCGGCGGATGAAGCCGGATTTGCCTTCCTCGATGAAAGCGGCGAGCTCAGCTGTCGGATCTTCCGACCCGCCATCCGTTGGATTGGCATGTTCACCCAACCTTGCCAGCAGCCGGCCGGCCATTTCGCGCACCTTGCCTGAGCGATCGGTGGACAGGCTCTTCAGAAACGGAACGTCATCGGCATTCAAGCCGAAGCGCATGAGTTCAATGAGCGCCAGCCTGACCTCCGCAGGCTCGCTTGCCCCCTTGGTCTCGATAAGAGTCCGCGCCAGGGCAGGCATTGTGCGCCGTAAATCGACCAAAGCTGAACGGCGCGCGGCGGGATAGAAATCATCCCAGGTTTCCGCCGTCAGATGCTCGCGCCGGGACTGTTTTTCGTCATCCGCGCCTGCCTGCCAGTCGACCCAGGGGGCATAGACCTCCGGACTTTCCTGGGATGACGCGGCGGGCGTCCAATCCATCGGATGCAGCACGAAGCCGCGGCTGGCGACGAGCGCGGCCACGCGGGTCTTGAGCCTCGCATCGGCTGCAAATTTCAGTGCGGCACGCAGCGCCGGCCGCAGCCGATCGGGAAGCATAGGCAGCGCGAGCACCGGCAGCGGCGGACGGCGTTTCAAGGTTTTCGGCGCCGCGGGGCGAAGCGCGACATCCAGCGCCTGCGCCGCGATGGCCAACAGCCGCCGCTCCTGCTCGTCAGGGCTCGAGGCCGTGGCGGCCTCCTTCCACGAGACCGGCGCAAACTCGAACATTGCCCCACCCGAAGTCCAGCCGTCACGCAATCTTGCCAGCCCTGCCTGCTCGAGCTCGTTCATGACAGGTCGAGCCTCCCCATGTTGCTCTGCGACGCCAGAAGCTCAAGCCTGGCGCCGTTCCAGAGTGCCGCCGTCGCCGCGAGATCCAGGCCGAGCAAGGTCTGGCTGACGGAGCCCGCGACAGGCAACGCGATGCCATGCGGATCGCTCGCCGCCTGCCACCAGGCACCGTCCTTCTCGTCCAGCGCGATCGCACCCGCCGGCAGGATGATCGGGCAGTCGGTCAGCCAGGGCGCGCCATCCTGGAAGGAGGCGTAAGCGGCCAAAGGATCACCGGCGCGAGCGAAATCGGACCAATTGCCCGGCGCCGCATCGCCCAGCCGCTCCGCGACCAACGCCCGCAGCGGATTGCGGGACGGATAGAACACCAGCCTCGCCTTGAAGCGGTCGCCCGGCGCGAAGGCACCGGACCGCTTCCCGGCCGATGCCGGGAAGAAATCCAGCAGCACGGCAAATCGCGGAGCCGAGCTTTTCAGATCGAGCAGCCAGGTCGCGTGACTGACCAGGCCGTCGCGGCGCGTCACGATCTTCTCGCCGAGCACCTCCCAGTCGCTTTCGACGTGGACAGCATCCGGATTGGCGAGGATCTGGTCGCGCGTTTCCGATGTCGAAACGAGGCGCTTCAGCTCGGCATCGTCGGGTGCTGCGCGCCAGGCTTTGGCGAGCAGCACCAGCTTGCCGAGCTCGCGGATCGCGGCGTCCGGCCGCTCTTCGCCGCGCAGCGCCATCAGCCGCGCCGGCAACTCATCGATGCGCCCGGCAAGCGCAGTCGCCTTGAGGTCGACGAGCCGTGCCGCGATGCGACGGCAGCGTTCGCTGCAGGCGTCGACGAATCCGGCAAGGCCAAGCCGGAGCTGGTCGGCGATCCACTGGTCGAGCTCATCGAGCGCCGCCGACACCGCGCTGCGCGTGTCCTCGGCGCGCCTGCGCTGCGCCGCCTCGCGGCGTTCGGCAGCCGCGGCATCTTCAACCGGGGCGCTCTCATCCGGCCTCGAGGCCTCGTCGATGCTTTTGCCTTCCGAACTCGCTGGCGCTTGTGTCGGCTGCTGCCCCGGTTTGCGGCGCCGGCCGAGCCAGTCGTTCACCCATTCCGGCGTCTGATCGACGCGAGCGAAGCTGGCAGGCGCCGTGGCACCGATCCACATCAGCCCCAGGATGTGCTTGCACGGGAATTTTCGCGACGGACAGGTGCATTTGTAGCCGTGATCTCGGGTGTCGAATGCGACGCGGTAGGGATTCGACCCCGAGCCCTGGCATTCGCCCCAGATGAGGCCCAGTTGTTCATTTGTCTCGAGACGAGGCCAGTTCGAGCGCTTGGTCAGCTTGGCGGCGGCGCCAAGCGAGGCCTGGTCAGGGGCTAAAGCCTCGATTGTTTTCAAATCCAGCTGCAAGCCGCCCCCTCATGACCCCCGAAGCATGATGTCGCGACGATTGATAGCCGTTTGCGGCGCGCCGGTGTAGCTCCAGCGGCCGCAAAGTTTACGCGCTCGATAACGCGCCCTTACATTCCGCGCAAAAACTCGATGACCATCGCCGCCGTCCAGGTGAAACGGCCGCCGCCGAGCGGTTCACCGGTGAGCGGGTCGTAATATTCGGCGAAGCCGCTTTCGGTGATCAGGTCGAGGCTGGAGCGGGTGATGCGCCGGGCGACCTCGGCGTGGCCGGCGGAGAGAAGGCCGTCGGCGATCATGTAGTTGACCACCAGCCAGACCGGGCCGCGCCAGTAGCGCCTGGCATCGAAGCGCGGGTCGCCGGGATCGTGCGACGGCACGATGTGGCGCGTCTTGCCGGCGAGGCGCTCGACGCTTGCCGCGATCGCGGCGGCGCGCGCATTGGGGATGGCGGCGAAAGCCGGCAGGATGCCACCGACCGAGGCGCTGTCGACAAGCTTGCCGGTTGTGCGGTCAAGGCAGAGGTATTGGCCATGCGCGTCGCTCCACAGGCGCTCCATCGCCGCCAGCCCCTTTTCGGCGCGGGCGCGATTGGCAGTGGCGATCCCCGCCTCGCCCAGTGCCTCGGCGAGATCGGCAAGATCGGCCGCGGCGCGGATCAGGATGGCGTTGAAGCCGGGATCGACGACCTGGAACGGCGAGGCGTCGTGCAGCCTGGCATTGTCCCAGCCCAGCCCGCGGAAATGCTGCACCAGCCAGAGATAGCGGTCGTACTGCGCCTGAGTCGGCCGATGCGCCGGATCGGCGTGCAAGATGTCGCGGCGCGTGTATGGTTCGACGCCTTCAGTCGGTACGCGCTCGAAGGCTTCGTCCCAATCGATGGAGTTGTCGCGGCCGGACTCCCAGGGGTGGATGATCGCAACCAGCCCCTCCCCCTTGGGGTCTCGGCTTTCGTAGAACCAACGGTGCCAGGCATCGATCCTGGGCAGCAGCCTGCGAGCCCGCTCGGCTGCCAGCTTCTTGTCGCGCGCCCGGTCGAACAGTCGGCGCACGGCGAAGCCGGCGACGGCCGGCTGGGTGATGCCGGAAGTCGCGGTCGAGCGGCCGGTGCGCCAGACCTCGGGCCCGGGAAAGTAGCCGTCGTTCCAGACATGGAAGACGATGTGCGGAACCATGCCGTCGGGCCATTGATGCGCGAACAGGGTTTCGATCTCGGTCCAGGCGCGCGCCTCGTCATAGTGGGCGAGGCCAAGCGCCGTCAGGCAGGAATCCCAGTTCCACTGGAACGGGTAGAGCCCCTTCGTCGGGATGGTATAGTCGCCGTGGTCGTTTTCCTTCAGCACCTCGACGGCGCGGGCAATGATGTCCTGGGCGGCGGAGGCTGTCATGGCGGCAACAATCTCTCAAAGGGCATTGGTGGTTTCAGGGTCGAACCAGCGGATGCGGTCGGGCTTGGGGGCGAGCCGCAGGCGGTCGCCAACGGCAACGGTGGCGCTGGAGTCCAGCACGGCGCGGAACAGGCCGCCCTCGACATCGCAGGTAATCAGGGTATGCGGCCCGAGCGGCTCGATGACGCGCACGGTGGCCTGCAAGCCGTTGTCGCCCGCGTCGACGTCCTCGGGCCGGATGGCGAATTCGATTTTCTGCCTGTCCAGCTTCGGACCGGGCAGCGTCAGCCCGGCCACGCTCCAGCTTCCATTCGCGGCTTTGGACGCAGGCAGGAAATTCATCGGCGGGTTGCCGATGAAGGACCCGACGAAGCGCGCGGCAGGATTGCGGTAAACCTCCACCGGCGATGCCGCCTGGACGATGCGGCCCTGATGCATGACGGCGATACGATCGGCGAGGCTCATCGCCTCGACCTGGTCGTGGGTGACATAGATGGTCGTGGTCTTCGAGGCGGCCAGCACGCCTTTCAGCTCGGCCCGCATCTCCAGCCTGAGCAGCGCGTCGAGGTTGGACAGCGGCTCGTCCATCAGGATGACGTCCGGCTCCATGGCAAGCGCGCGGGCGACGGCGACGCGCTGGCGCTGGCCGCCGGAAAGCTGGCCCGAGTAGCGCTTCAAAAGCTGCTCGATATGCATCAGTTCGGCGGTGCGGTTGACGCGGCGCTCGACGTCGGCCTGCGGCAGCTTCTTCATGCGCAGGCCGAAGGCGATGTTCTCGAACACCGTCAGATGCGGGAAGACGGCATAGTTCTGGAACACCATGGCGATGCCGCGGTCGCGCGGCGGCAGATGGTCGACGCGGCGGCCGCCGATCCAGACTTCGCCCCGGCTGGGCGTCTCCAGCCCGGCGACGATCCTGAGCAGCGTGGTCTTGCCGCAGCCGGAAGCGCCGAGCAGCACCATGAATTCCTGGTCGGCGATGGCGAGGTCGACCTGATGCAACGCGGTGAAGCCGCCGAAGCGCTTGGCCACTCCCTTGATGGCGATTTCAGCCATGAGCGTTCTCCGTCTCGCGCGTCATCGGTTGGCGATCCCCCACATGGCGAACAGATATTTCCGGACGGCGAAGATGAAGATCAGCGCCGGCACGACCAGGGCCGCGCCGCCTGCGAATTTGAGGTAGAGCGGCGACTCGCCGAGGCTTTGCAGCAGGAAGGCGGTCAGCGTGCGGTTCTCGATGGTGAGCACGGCGGCGGCGAACACCTCGTTCCAGGAGATGGTGAAAGCAAACACCGCCGAAGCTGCGATGCCCGGCAGCGCCAGCGGGAGGATCACCTTGCGAAAGGCCTGCCATCGGGTGCAGCCAAGCGTCCACGCCGCCTCCTCGAGCTCGACCGGGATGCCGGAAAACAGCGAGAAGGTGATCAGCACCGCGAAAGGCAGCGCCAGCGTGGTGTGCACCAGCGCCAGACCGAGCGCGGTGTCGTCGAGCCCGGTGCGGATGAACATCACCGCCAGCGGCAGCGCCAACAACGGCAATGGGAAGGCCCTGGTCATCAGCACGAGGAAGCGGAACACGCCCTTGCCCGGAAAATCGAAGCGCGAGAGCGCGTAGCCGGCCGGCGCGCCGAAGCCTATCGAGAGGATCATCGTCAGCGTGGCGACGAGCACCGAGTTCCACAGCGCCCTGGCGACACCGGCGAAGTTGATGAAGAAGGCGAGGCTGCCGAGATCGAAGGACGGGAAGAAGCGCTTGGGAAAGCCGGTCACGTCCTGCGGCGACGACAGCGCGTTGATGATCAGGAGATAGATCGGCAGCAGCACCCAGATGCAAAGCAGGAGGGCGGTGGCGACGAGCAGCCAGTCGCCGGCCTTGCGCGCATCAGTGGTTGCGGCAGCCGATGTCTCGGCGACGGTGCTCATATGCGCGCTTCCTTCGGCACACGCAGCACCCTCAGGAAGAACAGCGTGAAGCCGATCGACATGGCGAGGATGAGCAGCGCCGAGGCGGCGGCGACGTTGCGGTCCTGCAGCGTGAATTGCCAGTTGTAGGTTTCGCCCATCAGCACCGGCAGATTGGTGCCGCCAAGGGCCGCGACGACGGCGAAGACCTCGAAGGCAAGGATGACGCGCAGGATGATCGCCGTCTGCAAGCTGGGGCGAAGCAGCGGCAATGTGATGCGCATGAAACGCTTCCACGGACCGGCGCCGAAAACCTCCGCCGCCTCGTAATATTCTTTGGGGATCAGCCCCATGCCGGCGACGAGGATGACCATCATGATCGCGGTAGCGCGCCAGATCTCGGCCAGCACGACGGCGATAAAGATCGTGAGCTTGCTCTGGTAGCCGAGAAACATGATCGGCCGGTCGACGATGCCGAGGCCGGAAAGCAGCGTGTTGAGGAAGCCGGACTGGTCGAAGATCGCAAGCCAGATGAGGCCGGCGGCAAGGTCGGAAATGCCAAGCGGAATGGCGAAGATGTAAAGCGCGGCGCTGCGCCCGGTCTCCAGCCGCGACACGACGCTCGCCATCAGAAGCGCCATGGCAAGTTGTATCGGCACGACGATCGCGGCCAGCAGCAGCGTGTTGCGGACGGTGGCCGGAAACTTCCAACTGGCGGCCATGGTGCGGAAATTGTCGAGCGTGAAGACGCCGTCGCGGGTCACCGCCTCGAAGGCGACCAGCACGAAGGGATAGAGGAAGAAAATGCACAGGAACAAAGTCGCCGGCATCAGCAGCAGATAGGGCAGAGCTTTGCCGTTCATGGTGTTTGTCCTTTGTGCTGCGGTCGAGGGCCGCGGTCCGGGCGCCCGGAGTGCAACAAACTCCGAGCGCCCCCTCGGGAGGATCCTTTTGGCGCCTTATTCGACCGGGCAAGCACCTTCGGACGGCTTGTCGGGCGCCCAGCACGGCGCCTTCGCCTGGTCGAGGATCTCCTTGAGCGTCGCCGCCTGCTCTTCGAGCACGCCGTGCACATCCTCGCCGCCGAGCACGATGCGCTCGAAACTGTCGGTGTAGACCTGATTGAACTTGCCGCCGAGATCGCCGAGCCCCATCGGCGGCAGTGCCGGCAACGCATCCGGGGCGCTGGTCATGGTGGCGATGACCGGCGCGAAGGCCTTCACCGAGGCCGGCACATCGTCCGGCAGCTTGACGTCGACGACGGGGAAGAAATTGGTCGCCTTCAGCGTCGCGATCTGCGTTTCCGGCTTCAGCATATAGGCGACCAGCGCCTTGGCCTTGTCCGCATTCGGCGAGGTCTTCGGAATGGCGACGCCGGCCACCACCGGCATGAAACCACGGCCGGCGGGACCGGCCGGCGCCGGGAAGGCGACGAAGTCGTCGGGCTTCTGGTTGAAGGCATTGGCGAGGCGAGCGACGTGGTCGAAGGCGATCCAGACCTCGCCGGTCAGTAGCGGCTCCTGCATGAAGGCGTAATTGGTCGAGTTCGGATTGGTGTACTGCCAAAGCTCCTTGAACTTGTTCCAGCCTGTCTCGGCCTCGGGCGAGCGGAACTTGGTCACCATCGAGCCGGTATAGGACGGATAGAGAAAACCCTCGAAGAAGCGGTGCTTCAGCCCCTTGGGACCGGCCGGGAAGCCGAGTTTCGGTGAACCCGTCTTTTCGGCGATAGTCTTCGCCCACTCGATCAGTTGGTCATAGGTGATGGTGTTGAGATCGACGCCGGAAGGCAGATATTGCAGCGCCTGCTTATTGGCCGCCATCAGGAAGGTTGCCTGCATCCAAGGCATGTATTTCTGCTCGCCGGTGCCGAGCGTGCCAAGTTTCTTATAGGCCTCGTTGACCTTGACCCCGCCGACATCGACGGCGGACAGGTCGACAAGGCTGGCGCCGACGGTGGAGAAGTCGCCATGCAGGCCGCCGAGCAGCCCGATGGTGCCTGAGCCTGCCTGCAACTCGGCCTGCAGGCGCGTCAGCCAGGGGCCGTCCTCGGCGACCTGATAGTCGACCGGGCCAGCGAAGCCCTTCAGCACCTGATCGCGCATCTTCTGCGTTTCCTCGACCGGGCGCGCCTGGGTCGACCAGAACAGCACCTGCTGGGCATGGGCGCCGCCAACGGCAAGCGACAGCGCCAGCGCGGCACCCGCCAGTTTCCTCAACACATTGATCATGCTCTTCCTCCCTGGATTGACACCGTCATGCCGGCGTCAGTTTCTTGTCCGCGGCGCGGGGCCATGGCTCGCCCTTGGCACCAAGGTCGGCCGGATCAGACGGGTCAGCGGCTCAGCCGGTCTGTCGGCGATAACGGTGAGCAGCATGTCGGCGATCTCGCGAGCGCACTGGCGGATCGAGGCGTCGAAAGTGGTGAGGCCCGGAGGCGCATAGGCCGAGGCAAGGACGTTGTCGAAGCCGATGACGGAGAGGTCGCGCGGCACCGTGAGCCCGGCGCGTGCCGCCTCCTCCATCACCGTCAGCGCCAGCTCGTCGAACAGGGCGACGACGGCCGTCGGACGCTCAGGCCCGTGCAGCATCCGGTTGACGGCCTGGATGCGGGCGCCGCGGTCGAAGCGCGGGGCGGTGGCCACGTCGAGCCGCACCGACGGATCGCCGCGACGCGCAATCGCGGCGGCGAGACCGTCCTGCCTCAGATGCCGGAAGGTCATCGGCTCGGAAATCGTCACCAGGCCGAAATGGCGATGGCCGAGATCGTAGAGCATGTCGAAGGCTTCGCCGAAAGCATGCGCGCCGTCGGTGTCGAGCCAGTTATAGGCAAAGTCGCTGTCGAGCTGCCGGCCGTGGGCGACGAAGGGAAAGCCGCGCCGGCGCAGATAGGCGAGCCGCTCGTCGACCTCGGCAATACGGGTGACGACGACGCCATCGGCGCGCCCGGATTCGACGACATGGCGCAATACCGCGATCTCGGCCTGGTCTTGCGCCGCGGTGGCTAGGATAAGATCGGCGCCATGCGACACCAGGCCCTCGCCGAGCCCGGTGACGAATTCGCCGAGGAAGGAATCGACCAGGTTGGGCCCGCGGATCGGCAGCACCAGACCGACGAAGCCGCTGCGCCCGGAAACCAGCGCGCGCGCCGCGGTGTTGGGCACATAGCCGGCCTGGCGCGCCGCCTGGGCGACGCGCTCGCGCGTCTTCAGGGCGATCTGCTGATGGCCGGCAAGCGCCCGCGACACCGTCGTGATCGACAGGCCGAGGCTTGCGGCAAGCTCCTTCAGCGTGGTGACGCGGGCCGGCAATCGTTCCTCCCTGAACACGATGTTGAAACGTTTGTAATCGCCTTTTTCGGAATTGCAAACGTTTTAAATTTTTGCGCAAGCGAGCTGCGACGTCAGGATCGCCAAAGCTGCCGTGTCCGAAACCATCCGGCGGCGATGCATGATCATCTCAGCCGGTGCGGCGAAGATGGTTAGCATGTTAATTTCTTTGCCGGTTCGTCGGCGCCGCCGTTGCGTCTCAATCCAGCGAAAGACGGGAAACGAAATCAAGATGGAGGAGACTATGCTCGGCCAGCATGTGAGCGTCGCCGACGGCGAGGCGACTCAGGCGGAGGTCAGGGCGCGGGGTCGGTGAGGAAGGGCATGATGTCCACGCCGTCTCCTGGAAAGACAGAGAAATGCGGGTGGTTCTCGAAGAGGCGGGCGGCGGCCTCGATGGTTTCGGCCTCAACGACGATGTAGCCGCAGAAGGGGTTCACGGCGCCGGCGATGCCGTCCTTGGTCACGCGCGTCGTCTTGCCGACCATGCCGCCACGATCGGGGAACGATGCGGCGTTCCTCTCCTCCCAGTCCGCCCACCGCTTTAACCCGACGGCGTCGATCGCGTCCTGCTCGGGCTTGGGCAGGCTGCGAAAGCGGGCGAGGTCTTCGGGTTTCATGGTGTAGACGGCGAGAAAGCGGGGCATGCGGCGGCGCGCTCTATGTGATGGCAGAAAGGCATTCAAGCTTAAAGCCCCTACTGGCCGAAGTCACTCCGCCGTCTATCTGAATCAGATCGAGACGTCCGCTTCTGGAGGACGGGTGGGGCCGGCGGAATGACCGAGATCGGCGTATTGCCGACGTCGCCGCCGCATCGAGATAGCAGCCTCGTCACCCACCCGACGCGGCCGTCGCAACCGCCAGCTGCGCGTCGAACGCGCGCTTGAAGGCCGGGCGTGCTTCGCCGTGGGCGACATAGGCGGCGAGGTTCGGGAATTCGTCCAGCAGCCCCGACCTGTTCAGTCTGCGCAGCACCCCGACCATGACCAGGTCGCCGGCGCTGAAGGCACCGTCGAGCCAGTCGGCATCGCCGAGGTGACGGGAAAGTTCGCTGAGCCGCTTGCGTATACGATCCTCGACCAAGGGCAGGCGCTCAGCGTGCCACGGCGCGTCGCGCTCGAGGAGCACGGCGGCTTCGCGTTCCAGGATCGGCGGCTCCACTGTGCTCAGCGCGGCAAACATCCATGTGATGGCGCGCGCCCGGGCGTTTGCATCGTCCGGCAGCAGGCCGGCATGGCGCTCCGCGATGTGGAACACGATCGATCCTGACTCGAACAGGCAGAGATCGCCTTCCTCATAGGTCGGAATCTGGCCGAACGGATTGATCGCCAGATGCGCGGGTTGCCTCATCGCGCCGAACGAGAGGAGACGAACGTCGTACGGCTGGCCGACTTCCTCGAGCGCCCAGCGAACGCGCATGTCGCGCGCCTGCCCCCTGCCGCCGTCGGGCGACCGTTCAAAGGCGGTGATGGTGGGGATCATCGGCAGGCTCCGGGTGCATGATCGGCGAGCGTGATGTGCATGATTGAGACGATCTTTCAGCCATCCAGTTTCTTGCGCTTTGCACCCAAGGACGAACGACCGCCGCGGCGCCCGACAACTCCCTTCGTTTTCTTTGACCGTGGGATTTTCGCGGTCCGAGCCTTCGGCGCGCGGGTGCCACCGGCAACCCGAAACCTTCTGCATTATCATCGGCGATCGGCCCGGAATGGCGGCTGGACCCACGGGCCGATTATGCCATCGACGCCGGCTCCGGATCAAACGGCGGCAATCGCGAAAAGCCAAGCCAGGATATCGAGCAACAGAAAGAACAGCGCGATCTGCAACGCCACCCGCAGCCGCTGGATAATTCGCCAGTTGCTGGCCATGTCCGCCTTGATGCGCAGGGCAAGCGCGCGGCGAATGGCCGACATCGTTGCCGGCCTGTCGCTATCGACATATTGATCGAGCAGCTCTTCCGGATCGAAGCGGAACGCGTATTGGTGGTAGGGCCAAAGCATGAAGACGATCAGCCCGCCGATGCCGAACAGCAGAGCCACCGCGATCCAGTCCCAAAGCCCAAGCCCGTCAGAAAGGGCCGCGCCGCCGAGCAACGAGTTTGCGAATGCGGTGGCGAAGATAAGGCTGCCGGCGCGGGTATTCATATTCTCCACGACGCTCTGCTGATGTGTGAGACCTCTCACCGCCTCCTGGTAGATGAGCCCAAGACGAGGGTCGTCGTCGGCAAGACCGTCTGCGCCAGCTCCGTTGCTTTCTCCTCGACCCGGACGTTCGGCCATAAAAGGTGCCTCCAGCGCGGCGTAGCTTAGCTCAAATCCCTCGCAGGCTTCAAACCGTCACCACGACCTTGCCGAACTGCTCGCCCGATTCGAGGAAGCGGTGCGCCTCGACGATTTTGTCGAACGGGAAGGTCCTCGCGATCACCGGTTTCAGCGCGCCAGCCGCGAGGCCGTCGAGAATGAAGCGCTTGGCCGCTTCCAACCGGGCCGGATCGCCGGTGATTTCGTGGACGAGATAGCCGCGCAGCGTCAGCGTCTTCGCCAGCACGTCGAACAGCGGGAACGGCGTCGGGTCGGGGCTCAGGCCGCCATATTCGATGAGCATGCCGCCGCGCGACATCGCCGCCGTCAGCGGCGTGAAGATCGGGCCGCCGACCGCGTCGAGGACGACGCGCACGCCCTCGCGCGCGATCTCCTTCAGCCGCGCCTCGAGGTCCTCTTCCTGCGAGGCCACGGCGTGAGCTGCGCCGGCATCGAGCAGAGCGCTTTTCTTGACCGACGTCCGCGTCACGGCAATCGGCACGGCGCCGATCATTTTGGCGATCTGAATTGCAGCGAGCCCGACACTGCTGGACGCTGCGGTGATGGCGACAGGCTCGCCACGACCGAGACGGGCGATATCGACCAGCGCGCCATAGGCGGTGAGATATTGCATCCATGTCGCGGCGGCGGCTTCGAAGCCGAGCGACGGGGGATGCTTGACGACGAGTTCGGCCGGAAAGGCGACGAGCTCGCCATAGGCCGGCCAGCGCGCCATCGAGCGCGGCGGGATGATGCTGACCGCGTCGCCCGGCGCAAGACCATCGACGCCGTCGCCGATCGCCTCGACGAGGCCGGCCGCTTCGAGGCCGAGGCCCGACGGCAGCGCCGGTGCCTCGATATAGGCGCCCTTGCGCATCAGGGCCTCGGCACGGTTCAAGCCCAGCGCCTTGATACGGATCCGCAGCTCACCCGGACCAGGCGGCGGCACCTCGACATCCTCGATGCGCAGCACATCGGGGCCGCCGTGACGGTGAAAGCGAACAACCCTTGCCATCCGTGCACTCCAAATCCAATCGACGGAATGGACTATGCAGAGGCATCCGAAGGGGATAAATCGCGCGCTAAGCAGAACAGTCGAAACGATTGGTTTTGAATATGGATCGCCTCGAAAGCATGGAAGTGTTCGTCAAGGCGGTCGACCTCGGCTCGTTCGCGGCCGCCGCGGCGGCGCTCGACCTGTCGGGGCCGATGGTCGGCAAGCATGTCCGCTTCCTCGAGGAGCGCCTGGGCATGCGCCTCATCAACCGTACGACGCGCCGGCAGAGCCTGACCGATTTCGGCCGCGCCTATTACGAGCGCTGCCGCATCGTGCTGGCGGAGGCGCAAGCCGCCGATGCTCTGGCGGCCGACCAGTTGTCGGAACCTCGCGGCAAACTGCGCGTGACGATGCCGGCGCATTTCGGCCGGCACTGCGTGACCCCGATCCTGCTCGAACTCGCGCGGCGCTATCCGACGCTGGAGCTCGACCTGTCGCTCAGCGACCGCTTCGCCGACCTCGTCGAGGACGGTTTCGATCTGGCGATCCGCACGGGAGCGCTGGATGACAGGGCCGGCATCATCGCGCGCCGCGTCGCCCGCCAGCGCATGATCGTCTGCGCCTCGCCCACCTACATTGAGAGGTTCGGCCAGCCGCTTCGGCTCGAAGACATCGCCGGCCAACAGACGCTCATCTATCGGCGGCTAGACCATGTGCTGCAGCCCTGGCTGTTCCCGCGCGACGATGGCTCGGTCGCCGAGGTCGCCCCGGCCGGCCGGCTGCGGCTCGACGACCTCGACGCCATCGCCGATGCGGCGACCGAGGGCATGGGTCTTGCCTGGCTTCCCTGCTGGCTGGTGCGGCAACGCATCGAAGCCGGCACGCTCGTCCGGCTGCTGCCGGACCAGCCGGACTATCTCTACGACTGCCATGCGCTCTGGCCGCAGACGCCGCATCTGCCGCTGAAAGTGCGGCTTGCCATCGATGCGCTGGCGGCGGGACTGCCGCGACTGATGAGATAGAGCGGTTCACCGTTTCACGGAAACGGTGAACCGCTCTATCTCTTTGTTTTTACGCAATTCCGGACGGAAAACCGTTGCACACTTTTCCTGGAATTGCTCTAGCAGGTCACGCCGGTTCGAGGCGTTGTTCAGCCGGCCGTCTCAAGAAATCGATCAATGAAGTTAGCGAGCGCGTTCCAGTCGGTGAATTCGTGATCCCGCTCGGGGCTCGGACCGCCGTTCTTCATGACGACGAATTTGACGAACTGCTCCTGAAAGTAATCGTATTTGGTGAAGCGCAAAGCGCCGCCGAGGAGGAGGGTCATGCGCGGCTGCCACCCCGTCACGGAGACGAAGCGATCCACGTATTTTTGAGCCTCTGTCTTTTGGTCCTCCAACGCCGCCGAGAGACTGACCGATATGAGGGCTGAAGGCTTGGCGTTCAGCGGCTCGTGATGGGCAAATACGAAGTTCGTGACGGTTTCCTGGTGGTGTTCCTGATGGACCGACGCGGCAACGACGAACGCGTCGAAGTGTCCGAGCTTCAAATCGGATGAAAGTGCTGCGCTATCCAGCAGCTCGACCTGATGCCCGCTCTCGCGAATATGCGTTGCCGTCTGCGCGGCGATTTTCCTCGTCTGCCCTTCAGTCGTTCCATAGACAATCAGGACGTTCACAATGCCCCTCCGACAGCGAAAGAGACATCCACAGGAACGATCGATACGAGCCCGCCCGGCATGCCGTACCTCGATGCTTCGCAACAGCAATTGTCCGCATTATAGCCCATGGAACGGGCTTCACGAACCGCTTTTCGCCGCGGCCAAAAGCGCGTCGCGCTGAAACGGATTCAGTCGACGCGCTTTTAAGTCTTTGTTTGATGCATGTCGTTGCCCCAGAACCGCTGCACACTTCTGGGCGACATGCTTCAGGTTAGAGCACGAAGAACCCGATCGTGGCCAAGGCCATAATCAGGACCGCGAGCCATCCGACAACGACCATCCACCGCGGGGCGGTGAGCCTTCCCATGACGCGCGGACTACTGGCCATCATCAGCATGATCGCCATCAGCGGGACCGCAAGTATGCCATTGATGACCGCTGTCCAGTAGAGCGCGCGGATTGGATCGAGAGCGGTAAAACTGACGACAACACTGCCAAGGGTCGCTGCGGTGATCGTCGCATAGAATGCCTTGGCCTCACGGGGCTGCCGATCCAGCCCCTCCGGCCAGCGGAACATCTCCGCCACGGCATAGGCAGCCGAGCCGGCAAGAACCGGAACGGCCAGCATGCCGGTGCCGATGATGCCGGCTGCGAAAACCGCGAAGGTAACTTCGCCGGCAATCGGCCGCAGCGCCTCTGCCGCCTGCGCCGAAGTCTCGATCTGCGTAATGCCGTTGGCGTTGAGCGTGGCCGCGGTGGCTATGATGATGAAG
This sequence comes from Mesorhizobium sp., assembly GCA_004020545.1. GTDB lineage: Bacteria > Pseudomonadota > Alphaproteobacteria > Rhizobiales > Rhizobiaceae > Mesorhizobium. The sequence goes on along the minus strand of SAQE01000004.1, from coordinate 26,804 downwards.
AGGGCGATGAGATGGGAGAATGTCATGCCGAAAAGCGTATCGGTTCGAATGCGGGCGAGTTCGGCACCTGCCCTACGCGGATGAGTGCTCAGTCGCGCAAGGTGGCGACGATGCAGTTCCTCCACTTCCTCACCGGCTTGCCAGAAGAAGAGGTAGGGGCTGATCGTCGTGCCGAGAACGGCCACCAGGGCCATGGCATGGTCGCGATCCAAGGCGAATTGCGGAATGAGTGCGTCGCGCAGCGCCACTGCCCACGGCACGCCCACGGCCAACACCACCGCGACATATGCAAACAGCGAGAGGGTCAGCCACTTCAGAATGGTCACATAGCGATTGTAGGCCACGAAGATCTCAAGACCGGCGCAGAGCAGTCCGATGGCGGCGGCGTAGAGGAACTGAGAACCACCGACGAGAAGCCGCACCGCCGCTCCCATCGCCGCCAGATCGGCGCCGATGTTGATGAAGTTGGCGACGAGCAGCAAGAGAACGGCAAAACGCATCACCCATGGCGGATAGTGTCGCCGCAGGTTCTGCGCGATGCCCTGACCGGTCACGGCGCCGATTCCCGCACTGATCCCCTGGATCACGACCAGGAGGGGATAGCTGAAGGGTATCGTCCAGCAGAGGGTATAGCCGAATTGCGCGCCAACCTGGCTGTAGGTGGCGATTCCGCTGGGATCGTCGTCCGCCGCGCCGGTGATGAGGCCGGGTCCCAACATGCGCAGGAAGCCGGTGCGCCGACGCGGCAATTTACCGGGCAACATTGATGGATGCTTCATCTCAGTTCGCGTATCCCGCCGCAACGCGTACCGCTCCGGTGTCGTTTCAGTGCACATGTGGTTTGACGTAACCGGGTCGTTGATTGCGTCCAAACGATGAAAGCACCTAGCTATGCAATGATACATTGGAAGTGGGTTCTTATGCACTCCTCATGTCGAACGGCAGGCTGCCGTTGTGCATAATGGGACCGCGTTCGCAACGTCAGCAGTTTTGTCGATGACCGGACCTTAGGGGGTACTTCCGCGAAGTGACGGCGCATTCCCGACGTCAGTGTCAGGCCGTCCGCCCCCTGCGCCCAAAGCTCCCCGTCAGCCCCTTTGGCAGGAAAAGCATCGCCATAATGATGGTCAGGCCGGGCATACATCACAGCGCGCCGAGGATCAGGCCGAGCAGCCCGCCGGTGCCGCCGACCACGGTCATCATCAGCGGCAAGAGCATCCAGTCGAGATCGAACACCGAGTCCGGCCCGACATGGAAGATGTAGTAGGTGTAGAGGCTGCCGGCGATGAAGGCGCTGCCGGCGAAGGCGGCGACCTTGACCTTGAGCGTGTCGATGCCGTTGGCGGGGGCCGCCATCTCGTCGTCGCGCACGGCGATCAGCGCCAGGCCGTAGCGCGAGCGCATTAGCGCGCGGATGGCGAGCGCGGTGGGCAACCATCAGCGCAAGCGCGACCCAGTAATGCGGGCGCAGCGTGTCGAAGCTGCTCGCCGGCGCGACGATGCCGAAGGCGCCGCCGGTGAAGTCGCCGCCATTGACGAAGATCACCTTGACGATCGCGCAGCGCCGAGACGGATGAGGGGTGTTCCAGGGAGCACCAGCGTCTCACTCCGCTGGAACACCCCTCATCCGTCGCCTTCGGCGACACCTTCTCCCACAAGAAGGGGAGAAGGGAAGGCGCTCAGCCCTCCGCCGATTCCGACTGGATCAGGCTTTCCAGCATGTCGAGCAGGCGCTCGTGCTCTTCGGCGCCGTAGCGCTTTTCGATCGCATCGTAGATGGCGACGCGTTCGGGCGCCAGCTCCTCGATCAGCGCCAGGCCGGCCGGGCTGATGGCGAGCAGCGCGCGGCGGCCGTCGTCCTTGACCTTGTTGCGGGTGATGAACTCCCGCTCCTCCATCGCCTTGATGATGCGGGTGAGGCTGGGCGGCAGGATCGAGGCGCGGTTGGCAAGCTCGGTCGCTTCCAGCGGACCGGTTTCGGCGAGAACGCGCAGTACGCGCCACTGCTGCTCGGTGATGTCATGGCGGGCAAGCATCGGCCGGAAATGCGCCATGATCACTTCGCGGGCGCGAAGCAAAGCCATCGGCAAGGAGCGGCGGGTGCTGGGCGGTAGCAAAATCAGGTCTCCAAAAATTCCAATCCAGTACGACTCGCGGCAAATATTAAGGTCCGGATCGCAGCTATATCCGCGATTTTGCCGAAACCGGCAATCCTGTCGCGGAAGCCGCGCCAGCCTGGAGGGCGACGCTTGACGTTCCGCCATCAAAATGTAATTCACATGTTAACTGACGGCATCGTCGTCGGCGGCCGCGCGGCCGGACCGTGTGAGGCGGACCTGCGCTGGATCGGCGCCATCGTGTCGCGCAACGGCGAGGTCGAGGAGACGGGGCTCGGCGCAGGCGTGCTCGACCATCCGCCAAAGGCATCGTCTGGCTCGCCAACCGGCTGCATCAATACGGCATGCAAATTGAGGCCGGCCAGGTGGTGCTGTCGGGCTCCTTTATCCGGCCGGTCGAATGCCGGCACGGCGACCAAATCGTCTCGGATTTCGGACCCTTTGGTGCGATCCGCATCGCCTTCGCCTGATCCTCGCCAATCCTCTCTTCTTTTGCGCAACTGCGGACGGCAGCCGCAGTGCGATTTCCTTGCGCCAAAGAAAAAGGCCGGGCGCGAAAGCGGCCCGGCCAAAAATGAAGGTCATAACCTTCAGAGGGGAACACCGTCCGGCGCAATGGGAGGAAAACACCGGACGACACCCGTTATTTGGGCTTTGGCCGACCGGTTTGCGACGAACAGAATTCCAAAAACTGCCCAAAACGCGAAAAAATCTCGCTCAAGTAGCCGCAAAATCTCGGCCGGCCGTCGCCGCTTTTTCCAGCAGGTCGGCATAGTGCCGCCGCGCTACGTCGGGATGCGACCTCAGCCGGCTCTTCAGCACATTGGTTCCGACGTTGCGGAACAGCGGATTGTCGGGATCGCTGGCCGGGCCGCGCGCTTCGGCCGCCAATTCCTCAGGCAGGTCGAGCAGCGGGATCGTCGCGTCGAGACGGGCGCTGAAGAAGAACGGGACCGAGATCCGCTCGACACCGGCCGGCGGCGTGACGACGCGGTGCACGGTTGCCCTCAGATAGCCGTTCGAGGCCAGCTCGAGCAGCTCGCCGATATTGACCACGAGCGTTCGCGGGATCGGATCGACATTGACCCAGCTGCCGTCATATTCGACCTGCAGCCCCTCGTTCTCGTCCTGCAGCAGAAGGGTGAGGAAGCCGCCGTCCTTGTGCGCGCCGACGCCCTGGTCGTCGCCGGTAGCGTCGCGACCGGGATAGCGAACGATCTTCATGCGATGGTTGGGCTCGCCGCGATAGATCGGATCGAAGGCGTCCTCCGGCTGGTCGAGCGAGAGCGCGAAGGCCTTGAGCAGGCGGATCGCGACCTCCGTCGCCTTGGCCTGCCAGGCAAGCAGCGCCGGCTTCAGGTCGGGCAGCGCCGCTGGCCACTGGTTCGGGCCCTGCAGCCGCGTCCAAGCCGGCACGCCCTGTCCTTGCGAGATCGTCGTGCGCTCGACGCCGATGTCGAGCTGCTCGCGCCAGTCGGTTTTGCCTCTGGTCAGCTCGCCGCCGGCGCGCGTGTAGCCGCGGAACTGCGGCGACTTCACCATTTCGATGGCGAGCTTGTCTGCTTCCGGCAAAGCGAAGAAGCGGCGTGCCGCGTCGAGCACCGCGTCGATCTCCGGCTGGATGATGCCGTGGCCGCTGAGATAGAAAAAGCCGACATCGCGGGCGGCCGTGCGCAGGTCAAACAAGAAAGTCCGCAGTTCCGACGCGCCCTGTTCCAAGCGGTCGAGATCGAGCACCGGAATTATTCTGGCCATGGACAGGCTCCTCCTGCGGCAACTCTTTGTTTTTCGCAATTCCGGACGGAAAACCGCTGTGCACTTTTCCTGGAATTGCTCTGGCGACCCCACCGCACGATGACATGCGCGTCACTGCGGGTGAAGAAACGCGCCGACCAATCTCATTGCAAACGGAGCAAGCCGCCGCTCGATTCCCAGCTTTTGCAGCAAATTGCGTTCGATGCGCTTGTCGCGTGTCGCTCATCCGCGATGATCCAGGCGCGCGACCAGCCGGTCACCGATCCACTGGATGCCGCAGACGAGCACGATCAGAACGATGACCACCGCAACCATGACGCTGGTCTCGAAACGCTGGTAGCCATAGCGGATGGCAAGGTCGCCGAGCCCGCCGGCGCCGATGGCGCCGGCCATGGCCGAGGCGCCTACAAGCGTCACCAGCGTCACCGTGAAGCCGGCGACGATGCCCGGCAGCGCCTCCGGGACCAGCACCTCGCGGATGATCGTCCAGCGGTTGCCGCCCATGGCGCGCGCCGCCTCGATCAGGCCGTGATCCACCTCGCGCAACGACACTTCGGCGATACGGGCGTAATAAGGTGTTGCCGCGATCGCCAGCGGAACAATCGCCGCCCCGGTGCCGATCGAAGTGCCGACGATCAGCCGCGTCACCGGGATCAATGCCACCAGCAGGATGATGAAAGGAACCGAGCGGAAGCCGTTGACGATGGCGCCGAGGATGCGGTTCACCCAGAGGTTTTCAGCGATACCGCCGCGATCGGTGGCAACCAGGGCGAGGCCGAGTGGCAGGCCGAAGACCAGCGAGATGAGGCCGGAAGCACCGGTCATCAGGATCGTCTCCCAGATCGATCGGATCAGGAGTTCAAACAGAACCGGCGACATGGCCAAGCACCTCCACCCGCGCATCGCGGTCTTTGAGGAATGCGGTTACCCGCGCAAGATGTCCGGCGTCGGCTCCGGGCACTGCCACGAACAGCGTGCCGACAGGCTGCTGCTGGACATGGTCGACGCCGCCATGCACGAGGCGGAACGGGCCAGGCACCGCGGCGGCGAGATCGGAAAGCAATGCGCCACGCGCCGCCTCGCCGGCCACATCGATCCTGAGGATCGTCTCCACGCCTTCGCCTGCGGCAAGCCTGCTTGCGATCTCGGGCGGCAGCTGCGGCCGGATGCCGCCGAGCAGGCTTCTGGTGATCTCCGATTTCGGATTGGCAAAAACCTGCCACACGGCACCCTCCTCGACGATCCGGCCTGCATCGATCACCGTCACGCGGTCGGCGATCGAACGGATCACCTCCATCTCATGCGTGATCAGCAAGATGGTGAGGCCGAGCCTGGAATTGATGTCCTTCAGCAGAGCAAGGATCGAGCGCGTCGTCTCGGGGTCGAGCGCCGAAGTCGCCTCGTCGGACAACAGCAGTGCCGGTCGCGCGGCAAGCGCCCTGGCAATGCCGACGCGCTGCTTCTGCCCGCCCGACAGCGACGCGGGATAAGCCTCGGCTTTCTCCGACAGGCCGACGAGCTGCAGCAGTTCGGCGGCGCGCGCCAGACGCTCGGCGCGCGGTCGGCCTTCGATCTTGAGCGGCAGCGCGACATTCTCCTCGACCGTCTTCGCCGACAGAAGGTTGAAGTGCTGGAAGACCATGCCGATACGGCGCCGCAGCGGCTGCAAGTCACGCTCGCTTAGACGGCTGATCTCGCGGCCTTCGATGAAGACCGCGCCCGAATCCGGACGCTCCAGGCCGTTCAGGCAGCGGATCAACGTCGACTTGCCGGCGCCGCTGCGGCCGATGATACCGAGGATCTCGCCCTTGCGCACAGTGAGCGAGACACCGTCGAGCGCCGCCGTTGCGCCGAAGCGGCGCTTCAGATCGACGAGGCGGACAACATCTTCCGCCGGAACTGCGCCGACCGGCACCGGGTCCGTTGTTTCGGCCGGCGCCGTGACATGCTGGTTCATCGCTGTTCCTGTTTCCATCCGCTTCCGCAAACGCGACGGCGGCCCGCTCAGCAGCGGACCGCCCGTTCCTGCCAGCCACGCCGCCGATCAATAAGCGCTGATGCCGGTGCCCTTGTAGACCTTGTCGAACTCGGCCTTCACCGTCTCGTTCTGATAGGAGGCGACCAGCGTCTTCACCCAAGGCTCGTTCTCAGCTCCGGCCTTGACCGCTATGAAGTTGCGGTAGGGATTGTCGGCCACCGGCTCCTGCGCGATGCGGTTCTCCGGGCCAAGGCCGCTCTTCAGCGCCCAGTCGGTGTTGACCACGGCGGCGTCAAGATCGTCGACCGAGCGGCCGACGATGCCGGCGTCGAGCTCCTTGATCTCGAGCTTCTTCGGGTTCTCGGCAATGTCGGCGGTCGTCGCCAAGATGCCGGTGCCGTCCTTCAGCTTGATCAGGCCCTCATGCTCCAGGACATGCAGCGCGCGGCCCTCGTTGGAAGGATCGTTCGGCAGGCCGATGGCAGCGCCTTCCGGCAGGTCGGCGACCTTGGCGTGCTTCTTCGAGTAGAGGCCGATCGGCCAGACGCCGGTATAGCCGACGGGCACGATATGATAGCCTTGCGTCTTGATCTGGTTGTCGAGATAGGGCTTGTGCTGGAAGGCGTTGGCGTCGATCTCGCCGCGCTCCAGCGCCTCGTTGGGCTGTGTGTAGTCGTTGAAGACCACGGTCTCGATCGTCAGCCCTTTCTTGGCCGCCTCGGCGGTGACGACGCGCCAGACATCCTCATCCTCGCCGCTGATGATGCCGACCTTGATCGCCTTCTTGTCCTCGGCGAAGGACGGCGACGGCGCGGTGAGGCCGATGACGGCGAATGTCGCGGCGAGAAGCGCGGCAAGTCCGGCGCGCCTGGTGATTGACGTAACGAGAGGTTTTGAAGCGTTGCCGCGTTCGGACATGATGCGTTCCTTGCGATCCTGAATTCATTTCGGCCTGACGGAATGCGAAGCCTTGACATCAGCATCGCCAATGCTGCCCGGCCGGGCAAAGAAGCGCATTTCCTCTCAAACGGAGCGCGGAAAATATTCTCTCAAAGATCTTATGACTTGGAGAATGCCGGCCACCGGCGAGCAAATTCCCGACCTGGCGAAAGATCGAGGCGTTACGAAGCCCGCTGCCAGGGCAACCGATCCTGTTCCGGCAGCCGCGACACAGTCGGCAGGCCTCGCGCTTCCTGAACACCATAGCCCAATCGTGTCAGGCAGGCTCGCGCCAAGGCCGCATTGCTGTCTATGACGATCAATCCATTCGTGTCGTTGAGGCTGGCTGCCACCACCGACAGTTCTGTGCAGCCGAGCAGGGCGGCATCGGCGCCGGCCAATTGCGCGAGATGAAGCGCGCGCTCGGTCTCCGTCGCCGCATCCGCGATAGAGCCGGCCTTGACCAGGGCGATCGCGTTGTCGACGCGTTCCTGGAACTCCGCGTTTGCAGGAAGGCAGAGGTCGAACCCCGCCGCCGATATCCTGTCCTGATAGAAGCCGGAAACCAGCGTGCCCCGGGTTGCGAGGTTCGCGACGCAGCCCCGGTTCAGATTGCGGCGGATCTCTGCCACCACCGCGTCGCCGATATGGATGATCTCCGCGCGCGAGTTCGCCGCCAGTTGGCCGTACCAATGATGGGCGGTGTTACACGGCATCGCGATGCAGGCAACCTCAAGCGCATTGAGCGTCGAGACCGCGGCTTGCAGGGGCGCCAGCGGCCCGTCATGGCCGGCGATGATCGCTTCGGTCCTGTCGGGCAGCTGCGGAACGCTGAGAATGACGGAAGGTACATGTTCGTTGTCGCGGAGCGCCTCGGTCATCCGGGTCAGCTTGAAGTAGAAGTCGGCCGATGCAAGCGGCCCGAGGCCGCCGATGATGCCGAGCCGGGGGCGAATGCTCTCGTCGATCATCGGACAGGCTCGGCTTCGGGCACTTCCGAGACGATTTCAGCAGGCTGCGCCCCCTCCCTGTGGCTGGGTGCGATCATTACCGTGCTTGCCGCGATGGTGCTGACGCTGGACAGCGTCATCAGCGTATCCACGGCTGCGTCCACCGCGACGAACAGGGCGAACGCGGCCTCGAAAGGAAGCTTCAGGTAGCCGCAGACGATGGACATCTGCGACAGGATGAGCAGGCTGCCCATGCCGCCGGTCGTGAGCGCGAGAAGCGCCGAAACGATGCCGACGAGCAGCAGGTCCGGGATTGCCAGCGGATGGCCATAGAGCTGGGCGATGAATAAGGTGCCCGAGGTGTAGAGAAGCGCCGGGCCGGTGCGCAGCAAGGCCGCTTGCAACGGCACGAGCAGCTCGACGACCACCAGGCTGAACCTCAGCCGCTCGCTCAACAAGTTGATGACCCACGGAAGCGAGGCGACCGTGGAGCGCGTGGTGATCGCCACCATGAGAAGAGGCTGAAGGGTCTTGATCGTGCTCCAGTAGCCCCGCCGCGACCGGATGGCGATAATTGCAAATGCGACGGCGAGGAACGTGAGGCAGGAAAGGCCCATCACCAGCAGGTAACCGCCCATCAACGTGAGCGGCTTGGTTCCGGTCGAGGCGGTCTGGTCGGCGATCAGGATGAAGGTTGCGAAGGGCAATCCCCAAACGAACCAGTTGGTCAGCACCGTGCAGGCACGGTAGACGGCGTTGAGCGCCTGGGACAGGCTCATCGACGAAGGCTGAGGGATCTTGCCCATCGCCAGCCCGAAAAGCAGGCAGAACAACAGCACCTGGATGGTCTGGCCCGAGGCCAACGCGTTGAAGACGTTGTTCGGCACCAGGTCAAGCAGGATCGAATGCTCGCCGTTTGTGTCGCCGTTGGCGGGCGGTGGCTGGAACGGGAATGCGAGATCGGTGGATACGCTGCCTTGTGAATTGATGAATTCGCCAAGCTCGATGCGCGACTGCGGGTTCTCGATCTGGCCTGGCTGCAGGATCAGCGAATATGTGCCGCTCACCATCACGGCGAGGAACGACACCACCAGCACAGCTATGCCCACCTTGCCCAGGTAACGGACCGATTTCGGGTCCTGCACCATCGCCGTGATGGAGAAGATGACCGACGACACCAGGTAGGGCAGGACGACCATCTTGAGGAAATTCAGATAGACCTGCGCGACAGGGCTGATGGCACGAGCAAACCGTGGATAATAGAGGCCGCACAGGATCCCCGCCGCGATCATGGCAAGCGTCGTTAAGGGCGAGCGCAACAGGCGCCTCGCCGCCAGGCGCCAATCGAAAGGCAGAGGTCCCGCTACTTCCGACACGGCCATGGTCAGGCTTTGCTCCCCAAGCGATAGCGCGCGATGATCTCGTCTGTGTTGAGAACCTGCTGGCCCTTTGCCAGATCGAGATAGAGGTCGACGAAGGCCGCGAGATGCGGATTGTCCGGCCGGACGCCGATCGCGATGGTGTCGACCTTGTCCGTCAGCGTGATCGAGCGCGCCACGACCGTCATCGACGGATCGTCGACCATCAGCTTCTTGATCTCGAAATCATCGCGATAAGCCATGTCGATCGTTCCGTTGCGGATCGCATCGACAACCGTATTCCAGCCAGCGAAGCGATGGATCTGCGCGTGCGGGAAGGTCGTGGCCGCATAGGTGGCGAACGAAGAGCCCTCGATCACGCCGAGATCGCCGGAGAAATCGCGAATGATCTGTTCGGGCGGCTTGCCTTGGGTAATGCGCGCCAGGTTGAGGCGGTTGGCGAGCAGCCCCTGATGCAGCATGGCATAGGGCCTGGAATAGAGGATCGAGCGACCGCGCTGAAGGGTGCGGCTGAGTTTGCCGATCGCCATGTCGGCTTGACCGGACATCAGCTGTTTCACCATACCGTCAAACGTTACGGCGGATCGATCGAACACCGGCTCGACCCCTAGCGCCGCGGCTATGCCAAGAGCCAATTCCATGTCGATGCCCTTGTCCCCCGACCCATCAGCGGGGAAGAACGGATCGGAAGCGAAGGCCGGCATGGCGATGTGCAGCGCCTTGTCGCTTGCGGTGGGGCTTGGAGCGTTCTGCGCCTGCTGTCCTGACTGGGTCGCTGCCTGCGCTTGCGCGATCACCAACCCGACGCTTCCGGCCGTGAGCAGCGTGCGACGTGTAAGCGACATGCGCATTCTCTATTCGTGCAGGGAGTCAAGTAAACAAATCTGACCAATGCTCAGTATGCACGCCCAGGTTAAACAAAGGTGTCTTTTAAAGCTTTAAATATTACTACTGGCCAAAGCAACGAAACATGCATGTTTCCTAATATAGCATGGGCGACGCGAGGGCCGCGTAACTGTCCGCCATCAGCACGGATCGTCAGAACGTCTCGACCCATGGCCTGAGCTCGACCTCCAAGCTCCAGGCGCTGCGATGCTGGCGATGGACCGCGAGATAGGTCTCGGCGATCGCGTCGGGCGAAAGCCGACGATCCGGCCGGTCGGGATCGGCCGCCTGTCCGGGCGGCTCGATCTGGCCATCGATGATGAAATGGGCGACGTGGATGTTCTTAGGCCCGAGCTCGCGCGCCATCGACTGCGCCAGGCCGCGCAGGCCGAATTTCGGCATGGCGAAGCCGGCCGAACCGGAAAAGCCCTTCAGGCTCGCGGTCGCGCCGGTGAACAGGATCGAGCCGGAGCAGCGTGCAAGTAGCCGGCGCGCCGCCTGCTGGCCGACAAGAAAACCGCCATAGGCGCCGACCAGCAACGCCTGCTTGACGGCATCGGGATCGAGCTCGGCGATCGAGCCACGAGTGCGCCCGCTGGCGTTGAAGACGGCAATTTCGAGGGGGCCGGCCTTGTCCGCCGCCTCGAATAGCCGGGCGACGGAGGCGGCGTCGGACACATCGGTTTCGACCGCCTGGGCGCCGGTCTCCTGGACCAGAGCGGCGAGCTTGTCGACATTGCGGGCGGCAAGCACGACGCGAAAACCTTCCCTGGCGAGAAGCCGCGCCAGCGAGGCGCTGAGACCCTGCCCGGCGCCGGCGATCACTGCGACATTGGCTGCCATCTCGTTTCCTCCTTGCGATGTGTTCGTTCGGCCGGTGCCGATGGTCGCACAAGCTCGCGCCTTGCGCGACAAGAGGCAAGAACGGCGTTACTCCATTTCTGGTGTCTGGCGCAAAAGCCGCCGGCCTATGCGACAAGCGCCCACTATCGCGAAGGGCTTGCCTGCCGAAGCGATCCGTCCGACACGTGGTCCAATGGCGATTCGAGGAGCGACCATGGAACCAATCTGGGCCGTCGGCCTGATGACCGGCACGGTGCTCGACGGCAACATCGACGTGGCGCTGATCAAGACCGACGGCGAGCGCATCGCCGACTCCGGCACCTACACTTTAGCCCCCTACCCGCAATCGATCCGCAGCTTGCTGGAGGAGACGCTGCGCCAGGCGCGCGCCTGGAATTTCGAGGGAGCGGAGCCGGCGATCTTCCACGAGGCCGAGGAAGCGCTGACGCGCGCGCAGTCGGCAGCAGTCAGGGACCTCGTCGAAAGCCAGGGGATGACCATGGCCGATATCGGCGTCGTCGGCTTCCACGGCCAGACCGTGCTGCACCGCGCCCCGCAGCCGGGACGGATCGGCCGCACCCGCCAGCTCGGCGACGGCGAATTGATGGCGGCTCTTCTCGGCACCAAGGTCGCTTATGACTTCCGCTCGGCCGATGTGGCGGCCGGCGGGCAAGGCGCGCCTTTGGCCGCCGCCTATCATGCGGCGCTGCTGAAAGAGGCCGACGCCAGCGGCGACACCGCCGTGCTCAATCTCGGCGGCGTCGGCAACATCACCTGGTGGGACGGCAAGGACGCAATCGTCGCCTTCGACACTGGTCCCGCCAACGCGCCGGTCAACGACTTCATCAAGTCGAAAGGCCTCGGCGAGATGGACCGCGACGGCAAGCTCGCGGCCGCCGGCGCGGTCGACGAGGCAAGGCTCGCCCGGCTGCTCAAGCATCCCTATCTCACAAAACCCTACCCGAAGTCGCTCGACCGTTTCGACTTCACGGCGGCAATGGCCGACGGGCTCGGCGCGGAGGACGGCGCGGCGACGCTGACGGCCTTCACGACGTCCGCCGTCGGCAAGGCGCTCGACCTCCTGCCGCGCCGGCCGAAACGGCTGGCGGTGAGCGGCGGCGGCCGCCACAACCCGACGATGATGGCGATGCTCGCGAGCCGCGCCGGCGTCGACGTGGTACAGGCCGAGACGCTGGGGTGGAAGGGCGACGCGGTGGAAGCGGAGTGCTTCGCCTTCCTCGCCGTGCGCGTGCTGCGCGGCCTGCCGATCAGCTTTCCGAGCACCACCGGCGTGCCGCAGCCGATGCAGGGCGGAAAGCTCGCAGGCTGATCGTCAGCGCAATTTCTTCTGCAGGAAGATGCGGCTGCGGCCCACGGGGAAGTCGGGAAGCGTGCCGAACGGTCGGTAGCCTTGGCGCTCATAGACCTTGGCAGCGGTCGGGTTGAAGGTGTCGATCCAGGCGGCTTGGCAGCCACGTTCCGCCGCCTCCCGTTCCGCGGCGTCCAGCATGCTGGCGGCGATGCGCCGGCCGCGCAGCCTTTCGTCGACCCACAGCCATTGCACATAGAGCCAACCCCAGGCGGTGTAGCCGGATATGCCGGCGACGATCGCGCCGGCATCGCCGCGCACGAACACGGCCAGCGCCTTCCGGCCTGAGGCGCCGACATCGCTGTCGTTGAAAGCGGCCAAGCCCTCGCCGATACGGGCGAGATCCTGCGGCAAGGGCTCGTCGGTGATCTCGAGCGTCGTCTTCATCGTGGCTCCGGTCCGGTTCGGAAGCCAGCCTTAGAGCAATTCCAGGAAAAGTGTGAAACGGTTTTCCGTCCGGAATTGCGTCAAAGCAAACAGATGGAAGGAGCGAACGGAGACGCAAGCCTATTGCCGGGCGCCAGGCGAACGCCATGCCGAGGCCGACGCCGCCACCAGCATCAACAAGGCGGCGATCAGGGCGCAATTGGCGAAGCCGAGGCTGGTGTAGAGCGGTCCGAAACCGGCGGTGCCGACGGTAACCGCAAGATACGTGACCGCGCTGTTCAAGCCCATGATGGTGCCGCGCCGCGAAGGGTCGAGCGCCGTCAGCCGCATGACCAGGACATTCAGCCCAAAATGATTGGCAAGACCCCAGACGGCAATCGTCGCCATCAGCAGACCGAAGCCGCCGCTCAGCATAGCCATCGCGACATAGACGGCGGCGACCAGCAAATAGGCGAAGGGCATGACGCGGCGGGCGCCGAGGCGATCGATGATGCCGTCGAGCAATGCGGCAGCGCCAAAGCCGAGGCCGTAGGCAATCGCTGCAAGGCCGTTGGCGCTGACAGGTTCGCCGAGGTCCTTGTGCAGATGATCGCCGAGATAGCCGTAAACACCGTAGAATGCCGTCATGAATGCGCCGCAGGCGATCAAAAGCGGCAGGATGCCGGGCACAGCCAGGGCTCCCAGCGGCGACGGCGCCGGGCCGATTTTCCTGACGTCGCGCAGCGAGCTGAGCGTCAGGCCGGCGACGGCGGTTCCGGCGAGAAGCGCAACAGAGGCGAATACGGCGCGCCAGTGGATGAGATCGGCAAGCACCGCCGACAGCGAGACGCCGGCGACCATGGACAGCGTCCAGCCGGTCAGCACGACGCCGATCGTGCCGCTTTCGCGGCCGGGCGGCGCGATCGCCGCCGAGCTGGCATAGATCGCCGGCATGGCGACGCCGGCGGCGATGCCGGCCACAAGCTGGGCCATGACCAGCGCTGCCACCGTCGGCGCGAGCGCGCTGGCCACCAGCGCAAGCGCAAGCAACAGCAAAGCGCCCTGCAGCATGCGGCGCGCGCCGATCCTGTCGATGTAGCGGGCGAGGAAGAGCGCGCTGGCCGAGGTGCCTAGGCCGAAGGCGGCCGCGGCCGTCATCACCGACGGCACGCTGGCCCCAAACGACGCCGCGACGGCGGGCGCGATCGGCCCGAGAACCAGGGAGTTGGAGCCAATGACGGCGATGCAGCCGGTGAGCAGATAGGCTGCCGCCGGGATCGGCGCGCGGGGCGCGGCCGTCAGAGTTGCTGATTGATCGCTGTTCGACATATCGTCATAATGGCCGAATTTAATTCAGCATCAATGGAGAACTTCGATATGGATGCAGAAACAGATGACGTTCAGCGGAACAGGCAACCCGCTCGCGAGCTCGACCCGATCGACCGAAAAATATTAGGCGTTCTCGTCGACGACGCGACCATCAGCTATGCCGAGCTCGGCGATCGTGTCGGCCTGTCGCCGCCGGCCGCGCATGAACGGGTGAAGCGGCTGCGCCGCAGCGGCGCCATTCGCGCCACCTCGGCAATCATCGATCCGAAGGCGGTGAAGAAGCCGCTGCTGGCCTTCGTGCATATCGACACCAGGGGCTGGGGCAAGACGCCGGAGCTGATGGCGATTTCGGAATGCCCGGAAGTGGAAGAGATCCATTCCGTCGCCGGCGATACCTGCATGCTGCTCAAGGTGCGCACCGAGGACACGCGGGCGCTGGAAGGCCTGCTGTCGCGCATCTACGAGACGCCGGGCGTGGTCTCGACGCGCAGCTATGTGGTGCTGTCTACCTATCTCGAACGGCCCGTGCAGCCGGACATCACGGCCGAGTGGCCGACGCCGCGGCATATGGCGACGCCTGTGTATTAAGCGTTCGTGGCATCGCGGTATATATCGAGGACGCGCGTGACGCTGCCAATCAGAAGCTCGTGCGCGGTCGGCTTGATCCGGCCGGCGCCGACCCCGGCATCGAGATGCGCCAGATACTGACTGATCAGCGGGCGGGGAATCTCCCGATCGCCAAGTGCGGCCAGCAGCGCTTCGGTCGCATGCTGCGCGTCGGGAGAAGGCCAGTAGTAGCGGATGCGGTCGCTGAAAGAGAAATGCCGCTGCAGGCGCTGCTCGTCGGGCGTGCCGGAATAGTATTTCTGCCAGTTGCCGGGCGAAGCCAGCATGATGCGCTCCATGGCGGCCGGCAGGTTTTCACGGGACGGATCGGGCGCCAGCTCGTCGGCGATGCGGCTCAGGCCGTAGAGCGCCTCGCGCAGTGCGAAAGTGAGCCAGGGGCCGACCTTGAGGATGGCGAAGCCGTCACGCACGAGCGCAGTCAACGCTTCGGCCGGCTGGTAGTCGGTCGAATGCGCTTCGAAGACGAATTGCGGCATGCTCTCCAGCGACGCCACCAGCTTCGTCGCTTTCCGAGGCGCATAGGCGATGATGTCGGCATTGCCGAATTCGACGCCGGGCTGGACGACGACGCCGATGGCGCGGGCGAAGGCGGCATCGAGGCCGAGGCTGGAGAAGGCTCGTCGGTGGACTTCGACGGTGCGAAGCGCATCTGCGGGTTCGGTCACATGCATATGGTCGAGCGCTTCCAGCGCACCGCCCGGAACCGGCACTTCGGTGCCGATGATATAGACGGGTTTTTGGCCGCCCGTGCGCACGACCGCGGCCTCCGCGACGGCCGCAAGGTCGGCCGCGCGCGCGGCGATCGTCTCGTCGGCGAGCGCCACCGGATCGTCGGCGCAGGCCATGCTGGTGTCGAGATGCAGCTTGGTGAAGCCGGCCCCGGCATAGGCGTCGATCATCGCCGCGGCCTTCCGCATCGCCTCGGCGGCGGGCAGATGCTTCCACGGATTGGGTCCCAGATGGTCGCCGCCAAGGATCAGTCGGTCGAGCGGAAAGCCTGTGCCGGCGGCATGCGTCTCGACGAAGCCGCGGAAAGCGGCCGGTGTCATGCCGGTATAGCCGCCCTCATGGTTGACCTGGTTGCAGGTCGCCTCGATCAGCACATCCGCGCCATGTACGGCACCGTGGCGAAGTGTCGCTTCGATCACCAGCGGATGCGCCGAGCAGATCGAGGCGATGCCGCCCTTCCCGCCCGCCGCGCGCTGCGTCGCGATCCCCGCGAATCTTTCGGTCGCTACGGTCATGCGTCTGCCCCTGCCTGCGCGATGAATGCTTCAACATCCGCCAGCCGATGAATACCTTCCATCGGTCCCTTGCGGGTGACCGCAAGCGCGCCGCAGGCATTGGCGATGCGGAGCGCATCGGCGGGTGCGGCGCCGCGCAGCCAGAAGGAAACGAAAGCCGCGCCGAAGCAGTCGCCGGCGCCGGTCGGGTCGACTTCCTTGACGGCAAAGCCGGGGATGGCGACCGTGCCCTGCCGGTCGTGATAGGCGGCGCCCTCGGCGCCTTTCTTCAGAACGATGCAGGAGATACCCCGCGCAAGGAGCTCGTCGACCGCGCCCCGTTCGTCGCTCGCCGAGGAGAACAGGAACAACTCGTTGCCGCTGGGCAGGAAGACATCGGTCTGCGCCAAGACCTTGTCGAGCGCCTCGCGCATGCCGGAGGCCTGCATGATCTCGCGACGGATGTTCGGATCGAAGGACACGGTGCCGCCCTTGGCCTTCATCGCCGCGATCGCGGCGATCGCGACTTCGGTGGCGCGATCGGAAAACAGCGAGGAACCCATGACATGGACGTGATCGGCGCCGGCCAGGAGCCGCTTGGCCGCATCGTTCATCTCCAGCAGGCCGGCGGCGCTGTTGCGGATGTTGAAGACGAAATGCCTGGACGCGTCGGCGCGGTAGGTGACGAAGGCCGTGCCCGTGGCATGGCCTTCATGGACCGCGATTGCCGAAACGTCCGCGCCGAGCGCCCGCAACCGATCGATGTTCAACCGGCCGAAATCGTCGTTGCCGACGGCGCCGATGAGACCAGCGGGCTGGCCGAGCGCCGCCGCCTGACCGATGAAGATCGCCGGCGCGCCGGATGGGAAAGGCCCGACCAGCGGCCCTGGCTCGAGGAAGCTCTGGCCGATCCGTTCGGCCATGATCTCGACGAGGATCTCGCCGGCTGAGACCAGCTTCTTCATCACGTCCTCCCGGCTCTCGCCGTGCACGGCGTATTCCCTGAATAAGTGAATACGGCCTGCACTTTTCCACGTCAATTAATAAATTTACGCATGCAATAATTTCTATCCGCGCGTTGAAACTTGCAAAGCTTCCTGTAAAGTTTCAACTTGCAGTCGCGCGCCGGTGCACCGTATGTAGCGTCGGGGCAGCGCATGGGACCAGCAGTTGGAGATCCATGGCGCGAGGGTTTGGATGCCGATGACGTACAAGACGATGGAGGATTTCGCCCGCTCCTGCGGCGTCTCCCGACCGACATTGTCGAAATATTTCGACGACCCGACGAGCGTCAAGCCGGCGACGCGCAAGCGGATCGAAGAGGCGCTGCGCTCGTCCGACTACCAGCCCAATTTGTTTGCGCGCAACCTGAACCGCAAGCGCACCCGCAGCATTGGCATCGTCGTGCCGACCGTGACCGACCCCTTCTATTCCGAGATGGTCAGCCGCATCGAGCTCAGGCTGCGCGACGAGGGCTACTGGCCGATCGTCATTTCCTCGCATGGATCGAGCGAGCTAGAGGCCGAGGCGACGCGGACCATCTTGTCGCTGAAAGTCTCCGGCGCGCTCGTCGCCCCGCTTGGCCGGCGCTCGGACCCGAAGGCGATCGAGAAACTGACGCAGGCGATCCCGATCGTCTATTTCGACACCTATCTCGAAGGCGACACGCCTTTCGTCGGCAACAACAACGTGCAGAGCGTGTCGACGATCGTCGATTATCTTTGCCGCTCGGGCGACGCCCCGGTCTATTTCGACATCCCCCATGTCAACCACAATTCGCGCGAGCGGGTGGAGAACTACATCGATGCCATGCGCCGGCTCGGACAGGAACCCGTCGTGTTCGGCAACATCGAGGACTACACATGGGACTTTGAACGGATCGGCTATGAGCAGACGGAGAAGCTGCTCGACAATGGCGGCTTGCCGGGCAAGACCATCCTGTGCGCCAATGACCGTCTCGCCTTCGGCGTGATGGCGGCCGCCTACTCCAAAGGGCTGAAGGTGGGCCGCAAGGCGGATTGCGACCTGCGCGTCGCCGCGCATGACGACCATCCGCTCAGCCGCTACACCTGCCCGGCGCTCACCACCATGGCGCAGGACTTCGCGGCGATGGCCGGACGCAGCGTCGAGACACTGCTTACCCTGCTCGACGAGGACGGCACGACCGTCGCGCCGAAGGTCAACCTCGACGCGACGCTGGTGATGCGCCAGTCGGCCTGAAGACTGCCAAAAGCCCATCGGATTCCGCTCGGCCAGCGCCTCAGGCAAGCAGACTCGCCGCTTCGTCCTCGCTAAGCAGCGGCGGCTGATCGACCGTGCCGACGACCGCGACGGAATTTTGGCTCTCACCCGAAGCGAGGATCGCTTCCATGATCTCCAGCACGTGCAGCGCAAGCTCGCCGGACGCGCGCGGTCTCCTGCCTTCCGACAGCGACCGCGCGAGGTCGGCGACGCCGAGCATGCGGTAGTTGGCGCGGTCGGGCGCGGCATAGGGCCAGTTGCGTGCGCCATAGAGTTCGCTCTCGCTCGCGAAATCCTTCCAATCGGCGCCGCGCGCCGAAAGCGAGACGGTGCCGCCGAAGGTGTCGGGGTCGGGCAGCCTGAGCGAGCCTTCCGTGCCGTGCAGTTCGATCGGATGATTGGAATGCTTGAAGACGTCCCAGGAGGCGCCGAAGGTGACGGTGGCGCCTGAGCGGAATTCGAGCAGCGACAGGATGTTGGTCGGCGTGCCGACCCTGAAACTGGTGTTCTTGTAGGGGCCTTCGGCGGTGATCAGGCGCTCGTCCTGGCCGCGCGTCGCCAACGCCATGACGCGGGCGACCGGGCCGAGCAGGTTGACGAGCATCGTCAGATAGTAAGGCCCCATGTCGAAGACCGGGCCGCCGCCGGGCTGATAGTAGAATTGCGGGTTGGGGTGCCAGTGCTCCATGCCGCGCCCCATCATGAAGGCGGTGCCGGTCACCGCGCGGCCGATAGCGCCCTCGTCCATCAGACGGCGGGCGCGCCGCCCGGCAGCGCCAAGGAAGGTGTCGGGCGCCGAGCCGAGAGCAAGCCCGCGCTTTCCCGCCTCGGCGACCAGCCGGCGTCCGTCGTTGGCCGAGGTCGCGAGTGGTTTTTCGGTGAAGACATGTTTTCCGGCCGAAAGCGCCGAAAACGAGATGTCGAAATGTGCCGAGGGAATGGTGAGGTTGAGGACGAGATCGACCTCCGGGTCGGCGAGCAGCGCGTCGACGCCAAGCATCCGGATGCCATATTCCTTGGCACGCAAGGCTGCCATGTCGGCCGAGATATCGGCGCAGGCGCGCAGTTCCACCCCGGCAAAGAGTGCTGCATTGCGCAGATAGGTCATCGAGATGTTACCGCATCCGATAACGCCGATGCCGAGCTTCGCGCCTGATTTTGCTTGCATTTTCCTTCCGACCTCCCAATGCGGCAGCGACCGAGACAACCCGTCGCGACAGCGGCGGACAATTTTCGTGACTCGCTATAGCGCATTTTGAATCTTGACGCGCGTAAAATTTTTATAGAGCATGTGAAAACGCTGGCGCAGCATCGGAGGCCGCCAGCCTTGAGGAGGAGAAAATGACTGACATGAAAAAACGGCCGACCGCCGATTCGAAGCTCGTGGGTCACGTCACGACGATGCCCGTTGGGCACGTCACGATTGCCGACCGCCGGCAGTTTCTCATCGGCGCCGGCACGATGGGCGCGGCGGCGCTCGCGCTCGGCACCGGTCTCGGCATCCGCAAGGCGCGTGCCCAGTCGCGAGCCGAAATCAGCTTCGCCAGTGCCGCCTTCTTCGGCAAGGAGACCTTCGGCGACCTGATCAAGGCCTTCAACGAGTCGCAGGACCGCGTGCTGGTCAAGAATATCGAACTGCCGCCGCCGAGCTCCTCGACGGAAGTCTATCAGGGCCTGGTGCAGCAGCTTGCCCGCCGCAACGGCACGCCGGATGTCTTCAGCCAGGACGTGATCTGGATCGCCGGCTTCGCCGCCGCCGGCTGGGCGCTGCCGCTGGACGAGTATTTTCCGGCCGACAAGCGCAGCGCCTACTTCACCGGCACCCTCGATGCCTGTACCTATGACGGCAAGCTCACCGCCCTGCCCTGGTTCATGGATTCGGGCATGTTCTATTACCGCAAGGACGTGCTGGAGAAGCATGGCGGCAAGGTGCCGGAGGCTTGGGCCGACATGGCTACCATCGCCGCCGCCGCGCAGAAGGCCGGCGACATCGATTTCGGCTATCTCTGGCAGGGCAAGCAGGCCGAGGTGCTGGTCTGCGACGCGGTCGAGATCATCACCTCCAACAACGGCGCCATCCTTGCCCCCGACGGCAAGTCGGCGCTGATCAACCAGAAGGGCGCGGTCGAGGCGATCCAGTTCCTGTACGACACCATCGCCAAGACCAAGATCAGCCCGCAGGATGTTCTGTCCTGGGACGAGGAGCCCTCGCGCCAGCCCTTCACCTCGGGCAAGGCGATGTTCATGCGCAACTGGTCCTATGTCTGGCCGATCGCCCAGGACGC
The DNA here is from genome assembly GCA_004020545.1 of Mesorhizobium sp. Taxonomy (GTDB): domain Bacteria; phylum Pseudomonadota; class Alphaproteobacteria; order Rhizobiales; family Rhizobiaceae; genus Mesorhizobium. Next base: position 6,518 of record SAQE01000004.1, on the reverse strand, counting down.
CAAGACCTCGCAGGTGGTGGACAAGGTCGGCGTCGCGCCGCTGCCGTCCTTCCCGGGCGGCAAGAGCTCGGCCTGCCTCGGCGGCTACCAGCTCGGCGTCAACGCCAACTCGAAGCAGCGCGAAGCGGCGATCGAGCTGCTCACCTGGCTGTCGTCGACCGAGACCCAGCACCGCATTGCGCTGAACTTCGGCCTCGCGCCGACGCGGCCGGCGCTGTTCGAGGACGCGCAGATCAAGAAGGAACAGCCCTTCATGGCGAGCCTCGAGAAGGTGTTCACCGGCGCCACGGCGCGGCCGAAGACCGCCCAATATGCCAAGGTGACGCTGGCGCTGCAGTCCGGCATCTCCAAGGCGCTGGTTTCCGGCAATGTCCAGGCAGAGATGGACGCGCTGGCCGACCAGATCACCAAGATCGTCGCCTGACATGACCGCGGCCGCCACCTTATCAGGCGCTGGCCGGCCGCGGCGGCTTGGCAAGGCGCTTCCCAGCGCCTTGTGGGCCCTCATTCTGCTGACGCCGGCCTTCGTGTCGCTGGCGTCGGTTTCCTTCTACCCGATCGTCAACGGCCTCTACCTCTCGCTCACCAACACCTCGCTGATCACTCAGGAACAGGACTTCACAGGCTTCGCCAATTACGCGCAGCTCTGGGGCGACGCGCAGTTCTGGAACGCCTGGTGGCACACGATGTGGTTCACCTTCGCCTCAACTGTGCTGGAGACGGTGATCGGGCTCGGCATGGCGCTCATCCTGTTCGAGGCCTTCAAGGGCCGCGGCCTGGTCCGCGCGGCGATGCTGGTGCCGTGGGCGATGCCCACCGTCGTCACCTCAAAGATGTTCGGCTGGCTGTTCAACGGCCAGAACGGCATCATCAACTACATCCTGCTGCATGCCGGGCTGATCGACCAGAACATCAACTGGTACGGCTCCGCCGACACGGCTATGACCACCATCATCATCGCCGATGTGTGGAAGACGACGCCGTTCATGGCGCTGCTGTTGCTCACCGGTTTGCAGACCATTCCAAATTCGCTGGTCGAGGCGGCGCGGATGGACGGCGCCAAGGGCTGGATCACCTTCTGGTACATCCGCCTGCCGCTCTTGATGCCGACGCTCCTGATCGCCGGCCTGTTCCGCGCGCTCGACGCCTTCCGCGTCTTCGACCTGGTCTATGTGCTGACCGGCGGCGGTCCGGCCGATTCCACCGAGACGCTGTCGACGCTGTCCTACAAGGTGCTGTTCTCGACGCTGCAGTTCGGCTACGGCTCCGCCGTCTCGACGGCGATGTTCATCACCGAAGGCATCATCGCGCTGGTCTTCGTGCTCTTCCTCGTCCGCCAGATCAGGAGGGCGCAATGAACGACACGCGCTCGCCGCTGCAGAGCTTCGCCATCTATCTCGGCGCCTTCCTGATCCTGGTGTGGTCGGGCGGGCCGTTCATCTGGCAGTTCTCGACCTCGTTCCAGCTCGACAAGGCGCTGACCTCGGGCTCGCCGTCGCTGATCCCCCACCCGTTCACGCTGGAGCACTACTACAACGCCTTCGTCGAGAAGGAACTGCACCGCTATGTGTGGAACTCGCTGGTGGTGTCGCTGGCGACGACCTTCCTCTGTCTCGTCGTCGGATCGCTCGGGGCCTTCGCGCTCTCGCGGCTCAACGTCAAAGGCCGCTTCGGCATATTGATGGTGATCCTGTCGGTGTCGATGTTCCCGCAGATCGCGCTGGTCGGACCGCTCTATCTGGTGGCGACCAATCTCGGCCTGCTCGACACCTACACGGCGCTGATCATCACCTATCTGGCGCTCGGTCTGCCCTTGGTCACCTGGGTGCTGTTCGGCTATTTCGAGACGCTGCCGCGCGAGATCGACGAGGCGGCGCGCATGGACGGCGTCAGCATTCCAGGCCTGCTCTGGCACATCATCCTGCCGATGTCGCTGCCGAGCCTGGTGACCACCGGCCTCCTTGCCTTCATCAGCGCCTGGAACGAATTCCTGTTCGCGCTCGCCTTCACCTCCAACATCGACCGCCAGACGATCCCCGTCGGCATCGCCAATTTCACCAATCTCTACTACGTGCCCTGGGGCGACATCGCCGCGGCCTCGGCCGTCGTCACCGTTCCGCTGATCGTGCTCGTGCTGTTCTTCCAGCGCCACATCATCGAAGGACTGACGCAGGGTGGTATCAAGGAATGAAAGGATGAACGTGAAAGACCTCAAAGTCGGCTGCCAGACCTTCACCTGGGAAATGCTGGGAGACCGGTTCACCGGCGGCCCCGACGACCTGCTCAAGGCGATCGCCGAGGGCGGCTATGCCGGCATCGAGATCACCGACACGATGATCGGCCACTACGCCGACCGGCCGTCGCAGTTCGCCGCCGCGCTGAAGTCATCCGGCTTGACGCTCGTCTCGTTCGCCTTCGGCTCGAAGAGCGGCTTCACGCTGAAGGACAAGATCGACGCCGACCTCGATACCGCCAAACGCTGGATCGACTTTGCCGCCGCATTCCCTGGCGCGCTGGTGTCGATGGGCTCGGCGACCGTCGTCTCCGACGGCCCGCGCGACGACAAGTTCGCCATTGCAGCCGAGGTCTACAACAAGGCCGGCGAGCTTGGCCGCAAGGCCGGCGTCCAGGTGGCCGTACATCCGAGCTCACACCACAACACGCTGCTCTTCGACCGCGCCGACTATGACCGGATATTCTCACTGGTCGACGCGTCGCTCGTCGGCTGGGTGCCGGACACGGGCCACATTCTGCGCGGCCGTCAGGATATAGCCGACACGCTCACCACCTATCGCGATCGCATCCGCTACGTGCACCTGAAGGATGTCGACGCGAAAGGCACCTGGGCGATGCTCGGCAAAGGCGTCTGCGACACGGCGACGGTGATCGAAATCGCCGGCGCCGCGCCCAACTTCAACGGCTGGCTGGTGCTGGAAGAGGAGTCCGAGACGGCAGCAGCCGACCCGGCCATAGCGGTCAAGACCAACCGCCAGACGATGCGCGGCTACGGGGCGTAAGACGATGATCCGCAAGAAAGACCGTCGCCTTCGTGTGGGTGTGCTCGGCTGCGGGCCGATCGCGCAATTCGCGCATCTGGAATCCTGCGCGAAGGCGAGCAACGCCGACCTCTATGCGATCTGCGATGCGGCGCCCGACCTTCTCGCGCGCATGGGCGCAACCTATGAGCCCGAAAAGATGTATGGCGACTATGACCAGATGCTCGCCGATCCCGAGCTGGAAGCTGTGATCGTCGCCACCTCGGACGCCTATCACGTGCCGATGTCGATCAAGGCGCTCGAAGCCGGCAAGCATGTGCTGTGTGAAAAACCGATCGGCGTCTCGGTCGAGGAAGGCGAGAAGCTTGCTGAGGCCGTGCGGCGCTCGGGCAAGGTGCTGCAGGTCGGGCACATGAAGCGCTTCGACCCGGCGCTGGAAGCGGCGCGCGATTTCGTCCGCGACGAGATGGGCGAGATCCTGGCGCTAAAAGCCTGGTATTGCGATTCCACGCACCGCTACACCAACACCGACGCCGTGCAGCCGCTGCCCGTCACCAGCAAGCTGGCGAGGAAGCCAAGCGGGAATCCGAAAGCCGACCTCAGGCAGTATTTCATGCTGGCGCATGGCTCGCACCTTGTCGATACGGCGTGCTTCCTATGCGGCGGCATCACCGCCGTGCGTGCCCGGCTCAACGAGCGGTTCGGCGCCTATTGCTGGTTCGTCGAGACTGAGTTCGCCAATGGCGCGCTCGGCCATCTCGACCTCACCGTCGCGGTACGCATGGATTGGCACGAGGGCTTCCAGCTCTATGGCGAGAACGGCTCGGTGATCGCGAAAACCTTCAATCCCTGGTATTTCCGAGCCAGCGAGGTCGACATCTTCCACGAGAAGGACGCCACCTCGCGCAAGCCGCTCGGCGCCGACGGCCACTTCTTCCGCCGCCAGTTGGAAGGCCTCGCCGCCACGGTGCTCGACGGCGCGCCGCAGCGCGGCGCCAATGTCGAAGACGGGCTCGCCTCGATCCGCGCCATGGTGGCGATCGCGCGCTCGGTCGAGACCGGCGAGCGCGTCGAACTCGCCAGTGTGACGGGAGCGGTGTGATGCAGGTCGGCGTGTTCGCCAAGACGTTTGCAGGCAGCGAACCGGCCGGCGTGCTGGCCGCCGTGCGGGACGCGGGCTTCGCGGTCACCCAGTTCAACCTTGCCTGTGCCGGCCTGCCGTCGATGCCCGACGCGGCTCCAGAAGAAACGATCAGGACCATCGATGCCGCCGCCAAGACTACTGACATTGGTCTCGTCGCGCTCTCCGGCACCTACAACATGGCGCATCCCGACAGCAGGGTTCGCAACGACGGACTGCGGCGGCTGGCGGTCGTCATCGAGACGGCCGCCAAGCTATCGATCCCGCTTGTCACGCTCTGCACCGGGACGCGCAATGCAGAAGACCAGTGGGCGCATCACCCCGACAATGTCGACCCGTCGGCATGGGCCGATATGGCGCGCGAGATGGAAAAGGCGCTTCACCTCGCCGAGCACCACGGCGTCGATCTCGGCATCGAGCCTGAACAGGCCAACATCGTAACCTCCGCAGCTGACGCGATGCGGCTGATCGCCGAGATGGGCTCGAAGCGGCTGCGCATCGTGCTCGATCCCGCCAATCTGTTCGAACAGGCCAATCCGGAAGCAGCGCGCATCATCGTCGCCGCGGCGGTCGAGCGAACGGCGGCGCATGTCTCCCTGGCGCATGCCAAGGACCGTTTCGCCGACGGCCGCTTCGCCACTGCCGGACAGGGCGTGGTCGACTTCGCCGACTTCATCGCTCGCCTGAAAGCCACAGGCTTCGACGGACCGCTGGTGACGCATGGGCTTTCGGCCGAGGAGGCGCCCGGCGTAGCGCGCTTCCTCAAGGGGCTGGTGTGATGGGCACGCTGCTGCGCGACGGTGCCACGCTCCGTATGACCGACACGGGCAAAGGCCTGCCAGTCGTCTTCCAGCACGGGCTGGGCGGCGGCGAGGCGCAGGTCGCGCAGACTTTTCCCGCCGGCTTCCGCCGCATCACACTGGAATGCCGCGGCCATGGCGGCTCCGGACTCGGCGAGCGGCGGCCATTCTCGTTCGAAATGTTCGCCGATGACGTTCTTGCCGCCGCCGACCAGGCCGGCCTCGACTGCTTCTTCGCCGGCGGCGTGTCGATGGGCGCAGGAATCGCGCTGCGCCTCGCCTGTCGTCATCCGCGGCGCGTCGCCGGCCTGATCCTGGTGCGGCCGGCGTGGATGTTTTCCGCGGCGCCGCAGAACATGCAGCCGATTGCCGAGGTCGCCGAGCTCATCCTCGCACACGGGACCCACAAGGGGCGGACGATCTTTGCGCAATCGGAAACCGCCACGCGGCTCTATCGCGAGGCGCCCGACAATCTTTCCTCGCTGCTCGGCTATTTCGACCGGCCCGATGCCAAGGCATTCGCGCAAGCGCTTGCCAATATCGCCGCCGACGGACCCGGCGTTTCCGAACGCGACGCTGCAGCGCTCGACATTCCGGCGTTGGTCATCGGCAACGAAATCGATGCCGTTCACCCTCTGTCGGCCGCCTATACGCTTGCGGCCGCGATGCCCAACGCGGTCCTCGCCGAAATCACGCCCAAGGCGCGCGACAGCGCCAGGCACTTCAGCGATCTGCACACTCAGATCTCGACCTTCCTGCAATCCCATTCGAAAGTCCGGAGTCGCATTTTCTCATGACCGCCAAACCCCTCTCCGGCCCCTCCGCCATCGCCGCCCTGCCCCGCCACCGGCTCATCGGCGAATTCTCGCTGTGGTCGGCGGATCTCGCCAATATGGAGCGCGATCTGAAGCGCATCGAAGCCCATGCCGATCTGCATCATATCGACGTGGCGGATGCCCGCTTCACCCCCGGCTTCCTGTTCTTTCCCGACATGGTGGCGCGCATCGCAAAGCTGACGGCCAAGCCGATCCACGTGCACCTGATGGTCGAGGCCGAAATCGTCGAAGCGCAGACGCGCCAGTTCATCGAAGCCGGCGCCGACCTCGTGACCATCCACGCCGAAAACGGCGAGGCGGGCTTGCGCGCCGTCAAGCTGGCGCATGAGCTCGGCGCCGAGGCCGGCGTGGTGCTGCGGCTGGAGACGCCCGTTGATGCGATCGAACCGTTCCTGCCGGACGTCGCCTTCGTGACGCTTCTCGGCACCTCGATCGGCGTCAAGGGGCAGAGCCTGTCCGAAAAAGCCTGCCCGCGCCTGATCGAGGCGCGCGCGCTGATGAGGAAGGCCGGCCGCGAGGCCGACATCATCCTCGCAGCCGATGGCGGCATCCGCCATGAGACGGTGCCGCTGCTGCGCGCCGCAGGCGCCGACACGGTGGTGCTGGGTTCGCTCGCCTTCGGCGATCCGGACCTCGCGCAGCGCATGGCCTGGCTGCACGGACTGAAAGCCGCGGCCTGATGAGCACGCTCGCGCTCGCCTTCGATCTCGGCGGCACGGAGCTGCGCGGCGCGCTGGTCGAGCGC
>SAQE01000049.1 GCA_004020545.1 Mesorhizobium sp. | reverse complement strand
TCTCCAAACCAGATGAGCTTCACCTATGCATGACTTTCCCCGGACAGCCCTGCCCTCGAGGGGGGAGATCGGCGGCTTCACTCCTTGCGCTTCTCCACCTCCGCCTTCCTGAGCAGGAACCGCTGGATCTTGCCGCTCGGCGTCTTCGGCAGCTCGCCGACGAACTCGACCTCGCGCGGATAGGAATGCGCCGAAAGCCGCTTCTTCACGTGCTGGGCGAGCTCCTCGGCAAGCGCTTCGCTGCCCTTGAAGGCCGGCGCCAGCACGACGAAGGCCTTGACGATCTCGGTACGCTGCGGATCGGGTACGCCGACGACCGCCGCCTCGTTGACGGCCGGATGCTCGATCAGCACGCTTTCGACGTCGAACGGTCCGATGCGGTAGCCGGACGAGGTGATGACGTCGTCCGCCCTGCCGATGAAGGAGACCGAGCCGTCCGGCTCGTATTCCACCGTGTCGCCGGTGCGGTAATAGCCGCCCGATATCGCCGGCGTCTCCGCCTGGTGGTAGCCGTCGAACCAGCGCAGCGGCGAGTTCGCGATATCGACGGCAAGCACGCCCGGCTGATTGGGGCCGAGCTCGTTGCCCGCCTCGTCGAGCACCACCATGCGGTAGCCCGGCATGGCAAAGCCAGCCGAGCCCGCGCGGACGAGATGGGTCAGTCCGTGGTGGTTGTTGACCATCATGCCGTTCTCGGTCTGGCCGTAATGGTCGTGGATGGGGGCGGCGAGATGGGCGTCGAACCAGCGGATCACTTCCGGGTTGAGCGGCTCGCCGGCGCTGCTCACCACGCGCAGCCTGCCCTTGACGCGGGCGGCGGCTTCCGGCCCTTCCGCCATCAGCAGGCGATAGGCGGTGGGCGAGCCGGCAAGGCTGGTGACGCCCAGACGCTCGATGATGTCGTAGGTGCTTTTGGCGTTGAAGGCGCCCTCGTAGAAGGTTGTGGCGACACCAAGCTGCAGCGGCCCGGTGATGGCGTAATAGAGCCCATAGGCCCATCCGGGATCGGCGATGTTCCAGAAGACGTCGTCGGAGCGAAGCCCGATCGCGTCGCGCATATAGGCGCCGAAGGCGAGCAGGGCGTTGAGCGGCACCGGCACGCCTTTCGGGTGCCCCGTCGTGCCGGATGTCGACATCATCATGAACAGGTCGGAGCCCTTGCGCATCACCGGGAGACAGTCTGGGGAGGCGGCGGCGGTTGCTGCGCGGAAATCGATGTCTCCTTCGGCCAAGGTGTCGCCAGGCCCGAGAATGGTCGCGACGCGCGGATGGTTTTCCACCTCGTCGAGCTTGCCGCGGTTTGCGGGGTTGGTCACCACCAGCTTCGCCTTGCTGTAGCTCAGCCGATGCTCGATCGCCTTCGGGCCGAATGCGGTGAACAGCGGCTGGTAGACGGCACCGACGCGCCAGGCGCCGAGGATCAGCGCCACCAGTTCCGGGATGCGCGGCAGCATGCCGGCCACCACGTCGCCGGGGCGGACACCGAGTTCCTTCAGCATGTTGCCGACACGGCCCGACATGTCGGCGAGATCGTCAAAGGTGAATTCGCTGAGCTCGCCGCTCGCCGGGATCGCGCGCAGCGCCAGCCGGTTCTCTCCGGTGTAGCGGCCGCAGCATTCGACATAGGCGTTGATGCCGCTCGCCGGATCGCCGTGAAGTTTTGCGATCTCGTCCTCGATACGGAAGCGCTGGACGGCGTCCTCATAGCGCGGCAGGCCAGTTCTGGTCATGGCGATCCTCCCTTGTCGGCGCCTGTCTCCTCGTGAGGCGCCTTGTGTAATAGATGCCCGAAATCGTGGCTGGGGTCGATTGCGGCGAAAGTCGGTAGTGGCACGGGCGGCCAGACAGTCTTACAGGCAATTTTGTTGGGCAGGCAGGACGGCGCGGCAGGATGGAGAACCGGCGACGTCCCGCCTCCGCGCTTGACAGTACCGGGCAACGGCGTAGCGTGGATGGACTGGTCTAGCGCGCCGATCGTTCGTTGTGTTGGGCTGTTTGCCGTTCTGAAACGGCCCTGGCTTGCCAAGAAAAACTGCGATACGCCGACGCGCCTCACGCTCGGGAGGAGCCAATGGCAACCAGTTGGCAATTGTCTGGAAATTACTTCGAGAATTGTAGCTGCGACGTCGTGTGTCCCTGCTTGATGTCCCCTAACGCGCCGTTGACATCGAAGCCGACGCAAGGCGTTTGCGACGTTGCTTTGGCCTTTCATATCGATAGGGGCAATTACGGTGACGCTCGATTGGATGGCCTCAACATAGCGATGATTGCGCATACACCCGGCCCGATGGCGGACGGCAATTGGACGGCCGCGGCCTATATCGACGAACGGGCCGATGACAAGCAGACGGAGGCGCTGGGTGCGATCTTCACCGGCGCCGCCGGCGGGCCGATGGCCGTGCTCGCCCCCCTGATGGGCACCAACCTGGGAGTAAAGAAGGTGCCGATCAGGTACCGGATCGACGGCAAGAAGCGGTCGGTGGAGATCCCCGGGATCATGCAGATGGCGGTCGAACCGCTTCCGACAATGCGCGAGGACGGGGAGATGTGGGCGGCGACCGGCCATCCCGTCAATCCCGACAAGCTCGTCATGGCGATGGGCGTAGAGGGCAGCACGTTCAGCGACCACGGCATGCGCTGGGATAATTCCCGCCGAAACGGCCACTACGCTCCGATCGATTGGTCCGGCCAGCAATAGCGCACTCGCATGTCGGAACGGGGCTCGCCCATGGGCAGTGAGGGGTCGCTGACGCTGCAGCGAAACATCATCGTCGCTCTGTTGATCGCCATCGCGGCGGCGGCGTGGGCCACGCTCATTTGGCAGCGGGCGGGCATGGACATGCCGATGGCCATGAACACGCCCACGATGGGCATGAATGCGCCGCTGTTTCTTGCAGCCTGGACTATCATGATGATCGCCATGATGTTCCCGACGGCCGCACCGATGATCCTGACGTTTCACCAGGTCCAGGCCGGCCGTCGAGGGCGCGGTGAGGCCTTTGTCTCGACCTGGGTGTTCTTGGGCGGCTACATGTTGGTTTGGGGCCTGGCGGGCGTGCTCGCCTTTGCGGGCGCGGCAGGCGCGGAGAGGATTGCCGAGCAGGCGGAGATGTCCGCGGCGACGGCCGCGCGCATCGGCGGCGTTCTGCTGATCGTCGCGGGTGCTTACCAGCTCTCCCCGCTGAAGGACCTGTGCCTGGCCAAATGCCGTAGCCCGATGAGTTTCATCTTGGTCTCATGGCGCGACGGACGCTGGGGCGCGGTGCGCATGGGTTTGGAGCATGGGCTCTTTTGCCTGGGCTGTTGCTGGCTCCTGTTTCTCGCTCTCTTTCCCCTCGGGATCATGAATATTGCCGCCATGGCCGTGGTCACCTTGCTGATCTTTACGGAAAAGACCTTCCCGGCGGGAAAGAGGATAGCGACGCTATCGGGCACGGCTTTGCTGCTCTACGGCGCGGTGGTGTCGGTCTTTCCACAGGCGTTGCCGACGTTTCCGGCGGCTGGTGCCATGGCAATGGATTGACGAACGATCGGGCTAGGTCGCGCTCCGTCACATCCCCTCTGTCCGGCAGGGTGGGCGGGAACTCGGCGCCTGAAAGCCGCAATTGACCACCATTGACCCCGCTCTCCATCCGGCCGATATCCGCGCTAAATTACAATCCGAGATCCTTCAATGACCTCAGACCTCAAAGACGCGGCCATGGATGCGCGCGCCCCCGACGCCGCCTGGCAGGACGACGTCCGCGCCGGCGTGCGCCATGTGCGCGACCTCGCCGCGCTGCCGCTCTCGCCCGCCGAGCGCGCCGCGGCGCAAGAAGCCGCCGCCGCCCACAAGGTGCGCATCCCAAAACCTTATCTCGACCTGATCGACTGGAACGACCCCAACGACCCGATCCGCGCCCAGGTGATCCCATCGCCGCAAGAGCTCGTCGCCACCGAAGGCGAGCTGGACGACCCGATCGGCGACCATGCATTCAGCCCGGTGCCGCGGCTGACGCATCGCCATGCCGACCGCGTGCTTTTGTTCCCGACCTATCAATGCGCGGTCTATTGCCGCTTCTGCTTCAGGAAGGAGTCGCTGACTTCGATCGGCCGCGGCTATACGCGGGAAGCCCTGGAGCCGGCGCTCGCCTATATCGCCGGACACGAGGAGATCCGCGAGGTGATCCTGACCGGCGGCGATCCGCTGTCGCTGCCCGACAAGGCACTTGCCGAAATCCGCGCCCGCATCGAGGCGCTGCCGCATGTGCGGCTCTTACGCATCCATACCCGCGTGCCGGTGGTGTTGCCGTCGCGCATCACGGCTGGGTTGGTCGCCACCCTGCAGAGCAGGTTGTTGGTGACGGTGGTGACCCACTTCAACCATCCCCGCGAGATCACCGGTGAAGCCGAAACAGCCTGCCGAACGATGCGGCAGGCGGGTTTTGTGCTGCTCAACCAGAGCGTTCTGCTCAAAGGCGTGAACGACAATGTCGAGGTGCTGGAAGAACTCTGCCGCGAGCTGATGTACCGGCTGGGCGTCAAACCCTATTACCTGCACCATGGCGACCTGGCGCGCGGCATGGCTCACCGCCGCACTACGATTGCCGAGGGCCAGGCGCTGGTCGCCGAACTGCGCGCCCGGCTCTCCGGCATCTGCAACCCGACCTATGTCATCGACCTGCCCGACGGCGGCGGCAAGGTGCCGCTCGGCGGAAGCCACATCGAGGAGCGGGACGGCGAGACATGGCGCATTCGCGGGCAGGATGGCGTGGTGAGGACCTACGCCGAGCTGGTGACCGACCTCTGAAGCGCGGGCCTGTGGCCACCAAGGGGCGGCCCGGCAGCCTTGTTGGGGGCAATATGCCGGCTGCCGGGCCTAACCGGCGGGGGGTGGTGGTAGTGGCCGCCGGCTGAAGCAAGCATGGGACGGTGCCGTCACGACCGCACCATGTGAACGAAGGATCGCTTGCTTTATTCCTTCGTTTGCAGGATGCGGCGGCCGGCAAAAACCCCGATACTGTCATCGATCCTTTTGGATCATCAAAAGTCCTTAGCTGAATAAGTCCCTTAGCTAGGTCCCCCTAGCGATCCTTGAGCCCCGCCTGCTTCTCCCCGGAGCACGCGGGGCTCTCCCGTTTTTGCTACGGCAATTCCAGGAAAAGTGCGTAACGGCGGCTGCTTCAGCCGCGACCGCCCGAGACAACGCCTGACAGCCCTATGACGGCGGCCTGCGCCGGCAGTGCGAGCAGGGGAGCGCCGTGTCCCGTCGCGCCCCCCTCTGGTCTGCCGACCATCTCCCCCCTCGAGGGGGGGAGATCAGATGTCGCGCCCGCTTTCGCCAATCTTCAACGTTGCAAGGGGAGAGCCGTCGCGGAAGCCGCAATCTCCCCGAGTGGGGGAGATGTCCGGGCAGGACAGAGGGGGCGCTGTCCCGCCGGCGTCTCAGCGGTTTCTCTTGCTGTAGGCGAGGAGCCCGCCTCCTGCAACTTGATACCGGCTGGAGACAAGCCTGAAACACACCGGCGCCACACCCGGCATGCCCGCGAAACGCTTGGGCCGGATGCTCTGAGCCTAGCAACGCGGAGGAGCGCGCCGATGACACCCGACCAGATCAAGCTCGTGCAGGATAGTTTTCGCGAGGTCGTTCCGATTAAGACGGCGGCCGCAGCCTTGTTCTACGAGAAGTTGTTTGCCATCGACGGCAGCCTCAAGGCGCTGTTTAGCGAAACCGACATGGGCAAGCAGGGCTCCAAGCTGATGGCGGCGCTGGGCTTCGTCGTGCACGGGCTCTCCCACGCCGAGACCATTCTGCCCACCGTCCAGGATCTCGCCAGGCGCCATGTCGGCTACGGCGTCGAGGAGCATCACTATCCGATCGTCGGCCAGGCGCTGATCGAAACGCTCGACGCGGGCCTCGGCCCGGCCTTCACGGCCGACGTGCGCGAAGCCTGGGTAGCCGCTTACGGCCTGCTCGCCGGCGTCATGATCGCGGCCGCCCGCGAGGAGCAGTTGGCGGCGTGAGTTAGCTTTGGGCCCTCGCCTTGCCGGAGCGAAGGGCCGAGCCAAGCCGGAGAGGGGGCTTTGTAGTGAGTTCCCCCTCTCCGTCTTCGCTTTCGCTGAGGGCGTGGGCGAACCGGGCGAGAGGAAATCAGCGCCTCATTCCTTCGCGCCCCCCTCTGTCCCGTCGGCGTCTCAGTGCTCAGGCCCCGCTGCCACGCCTAATTCAGCACCCTCCCATCGATCTCCTCAACACTGCGCGTGCCGGTCAGCGCCATGGTGACGTACAGCTCCTTGCGCAGGATATCGATGGCTGTGGCGACGCCCCTTTCACCCCCGGCGCCGAGGCCGTAGACATAGGCGCGGCCGACCAGGCAGGCGCGGGCGCCGAGCGCCAGCGCCCGCATCACATCCTGGCCCGAGCGCACGCCGCCGTCGAACAGCACCTCCACCTCCGAGCCCACCGCCTCGGCGATCCTCGGCAGCATCGAGATGGTCGATGGCGCGCCGTCGAGCTGCCGGCCGCCATGGTTGGAGACCACGATGGCGTCGGCGCCGGCCTTGCTGGCTGAGCGCGCGTCGTCGACATTGAGGATGCCCTTGAGGATCAGCTTGCCCGGCCAGATGCTCCGGATCCACTCGACATCGCTCCAGTTCAGCGTCGCGTCGAACTGGTGCGCCACCCAGTCCGCCACCGCCTTGACGCTGTCTTCGCCCTTCACATGGCCGGCGAGATTGCCGAAGGTCCAGCGCTTTGCCGTGAGCATGCGGGCCGCCCAGGCCGGCCGGCTGGCGATGTCGAGGATCGTGCGAAGTTTCAGCGCCGGCGGCACCGAAAGCCCGTTCCTGATGTCGACATGGCGTTGCCCGAGCACCTGCAGGTCGACGGTGAGCACCAGCGTGCTGCAGCGGGCGGCATGCGCCCGCTCGGCCAGCGCGCGCACGAAGCCGCGGTCCTTCATCACATAAAGCTGGAACCAGAACGGCTTGCCGACCGCTTGCGCCACGTCCTCGATCGAGCAGATCGACATCGTGCTCATCGTATAGGGAATGCCGGCGGCTTTTGCCGCGCGGCAGGCGAGGATCTCGCCATCGGCCCATTGCATGCCGCCGAGGCCGATCGGCGCCAGCGCCACCGGCAGCGACACCTTCTCGCCGAGGATCGTGGTTGCCGTATCGCGCTGCTCGACGTCGACCAGCACGCGCTGCCTGAGCGTGATGCGCTCGAGGTCGGCGCGGTTGGCGCGCAGCGTCTGTTCGGCATAGGAGCCGGCCTCGGCATAATCGAAGAAGGCGCGCGGCACCCGGCGACGCGCCGCCCGGCGCAGGTCCTCGATGCAGGTCATGTTCGTCATCAGCTTTGGCGCCACCGAGGCTGCCCCGATCGCGTCGGGCAGCGTCACGATCCCTGTCGGGACATCGAGCGCCGTGGGGACTACTCTTTCCATCGTCGTCCTCCATCGAATATTAGCTTGCGCTGATCATTGAAGGCCGCGCGCCCGCTGATGTAAATTCACTAGCGAGTATACTTACCGGCAACGGCAGCGCGGCTCATGCCCAGAGCGTCCGACGAGACCAGGCCCGCAATTCTGCAGGCGGCTTACAAGCTGTTTCGCCGCCGGGGTTTTTTCCGCGTCGGCATAGACGAGATCGCGGATGCCGCCGGCGTCACCAAGCGCACGCTCTACTACCATTTCGACAGCAAGGACGCGCTCTTGACCGCCGTGCTCGCCTCGCAGCACGAGCGCACCTTCGCCGACTTCCAGAACTACGGCATCGACCTGTCGGGCGGCGCGGACGCGCTGATCGACAAGCTGTTCGAAGGCCTGGTCAAATGGTCGTCCAAGCCGCGCTGGGCGGGCTCCGGCTTCACTCGTCTGGCGATCGAACTCGCCGACCTGTCAGGCCACCCCGCGCGCTCGATCGCGCGTGAGCACAAGGTGCTGATGAAGCAGCAGCTGGAAACGCTGCTTGCCGAAGCGAAGGTGCTCGCCCCGAAGGCGCGGGCGCGCGAGCTTGCCCTGCTGATCGAGGGCGCCATGGTGATGATCCTGATCCACGGCGACCGCAGCTACTGCACCGCCGCGGCGGAAGCGGCGAAAAGGTTGGTGGCGGGGAGCGATTCCTCGCCGCCGATGTCGTGAGGAATGCAAACTGGAACGCGCCTCGTTCCGTCACACCCCCCTCTGGTCTGCCGACCATCTCCCCCGCAAGGAGGGAGATTGGATGTCGCGTCGGCTTTCGCTAATTGCCAGCGTTGCAGGAAGAGTGCCGTCGCCGAGGCTGCCAATCTCCCCCCTTGCGGGGGAGATGGTCGGCAGGCCAGAGGGGGTGCTGTTCCGCCGGCGTCTCAGCACAGCGCCTCACTCTCCCGAAACAACTTTCCCCGGATTCATCACATTGCCCGGATCGATCATCCCCTTGATCATCCGCGCCAATTCCCGCTTCACGGGTCGACGTGGCGCTCATACGCCTCGCGCTTCTCAAGCCCCACGCCATGCTCGGCCGAGAACGAGCCGCCGGCCTCGCGCAGCCCCGCATAAAGCACGTCCTCGATCGCCGCGTGCCGCTCATGCGAGACCGGCCCGTCGGTGTTGATGGAGATGTGCAGATTGCCGTCGGCGAGATGTCCGTACACATAGGGCGCGTATGAGGCGTCGACCCGCTTCAGCCCGGCCTCGATGCGCGCCACATAGGCGTCCAGCGCGCCGCTCGGCACCGACACGTCGAAGGAGGGCGCCATATGGTGCGCGCGCTCGATCTGCTCCGTCTCCTCGCGCAGCCGCCATAGCGCCGCCGCCTGGGCTTCGGAAGCGGCGACCAGCCCGTCTATGATGCCTGCCTCCTCCCAGATCGCCGCCAGCCCGTCCTCCAGCGCCGCCCGCGCCGCCTCGATCGAGTCGGCGCCCAAGCCCAGCACCAAGAGGCACGGCGCCTCGAGCGGCAGGCTGCCGGGCGCGTAGCCCAGCGCCCGCTGCATGAGCGCCGCGAAGCGCTGCCAAAGGATCTCGGCGGCGGTGAGCCGCGTGCCGGTCTGGCCCAAAATGTGCCGAACGATGCGCTGCGCGCTCGCCGCATCTGGCACGCCGACCATGGCCGTGGCGCTGGCGCCGACGATCGGATCGAGCCGCAGCGCCACGCGGGTGACGATGCCGAGCGTGCCCTCCGCGCCGATGAACAGGTGTTTCAAATCGTAGCCGGCGCTGGTCTTGAGCACCCGCGTGAGATCGCAAAACACGCGCCCGTCCGGCAGCACGGCTTCCAGGCCGAGCACGCGGTGGCGCATCGTGCCGTTGCGAAAGGCCATGATGCCGCCGGCATTGGTGGAAACCATGCCGCCGATGGTGGCGCTGCCGCGCGCGGCAAGGTCGATTCCGGGGTCGAGCCCATGCGCGGCCGCCGCCTCCTGCAGGAGCCCAAGCGTAGCACCCGCCTGGACGATCGCCACGCGCGCGAACGGGTCGATCTCCTCGATCCTGTTGAGCCCGCCGAGGTCGCAGATCACCTGGCCCTCGGAAGTCGCTGCCCCGCCCGCCAGCCCCGTGCGCCCGCCCTGGGCGACAATCCCGATGCCGCGCTCCGCGCAGAATTTCACCAGCGCCGCAACGCCTGCGGCGTCAGTGAGGCGGACAAGGGCCGAAGCGCCGAAATTGCGGGCGTCGAAGCCGGGATCGCGCGCGGCGAGCTCGGCGGCGTCCCAGATGGTGGCGGTCGGGAGGGCCGCGCGGAGGGCGGGGATCAATACGGCATCTTCGCTCAAAGGTCGGACTCCCATCGGGCAGGGGAGCCAACCTATAGAGGTAGCGAAGGATTGGTGTCACGCGGTGACGGGAAACGCGAATTGAGCGCGTCCGGTCTTTGTCGTTAAGGCGTTTCGGGATTTTTGCCCGGCGCCTTTGCCGCTATTTTCGCGTGGCCGGCTTTTTCTTCGGCGGTGCTTCAACCGGCCCGCGCGCGAGCCTTGCCGCGCGAAGCCGTTCCGTCTTGGCATGCCGCGCTGCCGCTTCGCCTTCGATTATCGCGCGCGCCGTTCTGGCGGTGGCCTCGCTCTTGGCGTCGCCCTTCGGCTTGAACAAACTCGTTTCGGCCATGGGTCTACCTCGCTGTTCGAAACGAAGAAGGCCGGGCAAGCCCGACCCTCTCCAAATGCCCCAGAGCCATTGCCAGTACATCCGTGGTCAAAGGCCATGGACGCACGGCGTCAGGCCGCCTGCAGATTCTCCGCGGAGGACTTGCCGTTCCGCTGGTCCTTCACGACGTCGAAGCTCACCTTCTGGCCCTCCACGAGGGAACGCATTCCGGCGCGCTCGACGGCGGAGATATGGACGAACACGTCCGGTTGGCCATTGCCCTGTTCGATGAAGCCGAAGCCTTTGGTGGTGTTGAAAAACTTCACGGTTCCAGTAGTCATACGATTTTCCTTTCAAATCGACGCAAATCATCGCCGCCTGGCTTCAAGCCAAACGCCACACTCTTCGAAATTGAGAGGGAAGATCGTCAGGGCGCCAAGGCGCGGAAACAACGTTCGTTCAACAAGATCGATTTGCAAAACATAGCGCTTAGCTAGAACCGCGGCAAGGCGCGAGCCGAATAATATTATCAATGGCTTTCGTCTTCGGCTTCACGCGAAGGAATTGCGCCCGGTGCCCAGCGCGCCGGCCTGGACGGTCGCCACTGGCGTGAACGGGTCGATCTCTTCGATTTGGTTGCGCCAGCCGAGATCGCAGATCACCTAGCCGGCAGAAGTCGCCGCTAGAAGCGTGATCCATCCTGTGGGGGCTGCCCGCCCCAGCCTCAACCCACCCACACCGAGCACCCAACCTTCTGCCCGCTCGCCGGGTCGCGCACCACCTTCGCAAACACGCGCCGCAACCCAACCCTGTTGGTCTTGACCTTCTTGCTCGCAAGGTTGGTCGGGTCGCCGATTTCCCAGTTGTAGCGCGTGTTTGCCGGCGCGCGCTTCCAGGTGAATTTCGAGACGTAGGCCACTTCGCCCGGCGTGGTGTCGACGAACCGGCAGTCGATGGTCTCCGGGATCATGCCCTTCGCCGCCATCGCATTGACGACCGCGTCGGCGTCCGCCGTCGTCAGCCATTGGTCGATGCCGTTCGCCTGGTATGCGGCGATGCCGCTCGTCTGGTACGTGTCTTTGCCACTCATCCGAAATGACGAGCATCCCGCCAGCAGCAACAACACGGCGATTGCTGCGCCTGCCCGGCCTTCCCACTTAATGCCTGCCCACCTGCTGCTGCTTGCCTGATCGATGCGCATGCCCCGTCCTCTTGCTCCGGAGGAAATGGAAAATTAACCGTGCCGGATAGTGCCGGCGCGGTCTCGCTTCGTATATTAGGGACTTCACATGCGCGGGTCGTGCCGGCCCGGATCTCTGGCGGGCCGCAGCGCCTCGAGTGTCTGGGGGCTGCAGGCCAGGATTGAGGATGGCGGCATCGCAGCCAGCGGAGAGAGGGTCGGCCGCTAGGGCTAACGACCGGCCCTCTCGTCAACGAAGCTCGCAGCGGCGTCCGGAGACGGGGGGACAGACACCAGGCGGCTGCGGGCCTGTGGCTGGCACCATATCACATTAGCAAATGCTTAGATAACGATATCGATGCTGCGCTGCGGCTTTTGCAAGGAGGCCTATCTCCTTGCGTTGGCAGGGGGAGCAATCACCCCCGGAACAATGTCGGTATTTTGCGCCACCTTTATTCGCCAGCCCGATTGTTCTTCCTTTACAACCAGAAGCAGGACGCCTTTCCGTGTTCCGGCGGGTGAGCCGTCCGGAGCGGATGCGCCGGTCAGGGTCCACGCATAGTGCACCGATGCAAGGCCGGGAGACAATTCGACAACTGACGAGACAGCACCCTCCAGCCGGCTGTCACGAAACATGGTTTTGTGCGTTGCGCGGTGCGCCTCTTCGATCTCGGCGCGGTTCTTCCACCATATGCCCACGACGTTGACGAAATTCGCATCCTCGGAGAACAAAGCTGCGAAGTCGTCCATGTCATGCCTGTTCCAAGCATCGGCAAAGGCAATCGCGACATCTTCGGGTTTGCTGAGTTCCATGACAAGATCTCCCTCGCTCTCCGCTAAGCTTGCGGACTCGAGGATAGCGGCTGCGGCAAGCACTGTCACCGCACTGCGGCGCGGGCCTTGCACAAGGGCAGAACGAAGGTCCACCCGGGACGGGGGTGCCGGTGCGCTCTCTTTTCGTATATTGGGAGCTTCACATGCCCGGCCCGTTCTGCCTCAGGTCTTCGGCCAGCCGCGGCGCGCGGGCAGGGCGTGTGGCCGCCCCGCAACAAAACTTAGCCGCGCCAGTTCCTTAACGGCCCGCACCCGCAAAATTAACCTTTTGTTAACCATTCGCCCGGCACCCTTTAACCATTGAGTAAGGATTCGTCTGGCCGTGACCTTCGCCGCCCCTTTGCAGAACAAATCCATCCGCTTCCGCGCCCGCTCATTCGTCGCTTTCACGCTGACGCCGGAGGCGCCGATCGACGACTGGTTGGAGGGGCTCGATCACTGGATCGGCAACTCGCCCGGCTATTTTGCTGGCCGCCCGGTGGTGCTTGATCTCAACACTTTGAAGCCCGGGCCGGAGGAGATCGCAGCACTTGTCGGCACGCTGGCGCGGCGCGGCATCCGAGTCTACGCCATCGAGCTCGAGGGCGCCGAGCTCGGCCCCGAACTGCCGCCGCTGCTCGCCGGCGCCAAGGAGGCCACCGCCGAGGGCCTGCTGGGCAGGGCCGCCCGCAAGGCGAAGGCGGAAGAAATCACGCTCGAGACGGCTGCCGTCGAGGATGTGCAGCCCGGGCAGGTGAGGGCGCCGCAGGACGATCTGGTGAAGCTAGACGAGGCAAAGCCTGAAGCGGCGAAGCCAGAACCAGCCAGGTCAGGGCCGGCCAAGTCAGGACAGGACGCCGAGCAGGCGCGGCACGAGCCTTCCGCCGGCACGCTGATGATCAAGGCGCCGATCCGTTCGGGACAGTCGGTCTTCCACCCGCATGGCGACGTCATCGTGCTGGGCTCGGTCGCGTCCGGTTCCGAAATCGTCGCCGGTGGCTCGATCCATGTCTACGGCACGCTGCGCGGCCGCGCGATTGCCGGTTCGGAAGGCAATGTTTCGGCGCGCATCTTCTGCCGCAAGAACGAGGCCGAACTGCTCGCCGTCGACGGCTGGTACACCACGGCCGAGGAGATGGAGGGCGTGTCGCGCGGCAAGGCCGTGCAGGCCTTCCTCGACAACGATGCGCTGTGCGTGGTGCCGCTCGGCTGAGTTTTTTAGGGGCGGCAAGCTTCGGACCGGTTTCGCGTGCGAGGCTGATTAAAGAATCCGCCGTGCCTTGCACGGTCACATAACAAACGCCAATGGAGGCTGGATGAATATGGGCAAGGTAGTCGTGGTCACTTCGGGCAAGGGGGGCGTCGGCAAGACGACCTCGACGGCCGCGCTCGGCGCCGCCGTGGCCAAGACCGGCAAGAAAGTGGCGCTGGTCGATTTCGACGTCGGCCTCAGGAACCTCGATCTCATCATGGGCGCCGAGCGCCGCGTGGTGTTCGACCTCGTCAACGTCATCCAGGGCTCGGCGAAGCTCTCGCAGGCGCTGATCCGCGACAAGCGGCTGGAGACGCTCTACCTGCTGCCGGCATCGCAGACGCGCGACAAGGATGCGCTAACCGAAGAGGGCGTCGCCGAAGTCATCGCGCGGCTGCGCTCGGTGTTCGACTACGTCTTCTGCGACAGCCCGGCCGGCATCGAGCGCGGCGCCCAGCTCGCCATGCGCTTCGCCGACGAGGCGGTCATCGTCACCAACCCGGAAGTGTCGTCGGTGCGCGATTCCGACCGCATCATCGGCCTGCTCGACGCCCGCACCATGAAGGCGGAGCAGGGCGAGCTGATCCAGAAGCACGTGCTGGTCACCCGTTACGACGCGGCGCGCGCCTCGCGCGGCGAGATGCTGTCGATCGACGACGTGCTGGAAATCCTGTCGACGCCGCTCTTGGGCATCATCCCGGAAAGCCAGGATGTGCTGCGCGCCTCGAACCTCGGCTCGCCGGTCACGCTCAGCGAGCCGATCAATTCCGCCGCCAAGGCCTATCTCGAAGCGGCAAGACGCCTGGAAGGCGAGGACCTGCCGGTGGTCGTCCCCTTCGAACGCAAGGGCTTCCTCGACCGGCTTCTCGGAAGGAGGGCGGCATGAGCATCCTCGACCTCTTCAAGCGGCGCACCAGCGCCCCGGTGGCGCGCGAGCGGCTGCAGCTCCTGCTCGCCTACGAGCGCCAGAGCCGCGGCCAGCCAGACCTGGTCTCCATCCTGCGCGAGGAGATCATGGCGGTCATCGCCAAGCATGTGCAGATCGACCAGGACTATCTCCAGGTCTCGATGGACCGCGGCGCGACGATGTCGACGCTGGAGATCGACATCCAGATCCCCAACAAGAGCGCCGTGCCGCTGGCCATGGCGGGGTAACGCTGACGTATTTCCTCTCCCTACCCTTGGGGGCGAGGAACCGAGGTTCTGAAGCGTCGCGATCCTTCGCGCCCCCCTCTGTCCTGCCGGACATCTCCCCCACAAGGGGGGAGATTGGCAGCTTCCGCGCCGCGCCACTTCTGCGACGCCCACAATTGGCGAAAGCCGGAGCGACATCCGATCTCCCCTTGTTGTGGGGGAGGTGCCCGGCAGGGCAGAGGGGGGCGCTGTCCCGCCGGCGTCTCCGGGTGACGCCAAGCAAATCCCCCTCACTCCGGCCGATACAACTCATCCATGCTGAGCTTCGCCATCTCCGCGAAAGGCGCCTGCTTCCGCACCCGTCCATGCTCCAGGATCACCAGATCGTCGCAGAACGAGATCGTTGAGTGGTGGTGGCTGATGACGATGGTCGTGCGGCGGCCGGCGCGCGATTTGAGCGTCTCCACGATCGCCGCTTCCGAAAGCCCGTCCACCGCGTTGGTGGCCTCGTCGAGGATCAATATGTCGGGGTCGCGCAGCAGGGCGCGGGCGAGCGCGATGCGCTGCCTTTGCCCGGCCGAGAGATTGACGCCGCGATAGCCGACGATCGTGTCGTAGCCCTGCGGCAGCGTTTCGATGAAGGCGTGCGCCTCGGCGAGCTCGGCCGCACGGCGCGCCTCTTCCGCGCTCGCCGTGTCCTTGCCGTAGGTGATGTTGTCGAGGATGGTGCCGTCGACCAGCTCCAGCTCCTGGCTGGCCAACGCGATGCGCGTCCGCCATGCGACCGGGTCGATGTCGCCGAGCGGCGCGCCGTCGACAAGGATCTTGCCGCCGTCCGGTTCGACGAAGCGGCAGAGCAGGTTGACGATGGTTGTCTTGCCGGCACCGGAGCGGCCGATCAGCGCCGTCGAACGGCCGCTCACGATGTCGAAGCTCGCGGCATTGAGCACCGCCGCGCGCTGCTCTTCATTGGCATAGCTGAAGCTCACGCCCTCGAAGGCGATTTTTTCGCCGAGGCCGTCGAACGGCCGGCTGCCCCGCGGCGGCGTGGGCTTGCCTGCGGGGTCGAGCAGCCAGGTCACTTCCTCCAGCGAGCCGGAAAGCCCCTGCAACTGGCTCCACGTCATCTGCAGCGCCCTGACATGCGGCTGCAGCCGGTAGAGCAGGATGAGAAAGGCGGCGACCAGCGGGAAGCTCAAGCCGGCAAGCCAGGCGCCGATCACCACCGCCAGGAACAGCACAGCGTGCAGCACCTCGGTCAACGGCGCCAGCGCGCCCTGGCGGTTGGAGAGCAGGAAGGCCGCCCTGCGCACACCGTCCGAGGCCTTCTCGAAAGCCGCCTTCTCGCGCGCCTCCTGGCCGAAGATGCGGATCAGCCGGCCGGCATGGACGAGATGCAGCATCCGCGAGGCCAAGGCGCTGTTGCGGGCGGCGACGCCGCGGCTTGGCGCTCTCAGATGCGCCGACAGCGCCATATGCGCCGCCTGGACAAGCGCCAGGCCAAGCATCACCAAAAGCGTCATCTGCCAGGAGAGTAGCAACAGGAAGGCAAGCAGGATCGCCGCCGCCGAGGCGCTAACGATAGCGCCCAGCATCCCCTGGATGGCATCCGACGCCCGCCAGGATTCATTGGAGATGATGTTGAGCAGCCGCCCCGGGCTTTCCCTCAGGAAAAAGGGATAGCCGACGGTGAGCAGGCGTTCGGCCAGCGCGCCGCGTATCGTCTGGCTGGCCTTGCCGTAGATATGGGCGGTCAGCACCGAATTGGCGAAGGCGAGCAAGTTCTTGAAAAGGATCGAGCCGAGGATCGCGGCCGAAATCGCGATCAGCCGCTCGCGCTCTCCGAGCCCGGCGCCGACCTTCTGCAGTAGGGCGGAAAGGCCCGCCATGCCGGTCGCCTCGCCATGCCCCATGATGATGCCGAGCAGCGGGATGATGAGCCCGATGCCGAACCCTTCGAGCGCGGCACTTGCAAGCCCGAGCGCGACGACGGCGGGCAGCAGCCCGAGCTGCCGGCGGCCGAGCGCCTGGCGCAGCATCGACAGCGTCGGGCGCCCGGTCATCGCGCGCCGGCCTCCGCCCTGGCTTCGGCGGTTTCCTGGGCGCGCCGCGCTTGTCGTGGCGGACGTCTGGCCAGCACCAGAGCCATGAACTTCGCCGCGCCCGCGAGGTTCATCAGCACGATCGGCCAGTGCGACAGCCTGAGATCCTGGTCGAAGCGCGGGCCGCCGATCAGCTCGCGCAACGCCGACCGCGCCGCCCAGTAGAAATGGCGCAGCAGCCAAGGCGCGCGGCGCAGGTGCTTCAGGCACAGCGCGCCATTGCCGAAATGATAGTCGCGGTGCAGGCGGCCGATCGCCTTGCGGTCGCGCCGTCCGTGGTGATGGAGGATCGTCATGTCGGGCACATATTCGACCGCCATGCCGGCAAGCATCGCCCGCACCAGATAGTCCGTATCCTCGGCCGAGCGCAGCGCCCCGCCGGCGCCGAAGCGTTCGTCGAACGGACCGATCAAGGCGGCGACGTCGCGATGCATGGTCATGTTACAGCCCAGCACG
The DNA here is from genome assembly GCA_004020545.1 of Mesorhizobium sp. Taxonomy (GTDB): domain Bacteria; phylum Pseudomonadota; class Alphaproteobacteria; order Rhizobiales; family Rhizobiaceae; genus Mesorhizobium. Next base: position 33,171 of record SAQE01000049.1, on the reverse strand, counting down.
AAACCGCCCGGATGGACGGCGGGCGTCAGCCGCTCGCGCTCCTCGCAGCGCTTGATGGTGAAGGGCAGGTCGCGCGCGTCGCCGATCTCGACGCGGCCGCCGCGGATCAGCCATTTATCGCCGCTTGCATAATGCCGCTGGAGATCGACGAGGTAGTTGCGGTCGAGCCGGCAGTCGTCGTCGACGAAGACCAGCACTCGCCCGCGCGCCCGCGCCAGCCCGGCATTGCGCGCCGCCGCCAGCCCGGGACGCGGCTCCGAGATCGCGGTGAGCGCGATGTCGGACGTCGCGGCGATGCGTGCGAGGTATTCCGCCGTGCCGTCGCGCGAGCCGTTGTCGACCACTAGCAGTTCGGCGGCGAAGGTGGGGTGCGCCCGGCAGGCGGCGCGGATCGAATCGATGCAAGCTTCCAGCACGGCGAGGCGGTCGCGCGTGCAGACGATGAAGGAGACCTGCGGCCGCTGCCTGGGCCAGGGAGGCGCAGGCAGGACCGGGAGCCGCGGCAGCGGATGGCGCGCGTCGTTCATGGCGAGCGCTCCGCGGCTACGTCAGCCCGGCGGATAGATTCGATGCGCCGCGATCCTTCCCACCCCCCTCTGTCCTGCCGGACATCTCCCCCGCAAGGGGGGAGATTGGACCTCTCGGCTTTCGCCAATCTCAAGCGGCGAACAAGTGGGTGCCGTCGGCAAAGCCGCCAATCTCCCCCCTTGTGGGGCGTGAGGAGTGGTCCGCGAAGCGGACGCGAAGCCAATTGCTTGGCTTCGCGAACGACGAACGCCCGGAGCGGTAGCGAAGGGCCGGAGCCGGCAGGCCAGAGGGGGGTGCTGTCCCGCCAGCATTGGCGGTTACAGCCCTGTATGACAACTTGGCCCATCTCCCTCATGCCGCCCCCGTCCGATAAGGCGCCAGCACCGACGCCGCGGGCGCTGATTTGAAGCGGTGGGCGACCCGGTCCGCGCGTTTGCCCGCCCACATCGAGGCCTGGCTCAGCCAGGGCGCCCAGGCGCCGGGGCTGAGCGCGTATTTTTCGCGGCGGCGGATCGCGTTCCATTTCGCGGCAAGCGTCAAAAGCTCATGCGCCAGCGCCGGCCGCTCCTCGTCGTTGACGAGCTGGTAGAGGAAATAGAATAGGTTGAGCGCGCCGGCCTCGAAGCTGGGCCGCGCCGTGTCGGGCAGGGCTGCGATCCGCCCTTCCAGCGCGCGGATGAAGGCTGCCGCCCGTCGCACGGTATCGAAGGAAACCTCGTCACCGATCGCGCGCAGGTCTGCGCTGTCTTCCGCCAGGCCTTCGCGCTCGAGATTCTCGCCGACGATCCTGAGATGCGTGCGCCGCATCTCGCCAACGTGCCGGCTGGTCACGCTGCCGGGATGCACACGGTAAATAAGCAGGCTCTCCTCCATCATGGCTGCCGGATAGCGGTCGACAAGCCGCCGGAAGAGGTCGAAATCCTCGGCATGCCGGTAGGTACCGTCGTAATGGAGGTCGGCCTCGCCGATGACCCGGCGGTTGTAGACCACCGTCGGATGCATGAAGATCGTGAAGAACTGCGACAGCACGGAGAGGTCGAGGCGGAACACCGGATCGAGCCTGCCCCGCGCGATTCGGCCGTGCAGCAGCATGTCGACGACCGCGCCGCAGAAGCCGAGCTCGGGCCGCGCGGCAAACAGTGCCGCCTGCCGCGACAGGCGCCAGGGATAGGCGAAGTCGTCGGCATCCATGCGCGCGACCAGCTCGCCGCGCGCGACCGCCAGCCCCTCGTTGAGGCTGGCGACGAGGCCGCGGTTCTCGCGCGAGATGATTGAGACGCGGCTGTCGTCCCGGCGGCAGCGCTCGAGGATCTCCAGCGACCTGTCGGTCGATCCGTCGTCGATGGCGATGACCTCGAGCCGACCGTAGTCCTGTCTCAGGATCGATTGGATCGCAGCGCCGACATAGGGCTCGGCATTATAGACCGGCAACAGCACGGAGATGAGGGGAGCGACGGTCATCATCCCGCCGTCCGCTCTGCAATTGATGCTGTCGTCGGCCAATTGTCGATGTCGCCGCCCCTCATTGCCCTGCTGGGCATTTCTCCCCGTAAACGGGGAGAAAGAAGCGGTTGCAACGCTGGCGATTGGCGAAACCAGAGGCGACAGCGCCCTTCTCCCCGTAAACGGGGAGAAGATGGCGGCAGCCAGATGAGGGGCAGCGCGGCGTTTGCCATTATCGTCGTGCCACCGTTCTCTGCAGGTCGAGCGCGGGACCGTCCGCCGTCGGGCTGGTCCATCTCGCATCGCCCGCCATGCCCACGCCCTGCCGCGCCACATAAGGGAAATAGCGCTTGAGACCGTTGAGCGGCTTCTCGAACACCACCCAGGAGAGCGCGGCAACGACCAGCGTGGCGGCGCCCGCGACCAGGAAGCGGCCCGCCCCCTGTTCCGAGACGTTGAGCGGGATCCATGGCTGCGCCTTGACGGCATAGGCGAGAAGGATCGGGTGATAGAGGTAGACGCCGTAGCTGATGCGGCCGAGGAAGATGAGCGGCGGCAGTTCGGCCAGCCTGCCGAGCATGCCGTCGAGGCCGTTCGAGCAGGCGGCGACGATCACCACCAGCGGCGCCAGCGGCAGTACCTGCACCAGCACCCAGCGCGGCCACTCCCAGGTCGAATTCGCCGGCCCCGGATCGGACCAGACGACGAGCAGGAAAAGCGCCGCGAAAGCCGGCCAGCCAAGCCGCATCCATCGCGGCACGTCGACGCCTCGGGCGCGGCGCACGGCAAGCAAGGCGCCGCAGGCAAGCGCATCCATCGAGGCCGGCGGCAACAGGTCCCGCGCCAGCGCCGGGTCGGCGGCGATGGGCCAGTAGAAACGGTAGGCGAGCGAGAAGCAGATGACGCCGATGGTGATCGCCTCGATGCGCCTGCGTGGCGCGATCAGCATGATCAGCGGCCAGGCGAGATAGAACTGCTCCTCGATGCTGAGGCTCCAGAAATGGCAGAGCAGCCAGGGCGTCCAGTCGTTGCGCTGCGCATACCAGAAATTCGAGAGGTAGAGCGCATGCCAGGCGAGCGATGATCTCGCCTGCTCCAGATCGGTGAGCCAGACGAGCCCCAGCACCGCGAAATAGGGCGGGAAGATCCGGATCGCGCGCCTGGCATAGAAGGAACGCAGCGCCGTTCCGGCAGCGAATGCATGGGTGTCACGCGCGTCCAGCAAAAGCCGCGTGATCAGGAAGCCGGAGAGCACGAAGAACAGCCGCACGCCGAGATGGCCGAGGAAGGACGAACCTCCAGGAGCGAGGAAATGCGCGTAAAGCACCAGCGTTACGGCAACGGCCCGCAGCGTGTCCAACTGGATGTCGCGCTGATTCGTCATCAGCGGGTTCCGCCGGGGCTGTCGCGATAGTGAGCGTTGGACGCGCAAAGCCCATTGGCTCGCCCCATCGACGAATCGGCGTCCGGGGCGAGGGCGCAATCCCTGCCGGCCGGCGGAATGCCCGTCCGGGTCAATGTAATGGCATCCTCCAACGAGCACGCCCCCGGCCAACGATTGGCGCGGCCGATGTTGCAGCGCAACACAAAATGCTTACGCCCCTGAAATAAGATGTGATGCCGACGGGCATAGGAAATAATTGCCCCCAAAAATATTCGCAGGGTTGTCCAATGGTCCCAAATGTCGATGGGTAATTAGTCTGAAATTGGAAAGTATTTATCGCCAAGGATGTTGGAAATCTACAACGGCAACCATAGCGAGTATATCAGGGATATTGAATAAGATGGCTTGACCATAGCGCCGGATGCATCAGTCAACATGCAAAAAGAACCTTGAGTTTCAAGGCCTTGTGCAGCGCAGCAAGCCCTGCGGCGGGGCGTTGAACGGCCTTGTCCCACCGTCCGACGCCGGCTGCCTCACGACAGCACAACCGCCAGGGCCTATCCATGCCTCTGACCATGCGGGGCAGGGAGATGGAGATGACGTCGACACCGATCGCAAAAGCGCGTGCGGAGGCCGGCGCCTTGCCTATCCTTGGGCTGCTCGGCGCCATTCTTTCGGTTCAGGTGGGTGCCGCCTTCGCCAAGGGCCTGTTCCCGGTCCTCGGCGCGGAGGGAACGACGATGCTGAGGCTTCTCATCGGCGCGCTGATGCTGGCGGCGGTGCTGAGGCCCTGGAAGGTGCTGCCGACACGAAGGGGACTGCCGTGGCTCGCAGCCTATGGCGTCACCGTCTCGGTCATGAACCTGCTGTTTTATACCGCGCTGGAGCGCATTCCGCTGGGCATTTGCGTAGCGCTCGAATTCACCGGCCCGCTTTTCGTGGCGACGCTTGGCTCCAGGCGCCTGCTCGACCTCGTCTGGGTGGCTTTTGCCGTCGCCGGCATCGTGCTGCTCTCGCCTTTTGCCGATGTCAGCCGGGGACTTGATCCGATAGGCGTGCTGCTGGCGCTCGCCGCCGGCGGCTGCTGGGGGCTCTATATCATCTTCGCGCAGAAGGCCGGCGCTGAGCTCGGCGTCCGAACCTCCGCCTACGGCATGGCGATCGCGGCTCTGCTGGCGCTGCCTTTCGGATTCTCGGCTGCCTGGCCCTATCTCACCGACCCGCATGTGATGGCGGGCGCGGCCGTCGTCGGCCTGTTCTCGAGTGCGCTGCCCTTCTGGCTCGAGATGATGGCGCTCACCAGGATGCCGGCTCGGGTTTACGGCACGCTCACCTCCCTGGAGCCCGCGCTCGGAGCGCTGACCGGCTTGCTGTTCCTGCATGAGAGCTTGAGTGCGCTGCAATGCGCCGGCATCGCCGCCGTGATTGCCGCCGCCTTCGGCACGGCGGTGACGGCAAGAGCGCCGGTCTCCTCGCCGGGGTAAGGGGAAAAACAACGCGCGTTCGTGCCAGACTACATCCGGTGGTTGCGATAGGACTTAGGTCCGATATCGTTGCGAAAAAGGTCTGAATAAACAAGACAAGGGTCGTGGGCCACTTTCGCACGACACGCTGATTGGGGATGCTAATGCTGCGACATTGCCGGTGGGGTAGTTTGGCCGAAGGGCTGGATGGCCGGTATGGGGAGAATGGGATGCGCGTAGCGCGCATGGGCTGCAGGCTTGTCTTGCAAGCGCTCACTGCGCTGGCGTTGGTTGTCGCGCCTTTTCATCTCTCCATCGACGGTCCTGTGGTGGCCAAGGCCTATGCCGGCAAAGGCGGCAACGGCAATGGCGGCAACGGCAATGGCGGCGGGAATAACGGCGGCGGTAACAGTGGCGGTGGAAATAACGGGAACGGCAATTCTGGGGGCAACAGCAGCGGCAACAGCAACAGTGGCGGAAACAGCGGTAACAGCAAGGGCGCAGCGAACAGCGCTTCCAACAGTGCCGCAAGCAGCACCGCCGACGTCGACGATCATGTGAACGCTGCGACCGGCGACAAGGTCGAGGTTAGCAGTAACGGCATTCAGGTCACGCACCGGAACGGAATGAAGGAGACGATCGAGAACGGCAGGTTCAGGCAAATTTGGTCGCACCATCGTCGAGCGCAAGGCCACCACGACCGATCTCAATCGCCTGAAGAGTTTGTGAGAGCAGAGTTTGTGAGAGCGAGGTTCTATCTGGGTTAGATCTTCAAGGGACCAAAGGCTAGCGCTGCAAAATCAGGTTGCCACCTTTTGCTTCGTCTCTTCGGTCCTGATCGTCTTACGACAGAACTCCCGCTGCTCACCTTGCCCCCGCCTTTCGGCGGGGGTACTTTTTTGGGCCTTTGGGACAAATGCCGGAAGCGGACCCTTGGCGCATGGCCCCGCAGGCCGGGGAAAATGATCCATGCGCAAAAACAAAGCGTTACGGCACTTTTCGCGTCCAACGGGACACCTTGCACCGTAGTATGCCGCGGCTCGTATGGGCGTCCGCGCGGTTCTCGCAGACCACAGTCATAGAGAATTGCCGGCCATTTTCCAAGCGATTTGGTTAACGCAGCGGCGGTTACGGGTGGAGCTGTTTCTCCCACTGGTTGCGACGATGGTCCCCAAGCGGCCGCAAAAAAGGTCCGACCGGATATGGCATGGGTCGTGGGCCACTTCCGCCGGCTCACCCGAATGTGAATCCTTGCGCCGTCAAGACATCGGTTCCGCCTTGGTCGGGCTGAGAGCGGAACTTCGGCAGGGCCGAGACGGAACCGGCATAAAAAGGACAGCATGCGCCGACCCGCCTTCAAGAGGTTTGCTCGCTTCACGCTGCGCGCCGCAAACGCGCTGGCGCTTGTTGTCGTCACCTATCATTTCACACCCGATGTCGCTGCCAAGTTCGTCGTGGCCACAGCTTATGCCGGCAACGGCAACGGCGGGGGTGGCAATGGTGGCGGCAACGGCAATGGCGGTGGCAACAGCGGTGGCAATTCGGGCAACGGCAACGCCGGTGGCGGTAATGCCAATGCCGGCGCTGGGAACAACAGCGGCAAAGGCAACGCCAGTCGTGGCAGCAAGGGCAGCCATGTCAATGCCGCGACCGGCGACACGGTCGAGGTCGACGGCAACAAGATCACCGTCATCCACCGCAACGGCATGAGGGAAGAGATCGACGCCGGCCGCTTCGAGATGACGGATGCGCAAGGCCGCACCATCGTCGAGCGCCAGGCGACGCGGGAGGATTTCGCCCGCCTGCTGAACTTGTGAGGGTTGAGAGAAGCTACCCCTTTTCCCGCACCCTCGCATGTCACCCCCTTCTTCCGGAGACGGGGGTGATTGCTTTAGGGAATAGGCAGTAGGCAGCAGTAGGGTTCTTTTCCCTATTCCCTACTGCCGATCTTTCGCCTCATGCATCAGCAGCGCCGCTTCCGTGCGGTTGCGCACGTTGAGCTTGGCCAGCACCCTGGTCATGTGGTGCTTGACCGTCTTTTCCTGCAGCGCCAGCCGGGCGGCGACTTCCTTGTTGCTCAAGCCCTCACCCACCAGCTTCAGGATCTCGGCCTCGCGACCGGTGAGCTGGCTGAGCGGGTCGGGCTTGCGGCCGGTAGGTTGCAAGAGGTCCGACAGCAGCCGGGCCGAGAGTGTCGGCGAGACATAGCTCTGGCCGTTGGCGACATCGCGCAGGATCTCGGCCAGCGACTTGGAGCCGACTCCCTTCAGCACATAGCCGCGCGCGCCGGCCTTGAGCGCCTGGGCGACGTCGGAATTGGTTTCCGAAACCGTCAGCATGACGATCTTCTGCTCAGGCGCCGCCGCCAGGATGCTGGCCAGCGCATTGAGGCCGCCGCCCGGCATGCTGATGTCGAGCATCAGGATATCGGGAGCGCTGGCGCGGACCAGCCTTTCGGCATCCTCGGCGCTGGCGCCTTCGCCTACAAGTTCGAAGCCGCCGATCTCGCCGAGGCTGCGCGCCACGCCCTCGCGAAACAGCGGATGGTCGTCGACAATGGCTATACGGATGGGTGCGGTCACGGCTGCTCCTCGACAGACAATGTGATTACCAGTCTCGTTCCCCCGGGGCCTGACAGCGTCTCGAACTGCCCGCCAATGCTTTCGATACGCTCCCTGAGGCCGGCAAGCCCGAGGCCTTCGCTCCTTGCGGGGTTGAAGCCTGGACCAGTGTCCTGCACCTCGACCACCAGCTTGCCGCCCTTCATCGTGGCTCTCACCTGCTGGCCCTTGCCCTTGCCGTGTCGGTAAGCGTTGTTCAGCCCTTCCTGCACGAAACGATAGATGCTGATCTTCTCCGAGGTGCCGAGTTCCGGCAAGCGCTCCGGCAGCGTCAGCAACACTTTGGTGTTCGTGCGGCGCTCATGCTCGGCCACGGCCAGCCGCAGTATGTCGGCCACCGCCTGGGTCTCGATCTGCGGCAGCACCAGGCCGTTGCAGATGCCGCGTATCTCGCGCATCGCCTCGCCGAGCGTTTTGTGGATGCCGGCGATCTCGGCCTCGCGCTGCGGTTTCGGCGTCGCGGGGTCGACCAGGATCGGGCTGTCCATCCTGAGCGCGGCAAGCGCCACCAGTTGCGCCGGCCCGTCATGCAGGTCGGCGCCGATGCGCCTCAGATACCGCTCGTTGATGGCGGTGGCGCGGCGCGAGGCGCGCTGCACGCGCTGGCGCAGCGACGAATTCTGCGCAAGGGCCGACTGCAACTCGGTGACCTTGGCCTCCAGCGCGGCGCGCTGTGTCTGGATGGTGCGGCTGCCGCGAAAGACGATGCCCGACAACAGCGCGAGCGAGGTCGCGGTGGCGCTGGCCACCACCAGCCAGGTCCATCTGAGGGCCGAGTTCAGGTTCGCCTCGAAGTCGTCGGAGACCTCGTAGAATTCCGTCACGGCCACGACGTCGCCGGACCAGGGCTCACGCACGGGATTGTAGATTTCGAGCAGCGGCAGGCCGAGCGCCCGTTCCTTGTCGTTTTCCTCGTCGTCCAACTGGTTGTATTTGACCATGACGTTGCCGGCGAAGGCTGCGATGAGGTTGAGGTTCGGCTTGAACTGCCTGCCGATAAGGTCGGAATCCTTCGAATAGAGGATCGTGCCGTCGCGCCGCCACAGCTTGAACGACACCAGCCTCTTTCCGAGCGCGCCCTGGCCGAGCGTTTCGTCCAGCGCCCGCTTGACCGAGTCGTCGAGCTCGCGGCTCTTGCGCAGGTCCGGCAGCAGCGGTGCGATGACGCTGTCGACATAGAGCGCGGTAGTGGTGGCGGAGTTGTGCATCACCCCCTCACGGATCTGCGACGTTACCCAAAGGCCAACCACGAGCATCACCGCCAAAAGCCCGATGCCGCCGGCAATCACGAACTGCCAGGCCAGCGACAGCCCGCTCCAGACTTGCACAAGTCGTTTCAAGATCTCCCTGAGCATCCGCGTGATTCACCCCGCCGCCAGCCAAGACTATAGGCCAGTCGCGGCAATTGCGACACAGACCTTGGTCCGGCCTCCTGGGGAAGGTTAATGGCGCGGCTGTCGGGCCGGCTGGTCTGTTTATTGAGTATCTGCTAATATTATCATGGCTGCGAGCTCGCTGCGGCGTTGCGCGGCGATGGCATCAGCCGGCGTCGAGGGGACGGCATGCGGATCGCAATGATGGGTGCGGGCGGCATCGGCGGTTACATCGGGGCCAGGCTCGCCGAGGCGGGAGGCGACGTCAGCTTCATTGCTCGCGGCGCGCACCTGGAGGCCATGCGCCAGGGTGGCCTGCGAATTCACAGCGACACCGGCAATATTTTCCTGCCCACCGTATCCGCAAGCGCTTCTCCGGCCGACATCGGCCCCGTCGATCTCGTGATCTTCGCGGTCAAGCTCTACGACGGCGAGAAGGCCGCCGCAGCGCTCGGACCGCTGATTGCCAGGAACACCCGCGTCGTGACTCTGCAAAACGGCATCGACAGCATCGAATTGCTGCGTCGCCATGTTCGCGACGACAAGGTTATCGGTGGCGCCACCTACCTTTCCGGCTTCATCGGCAGACCCGGAGAGGTCGTCCATGCGGGCGGGCTGCAGCAAATTCTCGTCGGCGGTCATCGTGAGCCTCTGATCCACGAGCTTCAAGCGCTTTGCGATCGGGCAGTAGGGCTCGAACTGAAACCGGTCGTCGATATCGACAGCGTGCTCTGGGAGAAGTTCGTCACACTTGCAGCCTTCTCCGGCGCGACGTCGCTCATGCGCTCGGGCATTGGTCCAATCCTTGGCGATCCCGAGGCGCGGATCTTCGTCGAGCAATTGCGGGACGAGGGGATGGCGGTTGCCGCCGCGGCCGGTCATCCAATGGCGGAAGGATTCGAGGAACGCGTCATCACGAGATGGACCGCATTCCCACCGCATGTGAAATCATCGATGGCCAACGACCTTGAAAGAGGCAAGCCCATCGAGGTCGCCTGGCTCTCCGGGCGCATGCATGAGCTGGGCATGAAGCTCTCGATTGCGACCCCTGGCCACACGGCGGTGTTCCGCGCCTTGCATCTCCATGCGGCGGGGGCCGCCGCCTAGCGTTGTTCCATCGAGGTTCCCTGGGAGGACATCATGGCAAGTGCGTCGACTGAAAGCGGACTGGCAACGACGGACAATGGGGCTGCCGGCGCTCAGGACATGTTCAACAGCGAGCTTGAAACCTATCGCAGGATCATCGGCGCGAACCTGATGTTCCATCAGGAAATCTATCACCTTCTGCGCGACTTGCTTGTCGAGCAAGCGCCCGCCTCATTCCGCTTCCTAGACGTGGCGTGCGGAGATGCCAGTGCCTCCGCCGCGATGCTGAGGACGACGGCGATAGGCAACTATGTCGGTATCGACTTGTCTGAGGCATCGCTGCGGTTGGCGGCTCGGGAGCTGGATGCCCTTCCTTGTCCCGTCGAGCTGCGCTGCTGCGATTTCGCACCAGCAATGGCGAAATGGTCGGAACCGGTCGACGTGATCTGGATCGGCATGTCGCTGCACCATCTGCCGACGGCGGCCAAGGCAAGGCTGATGCGCAACGCCCACAGGGCCCTGGGAGGTATGGGCCTGTTCGTTATCTGGGAACCGGCGCTGTTCGAAGGAGAGGATCGCGCCGCCTGGCTCGCGCGCTTCTCCTTGCTGCGCGACAAATGGTCGGCCGTTTCCGACGAGGAATTCGCATCGATGGAAAGGCATATGCTTCTGGCCGATTTCCCCGAAACCTCGCGGACCTGGCTCCGCTTGGGACGGGAAGCCGGCTTTTCGCATGCGGAGGACATTTTCTTGATGCCCAATCGAATGGGCAGGGTGTTCCGCTACTGGAACTAGTTGGGGCGGCCATGGGTTCAAGTGAACCGGCGGCCGGAGTGGAAGACGTCATGGGAGGCACTCCGGTGCTGAAGATCCTGAAAGGCCGGCTGCCGGGCAGTTTGGCCGGCGCGCTCGAGCATCTTGGCCGCCGATGTGTGGCCGAGCAGCCGTTCTTCGGAAAACTGTGCAATATCTACCCCACGCCGGAAGAGGGGAGGCCGCAGACGCTATTATCTCCGCATGGCGAGGCACGCACCAAGGGAGAGCAGGATGCGGGCAGGCAAGATTGAGCAAGCCGCGGCAAATGCCGAGGCAACCCCGTCGGGCGATGCGCCGGTTCCAGTCGCCGTCCTGCTCGAAGGCCATTGCGGGCGCTTGCGTCCGCTCGAGGCCGAACGCGATGCGGCAAGGCTCTATCTGCTCTCGCATGACGAGCACACCGAGGCCACCTGGATCGACATGAAGGTGGGACCCTTTGCCACCGAGCAGGCCTTCGCCGAGCATGTCGCTGCGCTGGTGGCGGACCCCAAGCGCGCATTCTTCGCGGTCGACGGTCCCGACGGTGAGGCGCTGGGGTGGCTCTGCCTGATGGAAGCCAGGCCGGTGCACCATGTCGTCGAACTCGGATATGTGCTCTACACGCCGCCGCTGCAGCGCACGCGGCTCGCCACCGAGGCGCTCTACCTCATCCTGCGCCATGTCTTCGACGATCTCGGCTACCGGCGCCTCGAATGGACATGCACATCGACCAACCAACGTTCGCGCGCGGCCGCCGTGCGCCTTGGCTTCGTTTACGAGGGCACGCATCGCCAGGGCCTGTTCCTGAAGGGCAAGCCCTGCGACATCCCGATGTATTCAATGCTTTCGCGTGAATGGCCGGCCAATCGCGCCGCCTTGGAGGCCTGGCTCGATCCCGCTAATTTCAGGGACGGGCTGCAGGTCCGCTCCCTGGCCGAGATTCGTTCACCGCCCTATTTCACGGATCCGCCTTTGCCGATCTGAAGGCCCCGACGGCAAGTCCGCTCGTCGGTACCGATTACGACCCTGATCATTGTCGGAGGCGGCCTTGCGGGTTCCTCGCTCGCCATCGCCCTTGCCGGTCGCGGCGCCCGCTATCTCAGAGAGATATGAGGTCGAGCGACCATACCGCATGGCGCGTTGCGCCTGCGAGGGAACGCAAGGCGGGGCGATTGCGTTCTGTGTCGCTATGTCGAGGAGCCCTTACAAGGCCAAAAGGCCCGCCCTGAGCTCGCTTGCCGAGGCGGAGCGCCAGGCGCGGGCGGAAAAGAACGCCAGGCTAAGGAACCTTCGTACACATACGTCGTGGCTGGTGCTCGATCCCGACGCGCTTTTCCGCGACGAGATCGACTGCTCGGCGCTGTTCGGTGAAGCCCCCATCCGGAAGGTCGTGCGCCCGGGCTGAAACCGACGCCAAGCTTCCTACGCGAGTTGAAGCTGAGCCGTTCTGCTCGCCCGCGATATCGCGACCAGCCGCGCGGCCGCCAACGGCGCCATGATCAGGAAAACCCCCATAATGTCGAGGAAGACAGACCATACGAACTCGATCCCGCTATGGTCATAGCAGACCGCAAGTTCCATCACGCCCTACCCCTTTTTGAACCACCCACCCGCTGCGCATCAGTGCCACCCATGCGTAAACCAAGCATGATCCTGATTTGCGGGAAATACAAGAGATCGCTAATTTTATGGCGAACGCTATCAGCCAGGGGGCGTTGGCGAATGTTCCTGCCGTTCTTCTATTGGCCTTCGGCCTATCACCGTCGCCGCCTGGGCGCACGGAGATGGGTGGCGTTGTCTGCGCCCTTCATCCTTCTGTCCGGCTACATCGTCTATGGTTCAATCGGCATCCATTTCGCTTCGCCCTGGTCGGTGCTGCGGCACATTGCTGCCTTTCCCAACTGCGCCACCGCCCGGCTGGTCGGTCTCGCGCCGGCGCGCGCCGGGCAGCCCGGCTACTGGCCGACGCATGATGCAGACCACGACGGCATCGCCTGCGAACCCTGGTATGGCACAAGCGGCAGCGGGGTAAGGGTGCACCGCTATTGGAGTACGGGCAGATAGGTCGCGGACGCTCTGGTTCGCGCCGCCAATCGCTCAGGCGCAGCAAGCCTTGCTGCTTGCAGGCGAACAACAGGATGCGCTCGCCGCCTTCTGTTCTTCCAGCCATCGATCGCGCGGCTTGCAGCTTGCCGGCCGCGGCGATAGCTCGACCTCGACGGCATTGCCAACCAGCGTCGGCTGCGTTGCCCGGTGAAGCTCCATCGGCCGGATGCCGTCGCTGACTTCGAATGTCAGCCTGGCGGACTGATCGAGCGCCACGTGATCGGCAACCTTGCGGATGATGGCAGCGAACTTGCCGGCCGGCATGTGGACGGGTCCGCCTTCGTCGACGTCCCATAGCTGCACGAAGATTTCCGACCAGGATTCGGGGTTTGCCCCGCAATCCAGCGCCGAGAACTGCCCCGCCTTGACCTCCGTCACGTGGTAGCCCGGCTTCACCGGCCGGCCGTCATAGCGGAACACCAGCGGCTTGTCCTTGTGGTCGGCCAGCGCATCGAGCAGGTCGCCGATTGTCAGGTCGGATGGCTCCAGTGGAAGGGCAGGGGCGATTTTCCGGTTGTCAGGAGAAAGCATGTCGGCTATTCCTCATTTCGATATTTCAAGGATTATTGAAACGTGGATGAACGTCAAGCCCTGATCGCCTTTGGCGCGCTGTCGCAGGAGACGCGGCTCAGGCTGCTTCGATTGCTGGTCGTTGCCGGGCCGGACGGCATCGCCGCCGGTTCGCTTGCCGAACAGGTCGAGGTCTCGCCGTCCAATGTCAGCTTCCATCTCAAGGAGATGGAGCGCGCCGGCCTGGTCACCGCGCGGCGCGACGCGCGCTCGATCGTCTACAAAGCCGAATACGACGCGCTGTCCGGCCTGATCCGGTTCCTGATGGAGGATTGCTGCTCGGGCCGTCCGGAGATCTGCGCGCCGACGCTTGCCGCGCCTTGCTGCCAGCCCGGCGAGGGGACCCGGCAATGATCATCGAGTTCTGTCCATCAACCGCCGCGCTATGACGCGGGCGATCTAGGGAGGCCAGCATGTCCGATCCTGTCTACAACGTCCTCTTCTTGTGCACCGGCAATTCGGCCCGCTCGATCCTGGCGGAGAGTATCCTCCAAAAGGACGGCGCGGGAAGGTTCCACGCCTTCTCGGCCGGAAGCCAGCCCAAGGGCAAGGTCAACCCGTTGGCACTGAAAGTACTTGCCGCCATGGGGTACCCCGCCAACGGATTTCGTTCGAAGTCGTGGGACGAGTTTGCGGTGCCCGGCGCGCCGACCATGGATTTCGTGTTCACCGTTTGCGACGACGCCGCCGAGGAAGCGTGTCCCGTCTGGCCGGGACAACCGATGACGGCACATTGGGGGATCGAGGATCCTGCGGCCGTCGAAGGGAGTGATCTTGAAAAGGAACGTGCGTTCTCTACCGCCGCTCGTTACATGAAGGCACGCATCGGTGCATTTCTCAGCCTGCCGATCGCCTCGATAGATCGTATGGCCCTTGGCGCGAAGCTGCGCAGCATCGGCGCGTTCGAAGGTTCCACGTCGTCGCAGCCCAAGGCCGGCTGATGAATACCTTCGATCTGCCGCGCCGCTTTGCCGCCGAAGCCCTGGGCACCGGTCTTTTGGTGGCGACAGTGGTCGGTTCCGGCATTATGGCCGAGACCTTGACGCACGACACGGCGCTGGCGCTGCTCGGCAACACGCTCGCGACCGGCGCCATGCTGGTGGTGCTGATCACCATCCTCGGGCCGGTCTCGGGCGCCCATTTCAATCCCGCCGTCTCGCTCGTCTTCTGTCTGAACCGGTCGCTGCCCACCCGCGATCTGCCGGCCTATCTCGCCGCGCAGTTCCTGGGCGGCATCGCCGGCACGATCGCGGCGCATCTCATGTTCGCCCTGCCGGTGCTGGAACTCGCCACGAAGCTCCGCGCCGGACCCGCGCAATGGTTCTCCGAAACGGTCGCGACATTCGGCCTGGTCGCCGTCATTCTCGCCGGCCTTCGCTTCGAGCAAAGAGCCGTGCCATGGCTGGTCGGTCTCTACATCACCGCCGCCTACTGGTTCACCGCGTCCACCTCCTTCGCCAATCCGGCCGTCGCGCTGGCGCGCTCGCTCACCGACACGTTTTCCGGCATCAGGCCGATCGATCTGCCGGGCTTCATCATCGCCGAGCTGCTCGGCGCCTTGATCGCGCTGGCGCTGATGGGCTGGCTGCTGCGACCCGGAATCACTCAGCAATCCCAGTCTGTGAAGGCGAAGCAATGACGGTCACGATCTACCACAACCCCGCCTGCGGCACCTCACGCAACACGCTGGCCATGATCCGCGCCAGCGGCGAGGAGCCGATCGTTATCGAATATCTGAAGACGCCGCCGGACCGCGCACGGCTGCTCGAGCTGATCGCGGCGATGGGCATCACCCTGCCCGGGTTGCTCAGGGAGAAGGGGACGCCTTACGCCGAGCTTGGCCTCGCCGATCCGAAATGGAGCGACGACGAACTGGTCGATTTCATGCTTGCTTACCCGATCCTCATCAACCGGCCGATCGTCGAGACGCCAAAGGGCACAAGGCTCTGCCGGCCGTCGGAGGCGGTGCTGCCGCTGCTCGACAATCCGGTGCGCGAGTTCGTCAAGGAAGACAGCGAGAAGGTCGCCTACACACCGCCGGCCTAGGATGTGATGAGATCCAGGTCTAGGTGGTTCTGCTGAACTGCCCCTAAAGCGCCAGATGCTTCATGAAGTAGATCGAGGCTCTTGGTTTGCCGAACGGGTCGACGAAGTGATGCGGCACGACACCGACTTCCCGCCAGTTCATGCGCCGGTAGAGCCGCTCGCTTGCCCCGCCCTCGGCGGTATCGAGAAGGAGCAGGGAACGATTTCTCTTCCTTGCCTCGTCTTCGATGAATGCCATGAGGGCGGAACCGATGCCTTGCCGCTGAAAGCCCCGATGCACGAGAAGCTTGTAAACCTCTGCCCGGTGCAGCGCATTCGGTTCCGGCGACAGGTAGAGCTGGACGGTGCCGACGAGGTTGTCGTCGAGATAGGCGCAGATGAGGAGGCGTTCTCCGTCCGCCACGGAGCGGAAGACACCCTGCCAAAAGGACCGCGCCTCTTCGGCGCCGAACGGCAGGACGAAGCCAACGAGCGCGCCGTCCTCGATGCTCTGCATCAATATCTCGGCAAGGGAGCCGAGTTGAGCCGTTGCTTCCGCCTCGTCGATCACCGCGATGCGCATGTGCTCCCCCATTTTGAGCACGATAGATAATGGGCTTTGAGCGATCCGTGAAGGCGGAAGTCCATACGCCGGCCGCCCGCAGCCGCCACATCCTCGTCTCGGCGCTTGGCGTCACGCAGGTGCTCGCCTGGGGATCGTCCTACTATCTGCCCGCGGTGCTCGCCGCGCCGATCGCCGCCGAGACGGGCTGGTCGCTGGCTTCAGTCGTTGCCGGGCTCTCCTGCGGGCTCCTGCTTGCCGGGCTGGTGTCGCCCATCACCGGGCGGCTGATCCAGCGTCACGGCGGCCGGCCGGTGCTTGCCGCGAGTTCCTTGCTCCTGGTCGCCGCTCACCTACTGCTGGCGGCGGCCACCGCCTATCCGCTTTATCTGCTGGCCTGGCTGTTCATGGGATTGGGCATGTCGAGCGGCCTCTACGATGCCGGCTTCGCCACGCTCGGCCGTCTCTATGGATTGGGGGCGCGCGGCGCGATCACCAACCTGACGCTGTTCGGCGGCTTCGCCAGCACGGTTTGCTGGCCGCTCAGCGCTTTTCTCGTCGCGCATGAGGGATGGCGCGTCGCCTGTCTTTGCTATGCGGCGATCCACCTTTTGATCTGTCTGCCGCTTCACCTTTGGGTGATACCGCCGCCTCCGGTCGCGGCGCCCGTGCCGGCAAGAAGCGAGCGCGGACAGGCGCATCTCGCAGGCCAGGCGAGGACCCGCTTCATCCTCCTTGCCTCTATCCAGACGGTGGCGGCACTGATCGCCTCGATGCTTTCCGTCCACCTCCTCACCCTCCTGCAGCTTCGCGACGTCAGCCTGGCGGCCGCCGTTGGCCTGGGCGCCCTGGTCGGCCCGTCTCAGGTCGGCGCGCGCGTGGCCGAAATGCTGATCGGCCGCAACCGGCACCATCCGATCTGGACGATGCTGACATCGGTATCGCTGCTGGCCGCCGGGGTCTGGTTGCTCTTTACAAGTCAGACCTTCATCGCGCTGGCGCTGATCCTCTATGGCGCCGGCAATGGTATCCACACGATCGCTCGTGGCGCCCTGCCGCTGGTGCTGTTCGACCCGCAACAATACGCCGCGCTGATGGGCAAGCTCGCGACACCGAGCCTGATCGTCCAGGCGGCGGCGCCCTCGGTCGGGGCGCTCCTCTTAGGCGCGGGCGGCGGCAATCTCGTCCTGATGACGCTCGCCTTGGCCGCAACGCTCAATGTGGGGCTCTGTATCTGCCTTGTTGCGGCCGTGCGCCGGTGACGATCCCGGGCTCAACGCCGGGCAGATATCGCGCAAATTCCGCATCAGCGAGCGCTATGTCCGCCAGCTATTTGCCGAGGAAGGCACAAGCTTTTCGGACTACGTCAACGGGGAGCGGCTCGCCTACGTCCATAGCTGCCTCTCCGATCGCCGGCAGTTGCTGCGGCGCATCGCCGACATCGCTTTTGAGGTGGGCTTTACCGAGCCATCCACCTTCTACCGGCAGTTCCGGCTACGCTACGGCGTGACGCCGACGGAAGTTCGTGCCCTGGTCGAGAAGGACGGCAACGGGACAATGTCGGCTGCGACATCTCCAGGCAGTGGCTCGATTTTTTGATGAGGCAAGCAGCCTATGCCAACGCACCGGCCTGGTTGTCTTCGGCCTGTCGGAATTTGACATTCGATCTCTACGCGCAGTCCTTCAGCTCGATCACCTCGACGCCGAGGCGGAAGGCCTGGCCGTCGGCATAGGAGCGCGCATATTGCTCGGCCTCGAAGGGGAAGATCAGCGTGGTGCCGTAGGCGGTGACGCGCACCGTCCACTTGTGGCCCTTGACGAGTTCGACGCCGTGAAGCTTCGCCGTCACCATCTCACCCTCCTCAGTCCGGCATGCTCGCGACGCACAGATAACGTCGCGGAAGTCATTTGAGTACAAATAATCCGACCGAATTATGTCGCTGGCGCGTCGATTCCGATATTTGGCTTGCCGCTTCCGTGAAATGGATCACGTTCGGCCCGGCCGGAACCCCGGATAGCTCCAATGGGTTAGAACTATGGAAACGCCGAGGAGGTCGCCATGATCCGCAAGCTGAAGTCCGGCGAATACCGTCTCTATTCGCGCAAAGTGGATCCGAGGACCGGCAAGCGCCGCAACCTCGGCACCTTCAAGTCGCGCGAGGCCGCCGAGAAGCACGAGCGCGAGGTGCAGTACTTCAAGCGGCATTAGTGCGGTTCGGCCCGCTGCTCGCCGGTAGGTCTCAGGCGCGTTCGCGCTCTCCCTTTCCGGTGTCCAGATGATATGGGGTGATTAGCACCTCCGCAGGTATGTGCCAGGCCCGATTCAGCCGGAACGCCATGTCCATTGTGAGCGCGCGCTTGCGCTTTAGTATCTCGGAAGCGCGGGAGGCCGAGCCGAGAACGTCAACCAGCGCCGACCGGCCCAGATTGGCCATTTCCATGTGAGCCAGTATCGCCTCCACAGGGTCGGTCTGCTCGATCGGATAGTGCTTGGCCTCGTAAGCCTCGATAAGTTCCGCCAGGACATCGAAACGATCGGCGTCCCGGGTTCCGGGAACGGGCTCGTTGTCGAAGTACCTGGTGATCTCCGCAATCGCCCAATCGTAATCGGTTTCGGTCTTGATGGGTCGAATGTTCTCCATCACACTTTCTCCACGTCTATTCTGTCGTACTCGGCGTGGGTGCCGACGAATTTGATCAGCACCCTCTTGTAGGTGTCGCTCACGTGCACGACCAGCCGGTACTTGTTGCCGGCGATGTCGAATACAGCCCTGTTGTCAGCGACAAAATCGACGCTCGCGCCGAACTGTTCCTTGATGTCAGCCGAGGTTCTCCACTCAACGTTGCTCGACGCATTGAACCATGCGGTCAGCGGTGCTCTCGCCTGGGGATGCTTGGTCCAAAAGTTGACGAGGGTCTTTCTGCTGACGATTTGCATATACATACATAGCAATTTCCATATTGGGAACAAGCGCCATTTACCCAAATTGGGAATGGGCTGCCGTGTTCTTATTTGGTGAGCTGCTTCAGATCCTTGAGCATATCCCTGGTGGGCTCGCCGCCTTCGCGGCCCCAATATACGCTCGGAATCCAGGCTTGCCATCGCATCGCCATGTTGCGCTATCCTACCCTGGGGGATAGGATAGCGCGATGACGATACACAGCTCGCATCCCGATATCATCGCCCGGCTCAAGCGCGCGCACGGCCATCTGGCCGCCGTGCTCACCATGTTCGAGCAGGGCCGCTCCTGCCTCGATCTCGCGCAGCAGCTTCATGCCGTCGAAAGCGCGGTCGGCAACGCCAAGCGCGAACTGATCCACGATCATATGGAGCATTGCCTGGTCGAAGGCGGCGAGCCAACCAGGGATATGCTCAAGGAGCTGAAGCAGCTCACCAAATATCTGTGAGGCCGCCATGTGGGCAAGAATTCTGGACTGGTTCGGGTTCGGGTCACATGGCCATGGCCATGGCGGGCACGGCCATGATCACCACGGCCCGCACGGCCATACGCATGGCGTGATCGACGCCACGATCGCGACGACCGATCACGGCATCTGGGCGATCAAATGGTCGTTCGTAATCCTGGCGCTCACGGCCGCGCTGCAACTTGTCGTCGTCATATTTTCGGGCAGCGTGGCACTGCTCGCCGACACCATCCACAACGTTGCCGACGCGACCACCGCCATACCGCTCTGGATCGCCTTCGCGCTGGCGCGCCGCAAGCCGACCAGGACCTTCACCTATGGCCTCGGCCGCGTCGAGGACCTCGCCGGCATCGCCATCGTGCTCATCATCCTGGCGAGCGCCTTGGTCGCCGGATACGAGGCGATCGACCGCCTGCTCAATCCCCAGCCGGTGCGGTTCCTCGGCTGGCTTGCCGCTGCCGGCGTCATCGGCTTCCTCGGCAACGAGGCGGTGGCCGTGTTCCGCGTCCGCGTCGGCCGTGAGATCAACAGCGCCGCGCTGATCGCCGACGGCTATCACGCGCGCACCGACGGATTGACCAGCCTCGCTGTCGTCATCGGCGCGATCGGCGTCTGGCTCGGCTTTCCGCTGGCGGACCCGATCATCGGCCTCATCATCACCCTTGCCATTTTCGGCATCGTCTGGCAGTCGGCGCGCTCGGTGCTGACCCGTATGCTGGATGGGGTGGAGCCCGGCCTCGTCGAAGAGATCCACCACGCGGCCGAACATGTCGCGGGCATCGACAAGTTGGTCGAGGCGAAGGCCCGGTGGTTAGGCCACAAGCTGCACGTCGAAGTGGCGATCGCTGTCAATGACGGGTTGCTGCTCGCCGCCGCGAACAACATCGCCACATCGCTGAAAGCCGAGCTTTTCGCGCACATTCCGGCGCTCGATGTCGCCACGGTGCGCTTTGCCGGGGCGCAGGCCGAAGGCGGCCACCATCACGCGCCCGACCCGTTCCTGGTGTCGGGCAAGCTCGCCAGCGGGCTCCTGGAGATCGTCGACACGCCGCAGGGCGAGCGCATGCGCCTGCGGCTCTCGCGCCACGCCGAGGGCTTGCGGGCGAACGTCGCCATCGAGCGGTCGGGCGGCGCGGTCGAGCGCCTGCCGCTGTCGCCGGTCGGCGGCGACCACCATTATCTGCAGAGCCTGGTCGCTCCGGCCGAGCCGCATGAATTCAGCGCCAGGCTGCAGCTGGTGGCCGGCGCCGACAGCGAGGATCTGCCCTTCGCCATCGCCGAGCCGGGCGGCCACCATCACGGGCACGCGCATGGATGATACAAGCGCTCTTTGATTACCAGCGCGAAATCTATCTGGCGGTGGCGCAGCATCTCAAATCCTTCGCCGCCGATGGCAGTTGGCTCGCCCTTTTTGCGGTGCTGCCCATGGGTGTGGTGTTTGGCGCCGCCCATGCGCTGACGCCGGGCCACAGCAAGACGCTGCTTGCCGCCTATGTCGCCGGCTCGCAGGTGAAGCTGTCGCGCGGATTGCTGGTATCGCTGGCGCTTTCCCTCACGCATATCGCGCTTGCCGTCCTGATAGCGCTGCTGGCGCTTCCGTTGGTCTCGATCGCGCTGGGCAGTGTTGGCCGCGCTCCGGCGCTGGAAGCCCTCAGCCGCGGGTTGCTCGGGCTCGTCGGCGTCTGGATGATCTGGCGCGCTCTGCGTGGCCATCACCAACATCATGTCCATGAAGGCGAAGCGGTTGGTGTCATGGCGGGGCTCATCCCGTGTCCGCTGACGCTTTTCGTGATGACCTTCGCGATTGCGCGCGGAGTGCCATGGGCTGGCCTCGTCTTCGCGGTCGCCATGATGGCGGGTGTGGCGATTACCCTTGGCATCGTCGTCGCCCTTGCGGTCCTGTTCCGCAAAGGCTCCGTCGCTATCCTCGACCGGTTTGGATCGAGCACAGCGGGCGTCGCGACGCTTCTGGAGGTCGCGACCGGGCTGATCCTCATCGGCGCGGCGCTGCACCAAGCGTTCGGTATCTAGCTCGAGCCGGCCGTCGGCGAGGACGAAGATAGCCTTTTCCGCCGCCATTGCGTGAGCTTCATGCCGTCGCGCATGTTGAGACCGAGCAGCGTGATGTTCGTCGCGCCCGCTATCAACTCGAGCGCCTGCACCGTGTAGAAGGCGGTATCGAACTCTCCTGCCTTGGCCTTGGAGGCGAGGAACAGCGCCGCCGGGATGAGAACCAGCAGACCGTTCGCGGCAATGAACGGCATTCGCTTCAACTTCTTGCCGATCGCGCCGGTGCGCATACCTTTCGCCAAGGCGAAGCCCGAGCCCCCCGTCACCGCCAACGTGGGAATAAGCAATAGGAAACCCCACGGTATGGCCGTCTTTACCGCGACAACCGTTGCCTCGGACGCGAACAACTCGCTGAGTGCCGTGGACAGCCAAAAGGTCGCGATCATGAGGAGTGCGAGTGTGCCGGCCACCGGATGGATGAGCTTGGTCATTGCTTTTCGTCCTTCCTTCTAGGCGACGCAGATGCCCGGCACCGCGACCTTCTGGAAGAGATGCGGCATGGCGACCGCCGAGGATGGATAGGCCGAGAGCTTTGCGATGAACTCCGGATGCGTGAACGCGGCCCTGAGTCCGCGGTCGATTCCCAGACCGCATAGTTCAGATAAGTCGGGCTCTCGCCGATCGCTCGGTGTAGCTGGGTCGAGATGAAGCCCGGCTGCCGCTTCAGTTCGTCCGCCTCGTCCAGCGTGAAGACATTCACGAGCACGATGGGGGCGGCTTCGAGGTCGATCTGGCGTTCGATCGGGAAGGCGGGATCAAGGGGGCGCCTATGCGACATGACAGTCTCCGATAATTTGGTTATATGATGTCAATCTGGTATGATCGATGCATATATAATTGACATCATAATGTCAAATAAATTCTATGGTGACAAAATGGATGCTAGAAGACGAACCCTCACTGGCGAGGCCTTTACCGACCTCATTCTCGACCTGTTCAGAGTCAACAACCTGATCTTGACCTGGGGTGACAGGCTTGTGGCGCCGCTGGGGCTCACAAGCGCCCGCTGGCAGATATTGGGTGCCATCGTTGCGGCGGACCGGCCGCAGCCGGTAGCTTGGCTCGCACGCGATCTCGGCGCCAACCGCCAGAACGTGCAGCGCATCGTCAACGACCTGGCGGCGGAAGGGCTCGTCAGGTTCGAGCCAAATCCTCATCACCGCCGCGCGCACCTCGTCGTGCTGACCGACAGGGGACAGCAGACATACGAAGACGCCATCGGCTTGTACGACCCGCGGGCCGACGCGCTTGCGGACGGGCTTCCCCTCGAAGACATCCGGACGGCCGGCTCCGTCATGAAGGCGCTGCGGAAGAAGTTTGAAGGCGATGAAAATGCTGGAGAGCAGACCTGACCGCTATGGTTCGACTGCAATCTCAATCCAATAGCTAAGTGCCGTTCTTATTCTGTCCTTGCTCGGCTCCAGCTTCAGCCCCGCATGTGCCCGAATTGGAAATGTCCGATGTCCCGGAAGTCGAGCCCAGCTCTCGGAATTGTGATGCGCGTCGTCCGACGATTATGCCGTTCGCGAGCAACCCATTTGATGGTGCAATCGTCACCGTCTGGCAGTTCGAACCGGACGGTCGGTGCGCCAAATGGCGGGAAAGCGGCCCATCGAAGCTGCGCTCAAATTTCCGGATCATCGAGGATGCGACGGAGCGTGCTGCGGCCGAGCGCGCTGATGGCCGGGTTGGTATCTTGGTAGTACCATACCAGGCCCATCGCTTGCTGGAACGCCCACGCCGCTCCGCGTTTCCACTCGACCTGGCTTGACCGAAGCTGAATGCGCACGGTTTCGCGCCGATCGCGATCAAGAAGATGCCATGCGGCGACAAGGTCCAACGCAGGGTCGGCCGGTCCGAAGCTGCCGCAGTCGAGCACGCCGACGAGGCGTTCACCGCGCACGAGGAGATTGGCGGGAATGAGATCCCCGTGGTTCATAACGTCGGGCCCGGACAGTGGCAGTTCACGCAGCTGCGCCCACTTGCGACGGAGCCGGGGCACGTCGAGGATATCCTCGCTGTTCTTGAAACAGATCGACATCCAGTCGTCATGGTCAGGAAGATGGCCGCCCCTTCCTCGCTGATCGAAGCGACGGCCTTTTGTGTCCACCGTGCGCAGTGTCGCGATAAGCTTGACAATTTCGAGCGCGAAGGTCGTCGAATTTGCGAGCCCGTCTGGCGTGGCGACGTCACCCTCTATCCAGCTCTGCACCGCCCACGGCATGGGGTAGCGCGGGCCGGGTCTGCCGATACCGATCGGCTGAGGAGCGGCAACCGGAGCATGCTTTGCGAACTCCGTCATGGCCGCGGCTTCACCGTGCAGTATATCGACGCACTCGATCGGGTCCGCCGAGCGCAGGGGAAACCTTGCCGCCGCGCTCGACCCAATCCGGAAGATTGCATTGACGGTCCCGATCGTGCCGAGCCGCTCGATCCGTTCATGGCTGTACTGTGGGAATTGGTCAGAGATCATCTCGCGAACGATGTCGGCATCGATGTGAACCTGATCCTTGTGCATCATGCTGCTGGTGCTCTCCGTATCGCCACTTGGGTCGAAAACCGGTGTCCGCTGCCAAGCGTCAGTTCTTCACCACCAGGGGTCTTCAGCGCGTCGCTTCGCTCCTTACTCCGCCCTGGGGTTGTGACGCCAGCGACACCTGCCAAATGTTGGCGGCCGCGCTTGGCCAGGCCGGTATGTGTGCGGAAACGGGATCGGTCGCGATTAGCAATCGCTAACGGAACGGAAACGCCTTGGCGCTATGGTGTGCGTCGCGGTAGGGTAGGCTGAGCCCGCCGACGAAGTTCCGGGACGAGTGTACCATGGCCACCTTTCCCCACACCGAGCGCCGTCTTCATTCACGAGAATTCGTGCTGAAGGAGGCCACGATCGTCACCGCCGACGCCCGGATCAGGTGCTCCATCCGTAACCAGCACGAGCATGGCGCCGAGCTGCGCGTCGGTGCGCAGGTGGCGATACCGGACGGTTTCACGCTCATCGTCCCCGACGACGATGCCGTCTATCGCGCCGTGGTGCGCTGGCGGCGCAACGAGCGCGTCGGCGTGCAGATCTACAGCAATTCGATGAAGGGCTGACGCTCTGAACGCCGACCTGCCGCCGGCTCCCGATCGCATCGATCGGGGCGCGGCTCAAAGATAGCGGCGCACGCTCGCCTTGTAGGCGCGGTAGGGCTCGCCGAACTTGCGCTCCAGATAGGCTTCCTCGCGCAGCACCACGCCGAAATGCAGGATGAGGAATACCGGGATGAGCGCGAGCACGCCCCACAAGGTATCGAATATGAGCCCGATGCCGAGAAGCAGGCCCATCAGGCCGAGATAGAGCGGGTTGCGGACGAAGCGGAAGGGGCCGCCGGTGACGATGGCGAGCGTCGGCTTCGTGGGTTCAATATTGGTGCCGGCGCGCTGCATGGTCCTGCGCCCCCAGGCGATGACGGCAATCGCAACGGCCGCAAGCACGATGCCCAGCACCATGGTCGGCCGCCTGCCGCCGATCGCCAGCGGCCAGACATAGCGCAGCGCCAGCATCAGGATCAGCGCCACAAGAAACAGCAGCGGCGGGAACACCGCAACGCCGGGATTGTCCTTCTCGTCGTTCATGGCCATTTTCACCGGTCCAACCACGCGCGCCGTGCGCCACTATGCATCCGCGCGGGCCGCGCGGCAAATCTGCGCCCGCGGGTGTCCGCTACGGTGCCTACTTGTCCACCGCCAGCGTCTCGTTGAGCACGGCGGCCAGATGCAGCCCGCCGAGCGCGAGCTGCTGGATGACGGCCGGCGAGAATTGGTCGAAATACGCCTGGTCGAGGATCACCGCATGCGGGTTGTCCGCCTTGATCGACGTGCCCTTGGGCAGCGCGCGGTAGGCGTCCTCCGCAATTGCGTGGCATACGGCCAGCCATTTCTCCGGCGTCTGGTCGGCGGCCGGCCTCGGCGCGAGATTGGGGATGACGTCGGTCTCGAGATCGAGCGCGACCTTGCCCCAGTCATAGTATTTGAACAGGATCAGGCTCGAATCCCACACCGCGTGGAAGGTGGTGAGGTCGCGATAGGTGGAACCGTCCGGCTTCGGCCGCGAGACGTTGAAGGTCACCGTCAGCGTGTTGCCGCCCTGGTCGCCCTGGTTGCCGTCCAGGCGCTCCACGCAATGCAGCGGCTGCGACAGGTCGCCGACCAGATGGATGACGAAGGCGAGCGCCCGCCAGCGCTCCTCATCGCTTTTCTTCGGATCGGCGAGGATCTTTTCCTGCGCCGGCAGCGCCTTCATCAGGCAGGTGCCGAAGGTCGCGTCGTCCTTGCAGTCTCGCGTCGGGTCGTAGGCGGTGGTGCCCGCTGTCGCGTCGCTCGGCTTCGACGCCAGCGGAATGTCGACGAAATGCCAGTTCGACGTTTCCTTGTGGTTCTCGGCGCGATAGTCATCGGCCCAACTCGCGACCGAGGCCAGTGAGACCGTCGCCGACGGCTTGAGCTTGAGATGCGAGCGCAGGAGCCGCTCGATCACCTCATAGGCGTCTCTGCTCAGCCTATGCTGCGCGATCTCGGCGATCACCGCATGGCCTTCCTGCCCCCAGGCCAGCGCCTGGTCGCACATCGCCCCACCCATCACCATCATCGCCGCGCAGGAAACCGCCGCCGCTCTCCAGTTCATCGCCTTGCCTCCTCGAACAAGGTTTCACTTCGGGAAGTACAGCGGAGGCGCGTGTCACAAACAAGTGGGTCGGGATGGTCTACGCCTCGGCGAGCCGCCCGTGCGCATGGGTCGCGTCGGCCAGCGTCTCGATGACACGGCAGTCTCCAACCCGGCCGCAGGCGCATTCCTCGACCATGCGCAGCAACTCGTCGCGCAGCGCGTTCAGGCTAGCGATGCGCTTCTCGACTTCAATCAGGCGGGCCTTGGCGATGGCGTCAGCGGCGGCGCAGGATTGCTCCGGATCGTCCTGCAGTGACAGCAGCGTGCGGATGGCATCGACCTCGAAACCCAGCTCGCGCGCGTGCCGGATGAACGCGAGGCGATCGAGGTCGCGGCGATCGTAGAGCCGCCTGTTGCCTTCGGTGCGGGACGCGGCCGGCAGCAGGCCGATCTGCTCGTAATAGCGGATCGTCGGCACCTTGACGCCGCTTTGCCGCGCAGCTTCGCCGATCGCGAAATCGACTTTCGACATTTTCCTCTTGCTCCTCTAGTCGCTAGAGGATGTAGCACCGGCTCCAGGCAAAGCAAGGAGGCTGACGCCATGGACGTCAAGGAGACTCGCTATCGCGTGACCGGTATGGACTGCGCGGCGTGCGCGGCCAAGATCGAGACGGCGGTGAGCCGCCTTCCGGGCGTGGCGCGCGTCTCCGTCTCGGCGACTGCCGGCATGATGAGGGTCGCGCATGCCGGCGAAGCCGCCTTTCTGCCTGCCATGAAAACGCAGCTCGGCAGGCTCGGCTACGGCGTCTTTCCGGCAGACAGGGACAAGCTCGGCGCGGACGATCGCGGGCGCGATCGCGATCACCGGCACGACCGTGATCATGGCCAAGCCGACGCCCATTCGCATGAGGCCGGCGACGGACAGGGCGCCTGGTGGAGCACGCGCAAGGGCATGCTCACCATCGGCTGCGGCCTGGCGCTTGGCGTGGCCTATGGCATTGGCCGCCTCTATCCGCCGGTCGAATGGTGGGCGTTTCTTGCAGCACTTGCCGTCGGCCTGCTGCCGGTCGCCAGCCGCGCCTTGGCCGCTGCCCGCGCCGGCACGCCGTTCTCGATCGAGACGCTGATGACCATCGCCGCCGTCGGCGCGGTCGTCATCGGCGCGTCCGAGGAGGCGGCGGCCGTCGTCTTCCTCTTCCTCGTCGGCGAGCTGCTCGAAGGTGTTGCCGCCGGCCGCGCCCGTGCCAGCATCCGGAGCCTGGCGACCCTCGTTCCGAAGACCGCCTATGTCGAGCGCAACGGCGCGGTCGAAGAGGTGCCAGCGGCAAGCCTTTCCGTCGGCGCGACTATCCTCGTGCGCCCCGGCGACAGGATCGCGGCGGACGGCGAGATCGTCGAAGGCGATAGCGCCGTTGACGAGGCGCCCGTCACCGGCGAAAGCGTGCCGGTGCGCAAGCAGGCCGGCGATGCCGTGTTTGCCGGCACGATCAACGCGGACGCCGTGCTGCGTGTGAGGGTGACCGCGGCCGCCGCCGACAACACCATCGCGCGCGTCGTCAAGCTGGTCGAGGAGGCGCAGGAAAGCAAGGCTCCGACCGAGCGTTTCATCGACCGGTTCTCGAAATATTATACACCCGCCGTGCTGGTGCTCGGCGCGCTGGTGGCGGTCCTGCCGCCGCTGGTCGCGGGGGCGAGCTGGAGCGAATGGATCTACAAGGGTCTCGCCATCCTATTGATCGGCTGCCCGTGCGCGTTGGTCATCTCCACCCCGGCGGCGATCGCGGCCGCATTGTCGGCAGGCGCGCGGCGCGGCCTCTTGATCAAGGGCGGCGCCATTCTCGAAGCGCTCGGCTCGATCGACGCGATGGCGCTCGACAAGACGGGTACGCTCACGGAAGGCAAGCCCAGGGTTACCGACATCATCGCGATCGGGCGCAGCGAGGCCAATCTGCTCTCCATGGCGGCGGCGCTCGAGACCGGCTCCAGCCATCCGCTGGCTTTGGCGATCCTCGACAAGGCCAAGGCCGACAAGGTGCCGGTCCCGGCCGCGTCCGAGGCATTCGCTCTCCGTGGCAAGGGCGTTGCCGGCAAGGTCGGCGGCAAGGAGATTTTTCTCGGATCGCCCGCCGCCGCTGCGGAACGCATCACCCTTTCCCCCGAACAGCTTCGGCGCATCGCCGCCTTCAACGACGAGGGCAAGGCGGTTTCGGTGCTCATCGCCGCCGGCGAGCCGGCCGGCATCATCGCCATGCGCGACGAACCCCGCGCCGATGCGCAATCCGGACTGGCGGCACTAAGGGCGGCCGGCGTTGAGCCGGTGATGCTGACCGGAGACAATAGGCGCACCGCGGTGACGATCGCGAAAGACCTGGGGCTTCCCATGCATGCCGAAATGTTGCCGCAGGACAAGCAGCGCATCGTTCGCGAATTGCGGGCCGCCGGCAAGAAGGTCGCGAAGGTTGGAGACGGCATCAACGACGCGCCGGCGCTTGCCGCCGCCGATGTCGGCATCGCCATGGGAGGAGGGACCGACGTCGCGCTCGAGACAGCCGACGCGGCGGTCCTGCACGGCCGGGTCGGCGACCTCGCCGCGATGATCGAGCTTTCGCGGCAGGCGTTGAGCAACATCCATCAGAACATCGCGGTGGCGCTCGGTCTGAAGGCCGTGTTCCTGGTTACGACGATTGCGGGTATCACCGGCCTGTGGCCCGCCATCCTCGCCGACACCGGGGCGACCGTTGTGGTGACGGCCAACGCCATGCGCATGCTGGCTTGGCAGCCGCGGGCGGCCCGCGGCTGAGCACTGGCATCCGCCGATGCACATCGCTCGCCTCGGCGGATGCGGTTTTGAGTTATTGCCGTTTTCGCGCCCTGATGGTCCGCGCCGCCTGTTCGATCGCGGCACGGTCGTTGCCCAGCCTGTCGAGCAGTTCCTGCGCCTCTCCGCTGCTGATCCCGGTACGCATCGCAAGCGACTCGACCGTCAGCACATCCGAGCTGTCGACCTCGCGCGTTTCAGGCAGCGCATCATCCGCCGTCAGCGGCAGGGCCGCCTCGCGATCGATCTCCATCTCGGCCTGATGCCAGTGCCGCTCATGGTCGCCATGGATGCCGCCTTCGCGCTGCCAGATCTCGTAGGCGCGCTGCCTGATCTTCTCGATCCGATCGTCGTCCATTTCCGTGTCCTCCGTGCCTGTCACTCAACGCAGGGCAGGGCGGAACGATCCGTGCCATTTGCGACGCGATGACCGGCCGCCTTGGAGGGCTTCAGGATCGCCCGTTACATCCGCGCCCTGGCCGAAGTGGGATCGTAGGGCGAATCCGCAATGACTTCGGCAGTCTTCCATTCCCCCAGGATCGCAACGTCGAGTTTCGTGCCGGGTTTGCAAAAACGCTCCGGCAACAGCGCCAGCGCCACGTCATGCCCGAGCGCGTAGCCGTATCCGCCGGACGTTATGCGCCCGACCAGTTCGCCGTCGATGTACAAGCCCTCGGAAGCAAGCGTGCTCGCGCCGTCGGTTTCGATCTTGAGCGTCACCGACCGGCGCTGGTCGTTCCTGTCCTTGTATCTGAGCACCGCGTCGCGCCCGACGAAATCGCCCTTGTCGAGGCGGATGAAGCGCTCGAGCCCGCTCTCCAGCGCGTTGAGCTCCGAATTCATGTCGCGGTACATGGCGCGATAGGATTTCTCGAGCCTGAGCGACTCCAGCGCATGCAGCCCGACCAGGCGCATGCCGTGTTTCTCGCCTTCCTTCAGGATCGCGTCCAGCAATTGCCGCTGGTAGGCCATGGGGTGATAGAGTTCCCAGCCGAGCTCGCCTTCGTAGTTGACGCGCAGCATGCGCACGTCGCTGGCCAAGGCCACACTTCCGGTCTTCACGCCGAACCATGGGAAGGCGGCGTTCGAAAGCTCGATCTCGGTCAGCGGCTGCAGCACTTCGCGCGACCTGGGGCCGACGACCGTGAAGCAGCCGCGCTCGTTGGTGACGTTCTTCAGGCTGACGCTGCCGTCGGCGGGAAGCAGTCTCGAGAGATCGTCGAAATTCCAGCGCTCCGCGCGCGGCGTCGAAATCAGGTAGAACAAGTCTTCCCCGAGGCGCGCCACCATGTACTCCGCCTGCACGCCGCCTCTCGCCGTGAGGTGATGCGCCAGCGTCACCTTGCCGATCGTCGGCAGGCGGTTGGCGATGATCCTGTCCAGCCATGCAGCCGCGCCTCGTCCGGACACCTCGAACTTGGTCATCGGCGTCATCTCGACCAGGCCGACGGCGTTGCGCACGGCCAGGACTTCCTCGGCGACAAGGTCCCCTTTGGGCGTCCAGCGCCAGCTATACTGATCCCTGGCCTCGACGCCGTCGCGCGCGAACCAGTTGGGCATCTCCCAGCCGTTGAGCACGCCCCAGACGGCGCCGAGTTCGGTCAGCCGGTCATAGGACGGCGCGGTCTTCTGCGGCCGGGAGGCGGGCATGTCCTGCCCCGGATATTTCTGCTCGGCATGTGTGCCCCAGGCCTCGCGCACCTTCTCGCGCGTCCAGGCCTTGTTGGCGTAGTCGCCGAAGCGGCGCGGATCGAGATCGGATGTGTCGAGGCTGTTGCCGCCCTCGACGATCCGCTCCGACAGGTAATAGCCGATCGTGCCGCCCCACAGGATGCCGCCCGGCACGCCTTCGGCCAGCCAGACATTGGGCAGGCCCCAGGCCGGTCCCATCAACGGCAGTTCGTCCGCCGTCATCTGGAAGGGGCCGCGCACATTGGCCTTGATGCCCACTCGTCCCAGTGCCGGGACGAGCTGCAGGGCCTGCTCCCAGTTCCACGACACTGCCTCGAAATCCTCCTCGACGAGATCGGCGCCGAACCAGGAAGGGACGCCGTCCTCGGCGAAGAGCTTCAGGTTTGCGGTCCGCTCGTAAGGGCCGAACAGCAGGCCGTCGCCTTCCTCGCGCAGATAACCCTCGAAACCTTCGTCGCGCAGGATCGGCATTTCGGGCCGTCCCTGCCGCTTGCGCTCCACCACCTCCGGCACGGCTTCAGTGATCCAGTACTGGTGCAGGATCGGAATCGCCGGGATTTCGAGGCCTAGCAGCGCGCCGGTCTGGCGCGCGTAATTGCCGGTGGCGCAGATCAGGTGCTCGCAGGTGATGTCGCCCTTGTTCGTCTGCACGAGCCACTCGCCACCGGGCGTCCGTTTGAAGCCGGTGACCTCGGTGTTCAAGTAGACCTTAGCACCCAGATCCCGCGCGCCTTTGGCCATGGCATGCGTCACATCGGCCGGCGCGATATGGCCGTCGTCCGGATGATAGAGCGCGCCGAGCATATGGTCGTTGTCGAGAAGCGGGCAGAGCTCCCTGACATCGGCCGGCGTCAGCAACTCAGCTCGCATGCCCTGGACTTCGGCCACGCTCATATAGCTCTTGAATTCGTCGAGCCGGTCCCTGGAATTGGCGATGCGCAACTGCCCGCATTTGTGCCATCCGACCGGCTGCCCCGTCTCGGCCTCGAGCCCTTCATAGATCTCGATAGTCTTCCTGATCATCCGGCCGACATTGATGTTGCGGGCGTAGCTTGGGATCAGGCCCGCCGCATGCCAGGTCGAGCCGGCCGTCAGCTGGGTGCGCTCGAGCAGCGCCACGTCGGTCCATCCGCGCTTTGCCAGACCATAGAGAATACCCGCGCCGACGCAGCCGCCGCCAACAATCACCGCTCTCGCATGTGTTTGCATAGAACCACCAGATCCAGACCGTTCTCAATAGGGCGCCGCCGAAAGCTACAGGCGTCGAGAGGCCGTGTAACGTCTTGAAAAACTGGGGGTGACGATAAATTGGGCTTATGCAGCGGTCCCCCGTTGGCGAGCACAGGGCCCCGGGGGCGTTCACTGCGCTTGCCCGTCCTGCGCGGTCTCGTCCTTGAAGTCGACCTTCGTGCCCGGCTTGACCATGGCGGCGAGGTCTTCGGCGTCCCAGTTGGTCAGCCGGATGCAGCCATGCGAGAAAGTCGTGCCGATCTTGACGGGCTCGGGCGCGCCGTGGATACCGTAGCTTTCGATGGAGAGGTCGATCCACACCGAGCCCACCGGATTGTTCGGCCCCTTGGCGATGGTGAAGGGCCGCTTGGTCTTCACCCCCTTGAACGCGAATTTCGGATTGTAGTGATAGGTCGGATTGTGCACCACGCGCCGGACCTCCGCCGTTCCGCTCGGCGCCGGCTTTTCCTCGCTGCCGATCGAGGCCGGGTAGACCGCGAGCGGCTTGCCTGACGGATCGAGCGCGCGCACTTGGCGGGATGCCTTGTCGACCTCCACGCTCGCCACGGCCGCTGGAGGATCGCCGCGGCCGACATCGGGCACGACCAGATTGGTGTCGGCCTTGCTGAAACCGCTGCCGGGATTGAGCATCCGCAGCACCTGTTCGCTGACATGGAAGCGCTCCGCCAGTCTTTCCCGCGCGTTGCGGTAGCCGAGCCGCCTGAGGTGCGCCATCCTCTCCATGCGGGTGGGGATACGCCTGGTGAAAGGCCCGCGCACGTCCTTGGCCGTGACCTCGTAGTTGATCAGCACCGGGCCGGCGAAGGTCGCCGCGAGCTTGTCCCAGGTCTCGCGCGTGAGCTTGCCGTCCGAGGGCAGTCCGTTCGCCGCCTGGAAGGCCGCGACGGCCTTGGCAAAATTGTCCGAAAGGCGGCCGTCGATCAGGCCGGGGGAAAAGCGGGCGCGATCCAGAAGGATCTGCGCCTTGAGCAGCATCGGATCGACGCCCTTCGGCTCGCCCTCGCTGAATTGCGCTTGGTTGACAGCGTCGAGGTCCAGCTTTGTTGCCTGCGTCCCGCCGCATGCAAACGCGAGCGCCACCGCCAAGACAAAAAGGAGCCTGATCATCGTGCTGCTCCTCGACAGGAACCTGTCTTTATGACGCGGCACGGCCGATCTGGTTCCTGTCGCGGGAGCGCGTGAAGATCATCCCGGATGTGCAATTTTGGCCATAGGCGTTTGAATTTAAAGCTGGAACCAGTTCCCAAGAACGCGAACTGCTGGCATAATTGTGCCAGGGCCTATGCATTTTCTGATTCCATGGCCCCCCGTCC
>SAQE01000048.1 GCA_004020545.1 Mesorhizobium sp. | reverse complement strand
GCCAACTATTTCAAGGCCGCTGGATATGACCCGGATTAAATCGGACGTGCTCTAGAAGCAACGCACGTCGGCTTCCGCCTGCGCCCGCTTCAACTCCGTTCGCGCGGCTTTCGCCGGCGCGCTTTCGCGAAACAGGCCTGCATTCTCGCCTGTCGTCAGAGACATGCTCTTGAAGGTCTCGGCCCTCTCATAATGGTCGTAAGGGAGGATCGAGGCGATGACATCGATCGAGCAGGAACAACTCTCCAACGCCTGACGTGTCTGGCCATTTGTCTGCATGCAGCCGAGCACATAGTCGACAATCGTCGCCGTCGGGTAGTCTCCCGCAGCGCCTACTGGGTTTGCAAGGACCATTGTCGACGAAAGGAGGAGCGGCACGATCGAAAATCCAACATATCTGACCATGAGAAATTCCTCCTATTGCCTGGGCGCGGTGCAGCGAGCCAGCATCATCGCGCCAAGTTGGCGACATGCCGCAAGCCCGGTCAACCACTCATCGCCTCCATATAGGACCAAAGGAGGAATGCCCTGCCCTCGGTCAACAGCGATCCAGGGCAGCTTGATGATTCGCCACGCGCCCATTTTCCTGAGTTCTTTTCACGCCCCTCTTACTACCGGCAACAAAGGATAACACCGTCGACAAATTGGTAAAATATGCATTTAATAATGATCAACCAAACTATAACTGCCAATACAGATAAGTATGAAATGTATATATATCGGAGTTTAATTAAGTCATTTGGCAACCATCCGTCGAGAAGTTTATTCATGCGTCTTCTTTATATTGCACCGCAACATTTTAATGCTGCGATGCAAAACCATTACGGGGGTTTTTCCTTGCTTGGCATTTTGCGATGACATAGCTTAACCCTGTTTCCGGCTTCAAGGACGTCGCCGTAATAAGGGAGCGGCGGCAGTCTTTCGTAGGCCAATCGGGCGGGTGTAGGGCTAGGTTGACTGAGTTGAGAGCAGAAATGCGTCTCTTCTAGTTTGATCTAGGTCGTGACACGCTGCCGGAAATACTTCCCAAAATGAATTGATTGGACAAGCTCTTGCGAGCTTAAAGATCGATTTCTCGCTGTGAACCTGGGAGGATTTTGATGCGCGCACTAACGCAAGCAACCTACATTGTATCCACCTCGGCGCTACTGTCGTTTGGCGCGCTCTATACGGCGTCAGCCAACGAAGAGCTCGCGAAAATGGCTAAGAACCCGAAAGACTGGGTGATGCAGACGGGTGACTACGCCAACACCCGCTATTCCCCGCTCAAGCAGATCACCAGGGAGAATGTGAAGAACCTGCAGGTCAAGTGGACCTTCTCGACCGGCGTGCTGCGCGGCCATGAGGGCGGACCACTGATCATCGGCGATGTGATGTATGTTCACGCGCCATTCCCGAACACCGTCTATGCTCTCGACCTCAACAAGGACGGAAAGATCCTCTGGAAGTACGAACCCAAGCAGGACACGAACGTCATTCCGATCATGTGCTGCGACACGGTCAACCGCGGCGTCGCCTATGCGCCCGCCGATGGCGATCGCCCGGCGATGATCCTTCTCAATCAGGCTGACACTACCGTTGTCGCGCTCGATGCCAAGACCGGCAAGCCCATCTGGTCGGTCAAGAACGGCGAATCGACCAGTGGTGGAAAGGGCGAATCCGGCACGTCGGCTCCCGTGGTCGTCAAGGACAAGGTTCTCGTCGGCGTCTCCGGCGCGGAATTCGGCGTCCGCGGCTGGCTGGCCGCGTACGATCTGAAGGACGGCAAGCTCGCCTGGAAGGCTTACTCGGAAGGTCCGGACGCAGACACCCTGCTCGATCCCGAGAAGACCACGCAACTCGGCAAGCCGGTGGGAAAGGACTCCGGCACGAACACCTGGGAGGGCGAACAGTGGAAGACGGGTGGCGGCACGACATGGGGCTGGTATTCCTATGATCCCAAGCTGAACCTCGTCTATTACGGTACCGGCAATCCCTCGACTTGGAACCCGGTCCAGCGCCCCGGGGACAATCGCTGGTCGATGACCATCTTCGCCCGCGATGCCGACACTGGCATGGCCAAATGGGTCTACCAGATGACCCCGCATGACGAATGGGACTATGACGGCATCAACGAGATGATCCTCGTCGACGGCATGGAGGTCAAAGGTAAGAAGCACGACGTGCTGGTGCATTTCGACCGCAACGGTTTCGCCTACACCATGGATCGCGCGACCGGCGACCTTCTCGTCGCCAAGAAGTACGATCCGGCGGTGAACTGGGCGACTGAGGTCAACATGGACCCCAAGAGCAAGGAATACGGCCGGCCGCAGGTCGTGGCCAAATATTCGACCCAGCAGAATGGCGAAGACACCAACTCGACGGGCATTTGTCCGGCAGCGCTTGGAACCAAGGACCAGCAGCCGGCCGCTTATTCGCCGAAGACCGGGCTGTTCTACGTGCCGACCAACCATGTGTGCATGGACTATGAGCCATATAAGGTGAGCTACACGGCCGGCCAGCCTTATGTGGGCGCCACGGTGTCGATGTATCCCGCGCCTGGCGGTGACGGCAATATGGGCAACTTCATTGCCTGGGATGCTGCCAAGGGCGAGATCGTCTGGTCGAAGCCCGAGCAGTTCTCAGTGTGGTCGGGCGCGTTGGCGACCGCTGGCGACGTCATCTTCTACGGAACGCTCGAAGGCTACATCAAGGCGGTCGATGAGAAGGGCAAGGAACTCTACAAGTTCAAGACTCCGTCCGGCATCATCGGGAACGTCACGCCCTTCGAGCATGACGGCAAGCAGTACATCGCCGTTCTGTCCGGCGTCGGCGGATGGGCCGGCATCGGCCTCGCCGGCGGGTTGCTGTCACCCGATAACGCCGCTGCCTGGCATGGCGCCGTCGATCAGGGCCGTGCGCAAGGCGATCAGGCCGCGGTCGTCGGAACGGCCGGTCTGGGAGCAGTCGGTGGCTACGCAGCACTTGCCGACTACACCACGCTGGGCGGCCAGCTGACCGTCTTCGGTCTTCCGGACTGATATCCGGAACGGCCTTAGAAACCGAAGGCCTGAAAATACGAGAGCCCGGATCGCCCGGAGGTATTTCCGGGCTCTCGATTTGCCGCGCACCGAAACATCGCTCAATGCCGCGGCGTGACGGCAAACCCATTGTCCTTGGCAAAAGAAGGAAGCGTCTGAATGTCTGTTCGCATTGCAATTTCCGTTCTCGCCCTGGCTCTTCTGCCTCTGGCCAGCCCAAGTCTGGCCCGGGCCGAGGACAACGCCGACAAAGCCAAGGCGGTGAAGGAAGAAGGCGGCAAGTATTTGGACGCGGATGGAAGCCCGACCTACAAGATCGAAAACGGAACCGTGGATTGGTACACGTTCAGCGGCTACCGCCGCTATCACTCGGACTGCCATGTCTGTCATGGACAGGACGGAACGGGTTCGAGCTACGCGCCGGCCCTGGCGAACAGCCTGAAAAACATCGACTACCCCACTTTCCTCTCGATCGTCGC
The DNA here is from genome assembly GCA_004020545.1 of Mesorhizobium sp. Classification (GTDB taxonomy): domain Bacteria; phylum Pseudomonadota; class Alphaproteobacteria; order Rhizobiales; family Rhizobiaceae; genus Mesorhizobium. The sequence continues at coordinate 47,382 of SAQE01000048.1, read as the reverse complement.
CCAGGGGCGCAAGAACACCGGCAACGGCAAGGAAAACGTCATGCCTGCCTTCGGCGACAACAAGAACGTCTATTGCTACCTGGATGATCTCTACGTTTATCTGCGCGCCCGCGCCGATGGCGCGGCACCCCGCGGCAGGCCGCCCAAGCACGAAGACAAGGCCAAGGCGGCGAAGGATGCCGAAGCATCCTGCATGGGTGGATGACATGACCGGCTCTGTTGCATCGAAGCCGCGCGTCGTTCTGCCCATTCTCGGCGCGCTCGCCTTGCTGCCGTCGACCGCCTTGGCGCAAGGCGCCGGCCTCGGTGCCGCGGGAGAGCTGGTCGACCCCGACATTCTGCGCGTCTGCGCCGATCCTTCGAACATGCCGTTCACCGACCAGAACGGCCAAGGCTTCGAAAACAAGCTGGCCGAGCTGGTTGCCAGTAAGACGGGGCGGAAGTCGGTCGCCTACACATGGTTTCCGACCGTCATAGGTTTCGTGCGCAACACGCTCGGAGCCAACCGATGCGACGTGATCATGGGCTACGCCCAAGGTGATCCGCTGGTGCAGAACACCAATGCCTACTATCGCTCCGCCTATGTGCTTGTGCATCCCAAGGGCGACGACCTCGAGGGCGTCGAGACGATCGAGGATCCGAAACTCGCCGGCAAGAGGATCGGCGTCGTCGAACGCACGCCGCCGACTGCCAACATGGCCGCCAACAAACTTTTGCGAACGGCAAAAATCTACCCGCTGGCCGTCGACACGCGCGTCACCCCGTCGATGGGAGAAGTTGTGCTCAAGGACATGCTCGCCGGCAAGATCGATGCGGCGATCCTCTGGGGCCCGATGGCAGGTTATTATGCCAAGCAACTCGGGGCCAATGTTACGATCGTCCCACTGGTCAAGGAAAAGACCGGCTCGCGCATGTCCTACCGCATCACCATGGGAGTGCGTCCATCAGACCAGGAATGGAAGCGTACGCTCAACAAGGTGATCCGGGAAAACCAGGCAGAGATCAACAAGCTCCTGCTCGATTACAACGTGCCGCTGATCGACGAACATGACAACCCGATCACGGTGGTGCCGGGGTGAGCCTGATCGGCGCGAAACGGGACAGGTGATGGAGGGAAGGAACTGATCTTTGAGGCAGATGGTTGTGCCTTTGCTTTTGTTTTTTAGGTGTTTGAGAACGCAGTGTTTCATTTGTCCATTTGTGAGGTGATGGACGAGCCATTGCATTGCCCGCAATGGCGCCAACGACATGACCGGCCCTTCGGGCTGGCAGAAGAGGAGAGTACGATGAAGAAGAAGAGCTGGAAGAAACCGACCATGTGCCAGGTTGCTGCGGGCTTCGAAATTTCGCGGTATCTGCCTGCTGAAATTCCTCCCAGGAAGTAGGCCGCAGAGGTGCATGTCCCTGGCAACAGGGGCATGCACCTCCTTGCCGTGTGAGGTCTTCGCGGCGGGCTTTGCCGCGGGAGATGCGGGCGCGAAACTGTTTGCCGCCGTGAACTTCCTGCCGGTCGAATGGGCCGCGGAACAGGCACTGTTATGCGCGTGAAGATCATCGGATCGGCGGCGGGAGGCGGCTTTCCGCAATGGAACTGCAACTATCGCCTGAGCCGCGCGGCTCGCAGCGGGACGGCAGGCGTGCATTCACGAACCCAATCGTCCATTGCCGCATCGGCGGACGGGACTGGCTGGGTTCTCTTCAACGCGTCGCCCGACATTCGCCAGCAGATTGCGCAAACGCCTGAACTGCAGCCCGCAGACGACGCTCCGCTGCGCTCGACGCCCATCCGCGCGGTGGTGCTGACCAACGCCGACGTCGACCATATCGCCGGCCTGCTCAGCCTGCGAGAACGACAGCCTTTCGCAATCTATGCAACGGCACAGGTGCTGGCGACGCTGGAGGCGAATTCGATCTTCAATGTTCTCGATCCGCAGATCGTGCCGCGGCGCCTCCTGACGCCGACGGAGGAACTGGCGATCCGCGATGCGGACGGCCGCGAGACCGGCGTGGTCGTGGAAAGCTTTCCCGTGCCTGGGAAGATCGCACTCTATCTCGAGCAAAGAGACGATCCCGGCGCCGACTTCAGCTCCGATACGGGCGACACGATCGGAGTCCGTATCACCGGGGCCGGCAGCCGCGGCGCTGTCTTCTATATCCCGGGCTGCGCGCGCATCGATGCTGCGCTCCGCGCTCGTCTGGTCGATGCCGCCTGCCTGCTGTTCGACGGTACTCTCTTCACAGACGACGAGATGATCATTGCCCGCGTCGGCCCGAAAACCGGTGCGCGCATGGGCCACATCGCAATGTCTGGAGAAGCGGGTTCGATCGCCGGCTTGGCCGATGTGAAGATCGGCCGCCGTGTCTTCGTCCATATCAACAACACCAATCCGGTTCTCGACGAGAATTCCGCCGAGCACGCGGCGGTCAAAGCGGCTGGCTGGGAAGTCGCCAGCGATGGGATGGAGATGGAATTTTGAGCGATTTTCACGATGCAGCCAAAGGTGGCCTGTCCAAGAGCGAGCTTGAGGCCGTGCTGCGGCAGGTCGGTGACGAGCGCTATCACAACCATCATCCTTTCCATCACAGAATGACCGGTGGCGCCCTGTCGAAGGCCGAAATGCAGGCCTGGGCGCTGAACCGCTATTGCTACCAGGCCGTCATTCCGCGCAAGGACGCCATGATCCTGGCGCGTGCCGAGGATCCGGCGTTTCGCGCCGCCTGGCGCAAACGCATCGAGGACCACGACGGCGAGGACGGCTGGAGCGGCGGCATCGCGCGCTGGCTGCATCTGGCCACCTCGCTCGGGCTCGATGCCGAAGCCGTCAAGAGCGAAAGGCTGGCGCTGCCGGCGACCCGTTTCGCCGTCGGCGCCTATCTTTCCTTCTGCACGAACCGCACGCTGCTCGAAGCGGTCGCATCGTCGCTGACCGAGATGTTCTCGCCGACCATCATCGGTGAGCGGGTGCCGGCGATGCTGGCCAAATACGATTACATCACCGAGGACACGCTGGGCTATTTCAGCCGACGGCCCCAACAGGCATCGCGCGACGCCGAGTTCGCCCTCGCCTACGTGCTCGGCCATGCCGATACGGCCGAACGCCAGCAGCAGGCGATCGATGCGCTGGTGTTCAAATGCGATATACTGTGGGCCATGCTCGACGCGCTTCAACATGCCTATGGCTCACCGGGAAACATACCGCCCGGCGCCTTCCGCCCGGAGGCAGCCTGATGATGACGCTGCGCGAAAGAGCCCTGGTGTCAATGCAATCGGTGCCATCGCTGCCGAAGCATGTGCGCATACAGTACGACCCCGTGCGGCACGCCTTCGCCGTGCTTTCGCCGGAGAAGGTGTTCTGGCCGAACGAAATCAGTCTCGACATATTGCGCCGCTGCGATGGGCGATCCACGGTCGGCCACATCATCGCCGATCTTGCCTCCGATTATGACACCGATCAGGAGGCCGTGGCGGCCGACGTCATCGCCTTCCTGCGGGAATGGTCGGACAAGCTGCTGGTGAAGCTGTGAGCGAGCCCTTTCTCCCTCCGATCGGTATGCTGGCGGAACTGACGCATCGCTGCCCGCTTCAGTGCCCATACTGCTCCAACCCGCTCGAATTGCTGAAGGCCAATCGCGAGCTCGACACACAGACCTGGCTCGATCTCTTCTCGCAGGCCGCCGATCTCGGCGTTCTGCAGGTGCATCTGTCCGGCGGCGAGCCGACGCTGCGCCGCGACCTCGAGCAATTGATCGCCGGGCTTTCGGCGCGCGGTGTCTACACCAACCTGATCACCGCCGGCGTCGGCATTGCCGAAGGCCGCATCGAGGCCTTTGCCGAAGCCGGTCTCGACCACTTGCAGTTAAGCTTTCAGGGTGCCCGTCCGGCCACGACCGACCGTATCGGCAACCACGGCGGCAGCCACGAAAAGAAGCTCGAGACGGCACGCCGCGCCCGCGCGGCCGGGCTGCCGCTCACCATCAATGCGCCGATCCATCGTCACAACATCGAGGAAGTGCCCGAATTCATCGATCTGGCCCTTTCGTTGGGCGCGGAGCGGCTCGAGATCGCCAACGTGCAGTATGCCGGCTGGGCGCTGGCCAATCGCGATATGCTGATGCCCGAACGCGCCGCGGTCGAGCGGCAGGCGGACATTGTCGCGGCGGCGCAGGAACGGCTGGCCGGCGTCATGAACATCGACTTCGTCACGCCCGACTATTTTGCCATCTATCCCAAGCCGTGCATGGGCGGCTGGGCGCGCGATGCGTTCATGGTAGCTCCGGACGGTACCGTGTTGCCATGCCATGCCGCGCAGACGATTCCTTCGCTTCGCTTCGAGCGCTTCGGAGAGCGCACGCTTGCCGAAATCTGGACCGATTCACCAGCGTTCAATGCCTTCCGCGGCACCGGGTGGATGCAGGAGCCGTGCCGAAGCTGCGAGCGTCGCGAGGTCGACTGGGGCGGCTGCAGGTGTCAGGCGATGGCGATTGCCGGCGATGCCGCGGCTACGGATCCAGCCTGCATCAAGTCGCCGATCCACAACCACATGGCGATACTGATCGACGCCGCGCTGGCACAGGCAGCGCCGGAGGGCGCGGAAAGTTTCATTTTCCGGCGAATCGGCGCCACAACCCGACCTGATAAAAGCGCTTGATCAACCACGCTTCGCCCAGCCCCCCGTCGATGGCGTGCCGTGGAGCCATTGATTATGTCGGATGCCGGTGGGGCTGCAGCAGCACGACATCGGCACCCTGGCGACAAAACGTGGAGATTCCGGGTGCGGGCGGCATGCTCATCCGCGGCGAATGCTCCATCGCGCTCAGCCCGCTTCCGCCGAAACCGACATTTGTCCGCCCCCGAACAAGCCGCCGATCCGACAGGAGCGGATGCTATCCGCTCCACCGCGAAGCAAGAACAAGGCATCGAGCCCCAGCCGGCGGGCAAGCTCTCCCCCCTTATCCGGGCCGAGCACCATGAACGCGGTCGCCCAAGCGTCGGCCTCCGCGCAGGTTGGCGCGAGCACGGTGACCGAGGCTGGGGACTTGATAAGCGGCGCGCCGCGGATCGGGTCCATGGTGTGGGAGAGGCGTCGGCCCTGCACCTCGACCCAGTGGCGATAGTCGCCGGACGTGGCTACGGAACAATCCCGCAGGGACAGGATCGAATGCGGCGCGCGGCGCTTCGGGTCCGGTTCCTCCACCGCGACCGTCCAGGCCTCGCCATCGGGCTTCACGCCCATGGCCCGCATCTCGCCGTCGATCCCCACGAGCCCATCGCATTTGTCGAAGCCGCCGAGAACCTCGGCAAGACGATCCACGCCATATCCCTTGGCGACGCCGTTGAGGTCGAGCGCAATTGGCACGCGCTTGCGGAGCCCGGCTCCGTCGATCTCCAGCGCATCTTGGGCCGGCACGCGCCTGGCCTGCATCGCGCCGCGGATGCGGTCCGGGCTGGCTTCGCCCGGGCCGAAGCCCCACGCGGTCACCGCGTCGCCCATCCCGATGTCGAAAGCGCCGCCGGAAGCCCGGCCAACTTTCAGCCCCAGCCGGATCACGTCGAGAAGGCGTCCTGGAACCCTCATCCACTGCTGCACTGGACTGCGGTTGAGGCGCATCAGGTCGCTATCAGGTTTCCATGTCGACATCTGCGCGTCGACCTCGTCAACCGCGGCCTGCAGGGCCGCATGGATAGCTCCTGGGTCAAAGCCGGACGGAACGTGGAAAAGCGCGGACCAGCGCGTGCCCATTGTCGGCCCGTTGAGGGCCTGCCGCACAATCTCAGTAGACATCTTCGACATAGCGCCCCTCCGCCTTCAAGATCGCGGGCGACAGGCCGAGCGGTTCAAGTATCCGTGTCAACGCCTCGGCCACCCCGGCCGCCATTTGCCTCCCGCCGCAGACCATGACCCGCGCGCCCTCACGTATCGCGCGGACGACTTCAAGTTGCTCGGCCGTGAGCGCGTGCTGAACGTAGCGCGGCCGCGCCCCGCGCGAGACCGCGGTGGACAGGCTGGAGAGCCGGCCAGCCGCCGCCCAGGCTTCCAGTTCCTCGCGGTAAAGGAAATCGCTTCCTGGAAGTCGCATGCCGAAGAAAAGGTGGATCGGCCGCCGCGAGGTGTTGGCGCGGATGAAGCCGGCAAGCGGTCCTATTCCGGTGCCCGCTCCGATCAGGACAAGGGGAACTCTGTCGCGTCGGAGGCGGAACGTCGGGTTGGGGCGGATGAAACCAGCGACCGTCTTGCCCGGTTCGAGCGCCATGAGTTCACCCGAGCAGATGCCGCCGGCATGCTTGCGCACCACAATCTCCAAGAACCCGTCCCGGCTGCCCGAGGCGAGCGAATAGAAGCGTGGCACAGGCGATGCCTCCGGCACGATGCCGAGCAGATCTCCAGCCTCGAAGCGGGCGAATCCACGTCTTGTCAGGCGCCGCCATGCGGACAGGCTTGGCAAGGCAAAGCGCAGGATCGCGGTCGGGGCCTGGACATCGTCGCTATAGTCGCGGCGCGAAACAAGCATCAGCTCTTTGACCTCGGGGCGAACGGGCAGGTGGTTCAGTTCCAGGTCGATGCCGAGCGCTGCGCCGAGTGCAAGGCCCCAGCGAGCGAACTCCTGCGGCGATTGGCGGTCCACCGATTCGAAGGGCAGAAGAAGCGGCCAGCCCCTGCCTTCCGCGGCAGCGGCAACCGCCCTGGCGTAGGCGCAGAAGGCCGGGAAACTCCGGTCGCCGAAGCCAAGCACCGCCAGTCTCGCTGCGGGCGCTGCGGAAAGCCCGGCCAATCGATCCAGGAATCCTTTCGCCGAAGCAGGAGCGTCGCCGTCGCCATAGGTCGCGGCAAGAACGACGTATCGTCGCGCACCGGAAAAGCGGCCGGGGTCGAACGCCGACATCGGCGCGGTGTGGACACGCTGCCCGGCACGGGTAAGCGCTGAGTGCAATGTCGCGGCAAACCCCCAGGTACTGCCGCCCTCGCTTCCGACGAGGAGGACCGTCTCCGCGCAACCCGGCGCGGCGTTGTCGCGGATCCTGGGTCGACCTTTGAGGCCTGTCAGCCAGAGGAGGAGTCCCGTAGCGCCCATGACTGGGACAGCAAGCGCCGTGAGCCCTAGAAACAGGCCGAGAAGTGCTGCGCTCTGTCCGGTGTGGAGCATGTAAATGGTTTCGGAGACGCGCGTCCAACCACTCAAGCCAGCCCAGCCGAGAGTGGCCCCAGTTCCCTGGTCGAGGTAGCCGATCCCGCCGTCGGTCTTGAGCGTAAAGACATCGGTGGCGTCTCCGGGATTAGGGAAGCTCAGCTCACGCAGACTCGAGACGGGCGTCGCCGCGAGCAGCGGCATCGATGCCAGCGGTGCGTCGGTCGTGCCGCTTACTCCAGAAGGCAGTTCCGGAACGACCGCCTTGTCGGGAAGGAACCCGAAGGTCGAGGCCGTCATCCAAAGGGCCGTTGCCGACGACAGCAGAAGGCCGAGTACAGCGCCCCGCGCAAGCTCGACATGGAGGCGCCCTGCCAGCGGCCCCCGGAGCGGGGCAAACCAGCGTCTCCATCCGCCGGCGCGCCGCGCGATGAGCATGGAACCAGAAATGGCGAGGACGAGCATCGCCGCCGCTCCCGCCGCCATGGCGATGCGGCCGGCGTCATCAAGAAACAGCGAGCGGTGCAGGTTGGTGAGCCAGCGCTGCACCGGATTGGGATCGGCCGAAGCCGTAGCGGCTCCTGTAGCCGGGTCGATAACGGCCGATGCCGGCGTGCCGCCGTCGAACCAGTAGGCGGTGATGCGCCCGGAGGGCGAGCGCCGGATCTGCTCGACCTCCGGGAAGGCGGCCTTGATGCGCGCGGCAAGGTCTGCGACGCTCATCGCCTGTTCCGCCTGCGGCGCAGAAATCCGCTCCGCCGCCGGGAAGACGGACAGCGCCGTACCACTGACGGCGAGGAGCGTCACGAGGACCAAAGCCGGCAGGCCCAGCCAACGGTGAAGGGCACGAATCATCGACGCGGTCCCCTTACAGGTCGTAGCTGAAGTTCGCGATGTAGCGGCGGCCCGGGACGGACTGTCCCGCCCCCTGGGCCGTCAGCGGCACGGCGATCTCGTTGGGGCTATCGCGCATGTCCTCGGCGGCCGCGTCGATGTGAACGGTATAGCCCGCGTCAAAGAGCGCGTCGGCAAGGTCGAGCGTGATCTCCAGCCGGCGGCCGGCACCCACGCTCGCTCCGGTGATGCCGTTGATCTCGGCCGTGTTGCCGCCTGTCGCGCGATACCAGTCGGACAGGTGCTCGTAGTACTTGGACTTGGTTCCGGCCACCCAGAGGCTGCCGGCATAGGCCCCCTTGGGGTCCGTGACATAGATGGCGAGGTAGGCTCCGTTGCCGCCATAGCTCTTCAGCGTGGCGGCAAGGGTTACCGGCCGCGCCATGGCCATGCCGGGAAGCGTCAGCGCCGTGGCCAGGGCCAGGGCGGCGAAAATGGTTCTCATTGTGCTGTTTCCTTGATCTGGCGTGGTGCGGGCCGTCGGCTCAGTTCACCTGAACCTTGGGCATCGCGCCGGTGCCGAAGAGGCCGTTGTTCGGGGGAGCCACGCTTCCGGCCGGAGCCGGGCCTGAGGCGTTGCCGCCGTCGTCGTCATCATCATCCTCTTCATCGCCCTCATCATGGTCGTTATCGTCCCCACGGCGCAGTCGGCGTTCATGATCACGGCCAACGCTGTCATCGTTGCTGACCAGCACCGGCGGCGCCCCTGCGTCGTGGGAGGTGGCCGAGGCCTTATCGTGCAGCCGTTCGAACGGGACAGCGCCGCGTATCGCGCTCCACGCGGGAAGGCCGATCGCGGCGATCAGCCCCGTCGACGCGAGCAAGATGGCAATGGTCTTTTTCATGGCAGGATCTCCTTTTTCTGCTGGCGCCGCTCTGACGGCCCGGCCTGATCCCCTCCTGAAGGGAATGGATTTTCTGCTTCAGCTTGCCGTCAGGAATCGAAAGGCCCCGCCGAAACGACGGGGCCGGATTGGCTCTCTACTGCGAGATGCCCACACTCAGACGATGTCGCCGGGAGTGGGAGGCCTCTTGCGGCCCGTGACCATCGCCCGGACCAGGTTCTCGCGATGACGGAACGATGCCAGCGCCACTCCGCCGACATGCAGCGCGACCAGCAGGAGCATCAGGTTGGCAAGGGTTTCGTGGACCTCCTTGAGCGGGCTTCCGGTCCGCCTTTCCAGGTCGCCGCCTGTCCCGGCTTCAGCCTCGTTGCCATCGTTGTCCGCGAATGCGGGGGTGACGATCTGCACCTGTCCGACGGCGGCTGCGGCGCGGTCCGGCGCTTCCAGAAGCCATCCTGTGAAGGCCGTCCCGGTTAGCGTCACCAGGATCGCCACGACCATCGCCGCGCCGGCGGGATTGTGGCCCAGGTAGCGCCGCTCCCTGCCTGCCACCATGTCGCCGATATAGGAGAGCGTCTGGGCGGGTCCGCGGACGAACTGGGTGAAGCGGGCGTAGCGGCTGCCGACGAGACCCCATATGACTCTCAAGCCGACGAGACCGGCGACCGCGTATCCAGCAAGCTGGTGAACGGGCTGGATATCTTCGGCGGTAAGCCATGCCGTTGCAAACGCGCAGACGAGGCTCCAGTGGAAGAGACGGACCAACGGGTCCCAGACTCGAATCCGCTGCGCGTCGGTGTCTTGGGATTCGGACTGGGTCGAGGCAAAGTCATTGATCGTCATGGCGGCCTTCTTCGTCGCGGTGCCGATGATCGGCGCCGTCCCTGGGTTCGATTTGGATGATTTCGAGGGTCGATGGATGGACGGTCACCTCAATCCGCTGCCCCTGAGCATCGGTGCCGTCGATCTCATAGCAGCCGTCGTCGATCTTGATCCGGCGCACCGTCCAGGCATGCTGGGCCGCAAGAGCGGCCACGGCCTCCCTCGGCTTCCAGTCCGCCATCGGCACGAAGCATTCGTCATCGGCTAGTGCCGGCCCCGCATGCAGGGCCGCGACACATGCGAGAATTGTCAGGGCAAGCCGCATGGGCTGGACTCCGTTCCGACCGGATTTGCGCCAACGCAAAGTGCAGGGCCAAGCTGACGGTATCCTGAAGATCGCGCGCAATCCGCTTCAGCGTGACGTCAGGAACGTCCGCCAAGGAAGGCAGCGGCCGCGAAAGGCGAACGACAATGCGAATCCTGCTGATAGAGGACGACAGCGTGCTGGGCGCGGCCGTGCGCGACCAGATCGCCGGTGACGGCCATTCGATCGACTGGGTCAGCCGAATAGACGCGGCCCGGGACGCTATGGCGGGCGCGGCCTACGACCTGATCCTGCTTGACCTGATGCTCCCCGACGGACGGGGGATCGCGTTCCTTCGTGCACTGAGGGCGGCCGGGGATGTCACGCCCATCATCATCCTGACAGCGCTCGACCAGGTGTCCGACAGGATTGAAGGCCTGACCGCCGGGGCCGACGACTATATCGTCAAGCCGTTCGATCTCGATGAACTGTCGGCGCGCATTGGCTCGGTCGCGCGCCGATATTCCGGCAATCCCAACCCCATCATCCGTCTTCGGTCGCTCGACATCGACCTTGCCCGCCGGAGCGTGCGTCGGGACGGCAAGGCCGTTCAGCTGACAGCCCGCGAATGGGCACTGCTGGAGGCGTTCCTGACACGACCAGGCCAGCTGCTCTCGAAGGCGCAGCTCGAGGAGAAGCTTTACGACTTCGATGCCGAGGTGGAGAGCAACACGATCGAGGTCCATGTCAGCAGGCTGCGCAAGAAGCTCGGCAGCGACCTCATCGAGACCGAACGAGGCCTCGGCTACAGGCTGGCCCTGGCATGAGGAGTCCCCGAAGCCTTCAGGGCAGGCTCCTCCTGTCGCTAGGGGCGGTTCTGCTCGTGATCTGGGTCGGCGCGGCGTGGACGACCGCTGTCCTGCTGCGGCACGGGATCGAGGACGTCTTCGATTCCTCCCTCCAGGAGACCGCGCAACGCCTGCTTCCCTTGGCGGTCCTGGACATCGTAGGCCGCGAGAATCCAGATGTCGGCAGCCAGCGGCTTGGCGCAATCCGCAGCCATGACGAGCTTCTCACCTACGTGGTCCGCGACGACAAGGGCAACGTGCTGCTTCAGTCCCACGCGGCTGACGTCTCTGTTTTTGCGCCCTATGAAGGGCCCGGGTTCGGCCGGACAGCGACGCATCGCCTGTACAGCGAAGAGGCCCTGCAGGGGACCGTTCGCATCACGATGGCCGAGCCGCTCGCCCATCGGGCTCAGGTGGTGAGGGATGTCCAGATGGGTCTCGGCCTGCCGATCCTTCTGATAATCCCGGCCGCCTTCGCCGCCATAGTGCTCGCGGTTCGGAGAAGCATGAGGCCGCTGCGGGCGTTCCGGGAACAACTCGAAACCCGGAGCGAGAAGGACCTCGGGCCTGTGGCATCCGATGACCTGCCCAGCGAGGTCGCGCCACTGGCTGTCACATTGAACGCGCTGCTCGAAAGGCTCAGAGCCGCCTTCGAAGCAGAACGCAGCCTCGCCACCAACACCGCCCATGAACTCAGGACCCCGCTCGCCGGCGCGATCGCTCAGGCCCAGCGTATCCGGAAGGAAACCACGGAACCACAAACCGCCCAGCGGGGAGCAGACATCGAGGCGACGCTCAAGCGGCTGACTGCGCGAGCCGAGCGGCTGATGCAACTCGCGCGGGCGGAAGGCAGCCGGCTTCGATTGGAACGAACGTCCGACCTGCGCGCTGCCCTGCGCGTCGTGGTCGACGACTTGCGAAGGAGCGTGCCACAGGAAAGGGTCATCCTGCGCATGCCGGAAACTCCCGTGATGTGCGACATCGATCCCGATGCCACCGGCATCCTATGCCGCAACCTCATTGAGAATGCCCTGCGCTATGGCAGCGACTCCTCGCCAGTCGAAGTCACCCTTGACCCAGATGGGCTGCTGACTGTGTCAAATGACGGACCTGTCGTATCGCCCGAGACACTGGCGAGACTGGCAAACCGTTTCGAGCGGGGCGGAACTCTGGCCCGCGGCAGCGGGATCGGGTTGTCGATCGTTTCGACGATCGCCGACCGCATGGGCAGCCCACTCATCCTCAAATCGCCGAGGCCCGGAACGCAGTCCGGCTTCGAAGCCAGCGTCAAGTTCGCAACCGCAAGCGAGTCCAAGTCGTTGCATTCTGCAGCATGACATTTCAAGCGTGACTCAGACCGCCAGTTTGCCGTGCACCAGGTTCGCTCCCCAACAGGCGCAATGCGTTGATCGCACCCAGCATCGCTCGCGCGATCCTTCTACCTCGATGGGGCCTCGGCAGCCCACCGTAAACCAATGAATTCAATAGGATCCATGTATGTTCGCCGATGTCGACTTTGGCTAACCCTCAACACGTCGCTGCGGTCATACTCCTCCCACTGGCACCCGCTCAGCCTGCGAGGGCTGGAGAAATCAAGTCCGAGCCAACCTGCTGAAAACTGGGCACACCGCATAGTTTCAGACCGGTCGCGATTTCGTCGAGCAAGACATCCAAGACCCGCTCGACGCCTGCTCGTCCCTCCACGGCTCCAAACAGCGCCGCCCGGCCGATGGCGGCGACCGCCGCTCCGCGGGCTTTTGCCTTGATGACGTCCATGCCGGTCCGGATGGCGGAATCGATCAGGATCGGAACCCGGCCGCCGACCGCATCCCGCACCGTTGTGATCGCGTCAATGCTCGAAACCGCCCCGTCCAATTGGCGACCGCCGTGGTTGGACACCCAGATCCCGTCCGCGCCCTCCGCAATTAATCCCGCCGCATCGCCGGGGTGCAGGACGCCCTTGACGATCAGCGGCCCCTTCCACCAGTCGCGGATCGTGCGAAAGTCATTCCAATCGAAACCGGCATGGAGATTGCGGCCGACGCGCGCGGCAATCGTCAGCCCCGCGCTGGTGTCGCCGAGATAGCCGCGAACATTCTCGAATTGCGGGAAGCCGTCGCGAAGCAATCGAAGCGACCATCCCGGATGCGCGATCCCTTCGATCAGGTGCCGCGGGGAAGGCCGCAGCGGGATCGAAATTCCGTTCCTCAGATCCTTTTCGCGCTTGCCGCCCGTCTGGAGGTCGACGGTGACAACGAGTGCGGAATATCCGAACTCCTCCGCCTGACGCACCAGCCGGCGATTGAAATCGAAATCCTTCAGCACATAGAGCTGGAACCAAAGCGGCCCCTGGACGGCCCTTGCCATCCGCCCGATGCCGGTCGTCGCCATGGTCGACAGCGTGTAGGGAATGCCCCGAGCCGCTGCCGCCGTGGCAATCGCGACATCGGCGCCAGGGCGCACCAGCGCGCAGGATCCCATCGGGCTGATCACCAGCGGCGTCGGATAGGTCTTGGACCACAATGTCGTAGTCAAATCCGGCCGGGACACGTCGGTCAAAACACGGGGCAGCAGCCGGATACGCTCGAAGCCGGCGCGGTTGTCCAGCAAGGTCAGTTCCTGGCCTGCCCCGCCGTCGACGAACTCGAAGACAGATTTCGGCAACCGGCGGCGTGCCAATTGGCGAAAATCCTCCACCGATACGTTGCGATCGAGCCGCCTCATCGCCTCAAGCCGCGAGCCGGTCGCAGACGTTCCCTGTGATCTCGGCGGTCGATGACCTGCCCCTCAGATCGGCGCTGAGCAGTCCGCTTGCCAGACAGGCTTCCGTCACACGGCGGATTTGTTCGGCGGCCCGGCGCAGCCTTTCGTCGTCATGTCCGCGGCCGAGCCAGTCGAGCATGGCCGCCGCGACAGGATCGTCCCGTAGGGATTTGCGATCCCCTTGCCGGCAATATCCGGCGCGGACCCGTGCGCGGCCTGGAAGAAGCCCTTTGCGTCGCCGACCTCCGCCGAGGGTGCCATTCCCATTCCGCCGACTGTCGCCGCCGCCAGGTCCGAGAGGATATCGCCGAACATGTTCTCGCTGACGATGACGTTGAAATGGCCTGGCTTCAGCACGAGGTGCATGGCCATGGCGTCGACCAGCGCATGTTCGGTGGCGATGTCGGGGTAGTCCTTCGCCACCTCGTCGAAGACAGAGCGGAAAAAGGCGTAGCTGCGCAGCACGTTGGCCTTGTCGCAGCAGGTCACCCGCCGCACGCCGTCGCGAGGTGCGCCGTTCGACTGGCGCGCCAGCTCGAAGGCCTTGCGGACGATGCGCTCGATCCCGGCACGCGTTTGCACGAGCGTGTCGACCGCCACTTCGCCGCGCAGCAGCGCCCCTGCCCCGCGCGCAGCGTAAAGCCCCTCGCTGTTTTCGCGCAGGATGACGTAGTCGATGTCGCCGGCCTTCACGCCGCTGAGCGGGCTCGTCACGCCTTCGAAGAGCCTGATGGGCGGATGTTGGCGTAGAGGTCGAGTTCGAAGCGCAGCCGAAGCGTGAAGTCCAGACCCGCCTCCGTGCCGTCCGGATACACCACGCCGGGCAGCCCGCCCGCGCCGTGCAGGATCGCATCGGCCGCGCGGCAAGCCTCGAAGGTCGGCTCGGGAAAGCTCTGCCCGGTCTTCAGGAAATGCGCTGCTCCGGCGGGATGCTCGGTAAAACGCAGAGGGCAGCCCGGCCCAAGCGCCGCCTTCACCACCTCGACCGCCGCGGCGCACACCTCGGGGCCGATGCCGTCGCCATGCACGACCGCGATCTGGTAGACATCCTTCATCGCCAAATCCCCCAGGGATGTTCAGATGCATTTGCCGCCGTCGACATTGAGGTCGACGCCGGTGATCATGCTGGCTTCGTCGGAGCAGAGGAAAGCGGCGGCGTTACCCATGTCCTGCGGCGTTGACAGCCGGCCGATCGGAATGGTGGCGACGACGCGGGCGCGGTTTTCCTCGCCGGAGCCGATGAAGGTGGACAGAAGCGGCGTGTCGCCGGCGACTGGGTTGATTGCGTTGACGCGGATGCCGAACGGCGCGAGTTCCACCGCCATCGCCCGCGTGGCGGCGATCGCCCAGCCCTTGGAAGCGTTGTACCAGGTGAGGTTCGGGCGCGGCGAGACGCCGCCGGTGGAGGCGAAATTGAGAATGGCGCCGGACTTGATGGATTTGAAATGCGGAACCACCGCGCGAGCGCCGTTGTATATCGAACGCATGTTGACGTTGGCGATGCGGTCGAACAGGCCTTCGTCCATCGTCTCCAGGGGCAAGGGCGGCTGCGCGACACCGGCATTGTTGACCAGTATGTCGAGCCCGCCGAAGGCCGAGCGGGCCAGATCGGCGGCGGCCGCAAAGCTCTCCAGCGTCGAGACGTCGCCGACGATCGGCCGCACCTTGTCGCCGGCTTCGCGGCTGACGCGCACCGCGGCGGCTTCGTCACGGTCCATCAGCACGACCGACGCGCCCTCTGCCACGAATTTGTTGACGATGCCTTCGCCAAATCCCGATCCGCCACCGGTGACGATGGCGACTTTGCCAGCAAGTCTCATATCTGGTCCTCCGTTGCCGGAACCATCGGGGAAGACGCGCGCGTTGCACAGTCCGATTATCTGAACGCCCTTTTAGCTTTCCTTGTTTGAGGTCGTCCGCACCGGGAGTAATAGTCGGCGCGAAATTGCCAGGAGGAGACGATGACGCTGAACTTCGACCCGAGGGCGAAGGCCACGACGCTCTACCATGGCGAGTCCCGGCCGATGTTCATCGGCGGCAAGTGGGTCGCGGCGCAGTCCGGCCAGGAGATGCAAGCGCTGAACCCGGCGACGGGCGAAGTGCTGGCGACGGTGCCGCGTGGCGGAGCCGCCGATGTCGACGCGGCGGTGGCGGCGGCGCGCGCGGCCTTCGAAGGCCCCTGGTCGAAATTCTCGCCCTACGAGCGGCAATGCGTGCTGCTCAGGATCGCCGATCTGTTCGAGAAGCATTGGGAAGAACTCAGCGTCTCCGACACGCTCGACATGGGGCTGCCGATCACGCGCACGCTGGCCAACCGGCGCCGGGTCATCGGCATGCTGCGCTTCTATGGCGGCATGGCGACCGCGCTGCATGGCGAGGCGATCGACAATTCCATTCCGGGCGAGATCGTCACCTTCACCCGGCGTGAGCCCGTCGGCGTGGTCGGCGCGATCATTCCCTGGAATGCCCCGACCGCCGCCTCGGTCTGGAAGATCGCGCCGGCTTTGGCCACAGGCTGCACCATCGTGCTGAAGCCGTCGGAGGAGGCGTCGCTGACGCCGCTGCTGATCGCGCGGCTTATGCAGGAAGCCGGCGTGCCCGACGGCGTCGTCAACGTCGTCACCGGAACCGGTGCCGAGGCCGGCGCGCGGCTCGCCGAGCACCCGGATGTCAACAAGATCGTCTTCACCGGCTCGACGCTTACTGGTCAAGCGATCGCGCGGGCGGGTGTCACCAACCTCAAGCGCGTTTCGCTGGAGCTTGGCGGCAAGTCGCCGATCATCGTCTGCCGCGACGCCGATATCGACAAGGCGGTTCCGGTCGCGGCCATGGCGGTGTTCGTGCATTCGGGCCAGATCTGCATTGCCGGCTCGCGGCTGTTCGTGGCGCGCGAGATCCACGACGAGTTCGTCCGCCGGGTCGCCGAGTTTGCCGGCAAGCTGCGCATCGGCCACGGTATCGAGGCGGAAACCGAAATCGGCCCGCTCATCAATGCAAGGCAGGCCGGCAAGGTGGAAGGCTACATCAAGGCCGGCAGCGACGAGGGCGCTGAACTGGTTGCCGGCGGATCGCGGCTGACGGGCGAGCTCTATGACGGCGGCAACTTCATCGCGCCGACCGTCTTCGGCGCGGTGTCGGACAAGATGACGATCGCGCGGGAAGAGATTTTCGGGCCGGTCATCTCAGCGATGCCCTTCGACACGCTGGATGAGGCCGTCGCGCGGGCCAACGCAACGCCTTACGGTCTGGCGGCCGGTATCTTCACCACCAATCTCGGCACGGCGCACAAACTCGCGCGGCGCGTCAAGGCCGGCTCAGTCTGGGTCAACATGTACCACGCCATCGACCCGGCCGTGCCGTTCGGCGGCATGAAGATGTCCGGCTACGGCCGCGAGGGCGGCGTCGAGCATCTGCACGAATATCTGGAAACCAAGTCGGTCTGGATTCAGACTGACTAAGCCGAACGCGCCGGAAACGTCAGTGGGCGAGCTCGCGCAGATTGGTGCGGATCAGGTTCATCAGTTGCTCGGAAAAAGAGTGATGCACATAGCCCCGCGCGGTGATGATGGTCGATGCCGCGGCCGACCACAATCAGACCCATGCCGACTGCCAGCGTGCCGAGGATCGAGACGTTCTTGAGGATGGCGATGATGTTCCCTTGGCTCAGGAAATTGTTGAGCGTCGCCGAGAACACGATCAAAAGGACGATCGAGATCGCAACGACCACGAGTTCCTGCGACGCCTTGAGCCAAGGCGCCTGCCGTCCGATTTGCCCGAACCAGGCATTTTCTTCCTCCCAGGCAGCCTGTGGTTGGCGCCTTCCTCAGGCGACCGGCTGCTCCGGAATCCTCCCAAGACACCCGAGCCGTTCGCCTCGTTGGGACAATTACGACTGGAGAGGCAGCGGACAATTTCGTTTTTCTGACACGCTGTGAATTTTGCTGGCGCGCGAGGCCTATCCGGAGCCGATGTCGCGCTGCGCCTTCAGGGCCGAGAGCGGTCTGACAGCCAATATGCGTGAAGCGGTCCGCGTCGTGCAGGTTGGCGAAAGAGGAGAGGTTCTTCAGTCGAAGAAGCCTGCATCCTCTTCCCTGAGATATTTCCTGGCTGCTTCGGCGTCGATATCGAGACCCAGCCCCGGCGCTTCCAGCAGGTCCACCATGCTGTCCTTCACGATCTGCGACGGCAGGCCGATGACGAGGTCCTCCCACCAGGGGTCGGAGGCGCTCGGATACTCGAAGGCGATGTAGTTGGCGGGCAAGGTGGCGCAGACATTGATAAGCGCACCGAGGCCGAGCAGGCCGTTCGCGGTGCCGTGCGGCGCCATCAGGATCGAGTGCATGTAGGCGTGCTCGGCGACCCATTTGAGCTCGGCAATGCCGCCGACATCGGTAGGATCGGGGCCGATGACGCGCACCGCCTGCGTCTCGATCAGCTCCTTGAAATTGTGCCGCAGGTAGATCTGCTCACCGGTATGGATCGGCGTCGAGGTGGAGGTGGTCAGCTCCCGATAAGCCTGCGGATTGACCCACGGCACATAGTCGCCTGTGAGCATGTCCTCGAGCCACATCAAATTGTATTTCTCGACCGCGCGGGCGAACTTGATCGCATCGGGCAGCATCCAGCCCGGGCCGCAGTCGAGCGCCAGGCTGACCTTGTCGCCCAGCACTTCCTTCATCGCGATCACACAGTCGAGCATGTGATTGAAACCGCGCTCGCTGATCACCCCCTGATCCATGGCACCGTGATAGCCGGCCTTCTTCTGGGTCACGCCGTAATGGAAGCCCTCGATGGAGTCCTTCATGTTGGAGTGGAACGAGATTCCCTGCTTGATCATGAAGAAGTTCTGCGGCTGCTCCATCATCCATTTGACGTCGGCGGCGTAATCCTCCGGCCGATCGCCCGTGCGCTTCCGGCGGATCGAGCCGTTATAGACGCGCACCTTGTCGCGCACCTTGCCGCCAAGCAGCTTGTAGACCGGCACGCCCGCGGCCTTGCCGGCTATGTCCCACAGGGCATGCTCGATGGCGCTCACCGCCGCGCCATAGGGCTTGAAAGAGCCGCGTTGGCGGATCTTCAGCATCACCCGCTCGACGTCGGTCGGATCCTCGCCGATCAGCGCCTCGCGGAAATGCAGCACAAAGGGCTTGAGGTAGCTCTTGGTGAACTCGACTTCGCCAAGGCCATGGAGGCCCTCGTCGGTGACGACGCGGACGATGGGGTGCTTGCCGATAACGGCGCAGCGGAGGTCGGTGATCTTCATCTTCGGCTCTCTTCGCCTCAGCTCCAGGTACGATCCCAGGAATACTCGTTGTCCCAGTGATCCGTGGGCTGCCAGATGCCGGTGACACCCGGCTGCAGATGCTGCAAGATCACCTGGTCGACGACGTCGTCGATCCCCAGACCCGGCTTGTCCGGAACGGTGATGAAGCCGTCCTTGACGAGCGGCTTGGGAATGCCGGTGACGATGTCGTCCCACCAGTCGACATCGGCAGAGTGGTATTCGAGCGCAAGGAAGTTTTCGGTCGCGGTCGCGACATGTGCGGCGGCCATCGCGGCGATTGGACTTTCAGCCATATGGATGGCCATGGCGATGCCGTGATCCTGCGCCATGTCGCCGATCTTCTTGGTCTCGAGGATGCCTCCGCTGGTGAGCAGGTCCGGGTGGATAACGGAGGGGCCGCCGCTGTTGAGCAGAGGCTCGAAGGCCTCCTTGAGATAGATGTCCTCGCCCGTGCAGATCGGCACCGTGGTGGCGTCCTGCAGTTGCCGGTATTGCTCGGTGTACTGCCATGGGATCACATCCTCGAGCCAGGCAGGGACGTATTTCTCGATGCGGCGCGACAGGCGTATGCCGTCCTGCAGCGAGATGTGGCCGACATGGTCGATAGCGAGCGGGATCTCGTATCCGATGACTTCGCGCACCTCGTGGATATACTGCTCGAGCAGATCGATACCCTTGTCAGTGAAATGCAGACCTGTGAACGGATGCTGCACGTTCTGCGCGTCATAGGCGAGGTTGCGGGCCTTGCGCTCCTCGAACGAGCCGCCGCGGCCGCGCGGATTGCCGCGAAACCCTTCGAGCGCGCCGGCGGGCGCGACCACCGCGCCCGGGATATGAGCGATCTGGGTCAAGCCCAAGTCCATCTTCAAGAAGGTGAAGCCGCGGTCCATTCGCTCCTTGAGGCGCTTGCCGGTCTCGGTGCCGCTCGGTTTCTCGGCGTCGGTATCGCAATAGATACGCACGTGATCGCGAAACTTGCCGCCGAGCATCTGGTAGATGGGGACGCCATAGGCCTTGCCGGCGAGATCCCAGAGCGCAATCTCAACCGCCGACACGCCGCCGCCCTGCCGCCCATGGCCACCGAACTGTTTGATGCGTCGGAACAGGCGGTCGATATCGCAGGGATTTTCGCCCAGGAGCCGGCTCTTCAACATCAGCGCGTAGGTGGCGCTTGCGCCGTCGCGCACCTCGCCAAGCCCGACGATGCCCTGGTTGGTGTAAATCTTGAGCAGCGCCGAGGTGAACGGCGCGCCGACGATTTCGGCCACCCGCATGTCGGTGATGCGAAGGTCGGACGGCTTGGAATTCGTGTTCACCCGATCGAGGGCCTCGTCGGCCTCGTCCATCTTTGGCATGACTTATCCTCATTCTTATCGGCGGGGACCCATTGCTCCGAACGGCCACTGAGCGTTGTTAGTTCAGCTCAATTTCATGGGCCTGAAGGTAGTCGCGGTTCATTTCGACACCGAGACCGGGTTTCGACGTCAGCCTGAGGCTGCCGTTCGAAACGTCGAGCGGTCTGTCGATGAGATGATCGTATTTGCTCAGGTTCCACTCCGAGGTTTCGAGCTTGTAGAAGTTGGGAACCGTCATCATCACCTGCGCTCCCGCAACCACATTGATTGGACCCGCGGCGTCATGTGGCGAGACCGGGATGTAGTAGGCTTCGCAAAGGGCGGAAATCTTCTTGAGCTCGGTGATGCCTCCTGTCCAAGTGACGTCGGGCATGATGTAGTCGGCGAGCTTGTTCTCGAGCACCGGCACGAAATCCCACTTCGTGTGGCCGCGCTCGCCCCACGAGATGGCGGCACTGACCTTCTCACGCACCTGCTTGAGGGCGTTGAGGCTCTCGGGCGGGCAAGGCTCCTCGAACCAGTCGATCTGGCCGGCCTCCTCGAGGCTCCGACAGAGGCGGATGGCGGTCGGAACGTCGAAGCGGCCATGCGCATCGATGAGGATGTCGACATCGGGACCAGCCGTTTCGCGGACCAAAGCGGTGAGCTCGGCCGCTTCGCGCTCGTCCTTGCGGCTCATGCTGCCGTCGAGGTAGCCGTCCCGCTGTTCGCGCGACAGGCCTTCGGCGGTACGGCCTTGATGGGGGAAAGGATCGAACTTGAGCGCGGTGTGTCCGGACTCGACGATGTCGCGAATTTCGCGGACCACAGCCTCCTTGCTAGTGAACTTGGCCTGGTTGGGGTGAGTGTAGAGGGCGATCTCTTCGCGCACCGCTCCGCCCAGCAGCTCGTAGATCGGCTTGCCGAGGACTTTGCCGCGGATGTCCCAGAGGGCTATGTCGATGGCGCTGACGCATTCGACGGCGGCGCCGCGGCTGCCCATGTAGGTGAAGCTGCGGAAGATCTTGTGCCAGAGATGCTCGATCCGCGCCGGATCCTCGCCTGCCACGGCGGCACCGATCTGCCGCAGGATCGTGCAGAGCGCGCGGTTTGCCAGCTTTGTCGTGGTGGTGATCTCTCCCCAGCCGCTCACCCCCTCGTCGGTCGTCACTTCGACGAACAGGTACTCCCCCCAATAGGAAGCATCGGATTTGATCAGCCACGGCCGGATGCTCGTGATTTTCATCTGAACTACCTTATCGATTGGCCAGGTTGACGATGTTCGGGACCGGATATCCTATCCGGCCCGCGCGGCGTTGCGCGCACGCATGTGTTCGAGGATATGCCGGCCGGAGCCCTCGACATGGCGGGCAACGAGTTCGGCCGCCTTGTCGGCATCTCCGGCCTTTACGAGCGCGATGAGCTCGCGGTGCTCGCGAATGATCGCGGCACGTCGCGCGAGGGTGAAATCGAAACGCCGGCTCACGGCACGCAGCACTTCCCGATGCTTCCACCAAAGCTCGGCGGCATGGCGGTTGTAGTGCCGCTGGTACATCACGGTGTGGAAGGCGGTATCCAGCTCGCTGTGCCTGAATGTGTCGGCAAAGTTGTTCTCTTCAATCAGGCCCTGGATACGTTCGAGTTCGGCGATGTCCTCGACGGTGGCCATGTTCACAAACCATCGCGTCAGGGCCGGCTCGATCAGAACGCCGATCTCGTAGATATCGCGCACAAACTCCTGATCTATGGGTCGGACGCGCGCCCCGCGGTTGGGAGTAAAGATGACAAAGCCTTCGCCGCGCAACAGTTGCAAGGCCTCGCGCACGGGGTTGGTCGAAGTGCCGTGACGCCGGGCGAGATCGGTGACCACAAGCCGTTCATTGGCGGCCAGCCGTCCCTCGATGATGTCTTCCCTGATCAGTTCATAAAGCGAGGCGCCCTCGCTGGAGGCCCCTATGGGGTCAATCCCCGCAGGTGGCTTGGCTTTAAAATCGGTTGGTTCGGCCAAGGCCCCACTCCCCTGGATTAATACACACTCTACCCGATTATCACGCAAAGTTTCGATAAACAATGTACGATCCAGCGCGTTGACAGACAATTCACGATCTGAAAACGTACGAGGAGACCGAAGGGATACACAGAGCGATATCCCCCGGTCGAACGAGCAAGGACCGCTTGCCTCGAAGCGAAGCGGCGTGGGAGAGAACCTGGAGGATACCTATGGTGAGGATTACACTCGGCGGTGCCGTCCTGCGTGGCACTGTTTCCACTGCTTTAATGGCATCGTTGATTTCCGCACCGGCGCTGGGTGCACCGCCGGTAGACCTGAGCAAGTGGTCGCCGGAATATGTGCGCTCGATTGCGGGCACGCAGGATTTTGACACGGCGGCCGATTGCGCCAAGGTCACCCCGCTCGACTACAAGGGGCGACTGACTTTCTGGTATCAGGGCGTGTTCGAGGGCGACCCCGACCTCCTGCGCCAGTACTACAAGGATTTCTTCGCGACCTTCCGCAAGACCTACCCGAACATCCAGCTCGAGGACCAAGCCCTCACCTATAACGACCTTCTTGACAAGTTCCGCACGGCGCTGCTCGGCAATGCCGCGCCGATGGCGGTCCGCCTGCAAATCCTGGGCGGCACCGAATTCGCCTCGAAGGGCTATCTGCAGCCGCTCAAACCCGAGGATGTGGGGTATTCGACCGAGGACTTCTGGCCTGGCGCCATGAAGGCCGTGAGCTGGGACGGCGTGACCTACGGCATTCCAACCAACAACGAAACGATGGCTTTCATCTGGAACGCCGACATCTTCAAGCGCGCGGGCCTCGATCCTGACAAGGCTCCGGCAACCTGGGACGACGTCGTCAAGTATTCCAAGCAAATCCACGACAAGCTCGGCATCGCCGGTTACGGCCTCGTGGCGCGCAAGAACGCCGGCAATACGCCCTACCGCTTCATGCCGCAGCTATGGGCCTACGGCGGCGGCGTCTTCGACGAAGCAACGGCAAACCCGACCTATAAGAAGATCGAGCTCGACAGCCCGCAGAGCAAGGCTGCGCTGCAAGCCTCCTACGACATGTATGTTCGCGACAAATCGGTTCCGGTTTCGGCACTCACCAACCAGCAGGCCGACAACCAGCCCCTGTTCCTGGCCGGCCAGCTCGGCATGATGATCTCGCACCCGTCCGACTACAACGTCATGCTCGACCTGCAGAAGAAGGCGACGGGCTCCGACAAGGACAAGGCGCAGACGGTCATCGACAACATGCGCTACGGCCTGATTCCGACCGGCCCCGATGGCAAGCGCGCCGTCGTGTTCGGCGGCTCGAACATTCACATCCTGAAGCCCGAATATGTCGAGGGCGGCAAGGTGGACGAGCCGGCCGCGAAGGCCATCATCTGCATGTGGACGAGCCCCGAATGGTCGCTGAAGATGGCCTACGCCGGCTCGAATCCCGGCAACCTCAATGGCTTCAAGACCAAATGGATGAAGGAGCGTCTGGACAACATTAAGTTCCTCGATGTCACCACCTCGATGCTGCCATACGGCATTCCGTTCCCAGCACTGCCGCAATCTCCCGAGATCATGAACATCATCGTCCCGGACATGCTGCAGAATGCCCTGACCGGAGCAATGACCGTCGACCAGGCGGCGGACGACGCGGCCAAGAAGGTAAAAGACCTGATGGGCGGCGGACTCTAGCCGAAGCCTGACCTGCGATCTCACCGGCTGCGCCGAGAGTGCAGCCGGTTCGTTCCGAAGAACAAGGGCACGCCAAAGTGACGATCGTGAGCGGCAAGACCGAGGTTCGCCAAAGATTGCAACCCGGTTGGTCGGGCATGCTGCGGAAGATCTGGGACCATCGCGCCGACTACGCGTACGTCGTTCCTGCTATCGCCGTGATGCTGATCGTCATCGCTTATCCCATCTACTACACGATCGAGCTGTCCTTCTTTAACACGCCGCCCGGCTTGCAGCTCCGGGACAAGATCTTCGTCGGCTTCGACAACTACACGGCCATCCTCACAAGCGAGGTGTTCTGGAAGGTCACCTGGAACACCCTCGTCTGGACATTTGTCTCCACCTTCTTCTCCTTTGTCCTGGGGTTTGCCGCCGCGCTGGCGCTCCACCGTGACTTTATCGGCCGTGGCGTCCTGCGCGCTATCCTGATCATCCCCTGGGTCATCAGCGCGGTCGCCGCCTCCTATATCTGGAAGTGGATCTACCATTCGGACTTTGGCATCATCGGCGCGATCCTGGTCGAGTTCGGATTGGCCGACCGGCCGCCCAATTTCATCGACAGTGTCGGCACGGTGCTGCCCTCCCTGATCGTCGTCAATATCTGGCGCGAGTTTCCGTTCGCCATGATCATGATGATGGCCGGCTTGCAGACAGTCCCCGACCAGTTGCTGCGCGCCGCAAAAGTCGACGGAGCCAATGCATGGCAGCGCTTCTGGCATGTAACTTTCCCGCATTTGAGAAACGTGTCGACGGTGACGATCCTGCTGCTGGCAGTGGCCAACTTCAATTCCTTCATCATCCCCTGGATCATGACCGGCGGCGGCCCGTCGAACGCATCGCATATCTGGATCACCCACATTTATGAGCTCGCCTTCGGCCGGCAGCGCTGGGGCGTGGCATCGGCCTATTCGGTGCTTCTGTTCCTCATCCTGATGACGCTGGGCTACTTCTACGTCCGTGCGCTGAGCGGCAACGAACGGAAGGATGACAGCGCATGAGCACGATTGCCGAGACAGCCTCTCGAGGCCAAACCCGCCGCCGCATGCGCATCGATGGATGGCGGTGGGGCGGGCGCGTCTTCCTGGCGTTCATGCTGCTTTACACGGCGTTGCCGATGATCTGGATGCTGCTCACCTCGATCAAGTCCGGCTTCGCGGCAATGCAACTCCCGCCGCAATGGTGGCCTGACCAGCCCACCCTTGCCAGCTACCAGAAGCTGCTCGATCCGCAGAACAGCGTCGGCCAGGATTTCCTCCGCTTCTTCTGGAACAGCCTTTTCGTCTCGACCGCCACGACCATCCTTTCGGTGATCGTGGCGGTTCCCGCGGCCTACGCGTTTTCGCGCTTCACCTTCCCGGGCCGGAACTTCCTGTTCTTCGCCGTGTTGCTGCGCAACATGTTCCCGGCGGTGATCTTTCTCGTGCCGCTCTTCATCCTGATGCGCGCGATCGGGCTGGTGAACACGCATGGTTCGCTTGTTCTCACCTACCTGACCTTCGGCCTGCCGCTGGCGATCTGGCTGCTCAAGGGCTTCTACGACAACATCCCGGTGCAGCTCGAACAGGCGGCGCGCATCGACGGGGCGACGCGGCTGCAGGCCTTCATCCTGATCGTGATGCCGCTTTCGGCGCCCGGCATCATCGCCACGGCGATCTATTCCTTCATCGGCGCGTGGAACGAATACATCTACGCCTACACCTTCCTCTCCAAGAACGAGCAGTTGACGCTGCCGGTCGGCATCCAGCGCTTCTTCTCGGAAAACACGACGGACTTCCCGGGCCTGATGGCGGCCAGCTTCATGATGAGCGTGCCCGTCGTGGTGCTGTTCCTCGTCCTGCAACGATACTTCGTGCGCGCCCTTACGGAAGGCGCGGTCAAGCATTAGGGAGTTGCCGATGGCCCACGTGGTCCTCAAAGATCTCGTCAAGACCTACGGCAGCTTCAAAGCTGTCAACGAGGTTTCACTGACGGTCAATGACGGCGAGTTCGTCGCGCTCGTCGGCCCGTCAGGCTGCGGCAAGACGACCACGCTCAATCTCGTCGCGGGCCTGATCCCGATCACATCGGGCGACATCGTCATCGGCGACCGGGTGGTCAACGACCTCGACCCCAAGGACCGGGACATTGCAATGGTGTTCCAGAACTACGCGCTCTACCCGCAAAAGTCGGTGTATATGAACCTCGCCTTTCCGCTGCAGATGCGCAAGCTGCCCAAGGACGAGATCGACAGGAAGGTCAGGGAAGCGGCGCGCGTGCTCGACATGACGCAGCTGCTCGAGCGCAAGCCGCGCGAACTTTCGGGCGGGCAGCAGCAGCGCGTGGCCCTGGGCCGCGCCCTCGTTCGAGATCCAGCGGTATTCCTGATGGACGAACCGCTCTCCAATCTCGACGCAAAGCTGCGCGTGCAGATGCGGTCCGAAATCAAGCGGTTCCATCAGGACCTGAAGGCGACGATCATCTATGTGACGCACGACCAACTTGAGGCCGTGACCATGGCAGACAGGATGGCCGTGATGAACGGCGGCTATCTGCAGCAATACGACTCGCCGGCGCAGGTTTTCGCCCATCCCGCCAACATGTTCGTCGCAAGCTTCGTGGGCAGCCCGGCAATGAGCCTTATTCCGCTGGAGGCATCGACGGCAAACGGCGATACCATCCTGACGAGCGCGGAGGGCTGGAGCCTTGCGCTGTCGCAACCCAACGCGCGCAAGGTCCTGCGGGCGAGCACCAAGAAGATTGTGCTCGGTGCACGCCATTCGACGATCAAGCTGCACAAGAGCTCTGTCCCCGGTGCCATCCCGGCCAAGGCCTATACGGTGGAGCCAACTGGAGACGTCACCTTCGTGCAGGCGTTCCTCTCCGGCGCCATCGTCAACATCAGCGTGTCACCCAACATCGCCGTCACACCCGACGAGCAGATCTGGCTCGAGTTCGACCAGGAGCGCATGCACCTGTTCGACGGCGAAACTGAAATAGCCCTCAGGGCCAACTGACGCGCGCGGAACGTGACCTGAATGACGACGAAGCTTAAGATCACGGCGATCAAGCCCTATCCGGTGTGGGTGGGAACGCGTAACCAGATGCTCGTCAAGGTCGAGACCGACCAGGGCATCTTCGGCTGGGGCGAGAGTGGCTTGAGCGGTCGCGAAAGAGCCGTCGCCGGCGCGCTCGAGCACTATCGCGAGTTTCTCATCGGCCGCGACCCGATGCAGATCGGCCGGATCTGGCAGGAGCTTTATCGCAGCCAGTATTTCGAAGGCGGGCGGGTCCTGCAGGCGGCGATTTCCACCATCGACATCGCCCTTCACGACATCAAGGGCAAGGCGCTGGGGGTGCCGGTCTACGAGTTGCTCGGCGGCAAGCAGCGCGACCGTGTTCCCACCTTCGCCTCGACCGGAGATGAGGCCGAGGGCGATGTTGCCATCGAACGAGCCCGCGAACTGCGCGCGCAGGGATGGCAGGCGATCCGCTTCTTTCCCTTCGGGCAAAACAGCAGGGACATCTTCGAGCCGCGCGAGTCGATCGGCGCTACGGCGGGTATGCTGAACAAAGCGCGCGAGGTGATGGGAGACGACGTGGTGCTCGGTCTCGACTACCATCATCGGCTGTCGGTGGCCGAGGCGGCGAGCTTCTGCAACAAGCTCGGCCGCGGCGTGCTTGACTTCCTCGAAGAGCCGATACGCGACGAGACGCCGGAGGCCTACCAATCCCTGCGCACGATGACCGAAATCCCGTTCGCCATCGGCGAGGAATTTGCCAGCAAGTGGCAGTTTCTGCCCTACATCGAGCGCGGCATCCACCAGTTCAACCGGCTCGATGTCTGCAATGTCGGCGGGCTCACCGAGGCGATGAAGGTCGCCGGTTGGAGCGAGGCGCACTATGTCGACCTGATGCCGCACAATCCCCTCGGCCCGGTATGCACGGCCGCGACCGTGCATCTCGCCGCGGCGGTGCCGAATTTCGCATGGCTAGAGACCAGGGCGCCCGAAAGAAAGCTGGGCTTCGACAATTCCGAGTTCTTCCCCGTGCAACCCCGGCTCGACGGCACCGATTATCCGGTCAGCGACCTGCCGGGGCTCGGCATCGAGGTCAATGAAGCGGCCATCCAGGCCCAGAGTTTCCGTTTTTGGGAAGCGCCTCACCTCAAGCGCCGCGATGGTTCGGTCACGAACTGGTAGTTCATTTTCACCTGGAGTCCACAATGACGCATACTCCCGACATCACCCGGCCTCCCAAAGACCTGATCGACGCGCTGAAGGGGATCGGCGCCGCGACGGTTGCCGGCACGCTTGGCCACATGGGCTTCCGCAATCCGCACATGGTCGGTCCGGTGGCGCAGAACCACGGCAAGTCGATCGTCGGGCCGGCGCTGACGCTGCAGTTCTTGCCGCAGCGGCCGGACCTCTTCACCGAGGGAGAATATGCCGATCCGGAAACGCAACTGCACCGGCACGTGCTCTATCACGCGCAGGAGGGCGACGTGGTTGTCGTCGACGCGCGCGGCGACATGAGCTCCGGCGTCTTCGGCGATATGATGTCGACCTATTTCAAGGGCAGAGGCGGCGCGGGCATCGTCATCGACGGATGCATGCGCGACCGGCCCAATGTCGAGAAGCTCGATCTGCCCCTATGGCTGCGCGGCTGGACGCCCAACTACCATGTGCAGACCAGCATCTATCCGAATGCCGTCAACGTTCCGATTGCCTGCGGCGGCGTCACGGTGATCCCAGGCGACATCATCGTCGCCGACGACGACGGGGCGGTGGTGCTCCCCGTCGCAATGGCCTCGAAGGTAATTGAAGAAGCACAGAAGCATCACGATTGGGAAGAGTTCTCGCGGGAGAAGCTGATGCAGGGCGCGCCGTTGCAACGCTACTATCCGCTGCATGACAATGCCCGCGGGGAGTACGAGGCGTGGCGCAACGCAACGCGCCGACACGGCCGTTGACTATCACGATGTTGTCCACGCTGCGGAATAGGCGACACAGCGGAGGCTGTTGCTCACCGGCTAAGCAATAATGTCGACTAATTGCTGCGACGGGTATCAGCAACGCCTGGTGACGAAGATGGCACCGTGCTCACGCAACATCAGTGGAGCGAAGTAGCCACGGCCCACAATAGGCGCGGCACGTATCGGCGCGGGGCTCCACATCTCGGGCGCGAATGCCCACTTGGCTAGCGGGCTTCAGGCGGCTTGATCGACCCCGGATGCTGACTTGGGCACGAAGGGCACGTGATCGTTGCGGCAAATCGCACGGATAGCCGCGCGCGCCGTCATCAGGCCGGAGGGCAAGCCGCCACCCGGCTGCACCCACTGCCCTACCATTCGGAAGCGGCCAAGGCCTGGCACGGTTTGGCGTCTGGTCCCGAAGCCTGTTCCAGGCGTCGGCAGAAAGCCCTCCATGCTTCCCTTCCAGTTCCCCGTGAAACGAACGACGCTTGCGGGTGTCGAAACGTCGATGGTTTCAATGCGTTCGCGGATTCCCGGCATGCGTCGGTCCAGAGTAGCGATGACGGCTTCGGCAACGCGCTGCTTCTCGGCCACATAGCGCTTGGTGTCACTGCGTTCGAGGTCGAGCCAATAGGCGTAGTTGTACGTCGGCAGGAATGCAGTGACCGCCGTCTTGCCCGGCGGCGCGAAGGTCGGATCGTAGTGGAATATCCGAAGCGGCACGTCGTGCAAGACAGTTTCCGGATCCAAGCGGAGCGGCTCTGTCACGCAGCGGCTGAGCAAGCCCGGCTCGGCCGACAAGTCCTGCGCGACGCCTATCGACACCTGAAGATAGGAGGGAAAGACCTGTTGCTTCTCGTAGAATTGATCGATCGCCTCGTCCCGGTATTTGCCGCCCAGCAGATCGTAGATCGTGGCGTGACCGTCTGCGGCTGAGATGACCCAGTCGGCGTGGATCGTTTCTCCATCTGCGAGCCTCACACCCACAGCGACATTGTTCTCCACAAGGATCTCATCCGCCTTCGCCATCAAGCGCAACGTCCCGCCAAGTGCACGGAACCGTTCAACGATGAGGCGGACGACGGCCTTCGAGCCGCCGATCGGATAGCCCGCGTTCTTCCGGCTCATCCATGCGAACATGAAGACGAGCGCGATCACCGACATGCCACTAGTCGCGCCGTCGACAATGAAGCGCCGAATAAGCTCGTGCTCGAAACGCTTGCCGTACTCAGCTGCGCTCATTGAGGCCCAATGCTGGAGAAGTGGCAGCTTGGGGATAAGACGCAAGAGCGCCAGCCCCTTGCGCGGCCAGGCTTCGTTCAGCGCTTCCATGGGGAAATCCGCGAGCCCGCGTATCGCCGAGGCGAAGGCTCTGATCTCCTCAGCGTCCCGCGGCGACTCGCGCAAGAACTCCGCCTCCAGTTGATCGACATGGCTGTAGATGCGGAGCGCTCGGCCGTCCTCCGTCTCTAACCGCTGGAATTCCTGCGGATAGACGAAGGTGAGCTTGTCGAGATCGCATACTTCGCGCCACTGGGCTCCGAGCGCGCCGTCCGGCGAGGATCCGACCAGCCAATGCAGACAGGTCTCGAAGGTGTAGCCGGCCCTCTTCCAACTCGTAGCCAGCCCACCTGGTACACTGCCCTGCTCCAAGACCTCGACCTGATAGCCCGATGCCTGCGCGTAAACGCCTGCACACAGGCCGGCTACGCCGCCGCCGATAATGACGATCTTTCGTGACGCAGGTTTCATGGGCTCGCTCCTTCCCGATTGCGCCAAACTCCAAACTCAGCATCGGGATTTCTGCGGGAGCGTCCTTGAGCAAGATCAAGGAGGATCGGCCCTGGGCGTTGTAGGTGCTTGGGTGCCCGTGCTGTCGCGTGCTGTGCTGCACTGCGCAGCGTTCATGCACCTTGCAACGCTTCCTGACGCAGGCCCAATGGCGGTAGGGGCGGAACAAAACCGACACAAGGCTGTCATATGAGCGAGATCGAGCTGAAATTACTCCTCGACGAGCCGACGTCGCGCGAACTGTGGGCGCGGGTAAAGGCAGCGAAGCTGGCCAACGGCCACCCAACAACGAAAACGCTCAGAAGCATCTACCTGGATTCTCCCGAGCACTCGCTTAACAAGGCCGGGATTGCACTGCGGCTTCGGCGCGAAGGGCGTCGATGGGTCCAGACTGTCAAGACCAAGGCAGAACTGCATGGCGGCCTGTCGCAGGTCGGCGAGGTGGAAAACCTCGCCCCGGGAGGGCGACCGTGTCCGGAAGCGATTCCGGAAGCGGCGATTCGCGAGGAGGTCCTTCACCTCCTGAATGGCACACCGTTGCAGCCCGTCTGCGAGACCGTCATCAAGCGGTCCGCCGGCGAGCTTTTGCTTGCGGATGGCACTCGCGCGGAACTGGCGGTGGACGTTGGCGAAATCCGTGCCGGGGAACGGTCGGCCCGGTTTTCCGAAATGGAGATCGAACTCATCGAAGGAAACCCTGGTGGGCTGTTCGATATCGCACACGCACTGTTTCCCAAAGGCGGATTGAGGTTCTCGAGGCTTTCCAAGGCAGCACGCGGCTATCTTCTGGCCGAAGAGGGAAGGATCGACCTTCCGCTATGCCCGCAAAACGCCAAGGGAGTTGCGATCGATCCAGCCCAGACAGCCGAGTTGGCGGCGCGCGACATCCTTCGCGAATGCCTCGATCAGATCGCAACAAATATCCTGGCCGTCAGGAAGCTCGATGATGCCGAAGGGCCGCATCAGTTG
This sequence comes from Mesorhizobium sp., assembly GCA_004020545.1. Taxonomy (GTDB): domain Bacteria; phylum Pseudomonadota; class Alphaproteobacteria; order Rhizobiales; family Rhizobiaceae; genus Mesorhizobium. The sequence continues at coordinate 15,711 of SAQE01000048.1, read as the reverse complement.
CGTATCGGCCTGCGCCGTCTGCGCAGCGCGTTTTCGGTCTTCTCGCCACTTTTGCAGAGCCCGGAAATGGAGCGGCTCAACGGCGAAGCGCGCTGGCTTGGCCAGGAGGTCGGGCACTTGAGGGACCTCGACGTGGTAGCCAACGACATCGTGGGGCGGGATGCCAAGTCACATCCGGACGAGCCTGGTCTCGCCGCTCTTTCTGAAGCACTTCCACGACGGAGAGCAGAACTGTGCGATCATCTGCGCAAGCTTCTCGTCGATGCGGGTGTGCAGGCTTTCCTGATCGATCTGGCGCGCTTCGTGGAGACGCGCGGCTGGCTCGTTCCTCTGGATTTCGGACAGACCGAGCGGCTTGCAATGCCGACTGGCGATTTTGCCGGACAAGCGCTCAAGAAGCGCTGGAAGAAAGTCGTCAAGTATGCGCATGGACTTGCGACTTTGACGACGGAACAACGCCACGAGCTCCGCAAGGAACTGAAGAAGTTGCGATATGTGGTCGAGTTCTTTTCTCCCTTATACCAGGCAAAGCACGTCGATCCCTTCTTGAAGCGTTTGAAAAGACTCCAGACCGTCTTTGGCGACCTGAACGATGCGGCGATCGTCAGAACCACGCTGGCCGAAGCGGAGGTGCTCAGCGCGGACGATCCTGCCGCACAACGCGCGGCCGGATGGGTACTTGGCTCAAGCCAAGCGCGTGCGGAGGTCGGCTGGACGCGCGCGACCGCGCTCTGGCGTAGGCTCGAAAAGGCTCGTCCATTCTGGAAGTGACAAGCCGGAGGCCGTGCCGGAGGATTTTCGCGATACGCACCAGAGCAGAAAGTCGGAATGGCGCCGGCCAATTTTCAGTCAGGTTCAGCCGCGCCCTGGATCATTGGGTCCCTCAATGGACGAGCGTTTAACCAATATTTGCTTTGTGCCCCATATTGCCAAAGATGCTCTCTATGCTGGCTAACTATCATCCGTCTCTATAGTTATGAAAGTAGACAGCGAACGGTAATTATCCATAGCGTTGCTGGCGGAATTCCTTGATCCACGTCAAGGCCGATCTCATGGCATGCGTATTTACATTTGAGCACTGCATCAGATTTCCAAAACAGGCCGGTGAGCGAGGATTGGATATGGAGAAGACCGGTGTGGTTGCAGCGCTTGGACAGACGGAGCTATTACGCCCTGCCTGGATCAAGGCAGCGCTATCAGCCAACGACCGGATCAAGTTCTATCTGACGGCGGTGCAGGCGGCCTACGCTCATGCTGATCACCCGGGAACGGTTCAACTCGATCTGCATCGGGAATATTCCGCCGCGCACGTTGACGCACCATGGATTCTCGACCTTCCCAGTTCGGCCTGTCTCGAAGGTCCCACCTTGCATCTCGCAAACCTGCCCAAGCTCGTGGAGAAGTTGCACGCCGATCTGCTTGCCATGGCGCGGCCAATCGAGGGCAGCACCGATGAGGCGCATGTCGCACTTGGCACGCGCGTCGAGCAGTGGTGCCAATGGCTCGGTGGGCTTACAGGGGATACGCTCGACGCAACGCATCTGACTGCCTTGACCAGCGGCAAGCGCGGGGGGGAAGACAGTTTCCATATCCTTGTGATGGATCTGCACAAGGCGCTGAACCAGCTGGCGGCCTCTCTATCCGACGAAGCGATCGACGGCGCCCATGTCTGGCAATTGGCACAGGAAGACCGGCCGCTGGTTTCAGCATTCATGCGCGGCCTCAATCGCACGCGAGCGCTGAAACTTGATCATCCCGGCCTGGAAACGGCGGCAACACGCGACGGCAAACGCCTTCTCATACAGAACGACATAGGCACCAACGATGCGCATGTCCTTGTCGCCCAGATCGAAGGCTTGATACTGACGCTGACGTACTCGGATTTGCACCGGCAGCGCTTCGTATTCTTTCAGGATATGCTTTCCCAGATCGGCGCAAAATGGTCGGCGGTCGGCTCGCGGATGACCGAGGGGCTCAATTTGGGCGACGCATACTACGTCGGCACAGCGACGTTTGAATGTTCCGACGAGGCAGCGCTACGCAAGGCGCTGGAGGGGCTGGGCGCGCGGATCGTCTTTCTGATCGACTGGAATCGCGCCCGCAAGCGCCTGCAGCAGATCGTCGGCAAGGCCGGAGCCAGCGCCGTGCTGAACGAATGCGCCCGCCAGGAAATCGGCCACCGGGGCTGGCTGGAGGCGGGCGGCGAGTCGCTGATCTTTGCAGCCATGGAAGCAATCGGTGGCGACTATTTTCGCATTGGCGACAGGCTTGACGCCGTTATGGGCGATGCACCCGCCCGGGATTTCCTGGTCGAGGCATTGGCGGCATCGTCATTGGCGATGCAGCAGCATCAGCCTGCGTCGCGCATAACAGACACGATCCGGTTGCTGTTGATACGCCATATCGGGCGTCATCATGACGAATTCGCGTTGCTCGCAGAACACGCATCGTTTTGTCACGCGCTGGCCGAAGGGATTCGTGACGCAATCGCGCATGGCCACGAGGGTTCCGCCAACGACGCGGAAAACCTGGCCAAGCGGGCCAAGGCATGGGAACGCCAGGCGGACCTGCTCGTCATGCGCTCGCGCGCACGAGCCGAACGCAATGCGCGCTGGTTGCCGTTCAAACGGCTGATCGAGCGTGCCGACGACATTGCCGATGCGTTGGAAGAGGCGGCCTTCCTGCTATCGCTGATCGCCGAGAATCATCACAAGGAGTGGCCGGTCGAGGTGCGCCAAGGGATGCAGCAACTCGCGGAGAAAGTCCTCGAGGCTACGCAGGATCATGTCAAGCTGCTGGCGATCGCCAGCACACTCGGCGAAGGCAGCGACGCCAGCGACCATGAGGATTTCATCGCTGTCTCCTGGCGCGTGCTCAATGCCGAACAGCAGTGTGACCAGTTGCTGCGTGATGTTCGACGACAGCTGGTGTGCAATATTGACGATGCCGCTACGCTCAATCTCTCCACCGATTTCGCTGCGGCCCTGGAACTTGCGACGGATGTGCTGCTTGCAACCGCTCACCGAATTCGCGATCTGGCGTTCAGCCGGCTGGGGACTGAGGCATGAATGCTTGCGGAAAGGTGGCCGACAGGACCGCGACCAGGGAAGACCTGGAATGCGTATACATAATCGGCGGCAAGGAGCAGTTGCCCGAGATAGCTACTCAGGCCGTCCTTGGATTCAAGGCGTACAATCTTGCGCGGATGTCCGCGCTTGGGCTCAACGTGCCGCCGGCCTTCGTGTTGGGGACGGGATTTTGTATCCATCCCCAAGCCGTCGGCCCGCAACTTTGGCAGCCGGCGCTGGTCGAGCTCGAAGCGCTTACCGGGCTCAAGCTGGGAGACGTCCGCCGTCCGCTACTCCTGTCCGTGCGGTCAGGCGCCCCAGTGTCGATGCCCGGGATGATGGACACGCTGCTGAATGTTGGGCTGACGGACGCGACCGTCCCCGGTTTGATCAGGTTGACCGGGCATCCGCGGCTTGCATGGGACGCCTACCGCCGCCTCATCGCCGGCTATGGCGAGGTTGTCGCCGGCATCGATGCCGCCCATTTCGAGGCCGATCTTGCGGCCGTCCGGAAGGATGAGGACGAACGAGCGCTCGACTTTGCGAGCTTGCGGCAAATCGCGCATCGGCATCTGGAAACATTCCAGCGCGAAACCGGCTCACCCTTCCCGCAAAGCGCGGAAACCCAGCTCAGCGAAGCAATCAGTGCCGTTTTCCGGTCCTGGGGAAGCGACAGGGCGGCGGCCTATCGCAATCTTCACGGCCTGTCGCATGACATGGGAACCGCCGTGACTGTCCAGCGTATGGTGTTTGGCAACGCCGGTGGCCTCTCCGGCGCTGGTGTCGGCTTCACGCGCAATCCCAGCACCGGCGACCCCAATCCTTGGGTGGACTTCCTTTTCAATGCGCAGGGCGAGGATGTCGTCAGCGGACGCCGCACTGTCCGCGGCCATGAAGAACTTGCAGCCGTCGCGCCGCGCGTCTGGGATGAGCTGGTCGATGCGGCAGCGCTGCTCGAACGTCATTTCGCTGACATGCAGGACTTCGAGTTTACTGTCCAGGAAGGGGTCCTTTTCCTGCTGCAGACACGCGCCGGCAAGCGCACGCCGTTTGCGGCCGCCCGTATTGCACTCGATTTGCTCGCCGAGGGTTTGATCGATGCCGGGACTGCACGCGAGCGGACTCGCGGCGTCGATCGGCAGGCGTTGACCGTTCTCACGATCGCGGCCGACGATGGCGCAGCACTGCCGCCGATCGCGTCGGCAGCATCCGCAGCCAACGGCGTCGTCTGCGGTGAGATCGCGCTGGAGGAAGCCAGGATTCGGGAGCGTAAGGCCGCGGGTGCGAGCGTGATCCTGGTTCGCCGCGATGCCGACACCGGCGACATCGCCGCGCTTGCCCTCGCTGACGGTCTGTTGACGCAGCATGGCGCCAGGACGTCCCATGCTGCGGTCGTCGCGAGACAGCTTGGCAAGGTGTGCCTGGTGGGATGCGAGACAATGACGATCGACGACACGCGAAGGGAGGTCGCCTTTGGCGGCACGGTTTTTGCCGAGGGCGCTACACTGACCTTGGATGGCAACAGCGGCAAGATCTATTCGGGAGCGGCACACATTGCCGAGACCGTGCCAGTCGAGTTGTTGGCCCGCCTCGATGCACTGCATGGACGCCTCCCCCAATCGGGGTCCTCGGCCGAAAGCGCGATCGTGGCTTAGCGTGTATGCGACAGGCATTCGGTGTGGCGAAGGCACGATATGAATAGGCGAAACCTTCTGATCGGCGCTGGCGGCGCGCTTCTGTTGGCAGGAGCCGACACAGCCGCCTGGACGTCGGCGGTCGGATCGATGACCGCTTGCAACGCCTATGCGAGCCGGGTCCGCGCCGGTTTGACAACGGCGCCGGATATTCGTGATCTCATCCGCTATGCAACGCTCGCCGCCAACAGCCACAACACCCAACCTTGGCGGTTCCATGCAGGCGACAGCGTCATCGACATCCCGCCGGATAGCTCCCGTCGGACACCCGCCGTCGATCCGGACGATCACCACCTGTTCGTCAGCCTCGGGTGCGCAGCCGAGAACCCTGTCAATTGCGGCTGCAGCAATCGGGTGACCAGGCGAGATCGAGGTCGATCTCGCCTGGGACAGCGCGCACTACGTCTTTTTCCAAAGGTCCGGAAAGGTTTGATCCTGTGCTTGCCGCGATCCCGCGACGGCAGTCGACTCGCGCGGCGCCACCCGTCGCCCAGGTGCCGGTCCCGATGTGCGGTACCGAGCGACCATCCCAGAGCTCCATCACTGCATGCCCGCCTCCTATCTCAACGAAACAGGCTGGCGTGGCGGGCACGCTCGGTGTCGGCGTTTGTTTCGCCGGCCGGAATGGTCCTTCATGGACAACGGAGGCTGCTTGCTCCGCCCCATAGCTGTTCCAGCCGCGGGGCGTCGGAAGAGTTCCCGAGAACCCTTGGTCAAATGTTGGCGAGCAATTCGTTGACGCGGCTTTCCATGTCGGCAAGTGCGGCATCGACGTCCTTCTGGCCGGTAATTGCAGCGCTCATCTCTTCGCCGACAATGTCCTGGATCGCAAACTGGCGTTTTACCGCGGACGGCAGCGGCCTGCCGAGATCGGCGACCGCAGCGATCGTATTGCGATGCGGCAGTGCCCTGAAGGCGGCCGAGGTGATGATGGCTTTGTAGGCTGGCAAGTGGCCAGTGCGGGACCAATCGAAGTCATTGTCCGCGAAGAACTTCAGGAATTTGCCGATGGCCGCGGTTTGTTCGGGTGTGCGGTCCTTCTGCGAGACTGCCCAGGTGTGGCCGTCGGCATATTGCGCATGGGCACCGGCAAATAGCTGCGGGTATGGGTAAACCGCATAGCCACCCTTGTTGAGGGCCGCGCCCTTGGTTTCGGACTGGGCGTTGTTGTCACCGACAACCCACGTGCCGTTGAGCTGGACGCCACCCTCACCGGCAAGGAAGGCGTTGATCGCGCCGCCATAGTCGAGATCCTTGGTGGTGTAGCCTTTGTCGAAGATCGCCTTGTACATCTCGACGACCTTCTTGGCCTCCGGCGTATTCAGCTTCACATGCTTCGGATCGGCAAAGAAGTCGGAATTCTGCTGGAAGAGATAGGTGTAGAGATTGCGCGTATAGAGTGCAGTCTCATTGGCCAGGTTCTGAACGAAGTAAGGTTTACCGGTCTTCTGCTTGAACTGTTCGGCCTGGGCGAGCAGTTCCTCGGGCGACTTCGGAAGGATCGGCGTGCCGTCGGCATTGACGAGGCCGGCCTGTTTGAAGAGATCCATGTTGATGTGATAAAGCATCGTCCAGCTGTCGATCGGCAGGCCGTAGATCTTGCCGTCCTTGGTGGCGCCGTTGCGCGCCGCGTCCGTGAAGGCATCGGGTGTGACGCCGACGGACTTCAAGAGATCGTCAAGCGGCATCAACAGCCCCTTGGACTGGTAATCCGAAAGCGCGGATTCATGGATCGTGACGATGTCGGGAGCATCGCCCGAAGCAAACTGCGCGGTCAACTGGTCATAGCCCGGCCATTCCACGGTGCTGACATTGACGTGCACATCAGGATTGTCGGCGTTGAACTTATTGATCAGCGAGGTGATGATGCCGCATTCACCAACGGCCTTGGCGACATCGGTGTTGGTGCCGAAATCCGCATCGCAGGCACCGAAAAAGCGCTGCACGGTCAATTCCGTACCTGCAAGGCTCGGGCTTGCGAGCATCGTTACGCCCGCCGAGACCGCTGCAAACAGGATTTTCTTCATTTTCATATCAGTTCCTCCTACTGAGTCTGCGCCACTCCACGCTGGACTGGCTTAATGCTTCAATCGCTGCGACGCACCCCCCGCCGTCAGGCAATTTCGTCATCTCACCGCTGCGCCCGAGACGGCAGTGACGATGTATTTCTGGAAGAACAGGTAGACGATCAGGATCGGCGCGCCGGCGAACACCGCCTGCGCCATCAGGAACCCGATGCCTTCGGACTGGGCGAAATTGGTCTGTGTCGAGGCCATGCCGACCGTCAGCGTGTACATATCCTTCTTGGTTGCCGAGATCAGCGGCCACAAGTAGTCGTTCCACGCGCCGAGGAAGGTGAAGATGCCGAGGGTCGCTTGAGCGGGCACCGTGAGCGGCAGAAGGACCTTCCAGAAAATCCTGAACCGGCTGGCATTGTCCAGCATGGCCGCTTCGTCCAGTTCCTTCGGGATGGCCTTGAAATACTGGGTCATCAGGAAGACGCCAAACGAAGCCGACAGGCCCGGGAGAATGAGCCCGTGATAGGTGTTGTGGAAGTTCAGCATGCTGAAGATCTGATGGCGGGCGACAAGCACGGCCTGTTCCGGAACCGCCAGACCAAAGAGCACGATCACGAACAGGATGTTTCGGCCGGGGAAATTCAGCCGTGCAAAGCCGTAGCCGGCGAGCGACGACAGGATCAGCGTTCCAAGTGTCAATCCGCCCGAGACGATGATGCTGTTGAACACCCAGACGAATACCGACGAGGTGCCGATGGTGTTGATGTAGTTCTTGAGCGTATAGGGCGCCTGAAACACCGAATTCGGATTTGCCATCAGCTCGGCATTTTCCTTGAGCGACAGGCCGATGACCCACAGAACCGGCGCGATCATGATGACGGAAAGCAGGATGACCAGAGCCAACAACACACGGTCGCCGAATGCGCGCCCCTTGATCGAAATGGCTGGAGCCCTCATGTCCGATCTGCCTTGTTGCGTGTGACGAGGTACTGGGCCATGGCCGCGATCAGGATGAGGATGAACAGGATTTCCGATGCCGCCGCACCCATACCCAGATCCCAGCGGCGGAATGCGGTGTCATAGATGTAGAGCACGATCGGCTTGGTCAGGTTGTTCGGACCGCCGCGCGTCATCAGCCAGGCCTGGCCGAACAGCTGGAACTGCAGCACGATCTGGACGATGACCACCAGGATGAAGGTGCGTTTGATCGACGGCAGCGTAATCGAGCGCAACGTCTGCCAGCGATTGGCGTTGTCCAGGGCTGCCGCTTCGTAAATATCCTGCGGAATCTGCTGGAGGGCCGAGAGAAAGAGCATCATCGGCAGGCCGATGCACCACCAGACGGTGGCAATGGCGATACCGATCATCGCAAGGCTGGGATCGGAAATGAAAGCCGGGGCGGTTGAGCCGAACCATCCGTAGATCGTCGACAGAAGGCCGACATTCGGAATGAACACGATGCGCCAGATCAGTGTGACGATTGTGACCGACAGCACCGAGGAAGAAAAGAACAGAGTCCGCAGCACCGCGGCAGTGCGTGTGCGGCGGTTGAGGCAAAGCGCGAGAAAAAGGCCGATCAGTGCCAAGGTCGGCACCGTCAGAAGCACGAAGTAGAAGGTATTCCAAACCGATTGCAGGAACTCCTTGTCGTGAAACAGCCTGATATAGTTGCCCAATCCGACGAAATTTCCGGACGAGAAAGTATCGGCCTTGTGGAAACTCAACCACATTCCCCAGAGTAGCGGAACGAGCAGCAGCGTCGTGAAGAAGAACAGAAATGGCGCAACGAAAATGAAGTTTCGCCATTGCGGCGCGTAAATATCGACGCTTGCGGCTCTGACGCTGGTAGCCGAAGGCGCGGTCCGCGGCATCACCGGCCGGTCACCCATATCAGACCTCCTTCGCGTGCCAGGCGCGGCCGGTCTCGCTGAACAGATGCGATTTCTGGCCGTCGAAGGCGAGCCCGACCTTATGGCCGACCGCAACGCGGCTGTTGCCGACATCCGAGCCGACGATCTGCTGGCCATTGCCCAGCCGGGTGTAGATCAAGGTGCGTTCGCCGAGCCGCTCCAGCACATCCACCATGCCATCGGCATTGCCCTGTCCAGCGGGAACGATGCGGACATCTTCCGAACGGATGCCGAAAGTGTATTTGCCATCCGTCATCTGGTTGGAGGCGATCTCGGTCTGAACCGACACGCCGTCCGCAAACCTGACCGTGGCATTCCTACTGGATCTGTCGAGCGTCGCCTCGACAAAATTCATCGCCGGTGCGCCGACGAAGCCTGCGACGAATTTGGTCGCGGGGCGTTCGTAGATCTCCATCGGAGGGCCGATCTGCTCGATCCTGCGATTGTTCATGACGACGATGCGGTCGGCGAGCGTCATTGCCTCGACCTGATCGTGGGTGACGAAGATCATCGTCGATTGCAGGCGCTGGTGAAGCTGGGCAAGTTCGATGCGGGTACGGGTCCGCAAGGCCGCATCGAGATTGGAAAGCGGCTCGTCGAACAGGAAAGCCTTCGGCTCCTTGACGATGGCACGGCCGATGGCGACACGCTGGCGTTGGCCGCCCGAGAGCTGACCCGGCTTGCGCTCGAGCAGGTGCGCCATTTCGAGGATGCGGGCGGCCTCGTTTATCCGCGCGTCGGTGACCTCGCGCGACATGCCGATATTGTCAAGCCCGAACGCCATGTTGTCGCGCACGCTCATGTGCGGATAAAGCGCATAGGACTGGAACACCATGGCAATGCCGCGCCTGCCCGGCGGCAGATGATCGATACGTTCGTTGTTGATGGCGATCTCGCCGCTATCGACAGTCTCGAGGCCCGCTATCATGCGCAGAAGCGTCGACTTCCCGCAGCCGGACGGCCCAAGAAACACGATGAATTCGCGTGCCTTGATGGACAGGGACAGATCATCCAGCACCGTCATGGCACCGAAATGCTTGCTTACATTCCTGATCTCAATATCGGCCGTCACGTCGACGCTCCTCCTCGGCGCATGGACGACGATGCGCGTGAAGTCAGAGCTTCAGGCGGACCATCTGGTAGGAATAGGGCGGCATCGGCAGGCTCAGCCTGCCGCCCGCCATTGAGGCGCCGGTCCCCTTCTTGGGTCTGACGTTGCTGGGGTTCTCCGCCGAATTGACGGCTTTCAGATCCGCGTGCGCCATCAGCCGATGGTCAACGATGTCAGCCGCGCCGAAGCCCGTGATGTCGATCACGGTTTCGATTTCCTCACTCGAATGGCGGTTGATGGCAAAGAAGGTGACATGTCCGGCTTCCGTGTCATGCACGCCGGCGACGTCGACATAGGAGACGTCACCCGCGACGGTGGACCTGTAGCTCGGGCTTTCCATCTTGAGATCCAGCGCATTGCCGCGGCCGTAGATCGAGGCATAGAGATAGGGATAGAAGATCGTCTGGCGCCATGCCGGGCCATTGGGAACGGTCATGATCGGCGCGATGACATTGACCAGTTGCGCCAGGCACGCGATCTTGACCACGTCGGAACGACGGATGAAGGTGTTGAGGATCAGGCCGACCTGCAGCACGTCTTCGAAATTGTAGATGTCTTCGAGCAACGGCGGGGCGAAGGGCCAGCCGTCATTCCCGCCAAGGATCTTCTTGTCCTGCTGTTTGGAATGGTACCAGACATTCCATTCGTCGAACGAGATGTAGACCCGCTTCTTGGAGCGTTTCTTGGCCTTGATATAGTCGATGACGCCGGCGACCGAGACGATGTAGTCGTCGAGCTTCTCGCTCATGGCGAGATAGTTCGGCGCGTCATTGGCTTCGTTGTCGAAATACATGTGAAGCGAGATATAATCTACCTCGTTGTAGGTGTGGTCGAGAACGGTCGCTTCCCACGCGGGATAGGTCGGCATCTTGGCATTCGAAGAGCCGCAGACCACGAGTTCGAGTGATTTGGAGAAGGCGCGCATCGCCTTGGCGGTCTCGTGGGCAAGGCGGCCATACTCGTCGGCCGTCTTGTGGCCGATCTGCCAGGGCCCGTCCATTTCGTTGCCAAGACACCAGAGCTTGACGTTAAAGGGTTCCTTACGACCGTTTGCGATGCGCTTGTCGCTCCACTCGCTGCCGCCGGGATGATTGGTGTATTCCAGGAAGTTGCGGGCTTCGTCGAGGCCGCGCGAACCGAGATTGACGGCAAGCATCATCTCGGTGTTGGCCGAGGCGCACCAATCGGCAAATTCATGCAGGCCGACTTCGTTGCTCTCCGATGTGTGCCAAGCAAGATCAAGGCGCACCGGGCGCTCTTGCTTGGGGCCGACGCCGTCTTCCCAATTGTAAGCGGATACGAAATTTCCACCGGGATAGCGCACGATCGGAACATTAAGTTCCTTGACGAGATCGATGACGTCCTGACGCATGCCATTAGCATCTGCTGTCGGATGGCCCGGCTCATAGATGCCGGTGTAAACCGCACGCCCGAGATGCTCGATAAAGGATCCATAGAGCCTTGGATCGATTTTCGACACAACATAGTGCGGATGCGCCGTGGCGGCTGCCTTCATGCATTCCTCCAGAAGTATCACAAATTGTGATTTAAATCATATTACTCGATATCAAAGGGGAGCTACGCCCCTCCGTCAAGTCGAAAACAACCAAATGTCTGACAATTGAATGGCAGCTTTTGCCGCCAATGAAGGCAACACGCTGAAATTGCTGCACTATCTTAAAAACCCGGTTTGATGATATCAACCGGTTCTGATCCTGAGCAGAATGTCCTGATCGTAATTTCCAAATCCCTTGCCGAAAATATTGATACCGCCGGGCCGCTTAGCATCGTCCTTGACGCCAATACGGACCCGGATCGAATGATGTCCCTTGAGGTCGAGGGCGGCTAGGCTGGTTTCGGAAATCCTGACACCGTCGACATAGGTGCCGTCAGCGGAGATTCGCCAGTTCTTCAGCTTGCCATATTGTGAGCCCTTGAGCTTCCACCAGGAGGGCGTGAAGACGCCGCGCTTGTCGCCGAAATCGCCGGGCGACGTCCACGTTCCGGCATCGACGCCGTTGATCGTCAGCGTGATGTCGGAGGGCCAATCGGCACTGGTGCCAGGCACTTCTGAGGACAGCTCCACCACCAGTTCGAGCTCGGTAATCTCGGCATTTGCGAGCTTGGCATTGTTGGGGAACTGGTATTCGACAAAGCCGCGCGTGAACCACAACAGTCCAGCCTTCATACGGTCCGGATCGAGGAAAGTGTTGGGAACGTCCAGGAGACCGATGATCCCGTCCGGTGAACAAAGACCGCAAGGCGCGGTGACCTCAAATCCGGTGTAGAGCCCAATCGGCATCGACACTTCGATCGCGTCGTTCTTGAGCGCACGATATTCGCTCTTGAAGACCACGAGCACTTCCTCGGCGGTCGGGTAGCAGATCTTTTGGCTGCCCTTCCTCGCCTTCTGGTTCTCGGTGCGGATCAGGCCAGCATCCTCGAGCACCTGTATATTGGTCGACACCGTCGATTGCGGCAGCGACAGCAGGGCGGCGATGTCATTGACATTCATTGGCCCCTTCTCATGCAGCAGTTTCAGTATCGAGATGCGTGCCGACGAGGCCAGCCCCTTGAGGACGGCAATGCCTTCCTCGGGTTCGATCACCAAGAAATTGCTACTCATGAATTTGCCAGCTCGTACGATCTATATCCGAAATCAGCTTGTATATCGGGATAATTGATTCAATCAATGCGCCGACGCACTCCATGCTACTTTTTTGGTTGAGCGACGGCGATGAAGGCCATTTGTCATCACTGTTAAACGCACCGGCTCTACGCAGCTGGCGGTGCCGCCGTGGTAACGCCTGCCATCCGCAATGCGTTTTATCCGACACGGAAGCGCAAATAAGGAACCTAGCCTGCCGCCATTGGTGGTTTGGAGAAGTTAAGAGACGCCTCGATGTGAACGGTATCGGAGTCGCCACTCGGTCGTGCACCGGATCAGCCGCCTCGGGACTAAGAACAGCCTGTTGAGGCTCCACGGCTGGCTGCGACCTCGCGCTGAAGCTCCGTCCGATGACCCACCACCAGCGAACCCGCGGCTCCCCATTTCCCAGGCATCCGAACAAGGGCTCGCTCGCGCCGTTTCTTAGGCTAAGATTGTTCCAACTGGCGGGAGGTCCGTCCTTTGCGAGAAGAGCAACGCAGGCTTGCGGCGATCTTGGCTGCCGACGTGGCAGGTTACTCGCGGCTGATGGCGGCCGACGAGTCGGGAACGCTGGGACGGCTGAGGCGGCTCCGAGCTGAGGTGTTCGAGCCCAAAATCGCGCGGTTCCACGGACGCATCGTCGGCTCGGCCGGGGACAGCCTGCTGATCGAGTTTGGGAGCGCGGTTAACGCCGTGCAGTGTGCGATCGAGCTGCAGCGCGAGCTGGGCGGCGAGAACGCCGGACTCCCCGAAGACCGACGTATGGCGTTCCGTATGGGCGTAAACCTCGGCGACGTGATCGTCGAAGACGACACGATATACGGAGACGGCGTGAACATCGCGGCACGGCTTGAAAAGTTAGCGGAGCCTGGCGGCCTTTGCATCGGGCGCGCCATTTACGATCAAGTAAAAGGCAAACTCGAATACGTCTATACGGATATCGGCGAGCAACGGGTTCACAACATTGCGGAGCCGGTACGCGCTTACCGTGTCATGTCCATTGAGCAATCCCCCACCAGCTCGTCCGTGCCGTCGGCCAAGGATGCGCCTCCGTTCCGCAACCGACCATCGATCGCCGTGCTGCCTTTCACCAACATGAGCGGCGACCAAGAGCAGGAATACTTCTCTGACGGCATCACCGAGGACATCATTACGGACCTCAGCAACGTCGGGGCGCTGGCAGTCACGGCGCGCAACACGACCTTTGCCCTCAAAGGCAAGTCGATGGACGTCAGCGAAGCGGCGCGGCAATTGCGCGTTTCGCATGTGCTGGAAGGCAGCGTACGCAAGGCGGGTGGTCGCGTTCGCATCACCGCGCAGCTGATCGACGGGACGAGTGGGCATCATGTGTGGGCCGAACGGTACGACCGTGATCTTAACGACATATTTGCGCTCCAAGACGAGATCGCGCGGGCCATCGTCGATGCCCTGAAGATCCGGCTGATGCCGGCCGAGTATGCTGCCATCGGCAAGCGCACGACGGAGAACGTAGAAGCCTATCAATATTACCTCATGGGACGGCAGCATTTCTTGCGCCTGGGCCGTCGCAATCACCTTTCCGCCCGACGCCTCTACCAGCGGGCGCTCGAGATCGATCCCGAATACGCGCTGGCGCGGGCCGGGCTGGCGCTAGCTGAAGGCATGCTGCTGAGATCCGGAGATCCCAGCGCAAACCTTGTCACCTTGAGCGCCGAGGCGCAGCGCGCGCTGGCCTTGGACTCGACGCTGGCGGAAGCTCACGTGGCCCACGCGATGGCACATTTCCAGAAGGAGCAAATCGAGCTCGCAGGCGCCGCCTGCCGGCGAGCAATCGCGCTCGATCCCGATCTCTACGAGGCGCACAGGACCTTGGGCGACGTGCTGCGCATGGAGCGCAAGTTTGCAGAGGCCGCGGCCGCCTATGAGAAGGCGGCGGAGGTTGATCGCAACAGCTATGGTGCGATGTGCATGCTCTGGGATTGCCGCAAGACGCTGGGCGACGAGAAGGAAGCCCACAGGCTTTCAGGGGAGTTGCTTACCCGCATCGAGAAAGCCATGCAGCTCTATCCGGACGATGGGGCAGCCTATGCCTATGGTTGTTACGTCCTCCACAATCTCGGCCGGGACAAACGCGCCCTCCAGTGGGCCGAGCGCGCGATCACCATCGACCCGGAGGACTATAACAGCCATTACAATGTCGCGTGTTTCCTGGCGGCGATCGGCGCCGTCGAAAAGGCGATCGACACGCTGGAGCACTGCGTGCCGCAGCTTGGATTGCAGCAAGTGCACTGGATGGCGCAGGACGTTGATATGAATTCTCTGCGCGATCATCCGCGCTATCGGGCGCTGATCGAGCGCCTGGAGGTCAGTTTGGCGAAGGCAGAAGGTCAATCAGGAAGCGGAACCGAAGGACGGCCTTCCGGAGCTTAGAGCCATTTCCCGCTCGAGACTGCGAGACGACTTTAGGTCATGACTTCCGATTCCGAAAGGCCGCGTCGCGCCGGTCGGTGACGCTGCGCCGCCGAGCGACGCAAGCCGCATGCTGCCCGGCTTCTGGGGCAATCTTCACCGACTGACTACGCCACGACACCCTTGACCCGCTGCGATGTCTCCCCGCGCCTTCCCGGGAGATTCCGCTCCCCGTCACGTCAAAGGGCCTGTTGAGTCATTCAGGTTCTCGAGGCGGGTATAGAAGAAGCCCTTACCAGCCAGCGCCCCGTGGGGGCTTCCGATTCTATAAAGATCCCAAAGGGGTCGAGTCAAAAAAGGCTATAAATACAATAAAATCAGATGCTTAAATTATTGGCGGGCCTGGAGGGTCATCGTTTTCTACACGAAGTCAGTACGTTAGCGGATGGTTCGCCAACCCAACGTCTTGGCGCTTTGGCGGGGCGCCTCCGCTGTCGGCTGTCTTGTCGCGTCGGCTTCCCTCTCGCCGCACAGGGTCGGCAGGCGGCGGAGTCGGAAAATCCTCTAGCGATGTTGGGGCAAACGTTCACAGGACACCTCTTTCACACGCAACGAGCACCGGCCGCGGCCGTCAGCGTATGAGGTGCATGAGCGTCCTGACCATGACGGGCGTCAACACCGTCGCGGTCGCTTGAATTCGAACATTCAACCCCTGAGGTGTTTGCGTGGGTGGGGCAGAAGTTGGACCATCCGCAGGTCAATACCTCCGGTCAACCCCACTCAGAATAGAGGCACTAAATGTCTCGATTGGGGCCGATGAACGAACCCGCTAAGCGGGAGGGGCGCGTGGGGTGAGGTAGAGATCACGAGCC
>SAQE01000047.1:10000-51200 GCA_004020545.1 Mesorhizobium sp. | reverse complement strand
ACTGTCACCCTTCTAATCGGTCCATTCTGTTACCTATCTATCCGGTTCGGACACCAGGCACCTTCTCCCCGTATAGTGACGGGGAGAAATGCCCGGCAGGGCAATGAGGGGCGGCGCCGACCTTTCACATCCAGCCGCAGGCAGGGTGCCGCGAGTTCCAAATCGCCTCAGTAGCTCAATCGCGCGAAAGCGCGCTGCGGAAGGCGACGGCCGCGAGGATGAGGCTGGCGATGGCGTTCCAGCCGGCGAGCGACAGGCCGAGGATGCGAAGCGCGGCCTTGTCGCAGGAGGGCGGCACGAATTTATCGAGTGCGTCGAGCACGCCCTTGCCGCCGGTGTCGACCGGACCGGCTCCGGCCGTGCAGTCGGCGGGGCCCGGCCACCAGGCCCATTCGACGCCGGAATGGTAGACGCCGAGATAGAGGCCGTAGAGCATCAGGAGACCGCCGATCGCCAGCAGGCCGCGCGTCGCCCAGGCCGGCGCGCCCAGCATCGAGGCGACGGCCGCCAGCAGCATCAGCGGCACGCCGATATAGTAGGGCGTGCGCTGCTCGAGGCAGAGATGGCAGGGGATGTAGCCGCCGATATACTGGAAGGCGAGCGCCGAGCCGACGGTGGCTGCCATGGCGGCCGCGAGGAACAGCGCGGCGCGCGTCCGCTGGCGTCCGGTGTCGGGGTTCATGGTCGCTGTCATCGGTCCTTGTCCGTTCGCTTGGGCGTTATCCGTGGGCGTATCTGACGAGCATATAGAGCAAAATCAGGGCAGCGGCGCCGGCGCCGATGATCGTTCCCAAGCGCTTTTCGATGAACTCCTTGATCGACTCGCCGTAGCGGCGCAGCAGCCAGGCGAGCAGCATGAAACGGGCGCCGCGCGCCACGATCGCAAGCCCGATGAACAGCAAGAGGTTGACGCCGATGACGCCCGACAGGATCGTCACCACCTTGATTGGCGGCAAATGCGCAGCGCCCGACGTGACCAGCATCAGGATGATGAAGCCGACGCCTGCCTCATTCTGCAGTTTCGTGAACTCATCATACTTGCCGTAGAACTCAAGGATCGGCTTGGCGACCGCCTCAAAAGCGTAGTGGCCGATGAACCAGCCGGCGATGCCGCCCAGCACCGAGGCGACCGTTGCGATCAGCGCGTAGCGGTAGGCGCGGTCGGGCCTGGACAGCGCCATCGGCAGAAAGAGCACATCGGCCGGCACCAGGAAGATGGAGCTTTCGACGAAGGCGATGAAGGCCAGCCACCATTGGGCCGATTTCCGTGCCGCCAGCGACAGGGTCCAGTCGTAAAGTCCGCGAAGCATCGGCTCTCCTGATGCGGTTGACGCAATTCCGGGCGGAAAACCGCCGCGCGCTTTTCCTGGAATTGCTCTCATGCATGCCACCCGAGGCGTTTAGCGGTTTTGGGCAACGACAGGCAGGAAGACAAGGACCCAAAGCGCCGCAGCAAAGGGTTTCGGCGCAGGCACGCCGCCTGTCTAGAAAGATTTTCCGCGCTGCACAATGGCGGCGCCACCATGAAACCGAAAGCTGTGGCAGGGGCACGGGCGGTGTTGTCAAATCCGCAACAGGCCAGTTGACGAAAACCCGTCCACTCGTATAGTCCGCGCCCATCCAGGCCGCCCGGCCTGAGCCCCTATGGCGGAATTGGTAGACGCGCTCGACTCAAAATCGAGTTCCGCAAGGAGTGCTGGTTCGATCCCGGCTAGGGGCACCACCCTTCGCTCTGCGAGCTTCGGGTGGCAGGCCACCCAAACGCGCTACCGCATATTCCCCGTATGCCCCTGCGAATACCGCCCTGGCTGGGGCCACACCGTCAGGCCATGCGGTTCCACACCGACGCGGATCTTGGTCACGGCGCCGTTCGCCGTGTCGATCATGTAGACCTCGCTGTCGAAGCGGCCAGAGAGCCAGAGCTGCTTGCCGTCGGCGCTGACATTGCCCATGTCGGGGCTGCCGCCTTCGGGGATCGGCCATTGGGCGACGACCGAGCGGGTGGCGAAGTCGATCACGGTCACGCTGCCCGGCCCGTCGGCGCGGCCCTGCTCCATCTTGTGCGAGCCGCGGTTCGAGACGTAGAGCCGCTTGCTGTCGCGGCTGACGACGAAGCCGTGCGCGCCTATTCCCGTCGGGATGAAGCCGATTTCCTTGAAACTGTCGCCGTCGATGAGGAAGACGCCGTCGTTCATCATGTCGGCGACGTAGAAGATCTTGCCGTCGGGCGACAGCCTTATGTCCTGCGGCATGCCCATCTTCGACAGGTCGAGATGGCCGAGCACCTTCTGGTTCTTCAGGTCGATCTTGGCCAGCCCGCCGTCGCCATATTCGCAGGTGAAGATCGCATAGGAATTGTCGGTCGAGAAATCGGCATGGTTGATGCCGGGGCAGGTCGGCGTCGGGATGATCGACTTCAGGGCCATGGTCTGCGGATCGCGCAGGTCGAGCTGCTTCAGCGCCTCGTCGACGATGATGGCGGCGCTGCCATCCGGCATGAAATACATGTTGTAGGGGTCGTCGACCGGAACCTGCTTGCCGGGCTTGGCGGTCGTCGGGTCGATCGGTGTCAGGCTGCCGTTCCTGCCGGTGCCGTTGTTGGCCACCCAGAGCGTCTTCAGGTCCCAGGAGGGAACGACGTGCTGCGGCTTGCTGCCGACCGGAAACCTGTCGACCTCCTTGAGCGTCGCCATGTCGATCACCGAGACGCTGTTCGAGGAGCGGTTCGGCACATACACGCGGGGCAACGCACCTGCGGTCGCCGGGCTCATATGGCCGGCGGTGGTGTGGCTGTAGACGTTGACGGGCGGCGGCGGAGGCCCGCTGCAATCCTCGGGGCAGGAGCCTGCGAAGGCGTCCGCCGGCAGCAAGGCGAGCAGCAGGCCAAGCAGCGTGATTGGCGGACCGACATGGCGCAGGAAGGTTCTGATCATCTGGATTGCTTTTCGAGGAAGGCGGACCGGATCGGCCCGCCGGAGGCAATAGCCTGTGCAGCGCTCTCCATCTAGCGCCTTTTCAAGAGGCTCCGCATGCGGTTGCGCAGGATGCGCGCCATGTTGCGGGTCTCGCGATAGAGGTGCAATTGCGAGGCTGCCTGGCGGGCGAGGCGGTCGGCGTCCGGCGTCAGGCCCACGACCAGCGTGCCCATCGGCTTGCGCTCGCTCCACAGCCGGCTCATCACCGGATGGTCGGGCACCGCGCAGGAATCGGTCATGACGATGTTGGGGTCGTCGAGGTGCTGTTTCGTCACCTCGATCATCAGAAGCGTGCCTGGCGAGTAGGCTGAGAGCGCCTCGTCATAGGCCGTTTTCCAGGTGTAGGCGACGCCCGCCTCGACGAAGACCACAAGGCAGGCGATGGTGCGGCCGTCGAGCTTCAACGAATGGATGCGGCACATGTCGTGCTCGGCCAGCCGGTGCACGGCCTCGCGGGCGAAGGCGGCGCGGTAGCGGTCGATCGCCATGGCCGTGCGCTCGCGGCCCTTCCAGCCCGCGGCCTCCAGCGTCAGGAAGCTCTCGATGGCGTGGCGGATCTCGTCCGGCCCGCGCGCCACGACATGCTCGAGCCTGCCGAGGTCGGCAAGGCGCCGCTTCAGGCGGCGGAATTCGCGATAGTGGTGCGAGCGCAGCGATGCCTTGAGATAGTCCTCGCCATCGGCATCGCTCTCCAGCACCGGGCGCTCGGCCTTGCCGGTGACGACCAGGGTCAGGCCGCGGCTGTCGGCAAAGGAGGTGAGCAGGCTCGCCACCGGGCCGTCCAGCTTCACGTCGGGCAGCACGAACACTTTCGGCAATTTGAGATGCGGCCTCCCCAGCATCGAGAAGAAATCCTCGATGACGCCGACCGGATCGTCGCGGTCGACCAGCGGCGTGCCGAGCGGGCCGAACGGGCTCGACCATGTGCGCATGACCGGGACGCCGAGCGGGATCGCCGGCCGCTCGACCGAGAACGGCACCAGAAGCCGCAGCCGGTTGCGGAATTCGTCGCCGTCGCGGATGACGGCCAGCCGCACCTCGCGGTCCTCGAGCCTCGGCATGGCGGGGGCCAGGAAGCGGGGGTTGAAGAACACGTTGGGTTCGATCGCGCGGGCGCTGAGATAACCGAGCTCCTCGACAAGATCGAAGCCGGCGGAGGCCGGATAGATCGCCAGCCTGCGCTCGGGCCGATTGTTGGCGAACAGCTCGATATGGGCGGGGTCCGCCTCCCTGGCGAGGCCCGCAAGGCCGGACACCATGGCGCCGGCCGGGCCGCCGCTGGTCTCCTCGAGCAACGGAACGGCGGCCATCAGGCGACTTCCTTCTTTGCAGGCACGAAAATCGCCATGACGATGCCCAGCTTGCGCCAGACGGTGAAAGACAGCGCGCTCGCCTCGAAGATCATGGCGAGGCTGGTGGCGACCGCCGCGCCCCAGAGGCCGAAATGGGGGATCAGGATCACGTTGAGGCCGATGTTCAAGGCAAGCGTCATGGCATAGACGGCGGCGCAGATGTTCTGGTTGCCGCTCATGGTGAGCAGGCTTTCGCAGGGCCCGACCGCGCCGCGCGCGACGACGCCGAAGACCAGCAGGAAAAGCAGCGGATAGCCGGCGGTGAATTCCGGGCCGAACAGCACCAGCATCGGCTCGCCGAGCGCCAGCACCAGCAGCGCCATCGCCAGCGACGGCCAGAAGGTCCAGGAGACCGTCTCGCGAGCGAAGGCGGCAAGCCGTTCCGGCTCGCCATGGGTGAACTGCGCATAGCGCTGGGCAACACCCGCCTTGACGGCGAAATAGACGAAATGCACCAGCGCCAACGTCTTCACGGTAGCGAAATAGACGGCGACGTCGTTGGGGTCGAGATAGGCGCCGACCATCAGCACATCGGCATTGGTGAGCAGGAAGAAAAAACTCTCGACCAGGAAGATCGGCAGCGAGACGAGGAACCACTGGCCGAAACGCACGGTCATCGGTCCGACCGGGATTTTCTTGTCCATGCGCGAGGTGACGCCCATCAACTGACCGAGCGTCGTCACATAGGTGGCGGCGATCGAGGCGAAGATCGCGGTCTTGGCGTCCGGGGCGTAGTTCAGGGCGAGCATTGCCGCCATGAACACCAGGATCAGCACCGGCCGCACCAGATAGGTCGGCGACAGCGCGAACAGCGCCCATGAATTGGCGCGGGCCAGCCCCTGCAGCAGATCGCCCATCGCGATCATCGGCAGGCAGATGACGCCGAGGATGAAGGGAACGACATAGTAGTTCTCGATCCAGGGCGAGGCGAGCCAGACGCCGAGGGCGCCCAGCCCTGCGATCACCGTCGAGGCGACCAGCACGAACAGCCGGCTCGCGAGCACGATGCCGCGCAGTTCGGCGAGCATGCCGCGCTCACGATATTCGGGAATGAAGCGGATGACCGAGGTGTGGAAGCCGAGGCAGGCAAGGTTGCCGACAATCACCATCGTCACCCAAACCAGCACGAAGATGCCGTATTCGAACGAGCCCATCCAGCGCGCCATCAGCACCTGGCTGATGAAGGCGATGACGGCGCTGACGATGCGGATGGAGAAGGCGATGAGCGACATGCGGCCGGCTTCGCCGCGTTCGTCGGCGGTGAACAGCACGGCATCGATGCGGCCAAGCAACGGCCGCATGCGCAGCGCCCAGCGCTGCGGCAGGAACCGCCCGGCAGTCGTCGCCGCGGAAAAGCGCACCCCGAATACTCTCCGTTTTCCGCCTCTTTCCAGCGCTCCCGTCTATCCGAAACACCTTAAGAAAGGGTGGGTGGAGTGCTCCCTTCTCCGCTTAGTGACGGGGAGAAGGGAAGGGGCTGCATCAGTGGTGATGCCACCAATATTCCCAGTATTCGCGCGGCATCTCGCGCTCATCGAGGCCGATGTCGCGTCTTAGATAGTCGTCCTGTGGGGGTAGAAAGCGGCGCCGGTTTCGCAGAGGCGAAAGCAGCGCCGCCGCGGCCCGCCGGACGAAGCCGCGCCGTGGTGTGGGGATATCGGCCGGGGTGGATACTCCCTCGCCGTCCGGCACGCCATCAGGTCCGCTGACAGCCGGGGCGATCTGAATCGCATCGTCCTCTTGATCAGCGATAAAAGTAGGGGTCGAGGACCCGCACCTCCGTGATCTTGTCGACGGGAAGCGAATTCTTCTGCGCGGTGCTGCGGATCGCCTCGGGCGAGGGGGCGTCGTAGATGCAGAAGCTCTTCGACTTGTCCGGCGAAACGAAGGACTGCACCCAGGTCACGCCCTTTTCGGCGTTGCGGGCGATGACACCGCCCATGGCGGTCGCGCCGGCATCGTTCATCGGCACGTTGAGGCCTTCGGGAAATGTGCGTTCAACCAGATAGCGAGGCATGATTGGTTTTCCTTTGGTGATTGAATCACGCTCGGTTCGAGCGCGGCCGGACTAAAACCACGCCCGCAAAAGCCGCGCATCGGAACCTTTCCCCATATTGGGCGGGACGATTCCCCACATTAGGAGCGTTATTTGTGGAGAGAGGCACCGTAATGTGTGGAAGGTCACATTACGGCGCGCTCATCCGGACTATCGAGGGGCACCCGCCGCGGTGAAATCCTGACTTTGCGAGAGAAACGAGAATGCTTCTGGAAAGGCAGACGCAACTGCGACAACTGGAGGCCCTTGTGGCGGATGCGATGCAGGGCCGCGGCCGCGTCGCGGCACTGTCAGGCGAGGCCGGCGCCGGCAAGACGGCGCTGGTAGAGGCTTTCGTGGATCGTATGGGGCAAGGGGTGACCTTGCTCCGCAGCGCCTGCGAGGACCTATCGATTCCCGACCCGCTGGGGCCGCTCTACGACCTCGCCCGCGAGGCGCAGTGGGAATTGCCGCGCGCGATCGATGACCGGCAGGGGCAGCGGCTGCCGCTGTTTTCCGATGCGCTCGACGTCTTCGAGGCAAAAGGTCCGAGCCTGCTCGTCATCGAGGACCTGCATTGGGCGGATGACGCGACGCTCGATTTCGTCCGCTTCCTCGGCCGGCGCATTGCAAACACCCACATTTTGCTTCTGGTCACGGCGCGCACCGACCGCAGCGAAGGACAGATGCGCGTGCGCCGGGCGCTCGGCGAGATCCCGGCCGGCAATGTCGTGCGCATCGAAGTGCCGCTGCTCAGCGAGGCCGCGGTGCTGTCGCTCGCGGAAGGAGCTGGCCGCGACGGCGGCGCGATCTACCGGGCCACCGCCGGCAATGCCTTCTTCGTCGCCGAACTGCTTGCGGCCGAAAGCGACAGCGCGCTGCCGGCCAGCGTACGCGACGCGGTGCTGGCGCGGGCAGAGCGGCTGTCGAGCGGCGCCCGCTCGATGCTCGACGCGGTGTCCGTGTTTCCGCGCCGCGCCGACGCCTGGGCGCTGCAGGGCCTGTGCGGGATCGCCGCCGCCGGTCAACTCGCCGAATGCGTCAGCCAAGGCCTGCTCGAGGATTTCGGCGACGGCTACGCCTTCCGGCACGAGATCGCCCGCCGCGCCATCGAGATGGCGCTGACGCCGAGCCGACGGCGCGAGTACAACCAGCGCGCGCTCGCGGCACTGCAGGAAAACCCCGATGTGGCCACCGCTAGGCTGGTGCATCACGCGGTGGAGGCGCAGAACCTGAAGGCGGTGCGTGAACTTGCGCCGCTTGCCGCGCGCGAGGCTTCCCGCGTCGGCGCGCATCGCGATGCCGCCGGCCATTACGAGGTCGCCTTGCGCCATGCCGATGGCCTGCCGATGGAAAGCCAGGCGGCGCTCCACGAAGGCCATGCCTTCGAATGCCATCTGATCGGTCGTATCGACGCGGCCATGGAGGCGCAAGGTGAGGCGCGCCGGCTGCAGCAAGCGTTGGGCGACAGGCTGAAGGAAGGCGACAGCCTCAGATGCCTGTCACGCTTTGCCTACCTGCTCGGTGACCGCGAGGCAGCGGACCGGTTCGGGGCGCAGGCCGTCGAGCTTCTAGAAACTGCGCCCGACAGTCCCGAGCTTGCCATGGCTTACTCGAACCTTTCCCAACTGGCGATGCTGGCCGAAAGGCTCGACGAGACGCTTTCGCTGGGGGGCAAGGCGATCGCGCTGGCGGAGCGGCTGAACCGGCCGGACATCCTCTGCCACGCGCTCAACAATGTCGGCGCCGCCGGGCAATGGCTGGATTTCGCCAAGGGGCGACGCGATCTCGCCCGCAGCCTGGGAATCGCCCTTGCGGGGAATTTCCAGGAGCATGCGGCGCGCGCCTTCACCAATTGCGCCTGCGTCGAGATGAACCGCCTCAACCTCGACGAGGCGGAAGCCTTCCTCGAACGCGGCATTGCCTATTGCGTCGAGAACGATCTGGCAACCTGGCGCGACTACATGCGCGGCGTGCAGGCGCAGCTGTTTCTGCGGCGCGGCCTGTGGAACGACGCGGCGGCGATAGCCCATGACGTCATCGACGACGAGGCAACGACCGCGCTCGTGCGCTACCCTTCGCTGGTGGCGCTGGCGAGGCTGCGCATCAGGCGGGGCGATCCATCGGCGGAGCCGGTTCTGGACGAGATGAGAAGCTTCCTGGACAAGGGCATGGAACTGCAGCGGCTGGTGCCCTTTGCATCAGTGATGGCCGAGCTTGCCTGGCTCGGACAAGGCGACCGGGATGAGGCGCTGCGCCTGATCGATCTCGCCGAAAGCCTGTCGCCGACGCGCGCGGTGTTCGGCGAGCTGGCGACCTGGCGGCAGCTGTTGTCGCCCGACAGCGACCCCGGCGAGACCGGCGGCATGGCGGAGCCGCATCGCCTTTTGCTTGCCGGGGACTGGCGCGGCGCCGCGGCGTTCTGGGCCGGGATGGACGCCCCCTTCGAGCGCGCGCTCGCGCTGCTGCAAGGCGACGAAGCAGCGCTGCGCGAGGCGCTCGACATTTTCGAAGAGCTTGGCGCAAGGCCGGTGGCGCAGCATGTGCGCGGCATGATGCGGCAAAGCGGCGTCAGCCATATCGCGAGAGGCCCAAGGCAGGCGACGCGTGCCAACCTTGCCGGTCTGACCCAGCGCCAGATGGAGGTGCTGCAACTGATCGAACGCGGTTTCTCCAACAAGAAGATCGCGGCGCATCTGACCATTTCGCCGAAGACGGTCGATCACCATGTCTCGGCAGTGCTGGAGAAACTGGAAGCCGTCTCGCGCGGCGAGGCGACGGCGGCCGCGCGGGCGTCGGGGCTGCTGTGAGGCTCAACTCGAAGCTTGGCGATCCTTCGCGCACCCCTCTGTCCTGCCGGACATCTCCCCCTCAAGGGGTAGGGCTATCGCATATGGAAAGCGACGGCTTGCGGGGACTCTCATAGCCGCTCAACGCGCCAAACTCCCGAAGTCGACGCCCAATAGCATCAGTAAAGGCACGCGGCAGCATTCCCTCCCCCTTGTGGGGAGGGTTAGGGTGGGGTCTCTCTTGGCAAGAATCTCATATGCGATAGTCCTGCCCACAAGAGGGAGATTGGCCATGGTCGAGCCTTCGCCAATCGTCAAAGTTGAACAAAGGGCAGAGCGCCGCAGTTACCAATCTCCCCCAAGAGGAGGAGATGGCCGGCAGGCCAGAGGGGGGTGCTGTCCCGCCGACCTCACTAATGATCAGGCGAAGGCGCCGTGGCAGTGCTTGTATTTCTTGCCGGAGCCGCAGGGGCAGGCCTCGTTGCGGCCGACCTTGCCCCAGGTCGCCGGGTTCTTCGGGTCGCGATTTTCCGGCGCGACGATCGTGTTCTGATCCTGGCGGACCAGAAGCGCGGTCTCGCCGCCCTGGAAGTCGTCCTCGCCGGTGGTGCCGTCGATGTGGCTGCCGAACATGTCGGGCGCCTCAGGCGGGGGGGCGTCCGCCGCCTGGCGGACCAGCTCGACGCGCATCAACTGTGCGGTGACGGCTTGGCGCAGATTGCCGAGCATGCCCTGGAACAGCTCGAAGGCTTCGCCCTTGTATTCCTGCAGCGGGTCGCGCTGGGCATAGCCGCGGAAGCCGACGACCGAACGCAAGTGGTCGAGGTTGACAATGTGCTCGCGCCACAGATGGTCGAGCGTCTGCAGCACCACCGAGCGCTCGACATAGCTCATCACGTCGGGGCCGAAGCGCTCGGCGCGTTCCTTCGCCGCGGCCTCGGCGGCGGCCGAAATGCGCTCGCGGATATCGTCCTCGGCGATGCCCTCTTCCTTGACCCACTCCTCGACCGGCAGGTCGAGATTGAGGTATTGCGCCACCTCCTCCTTGAGGCCGGCAACGTTCCACTGCTCGGCATAGGCGTTTTCGGGAATGTTCTTGGCGACGATTTCCTCGATGACGCCCTCGCGCATCTCGGTCACCGTCTCCGACAGGCCTTCGCCGTCCATCAGCTCGATGCGCTGCTCGAACACCACTTTGCGCTGGTCGTTCGAGACATCGTCGTACTTCAGCAGGTTCTTGCGGATGTCGAAGTTGCGCGCCTCGACCTTCTTCTGCGCCTTTTCCAGCGCCTTGTTGATCCACGGGTGGATGATCGCCTCGTCTTCCTTGAGGCCGAGCTTCTGCAGCATGCCGTCCATGCGCTCGGAGCCGAAGATGCGCATCAGGTCGTCTTGCAGCGACAAGAAGAATTTCGAGCGGCCGGGGTCGCCCTGGCGGCCGGAGCGGCCACGAAGCTGGTTGTCGATGCGGCGCGATTCATGGCGTTCGGTGGCCAAGACGTAGAGGCCGCCGGCGGCGAGCGCCTTCTCCTTCAACTGCGCGACGTCGTCGCGGATCTGCTTTTCGCGCGCCTCGCGTTCCGGCCCGGCCGGCATGTCGGCCAGCTCCTCGGCAATGCGCATGTCGGCATTGCCGCCAAGCTGGATGTCGGTGCCGCGGCCGGCCATGTTGGTGGCGATGGTGATGGCGCCGGGCTTGCCGGCCTGGGCGACGATCGACGCCTCGCGCTCGTGGTGGCGGGCGTTCAGCACCTCGAAATTCTTGAAACCGTCCTTGCGCAGGCGTTCGGCCAACTGCTCGGACTTCTCGATCGAGGTGGTGCCGACCAGGATCGGCTGGCCCTTGTCGCGCGCTTCCTTGATCTCCTTGACGATCGCCTTGTACTTCTCGTCCACCGTCCGATAGACCTCGTCGTCCTCGTCCTTGCGGACGACCGGCAGGTTGGTCGGGATCTCGGTGACTTCGAGATTGTAGATGTTGGCGAATTCCTCGGCCTCGGTCAGCGCCGTGCCGGTCATGCCGGCGAGCTTCTTGTAGAGGCGGAAATAGTTCTGGAAGGTGACGGAGGCGAGCGTCTGGTTCTCCGGCTGGATCGCCACATGCTCCTTGGCCTCGAGCGCCTGGTGCAGGCCTTCCGAATAACGGCGGCCAGGCATCATGCGGCCGGTGAACTCGTCGATGATGACGATCTCGCCGTTGCGCACGATGTAGTCCCTGTCCTTCTGGAACAAAAGGTGCGCCTTCAGCGCATTGTTGACGTGGTGGACGATGGCGACGTTCTCGACGTCATAGAGCGACTCGCCCTTCAACAGGCCGGCGTCGCGCAGCATGTTTTCCAGCCTCTCGGTGCCGTCCTCGGTGAAGATCGTGGTCTTCTGCTTCTCGTCGACCTCGTAGTCGGCGGGGCCGAGCTTCAGCATGAAGGCGTCGATGGTGTTGTACATTTCCGAGCGGTCCTCGAGCGGACCGGAAATGATCAGCGGCGTGCGCGCCTCGTCGACCAGGATGGAATCGACCTCGTCGACGATGGCATAGGCATGGCCGCGCTGCACCATCTGCGAGCGCTCGTACTTCATGTTGTCGCGCAGATAGTCGAAGCCGAGCTCGTTGTTGGTGGCATAGGTGACGTCGGAGGCGTAGGCCTCGCGGCGCTCGTCGTCGGAGAGGCCGTGAACGATGATGCCGACGGTGAGGCCGAGGAACTTGTAGATGCGGCCCATCCATTCCGCGTCGCGCTTGGCCAGATAGTCGTTGACGGTGACGACATGGACGCCCTTGCCGGCGAGCGCATTGAGATAGACCGGCAAGGTGGCGACCAGCGTCTTGCCCTCGCCGGTGCGCATTTCGGCGATGCCGCCATTGTGCAGCACCATGCCGCCGATCAATTGCACGTCGAAGGGACGCATGCCCAGAACGCGGCGGGCCGCTTCGCGGACGGTGGCGAAGGCCGGTATCAGCAGGTCGTCGAGCGAAGCGCCGTTGGCGAGATCCTGGCGGAATTTTTCCGTGCGGCCGGCAAGCTCGGCATCGGACAGCGCCCGCATCTCGTTTTCCATGGCGTTGATGGCCTCGACCCGGGGCCTGGTCGCCTTGACTCGGCGGTCGTTGGAGGAGCCGAAAACCTTACGGGCGAGACCGCCGAGACTGACCATCCAATGGTCCTTTCGATAGCAATTTTGGCCGTTTGCGACAGGCGCCTGGCGGGCCTATCAAATCCGCGTGAATGCGGACAAACGCAAAAAGCGCCCGGAAAACGGTTCTGGACGCCAAGTCGTTGGACAGATAAGAGGGGGCTCAATCGATGTCAACGCCGCGTTGACCCTATGGGCAGCGCCAAATTCCGCCACAATCCGACTGATCTGGAACCTTCCCGCTCAAGCGATCCTTATTGGCAATCCCCCATTGGAGTTTATCTTGATGTCCCTGTCGTTCCGCCGCGCGTCGCTCGCCAGCCTTGGCTTGGCCTTAGGCTTCTCGGCTGTTTTGCTGTCGCCGCTGATGGCGCAGGAAACCAAGCCCGCCCAGCCGGACGCCGCGGCTCCAGCAGCCGCCCCTGTCGATCCGAATGCCGTGGTCGCCACCATCAACGGCGAGAAGCTGACGGAGGCCGATCTCGCGCTCGCCGAAGGCGAGCTGTCGCAGCAGTTCGCGCAGCTGCCGCCGGAACAACGCCGCGCCGCCGCCCTTTCCGCGGCCATCGAAATCCGTGTCATGGCCAAGAAGGCGGTCGACAGCGGTCTCGACAAGGATGCCGATTTCCAGCGCCGCATGGCATTCCTGCAGCAGCGCGCCCTGCATGGCGAGGTGGTCGAGAAGGAGGTCGTCAACAAGGTGACGGACGCCGAAGTCCGCGCCCGCTATGACCAGGAAATCGCCAACACGCCGCCGGTCAATGAAGTCCATGCCCGTCACATCCTCGTGAAGACCAAGGATGAGGCAGAGGCAATCATCAAGCAGCTCGACGGCGGCGCCGATTTCCAGAAGCTCGCCAACGAGCATACCAGCGACCCGAGCGGCAAGTCGAACGGCGGCGATCTCGGCTGGTTCGGTCCCGGACAGATGGTGCCGGAGTTCGACAAGGCCGCCTTCGCGCTGGACGTCGGCAAATACTCGAAGGAGCCGGTGCAGTCGCAGTTCGGCTGGCATGTCATCAAGGTCGAGGACAAGCGCGCCAAGCAGCCGCCGGCTTTCGACGACGTCAAGGACCAGGCCAGGCAGGCCGTGATCCGCGACAAGTACTTCGCCATGGTCAAGGAATTGCGTGCAGCCGCCAAGGTCGAGATCGCGGACGAAAAGCTGAAGGCGGCGGTCGACACGATGGAAAGCGCCAAGTAAGCGCAAGAGACTCCAAAAAGGGCGCGGCGAACTGTTGTTCGCCGCGCCCTTTTTGCTTTCAGCGGATACGCACGGCAATGCCGTGCATCACATAGCGGACTGCCTTGCGTATGGCCGCGTCGTCTTCGTCGAGGCGATCGGTCAGGAGATGCGTCCAGGCATAGGAGGCGATGAGGTCGGCAACGAGCGTCGGGTCGACATCGGCCGCAACTTCGCCCCTCGCCTTGGCGCGTTCGACCATCTGGCCGGTATGGGCGCGGCGCCCTCTCGCATAGTCGGCAAGCGCCGCTGCGGCGGCTTCATCCGACTGCGCCTCGGCGATCAGCGATCTGAACACGCTGCCGGACGAGGTTTTGTGCCAGTGCGAGAACAGGCTCTTCAGGAAGCCGACGAGATCGTCCTCCAGCTTTCCGGTGTCCGGATTGTCGACGCGCTTGCCCCGCTGGTAGACGTCGAGCAGCAGGGCCGCCTTGCTCGGCCACCAGCGGTAGATCGTGGGTTTGCCGGCGCGCGCCCGTCGCGCCACGGCCTCGATCGAGAAACCGGCATAGCCGGCTTCGACCAGCACTGCCTCGGCGGCGTCGAGAATGGCGCCGGCGCTTTCCGGGTTGCGCCGCGCCCCGATCGATCTGCGTCCCGAGCCAGCCTCTTCAGCCATTCGACCTGCGTTATCCATGAATTTGCTGCATCCTCATACACGACCTCTTGACGAAACGAAACGGTCCGTTTTATATAACGGAACGTTTCGTAACGATAGGAGAAATCGATGACCCAGACCACCCGCTTCTCGCGTCCCCGCTTTGCCCTTCTGGTTCTTGCCGGCGTCTATCCGCTGATCACCGCCATTCTCTACGTGGTGTTTCCGCTCACCGAGGATTGGTTCATCTGGCAGCGCACGCTGGTCATCGCGCCGCTGATGGTCTCGATCATGATCTGGGGACTGATCCCCGGCGTGCAGAAGGCGTTTGGCGGTTTCATCAATGTGCAGGCAGGCGGGCCGAGCGAATAGGCGCTGGAACCGATCCGATCGCTGCCGGCGCGATGCCGGCGACGCGCTGCAACGAATGTAGGGATGGATCGGAGCGGCAAATTCCGAAATAACTCGGCTGCCGATGAGGCGGCCAAGGCCGCTGCCAGCGCGGAGCAAGCGGATCATGTTTGAAGGTTTCGCACGCAAGGCCTTCACCATTGATGGGATGGACATCGCCTGCGAGGTCGGCGGTTCCGGGCCGCCGGTGCTTCTG
Source organism: Mesorhizobium sp. (assembly GCA_004020545.1). Classification (GTDB taxonomy): domain Bacteria; phylum Pseudomonadota; class Alphaproteobacteria; order Rhizobiales; family Rhizobiaceae; genus Mesorhizobium. The sequence continues at coordinate 36,469 of SAQE01000047.1, read as the reverse complement.
CTGCACGGATTTCCGCAATGCCGGGCGATGTGGGCTCGGGTCGCCCCCTTGCTCGCGGATCGTTTCACGGTCGTTTGCGCCGACCTGCGCGGTTATGGCGATTCCTCGAAGCCGAAATGCCTGCCCGATCGGTCGAACTACAGCTTTCGCGCGATGGCGAACGACCAGGTCGGCCTGATGCGCCAGTTCGGATTCGACCGGTTCCATATGGTCGGCCACGACAGGGGCGGACGGACCGGGCACAGGATGACGCTCGACCATCCGGAAGCGGTCCTGTCGCTCACCGTCATGGATATCGTGCCGACCTATGCGATGTTCATGGATACGAACAGGTACGTTGCGGGCGCCTACTGGCACTGGTATTTCCTGTCGCAGCCGGAGCCGTTGCCCGAGCGCCTCATAGGCAACGATCCGGACTTCTTCTACGAAACATGCCTGGTCGGCTGGGGCGCGACCAGCATTTCGAGTTTCGATCCCGAATTGATCGCCGAGTACCGGCGGGCTTGGCATGACCCCGGGATGACCCACGGTTCCTGCTCCGACTATCGGGCGGCGGCCAGCATCGACCTCGAACACGATGCCGCCGACATCGGCCGCAAGATCCTCTGCCCGACGCTCGTATTCTACGGCTCGTCGGGGACGATGGCTTCGCTGTTCGATATTCCCGCCGAATGGCGCAAGCGGGTTGCCGACGTGACCGAAGCGTCGCTGCCTGGCGGACATTTCTTCGTCGATCAATTTCCGGCCGAGACGGCTGAGCGGATCATTGCGTTCCTGAGTGGGCATTCCTGAGCGCTCCGGCCGATCGTGTGGGTCGTCCACTCCGGCCATGCCCGACACCTTGCGAGGGCCATCAAAACGCCCTTGCGCCGTGGCGCCGTATCGGGCAAACCGGCGTTCTTTTCGCGTTATTGCCGCTCCGGGGTCCCCAATGTCCGCAACGATTTCGCCGCTCGCACCGAAGAAATATCCCAAGATGCCGGTCATCGAGGGCGTGCGCATCGCGACCGCCGAGGCCGGGATCAAATACCGGAATCGCACCGACCTGCTTGCCATGGTCTTCGATCCGGGCACGGCGGTCGCCGGCGTCTTCACCCGCTCGAAATGCCCCTCGGCGCCGGTCGACTACTGCCGGCAGAACCTGCCCGCCGGCAAGGCGCGCGTTCTGGTGGTCAATTCCGGCAATGCCAACGCCTTCACCGGCAAGAAGGGCAAGGCTTCGACCGCGCTGACGGGCGAGGCGGCGGCAAAGGCGGCAGGATGCACCGAGAGCGAGGTCTTCCTGGCCTCGACCGGCGTCATCGGCGAACCGCTCGACACCAACAAATTCAGCCACCTGCTTGCCGGCTTGGTGAAGGATGGCAAGCCGGACCTGTGGACCGACGCTGCGAAGGCCATCATGACCACGGACACCTATCCGAAGGTGGCGACGCAGACGGTCAGGCTCGGCGACGCCGACGTGACCATCAACGGCATCGCCAAGGGCGCCGGAATGATCGCGCCCGACATGGCGACGATGCTCTCCTTCATCGCCACCGACGCGCCGATCGCGGCGCCCGTGCTGCAGGACCTGTTGTCACGCGGCACGGCCAAGACCTTCAACGCCGTCACCGTCGACAGCGACACTTCGACCAGCGACACGCTGCTTTTCTTTGCAACCGGCAAAGCAGCCGCGCGTGGCGCCCCGGCAATCAGCGATCCGAAGGATGCGCGGCTCGGCGCCTTCCGCCGCGCGCTCGGCAAGGTGCTGAAGTCGCTGGCGCTGCAAGTGGTGCGCGACGGCGAGGGCGCGCGCAAGCAGGTCGAGGTCACCGTCACCGGCGCCAAGTCCGCCCGCTCGGCCAAGCGCATCGCGCTCTCGATCGCCAACTCGCCGCTGGTCAAGACGGCGGTCGCCGGCGAGGACGCCAATTGGGGCCGCGTCGTCATGGCCGTCGGCAAGGCCGGCGAGCCGGCCGACCGCGACCGGCTGTCAATCTGGTTCGGCGACAATCGGCTGGCGCATGAGGGCGAGCGCGATCCGGCTTACTCCGAGGAAGCGACCTCGGCCTATATGAAGCGGGACGACATCCGCATCCGCGCCGATATCGGCATCGGCCGCGGCAAGGCGACGGTGTGGACCTGCGACCTCACCAAGGAATATGTCGCCATCAATGGCGACTACCGGAGCTGATGGCGCCGGTGTCCAGGCATCCGGGAAGCGTGCTCGCGATCGTGCGCCGTTACGAGGCGGCGGGTTTTCGCGCCTGGCCGGCGGCGGCCGTCCACTATGACGGGACATGGGTGGTGCGGCTGACGGCCGGCCATCCGGCAAAACGTCTGAATTCGGTCAACCCGCTCGATCCGGGCGACACCCAGCACATTGCCGAGCGCATCATGCGCGCCAGCCGCCGTTTCGACGCCTACGGCCGGCCGCTGACCTTTCGCATGTCGCCGCTTTCCGGGCAGGTGCTGTCGAAGCATCTCGACGAGGCGGGCTGGAGCCGGTTCGACGAGTCGCTGGTGATGCGGCTGCCGCTCAAGGAGGCTGAGCTCGACGCCGCGATGGACCAGATTCCGCTGAAGGACATCAGCCGCTTCATCGGCGCGGCGATCAGGACGAGTAGCTCGGATGTCTCGCTGCGGCCCGGCCTGTCGGAGGTCATCGGCGCCATCCAGCCCGAAGCGGGGCTGTTTGCGCTCGAAGACGGCAACGAGCCGCTCGCGACGCTGATCTGTGTCCATGACGGCGATCTCGCCGGACTGTTCGAGGTCGCCACCGAGAAGTCGGCGCGCAACAAGGGTCATGGCCGCAACCTCATCCTGTCAGCGCTGAAATGGGCGCGGTTGCGCGGCGCGCGCGAAGCCTGGCTGCAGGTGGAAGCCGGCAATGTCCCGGCGCTGTCGCTCTACCGGTCGCTCGGCTTCGAGGAAGTCTACCGCTACCACTATCGCCGGCCGCCGGGCGCATGAGCGAGATCAAGCCAGCCGGAAGGCGCCTGCTTCTCGTCGCGGCCTGCGCGCTGGTCGACACCGACCGGCGCGTGCTTCTGGCGCAGCGCCCCGAGGGCAAGCAGCTTGCGGGTCTTTGGGAGTTTCCGGGCGGCAAGGTCGAGCCCGGCGAGACGCCCGAGGAATGCCTGGTCCGCGAGCTGCATGAAGAACTGGGCATCGAGACCGAGATCCCATGCCTGGCGCCGCTCACCTTCGCCAGCCACAGCTATGACGATTTCCACCTGCTGATGCCGCTTTATGTCTGCCGGCGCTTCCGCGGCATCGCGCAGCCGAAGGAAGGGCAGGGGCTGAAATGGGTGAGGCCACGGCAGATGCGCGACTATCCGATGCCGCCGGCGGACGCGCCGCTGATCCAGTTCCTCATCGACCTGTTGTGATCGTTTAGCAGTCGTTGCCGTTTTAGGCAGCGTTAATGGAAGATTTATCTCGGCGTGGAAGATTGAGGCAAAGCCGTCCGCGCGGCGGCATGCCGATTCCTTTGGAGCCATTCCATGAGCCTGAGAGACTGGGACTCGATCCGGCCCGATCGTACTTTCCGCGCCGCCGATGCCGGCATGGGCATTTTGCGGATCACGTTGCTTTTCGGATCGGCCGCAGTGGCGCTCGCGTTGATCGCGACGCCTTTCCTCGACAGCCAGACACGGTCGCAAAGCGCGCGTGGCGGCCTGGCCAGCGGGCTCGACATGACCAGCACCGGCTCGATCGGCCGCCGAGACACCTACACGCTGCGGCGAAGCGTGCTGCAGCCGCTGCCAAGTTCCATCTGCGTGATCCGCAACGACGGCAGTCGCCATGGCGACTGCTAATTGGTTAATAATTTCAGCAAGAAACGGCTGTTTCACCCCCCGTTAAGCTTTTGCCGTTAACCTTTCTTAACGGGTAGGCCCTATGGTTCCCGGCAAGAGGGATCGACGACCATGAAGAACCTGCTGCAGCAATTCGCGAAAGATGAATCGGGCGCCACGGCCATCGAATACGGTCTCATCGTCACCGTGCTGTCGCTTGTCATCATCGGCGGCGTCGGCAGGGCCGCGGATGCGATCCAGTGGTTGTTCAGCGACAACAACAGCAGGCTTGCCAACGCCTTTGCCCAGCACTGACCGAACTAGCGGTCCGGCGTTGGCGAGATCGCTGAACCGCTCTAACTGTTTGTTTTTACATAATTTCCGACGGAAACCGTTACACGCTTTCCTGGAATCGCTCTGAACCGCGGCGCCGATCGGTCAATGCCCCGTCGGCTTCTCCAGGATCGTCTTCAGCGAGACCTTGGCCGAGCCGGGCTTGAGCGGCTTCTGCTGCGAGGCGTCAGGCGCCCAGCCGGACATCCACACGATCGAAAAGCTCGCCCGGATGCGGCCGTCCGGGTCTGAAAACCGTTCGGCATAGATTTCGGCGGCGCGGGCGAACAGCCGCCTGGTGGCCGGTCGCCGGCTGCGGTCGAAGAGCGGGCTGGTCTCGCCCATGGCGCGCAGATCGGCGGCAAGGCCGAACAGAGAGGAATAGCGCACGGTGACCGTCTCGACGTCGGCGACCGGCAGCGCCAGGCCTGCACGCTGCAGCAATGCACCGGCGTCGCGCACATCGGTGAACGGAAGCACGCGAGGGCTCGCGCCGCCATGAAGCTCGGTCTCGGCGGCAAGCAGGCTTTCGCGCAGCTCCGCAAGCGTGCCGGCGCCGGCCAATGCGCCGAGGAACAGCCCGTCGGGCCGCAGAACGCGACGAATCTGCGCGAGCACGCCGGGAATGTCGTTCATCGCCTGCAGCGACAGCAGCGAGACGACGAGATCGAGGCTTTCGGCTTCGAACGGCACGGTTTCCGCCGGGACAACGACACCAGTTTCGCCGGCAAGGAAGGCTTGGTCCGTCTCCACGCGAACGATGTCGGCCACCTTGCCGCTGCCGGCGAGCACCTCGGTCGCGGCCGATGTCTGGCAAAATAGCGCCGCCGCCTTGCCGAACCTTCGCTCGACGGCGCCCAGCCGGTCGGCAAGGTCTTCCGCCGCCCGCCGCATCAGGAAATCGGCGCCTTCGACGGGACGGGCGAGTGCCCGGCGCTTGTGCGCAAGCCAAAGCTCCGTGTCGATCAAGGACTGCAATGGGCTATTCCTGTTGCCCGCGCATGGCGGACCGATGCTATGGTGGCGTGGGGTTTCACTTCACGTGGCCGATCCGGTGCACAAGATCAAGACCATCGCGATCAAGGATACGGCGCGCCAGGCGCTCGGTTGGCCTGCGCGCATGCTGTTTCCGCCGGTCTGCGCCGGCTGCCGCCGCCATGTCTCGCAGCCCGGCGTGCTGTGTGGCGCCTGCTGGCCGAAACTCCGGTTGCTGGAGAAGCCCTGGTGTCCGGTGATGGGTACGCCTTTCACCCATGACATGGGCGATGGTTTTCTCTCCGCCGAGGCGATCGCCGATCCGCCGCCTTTCGAGCGGGCGCGGGCGGCGGTCGTCTATTCAGGTGTCGCGCGCCAAATGGTGCAAGGGCTGAAATATCAGGATCGCACCGATCTCGCGCCATGGATGGCGCGCTGGATGATGCGCGCCGGCGCGGAACTGATCGCCGATGCCGACGTGGTGGTGCCGGTACCGCTGCACTGGCGGCGCTTTTTCCGCAGACAGTTCAACCAGTCGGCCGAACTGGCGCGGGCGGTTTCGACTCTCAGCGGCCTGCCCTTCTCTCCAGCCGCGATCAGGCGCGTAAAACTCACCCGCCAGCAGGTCGGGCTGGAGCGGCACGAACGCGAGGAGAATGTGCGCGCCGCTTTCCGTGTCCCGCCCGAGGCCGAGATCGACATCGCCGGGCGCAGGGTGCTCGTCATCGACGACGTCTTCACCACCGGCGCCACCGTGCGGGCGGTGGCCAAGGCGCTGAAGAAGGGCGGCGCCGGAGCGGTCGACGTGCTGACCTTCGCCCGCGTCCTGCCGGGGGACTTTCGGGCCGATGAGTCCGCGACTATATAGGGTCTAGCTGTAGTTTTGGTGCATGTCGGTTTCACACAACCGTTGGGCGGTATGCACAGACAGGATGACTGACGGATGGTCGACGTAACGATCTACACCCGGATGATGTGCGGCTACTGCACGGCCGCCAAGCGGCTGCTCGAGCGCAAGGGTGTGACCTATACGGAGCACGACGCGTCGTTCTCGCCGGAACTGCGCCAGGAAATGATTTCCCGGGCGCATGGGCGAACCACCTTTCCGCAGATATTCATCGGCGACACGCATGTCGGCGGCTGCGACGATCTCCATGAACTGGAGTCGCAGGGCCGGCTGGACGTGCTGCTTGCCAACGGAGCGAGGGTTTGATCATGAGCGTTTTCAAGGCGGCAGCGGTGCAGATGCGTTCGGGGACCAGCCCGGAACGCAACGCTGCCGACATGGAAAGGCTGGTGCGCGAGGCGGCACACCGGGGCGCCACCTATGTCCAGACGCCGGAGATGACGGGCGCGCTTGTGCGCGACAAGGAAGCGGGCGCCGCCGCCTTCACCACCGAGGACAAGGACATCGTCGTTTCGACAGCCGGCAAGCTGGCGAAAGAGCTCGGCATCTACCTCCATGTCGGTTCGACAGCCATCCGTCGCGCCGACGGCAAGCTCGCCAACCGCGCGTTCCTGTTTGCGCCTGACGGCACCGCGGTCGCCAATTATGACAAGATCCATATGTTCGATGTCGACCTCGACAATGGCGAAAGCTGGCGCGAATCCGCCTCCTATGAACCGGGCAAGGAAGCCGTCGTCACCGTGATCGATGGCGCGAGGCTGGGCTTCGCCGTCTGCTACGACCTGCGCTTCCCGCAGTTGTTCCGCTCCGAGGCGATGGCCGGCGCCGACGTGCTCTCAGTGCCCGCTGCCTTCACGCGCCAGACCGGCGAGGCGCATTGGCATGTGCTGCTCAGGGCGCGCGCCATCGAGAACGGCGCCTATGTCATCGCCGCCGCGCAAGGCGGCGTGCATGAAGATGGCCGCGAGACCTATGGCCACTCGCTGATCGTCGACCCGTGGGGCCGCATCATCGCCGAGGCCGCGCATGACGAGCCGGGCGTGATCGTCGCCGAGATCGATCCGGCGCAGTCGCTCGCCGCGCGCCGCAAGATCCCCAATCTGAAAAACGCGCGGGACTTCACCGTCAATGCCGGCGAGGGTGAGGCGCCGCGTCTCAGGGGTGCCGCCTCGTGATCCGCTTTTCACTTATTTGTGAGCACGAGCACGAATTCGAAGCCTGGTTCCGCAGCAACGACGACTTCGACACGCAGAAGAAGCGCGGCTTGGTCGATTGCCCGACCTGCGGCTCGCACAAGGTGGAAAAGGCGCTGATGGCGCCGGCCGTTTCCACCTCGCGCAAGCAGGAGAAGGTGGCTTTAGCCATGGGCGAAGCGCAGAAGCAGGCGCTGGCGCAGCTCAAGGCGCTGGCCGACAAGGTGCGCGAGAACGCCGACTATGTCGGCGACAAGTTCGCCGAGGAAGCGCGCAAGATCCATTTCGGCGAGACCGATCCGCGCGGCATCTATGGCGAGGCGACGCCCGAGGAGGCGCAAAGCCTCGCCGAGGACGGCGTCGAGTTCATGCCGATCCCGAGCTTTCCGGAGGACCGGAACTGAGGTGCATTGACATTCAGGTGATGCCGGCCTGCTTCTATCCCGGCTCGGCCTGAGCTGAATCTCAACATACCTTAGGCCAGGCTGCCGATCAGCTTTTCCAGCAATTTTGCCAACGTCTCCCGATCCTCACCAGTCAGGCCGGCAAGGATCTGGTGCTCGTTGGCGACGTGGGCAGTGAGCGCCTCATCGATGAGCTCGAGGCCTCTGGCGGTGAGCTGGACAACAACGCCGCGCCGGTCGCTCGGGTGCGGCGCGCGCTCGGTGAGACCAGCCTTTTCCAGTCGGTCGAGCCGGGCGGTCATGGCGCCGGAGGTCACCATCGTCGCTTCGTAAAGCTCGGTTGGCGTCAGTGCGTGAGGAGCGCCGGAGCGGCGCAACGTCGCCAGCACGTCGAACTCGCCCTGCTGCAGTCCGAAGCGGGCGAAAAGCGGCGCCAGCCGGTCCCGCGAGATCAGCGACGCGGCTTCGCTCAACCGTCCGATCACGGCCATCGGCGAGACGTCGAGATCCGGCCGCTCGCGCTTCCACTGCTCGATCGCTCTCGCCGCACGGTCCATGTGTTTCACCGCAAAGTATCTTGACGTCAAGAATCTTTGCATTATCTTATCTCAAGATGGGGAAGCGGCCAAGCGCCGATCGAAGCACGGAGCCATCCAATGAAATTTCTCTGGGATTCGGCACTCGGCCTTCTGATCGTGACCGGCGGATTGCTCGGCATGACGCTGCCTTTCGGCAAGCTCGCGACAACCGCCGGCGTGCCGGCCATGGTCTGGGCTTTCGTCATCTCATTCGGCGCCGGCGGCGTGTTGCTGATCGCGCTTCTGCTGCTTGGCCAGCGTATCCGGCTGACGGCGCAGAAGCTGCGCTATTTCTTCGTCACGGCGGCCGTGTCCTATGCCTTTCCCAATCTTTTGATGTTCTCGGCCATTCCGCATCTCGGCGCTGGATATACGGGCATCATGTTCACACTCTCGCCGGTGATCACGCTGGTGTTCTCGATCCTGCTCGGCGTCAGGAGCCCCAACCTGCTCGGCGTTATCGGCATTGCCGTCGGCTTCATCGGCGCGGTGATGGTTGCGCTCACACGCGGCGAGGCCGGCCAGCCGGCCGACTATTTCTGGGTGGCGATCGGCCTGCTGATCCCCGTCAGTCTCGCCGCCGGCAACATCTACCGCACCGTCGACTGGCCCGAGGGTACGGGCCCGATCGAGCTTGCCGTCGGCAGTCATCTGGCGTCGGCGACCTTGCTTCTCCTCGGCATCCTGACGCTGTTCGGCTGGCAGGCGTTCGCTCCGCTCGGCGGCGTGCCGCTGGTGGCCGCCGGACAGGTGGCGTCGGCTTCGGCGATGTTCGCCTTCTTCTTCCGGCTGCAGGCGGTCGGCGGTCCGGTCTATCTCAGCCAGATCGGCTATGTGGCGGCGGCGGTCGGGCTCTTTGCCGGCACGATCCTCCTCGGCGAGCACTATCAGCTGCTGACCTGGCTGGGCGCGGCCATCATCACGGCCGGCGTTTTCGTCACGACGAAGGCACAAAACCAGACCAGCGCGAGGGCTCAGGCCCAGCCGGCGTGAGGACGAACGCCGTCGTGCAGGCCGATCAGACCGAAGCTTTCTCGGCCAGCACCATGTAGTTGACGTCCATGTCCTTGGACCTCTGCCAGCGGTCGGCCAGCGGATGATAGATCACGCCGGTGCGGTCGATGATTCTCAGTCCCGCCGCGCCAAGCGCCTTCGCCAGTTCCTCGGGCCGCACCAGCTTGCCGAACTGGTGCGTGCCGCGCGGCAGCCAGCGCAGCACATATTCGGCGCCGATGATGGCAAGCCCGAGCGCCTTCAGCGTGCGGTTGATGGTGGCCACGAACATGATGCCGCCCGGCCGGACCATCTCACTGCATTTGGCGACGAACAGATCGACATCGGCGACATGCTCGACCACTTCCATGTTGAGGATGACATCGAATGTCTCGCCGGCGTCGGCCAGCGCCTCGGCCGTGGTGGCGCGATAGTCGACGCTGACGCCGGCTTCGGCCGCATGCAGCTTGGCGACCTCGATGTTGGTGGCCGAGGCGTCGGCGCCGACCACCTCGGCGCCGAGCCGCGCCATCGGTTCGCACAAAAGCCCGCCGCCGCAGCCGATGTCGAGGAAGCGCAGGCCCTCGAAAGGCCTGGCCGCGCGCGGGTCGCGGCCGAAGCGCGCCGCCACCTGGTCGCGGATATAGGCAAGCCGCACCGGGTTGAACTTGTGCAGTGGCCGGAACTTGCCGTTCGGGTTCCACCATTCCGCGGCAAGGGCGGAAAAGCGCTCGACTTCTCCGGCATCGATGGTCGATCGGCGGGGCTCAGGCATGGGGCGGTCTCCTCGAACACCAGGAAATCGGGGAACGCTAGGAAGTCGGGTCCCCGGCGGCGAAAGTCAAGGCAGGTTTTTTCCGCTGCTGCCACCTGCGTGCCGATGTGCCTCTCGGGCCGCCCATTCCAGGAGGCAAGCGTGGTTAACGCGACAGCGCAACCTGCGTATGACTCATGGCGACGCTGGCAGGCTCGATCGCCCGCATGGCCTCGCAATCGCCGATCTCGGCCATGATCCGCTGCGCCGCCGCCTGTGCCTGTTCGAGGCTGCGCCAGCGCACGACATCGACCCAGCTTCCATCCGCGCGCTCGCCGAGATGGCGGCTGAGAAAGCCGGGCTGGCGCGCGAGCCAGTCGGTGACGACGCCATTTTGGGCGATAAAATCGGCCGCAGCGTCCGGCTTGAGGCGAAAGCTGACGATTTCCAGGGTCTCGGCCATGAATTCCTCCATGCGATTTCGTCACCCTTATCGCATAGCGGCGTGGGAATCTGTCAGGAGACCTCAGGAACCGGCCAAAGCCTCTTCTCCTGCGCCCTCGCTTGCGAAGCCTTGATGTTTTGGCTAAGGAGGCCGCGATTTCCGCGGCCCGGCCTTGCCGGGCGCTTCTTTCCGCTCCGGCCTCAGGCCGGCATCAGTCAAAGGCATCTCGCTTCCATGGCGCGCATCGTGATGAAATTCGGCGGAACCTCGGTCGCCGACATCGCCCGCATCCGCAATGTGGCGCGTCATGTCAAACGCGAGGTCGATGCGGGCCATGAGGTCGCCGTGGTGGTCTCGGCCATGGCCGGCAAGACCAACGAGCTGGTCGCCTGGACGCGTGAGGCCTCGCCCATGCACGACGCGCGCGAGTACGACGCCGTCGTCGCCTCCGGCGAGCAGGTCACCGCCGGCCTGTTGGCGATCACCCTGCAGAACATGGGCGTCCACGCCCGTTCCTGGCAGGGCTGGCAGATCCCGATCAAGACCGACAACGCCCATGGCGCGGCGCGCATCCTCGATATCGACGGCGCGTTCCTGATCAAGCGCTTCGGCGAAGGCCAGGTGGCGGTCATCGCCGGTTTCCAGGGCATCGGCCCCGACAACCGCATCGCCACGCTCGGTCGCGGCGGCTCCGACACAAGTGCCGTGGCGATCGCGGCCGCGGTCAAGGCCGACCGCTGCGACATCTATACCGATGTCGACGGCGTCTACACCACCGACCCGCGCATCGAGCCGAAGGCGCGGCGGCTGGCCAAGATTTCGTTCGAGGAAATGCTCGAAATGGCCTCGCTCGGCGCCAAGGTGCTGCAGGTGCGGTCGGTCGAGCTTGCCATGGTGCACAGGGTGCGTACTTTCGTGAGGTCGTCCTTCGACGATCCCGACGCGCCCGGAATGGGGGATTTGCTCAATCCGCCCGGAACGCTTATTTGCGACGAGGAAGAGATCGTGGAACAGCAGGTCGTCACAGGAATTGCCTACGCCAAGGACGAGGCGCAGATCTCGCTGCGCCGCGTCGGCGACCGCCCGGGCGTTGCCGCCGGCATTTTCGGCCCGCTGGCCGAGGCCAACATCAATGTCGACATGATCGTCCAGAACATTTCCGAGGACGGCAAGCTCACCGACATGACCTTCACCGTGCCTTCCGGCGACGTCGACAAGGCGCTGGCCGTGCTCGAGCGCATCAAGGCCGACGTCGGCTACGACGTGGTGCAGTCGGAAGCCGGCATGTCGAAGGTCTCGGTCATCGGCATCGGCATGCGCAGCCATGCCGGCGTCGCCGCCACCGCCTTCAAGGCGCTGGCCGACAAGCAGATCAACATCCGGGCGATCACGACGTCCGAGATCAAAATCTCGATACTGATCGACGGTCCCTATACGGAACTTGCAGTTCGTACTTTGCATTCCGTGTACGGGCTCGATAAGCAATAGCAAGAACTGAGTCAGTTGTTGCGTGAGCGCCGGCCGCGGGAGAAACTGCGGCGGGCAAAGTGCCCATTGGAGAAGAAGCCGCGATGCGTGACATGGCCGGCGGCCCGCGCGTTCTGCTGAAACGGCTCCGCGAGCTCATGCAGGAGCCGCTGGAGCCGCAGGAGCGGCTCGACCGCATCGTGCGCGATATCGCCTCCAACATGGTCGCCGAAGTGTGCTCGCTCTATGTGCTGCGCGCCGACTCGGTGCTCGAGCTCTACGCCACCGAAGGCCTCAACCCCAACGCCGTCCACCTCGCGCAACTGAGGCTCGGCCAAGGCCTGGTCGGCACGATTGCAGCCAGTGCACGGCCGCTCAACCTCTCCAACGCTCAGGAACATCCGGCCTTCGCCTACCTCCCGGAAACCGGTGAAGAGATCTACCATTCCTTCCTTGGTGTTCCGGTGCTGAGGGCAGGGCGCACGCTGGGCGTCCTGGTGGTGCAGAACAAGACCATGCGCCAATATCGCGAAGATGAGATAGAGGCGCTGGAAACGACGGCGATGGTGATCGCCGAGATGATCGCCACCGGCGATCTCGCCAGGCTGACCCGGCCCGGGCTGGAGCTCGACCTCAGCCGTCCTGCGAGCTTCACCGGCCTTTCCTTCAACGAGGGTGTCGGGCTCGGCCACGTTGTGCTGCACGAGCCGCGCATCGTCGTCACCAACCTGTTCAACGAGGACAGCGAGGAGGAGGTGCGCCGCCTCGACCGCTCGCTCGGCTCGCTGAGGCTTTCCATCGACGACATGCTGGAGCGCCGCGACGTCGCCTTCGAAGGCGAGCACCGCGAGGTGCTCGAGGCCTATCGCATGTTCGCCAACGACCGCGGCTGGGTGCGCCGGCTGGAGGAGGCGATCCGCAACGGCCTGACGGCGGAAGCCGCCGTCGAGAAGGTGCAGAGCGACATGCGCGCGCGCATGTTCCACATGACCGACCCTTATCTGCGCGAGCGGATGAGCGATTTCGACGATCTCGCCAACCGGCTGCTGCGCCAGCTGATGGGACGCGGGCCGGAGGATGTCGCGGCCTCGCTGCCCAAGGACGCCATTATCGTCGCCCGCTCGATGGGCGCGGCCGAACTGCTCGACTATCCCAGGGACAAGCTGCGCGGCCTGGTGCTGGAGGACGGCACGGCGACCAGCCATGTCGTCATCGTCGCGCGCGCCATGGGCATCCCGGTTGCCGGGCAGGTCAAAGGCGCCGTTTCCATGGCGGAAAACGGCGACGCCATCATCGTCGACGGCGACGAAGGCTCCATCCACCTGCGGCCACAGTCCGATCTGGAGGCCGCCTATGCCGAAAAGGTCCGCTTCCGGGCGCGGCGGCAGGAGGTCTACCGCGAGCTGCGCAAGAAGCCGTCGGTCACCAAGGACGGCGTCCCGGTCGATCTCCTGATGAATGCGGGCCTGGCGGTCGACCTGCCGCAGCTCTCGGAGTCGGGGGCGGCCGGCATCGGCCTGTTCCGCACCGAATTGCAGTTCATGGTCGCCTCGACCTTCCCGCGCGCCGAGGCGCAGGAACGGCTCTACCGCGACGTGCTCGACGCCGCGCGCGGCAAGCCGGTCACCTTCCGCACCATCGACATCGGCGGCGACAAGGTGCTGCCCTATTTCAAGGGCGTGGTGCAGGAGGAGAACCCGGCGCTCGGGTGGCGGGCGATCCGGCTCACCCTGGATCGCCCCGGCCTGCTCAGGACCCAGATCCGCGCGCTGCTCAAGGCCTGCGGCGGGCGCGAGCTGAAGCTCATGCTGCCGATGGTGACGGAACTGTCGGAAATCGCGCAGGCGCGCGAGATCATCGACCGCGAAGTAAGGCATCTGTCGCGCTTTGCGCATCATCTCCCGACAAGTCTAAAGCTCGGGGCGATGCTGGAGGTGCCTTCGCTGCTGTTCCAGCTCGACGAGCTGATGAAGGCGGTCGACTTCGTTTCGGTCGGTTCCAACGACCTGTTCCAGTTCATCATGGCGGTCGATCGCGGCAACACGCAGCTTGCCGATCGCTTCGACACGTTGTCGGCGCCGTTCCTGCGCGCGCTGAAGCAGATCGCCGATGCCGGCGCCCGCAATCATACGCCGGTGACGCTTTGCGGCGAGCTGGCCGGCAAACCGATCTCGGCGATGGCGCTTATCGGCCTAGGCTTCCGTTCGATCTCGATGTCGCCGGCCTCGATCGGCCCGGTCAAGGCGATGCTGACCGAGCTGCCGCTGCAGGAACTGGAGGCCTTCTTCAAGGACAATCTGATGGCGCCTGCTCAAGGGACGCCGATGCGGGCGCTGCTGCAAGCCTTTGCCGACGACCGCTCCATACCGCTATAGCATTCTGCCATGATCAACCTGCCCCGCGACCGCATGGATCAAGTCGTCAAGCGTTTCGACATGCTCGAAGCGCAGATGTCGGCCGGGCCGTCGGCCGACGCCTATGTCAAAATGGCCTCGGAATATGCCGACATCCAGGAGATGGTGGGCAAGATCCGGGCGCTGCGCGCCGCCGAGCAGGAACAGGCCGACCTCGAAGCGATGCTCGCCGACAAGAGCACCGACGCCGAAATGCGGGCGCTGGCGGAAGCGGACCTGCCACATGTCGAGGAACGCATCGAGGCGTTGCAGAAGGACATCCAGATCCTGCTTCTGCCCAAGGATGCGGCCGACGACAGGAACGCCATCCTCGAAATCCGCGCCGGCACCGGCGGCGACGAGGCGGCGCTGTTCGCCGGCGACCTGTTTCGCATGTATGAGCGCTATGCCGCCTCGCGCGGCTGGCGCTTCGAGGTCGTTTCGGCCAGCGAAGGCGAGGTCGGAGGCTACAAGGAAATCATCGCCTCGGTGTCGGGCAAGGGCGTGTTCGCGCATCTGAAGTTCGAATCCGGCGTGCACCGCGTGCAGCGCGTGCCGGAAACCGAAGCCGGCGGGCGCATCCACACCTCGGCGGCGACGGTAGCCGTGCTGCCCGAGGCCGAGGAGGTCGACATCGAGATAAGGCCCGAGGACATCCGCATCGACACGATGCGCGCTTCGGGCTCCGGCGGCCAGCACGTCAACACCACCGACTCGGCGGTGCGCATCACTCATCTGCCGACGGGTATCATGGTGGTGCAGGCGGAGAAGTCGCAGCACCAGAACCGGGCGCGCGCCATGCAGATTCTCAGAGCCCGGCTTTATGATCTCGAACGCAGCCGCGCCGATGAAGAGCGCTCGGAATCACGAAAATCGCAGGTCGGCTCGGGCGACCGGTCGGAGCGCATCCGCACCTATAATTTTCCGCAAGGCCGCGTCACCGACCACCGCATCAACCTAACGCTCTACAAGCTCGAACGTGTGATGATGGGCGAGCTCGACGAGGTGATCGACGCGCTGATCGCCGACCACCAGTCGAAGCTGCTCGCCGACATGAGCGTTGATGGCTGATGTGCTGCCGGCCGCTCTAGGTCCGCTGCTGCGCGCGGCGAGGGAACGGCTTGCTGCTGCCGGCATTGCCGATCCGGCCCTCGATTCCAGGCTGATCGTCGAGCATTTTTCCGGCACGACCCGCGCCCAGGCCATCGCCGAGGCCGGTCGTCCAGTCGATGCAACGGCGCTCGCAACGATCGACGCGGCCCTGAGACGTCGCGTCGCAGGCGAGCCGGTGCATCGCATCCTCGGCTACCGCGAATTTTATGGCCTGCGGTTGTCGCTTTCGCCGGAAACGCTGGAGCCGCGGCCGGACACCGAGACCCTGGTCGACGCGATCTTGCCCTTCGCCAAGGCAACGGCCGAAAGGTTCGGCGGATGCCGTATTCTCGACCTCGGCACCGGCACCGGCGCCATTGCACTCGCACTGCTCAGCGCCGTTCCGGCCGCGACCGCGACCGGCGTCGATATCTCCCCCGGCGCGCTGGCGACCGCTACGCGAAACGCCGAGGATCTGGGGTTAGGCGGGCGCTTCAAGGCCTTGCATTCCAACTGGTTCGAAAAAGTTTCGGGCCGATACCATTTAATTGCCGCGAACCCTCCCTATATACCTAGTCGAGACATTGGAAATCTGCAGGACGAGGTCCGCGATTTCGATCCACGCCGGGCCCTCGATGGTGGTGTGGACGGTCTGGTCCCATACAGGATCATCGCCAGAGAGGCGGAAGGGTTTCTGGAAGCACAGGGCAAGGTAGCGGTCGAAATCGGCCATACGCAGCAAAGCGAGGTCATTTCGATCTTCGCCGCAGCCGGCTACAGGCTGACGGAAGCGCGGCGCGATCTCGGCGGAAACGACAGGGTTCTGGTGTTTGAGCGTTGAAACCCCTGATGCAGTGCGAAAAAACGCTTGGCAATATTAGGGAATGCAGCTAGGTTCCCGCTTAACCGGATGAGACGAAGCAGGCAGTGCTCTTAGCGATTCGGTTTTCCTTGGAAATAGCTGCCTCCTTGTGCAAACGACGCCCATGCTTCGTGCGGGAATCGTCCGGCAAGTGATGTAACCGGAACAGGATGGCACGTGGCGCCAACGCAATCGATGCGGGCGAACGCCGGTGAAAAAACGAAACGGTTGGCTGCATGAGCGCCTCCGGTCGCGAAGAGCTTTAGAAAATTTCACATGAAGAGAGTCGAATGAGGCCACAACAGCAGAACAGGCGCATGCGCGGTCGCAACAACAGTGGCGGCGGTGGCAACAACAACAACCGCAAGGGCCCAAATCCCCTGACGCGCAACTACGAGAGCAACGGCCCGGACGTGAAGATCCGCGGATCGGCTCAGCAGATCGCCGAAAAATACGCCGCACTTGCCCGTGATGCGCAAAGCTCCGGCGACCGGGTGATAGCGGAGAACTATCTCCAGCACGCCGAACACTACAATCGCATCATTGCCGCCGCCCAGGCGCAGATGCCGATCCAGAATGCCCAGCAGAACCGCGACGACTTCGATTATGACGTCGACGAGGATCGCGACGAGTTCGACACCGCCAGCAATGCCAATGCCAATACCGGCGAGGCGCAGGCCGCGGCGAACGGCTCCGGGCCGCAGCCGGTAATCGAAGGGACGCCGGCTGAACTCGGCTTCAACCAGGAAAATGGCCGCGACAACAACCGGCGCGACAACAACGGCCGCGACAGGCACCGCGACCGCCGCAATGGCGGCTATGGCCAGTACGGCCAGCGCGGCGACAATGGCCAGCGTGATGGGGGCCAGCGCGGCGAGGGTCAGCGCGGTGAACATGGCGGCCAGCAGTTCGACCAAAACCGCCGCAATGAGACCCAGGCACAGGCGGAGGCTTCCACGGAAACCGGCTCGCCGGCCGAGCCGGCCCCGCTGTTCGACAGTTTCTCGCCGGCGGGTCTTGCCGCCCAGGCCGAGCGTAACGAAGCAGGCGCCGACAATGGCGGCGGGCGTCGGCAGAGACGTCCGCGCCGCGGACGCGGCAATCCCGAACAGGGCGATGCCGGCCAGGGCAACGCCGACCGGGAGGGCAGCCCCGCCGACAACGGCAACGACACGGTCGTCGCCGCTGCCGAAGAGGCAAATGCCGCGCCGGGCGGGAGTGTCGCCAGTGAGCCGGCAGTCGACGCCAGCGAACCGGCGGTCGCCGACGCAAACAGCTGATCCGGGTCCATTTTCGGACATTCGAACGGCGGAGAGGAATCTCCGCCGTTTTCGTTTGTGAGTGCCTGAAGTGCGTTGCGCTGAAACGGATTCAGGCGACGCGCTTTAAGTCCTTGTTTTGATGCATGTCGCTGTCCCCGAAACACTTCGGGCGACATGCATTAGGGCGTGTTGATATTCATCGTGAGTTAAAGCGACGAGATGGGGTCCGTCCGCGGGAAGGCGGCCGGCAACGCAGCGCGCCCGGTCTCCCCTTGCATGCCGGCAATCTGTGCGTTACATACTGAACCATATGGTTCAGTATACGAAAGCCCGTCTCGATGCCTCATTCGCCGCGCTCTCGGACGCCACCCGACGCGGCGTTCTGGAGCAGCTCGGACGTGGAGACGCTTCGATCACGGAGCTAGCCGAAAAGTTCCACATGACCCTCACGGGCATGAAGAAGCACGTCGGTGTCTTGGAGCAAGCGGGGCTCGTCGCCACGGAGAAGGTCGGGCGCGTGCGGACCTGCAAGCTCGGCCTAAGCGGGCTGGAGGAAGAGGCGGTATGGATCGAGAGGTACCGCCAGCTCTGGGACGCACGCTTCGACGAGTTGGACAAGGTAGTCGAGGAACTGAAACGAAAGGAGAAGGTCGATGGACGCAAGAAGAGAGAGTGAGACCACACCGACGAAGAACCGCTTGACTGTGGAACGGAAGTCCGACCGTGAACTCGTCGTCACGCGAACCTTCAATGCTCCGGCGCGCATCGTGTTCGAGGCGTGGACCAAGCCTGAGCTGTTCAAGCAGTGGTGGGCGCCGAAGTCGATGGGCATGTTCCTGCGTTCCTGCGAGATGGATGTTCGTGTCGGGGGCAGGTATCGTTTGGTGTTCGGCCACGATGCCTCAAACCCTGACGAGTTCTTCGGTAGGTACATCGAAGTGACGCCGCACTCGCGCCTCGTCTGGACCAATGACGAAGGTGGTGACGGTGGACCCGTCACGACGGTGAGCTTCGAGGAAAAAGGCGGCAAGACGCTGCTGGTCCTGCACGAGCTCTATCCCTCGAAGGAAGCTCTCGACGCTGCCGGCACCGGAGCGGCGGATGCGATGGGCGAGACGTTCGAGCAACTGGACGAGCTTCTCGTCACGCTGGGCCCGAACGTGGGAGGATCATGAAGCCGTCGATCTCGCGCGTCACGCAGAAACGGATTCAGCCGCACGGCTTCAAGCCTTTGTTTTGACCCATGTCATTCTCCCAAAACCGCTGACGCACTTTTGGGCGACATGCATTGGAATATTCTGCTTTGACCGACATCAAGGCGTCTTGAGAGACCTTCGCCCATACACCATATCTCGGCTGAACAGGGCCCGGCTCGAATGAGCGGGTCCGTCACCGCAATCTGATCCGGTGCCGCAAAGCGGGCCGGTGACGGAAGGAGACAGATATGAATCTTGAAAAATATTCCGAGCGCGTGCGCGGTTTCATCCAGTCCGCGCAGACCATGGCGCTCTCGCGCAACCACCAGCAATTCACTCCAGAGCATATGCTGAAGGTCCTCGTCGATGACGACGAGGGCCTCGCCGCGTCCCTGATCGAGCGCACCGGCGGCCGTGCCCGCGACGTCAAGCTCGGTGTCGAGGCGGCGCTGGAAGCGATGCCGAAGGTCGAAGGCGGCAACGGCCAGCTCTATCTCGCCCAGCCGCTCGCCAAGGTGTTCTCGACCGCCGAGGAACTGGCCAAGAAGGCCGGCGACAGTTTCGTCACCGTCGAGCGGCTGCTGCAGGCGCTTGCCATGGAAAAGTCGGCCAAGACCGCCGACATCCTGGCCAAGGCCGGTGTCACCGCGCAGGCGCTGAACCAGGTCATCAACGACGTTCGCAAAGGCCGCACTGCCGATTCGGCCAACGCCGAGCAGGGCTATGACGCGCTGAAGAAATACGCCCGCGACCTGACCGCCGACGCCCGCTCGGGCAAGCTCGATCCGGTCATCGGTCGCGACGACGAGATCCGCCGCACCATCCAGGTGCTGTCGCGGCGCACCAAGAACAACCCCGTGCTGATCGGCGAGCCCGGCGTCGGCAAGACGGCGATCGCCGAAGGCCTGGCGCTGCGCATCGTCAACGGCGACGTGCCGGAATCACTCAAGGACAAGCAATTGATGGCGCTCGACATGGGCGCGCTGATTGCCGGCGCCAAATATCGCGGCGAGTTCGAGGAGCGGCTGAAGGCCGTGCTCAACGAGGTTACGTCCGCCAACGGCAACATCATCCTGTTCATCGACGAGATGCACACGCTGGTCGGCGCCGGCAAGGCGGACGGCGCGATGGATGCGTCGAACCTTCTGAAGCCGGCGCTGGCGCGCGGCGAGTTGCACTGCGTCGGCGCGACTACGCTCGACGAATACCGCAAGCATGTCGAGAAGGACGCCGCGCTTGCCCGCCGCTTTCAGCCTGTCTTCGTGGACGAGCCGACGGTCGAGGACACCGTCTCGATCCTGCGCGGCCTGAAGGAAAAGTACGAGCAGCACCACAAGGTGCGCATCTCCGATTCGGCGCTGGTGTCGGCCGCGACGCTTTCCAACCGCTATATCGCCGACCGCTTCCTGCCGGACAAGGCGATCGACCTGGTCGACGAGGCCGCGTCGCGGCTGAGGATGCAGGTGGATTCCAAGCCCGAGGCGCTGGACGAGATCGACCGCCGCATCATGCAGCTCAAGATCGAGCGCGAGGCGCTGAAGGTCGAGAAGGACGATGCCTCGAAGGATCGGCTGGCAAAGCTGGAGAAGGAACTGGCCGACCTCGAAGAAGAATCGACCGAACTGACCACGAAGTGGCAGGCCGAAAAGCAGAAGCTCGGCCTCGCCGCCGACCTGAAGAAGCAACTCGACGAGATGCGCAATGAGTTGGCCATCGCCCAGCGCAAGGGCGAGTTCCAGCGCGCCGGCGAGCTTGCCTATGGCAAGATCCCGGAATTGGAGAAGAAGCTCAAGGAAGCCGAAGCCCAGGACGGCAAGGCCGGCATGGTGGAAGAGGTGGTCACGCCCGACCACGTCGCCCATGTCGTGTCGCGCTGGACCGGCATCCCGGTCGACAAGATGTTGGAAGGGCAGCGCGAGAAGCTCTTGCGCATGGAAGACGAGATCGGCAAGCGCGTCGTCGGCCAGGGCGAAGCCGTGCAGGCCGTGTCGAAAGCCGTGCGTCGTGCCCGCGCGGGCCTGCAGGATCCGAACCGGCCGATCGGCTCGTTCATGTTCCTGGGCCCGACCGGCGTCGGCAAGACGGAACTGACCAAGGCGCTCGCCGCCTTCCTGTTCGACGACGAGAACGCCATGGTGCGCATCGACATGTCGGAGTTCATGGAGAAGCATTCGGTTGCCCGGCTGATCGGCGCGCCTCCCGGCTATGTCGGTTATGAGGAGGGCGGCGCGCTCACCGAAGCGGTGCGTCGCCGGCCTTACCAGGTCGTGCTTTTCGACGAGATCGAGAAGGCGCATCCGGACGTGTTCAACGTGCTGCTGCAGGTGCTCGACGATGGACGGCTCACAGACGGCCAGGGCCGCACGGTCGACTTTCGCAACACGCTGATCATCATGACCTCCAACCTCGGCGCCACCTATTTGGTCGATCTCAGCGAGGACCAGGACGTCGACGTAGTGCGCGACGAGGTGATGAATGTCGTCAAGGCGTCGTTCCGTCCGGAGTTCCTCAACCGGGTCGACGAGGTGATCCTGTTCCACCGGTTGCGCCGTCAGGACATGGACCGCATCGTCGAGATCCAGCTCAGGCGGCTGGAGAACCTGCTTGTCGATCGCAAGATCACGCTGTCGCTCGACCACGACGCGATCGAGTGGCTGGCGTCGAAGGGCTACGATCCGGCCTATGGCGCCAGGCCGCTGAAGCGGGTGATGCAGAAGGAATTGCAGGATCCGCTGGCGGAAAAGATCTTGCTTGGCGAAATCCTCGACGGCTCGACCGTCAAGGTCACCGCCGGCTCCGATCGTCTGAACTTCCGCTCCAAGCCGACCGTGGTGGCGACCGAAGCCGCCGCCTGATTCGATCCAGAATGCAGGTAAAGGGGCGCGTCGCACCGGATCGGTGCGGCGCGCTCTTGCTTTTTGACGGGGCCGTACCGCAAAACCGTATCGGTTTCGGTTATCGGAAGGGGCGATTCCATTGAAGCTCGAGGACTATGACGGCTTCTGCGCCTCGCTGCCCGCCGCGAGGCATGTCGTGCAATGGGGCGGCGCTCATGTCTGGAAGGTCGGCGGCAAGGTGTTCGCGATCGGCGGACACGACCGGGCGGGCCAAGTCTTCGTCACCTTCAAATGCTCCGACATGGCCTATGACGTGCTGAAGGAGCAGCCGGGCTGCCGGCCCGCGCCCTATCTCGCCTCGCGCGGCATGAAATGGATCCAGCGTCAGACAAGCCAGAGCGTGGATGATGCGGCGCTGAAGGACTATCTGCGCGAAAGCCACCGCCTGATTGTGCGGAAGCTGACGAAACTGGCACGCAGCGAACTGGGGCTGGGCTGACATTCGGTTCGGGATCATGGTGAAACGCTGGAAATCCGCCATCTTCATGCCCGGTTCATGTTGGAACCTTAATTTTGGTAACTGGTTTGCTGGCGAAGGGTTCGCCCGCCAAGACCATGCCGACCGGAGAGCCTGACCCCCATGCTGCGCACGATCTTTTCCCTTTCGGCACTCGCGGCCGGGCTGGTTTCTTCCAGTGCGCTCGCAGCGCCGAGCGGGGATGACGCGCAGAAGACGGCCCGGCCTGCGCTGCACGGCGCGTTCGTGCTCGCCCAGGACGGCAATATCGACATCTATTACGACGCCAGGGGCAACCGGGTGCTTGTCGATGCCGACACCGGCAAGGTCATCGCCATCCAGCCGCCGCAGAGCAGGCTCGATCGCCGGGCGCTTCGCCGTCAGCTGCGGATGCAGGAGCTCGGGCGCGCGCCGGTCGAGGACGACGACCGCTACTATCTCGACAATCCCGACGACATGGCCCGCTTCCGCCGCAAGCAACTGGAAGAAGAGGGCAGGGTCATTCCGCCGCCGGTCGATGAGAACGATCCCTATAACGACAATTCCGTCGATGCCTATCCGCCTCCGCCGAACGACGAGGGCTACGCCACCACCTATCCGGAGGCGCCGAAGTCGGACGCCATCAGGCGCCAGCCGTTGAACGAGGCATCGATCGATCCGGCGCAGCCGGACCAGGGGGAAGTGCTGCAGACCAATCCGGACACCCAGTCCGCGTTGCCGCCGGACACGGGCGGCAAGGCCACGGTCGATCCTTCGCTGTCGCTCGGCGTGCGTCAGGACGTGGCCGACCTTCAAGTGCTGCTCGATCGCGCCGGCGCCTCGCCGGGTGTCATCGACGGGCGCTTCGGCTCGAATGTCGACAAGGCCCTGGCCGCCTACAACCAGATTACCGGCAGCAATCTGAAATCGACCGACACCGTCGGCATCAAGACGGCGCTCGCCCAGTCGGGCGGCGACGCGTTCGCTTCCTACACGATCACGCCTGAGGATGCGGCTGGACCCTATGTCGCTTCGATCCCGGAAGACTACAGCCAGAAGGCCAAGCTCGACCGCATGGGCTACACTTCCGTCACCGAGGCGCTGGCCGAGCGCTTCCACATGGACGAAGGCTATCTGAAGTCGGTCAACAAAGGGCTCGACTTCAACCGCCCCGGCACGATCATCAAGGTCGCCAATTTCGGCAAGCTGGTGTCGACGCCGGTTGCCCGCATCGTTGCCGACAAGGACAAGAAGGAAGTCTTCGCCTATGACTCGGGCGGCAAGCTGGTCGCGGCCTATCCGGCCACCATCGGCTCGGCCGACACGCCGTCGCCCACTGGCATTCACACCGTGTCGCGCGTCGCGCTCGACCCGAATTACACCTACAACCCCAACATCAATTTCAAGCAAGGCCAGAACGACAAGATCCTGACCATTCCGCCGGGGCCGAACGGTCCGGTGGGCTCGGTCTGGATCGCGCTGGACAAGCCGACCTACGGCATCCACGGAACGCCCGATCCTTCCAAGATCGGCAAGACCGAGAGCCATGGCTGCGTGCGCCTGACCAACTGGGACGCGCGCGAGCTTGCCAAGCTGGTCTCACCGGGCGTTACCGTCGAGTTTGTCGGCGGGTCTTCAGCCGATGATTTTGCGCAGCAATGAGCCGCGCAGCGCAGCGGCATAGACGAGCTGCGCCAGCAGAATGAACGCGATGCTGAGCAGCGGGGTGACGACGCAGAATGCCGCCCCGATCGCCCAAAGGATCTGCGCCTTGACGATGCGCTGATAGACGGTGCGCTTCGTTTCCGTATCGACATCCTCGGCCAGCATGCCGTTCCTGTCGGCGTACCACCAGCTCGCGAACAGTGTCGCGCCAAGCATCAGAAGGTTCAGCCAGTAGACGAGCACCGCGACGCGGAATTCGAGGAAATCGGCCAGCAGGTCGGTCGAGAACGGCAAGAGCGCGACGAAGGCGAGGAAGCAGAGATTGAGCGTCGCGAGACGGCGGTCCGATTTTGCGATCAGGCTATGCTGCGCCTGCTGGCCGAACCAGAAGATGGTCAGCGTCAGAAAACTCAGCGCATAGGTCAGGAACCGCGGCGCGAGTGCAAGAACCGCGGCAAGCAACTCGCTTTCCGAATGCACCGTTTCATGCGACGGCACCCTGATCTCCAGCACGATCAAGGTCAGCGCGATGGCAAAGACGCCGTCGGTTATGCCGACGATGCGCCCGCGCGCTTCGGCCGACGGTTCGAGCGGTCGCTTCATGGCTTCCCCCTTAGAGCGGTTCATCGTTTCACGGAAACGCCGAACCGCTCCAATTATTTGCTTTTACGCAATTCCGAACGGAAGGCTACGGCGAAGTCGCCGAGCCCAACCGTTTCACACTTTTCCTGGAATTGCTTGGCGCAAGTTCGGAACGACGGGCCGGAACCTAGCACGCGACGGTCCGTTTGCATCATGATTGCTGCCCCCCTGGCCATGCGGCCAGTGCAAGCTGGTTTCAAGAACAGCGATCCTCTGGCCGGTTGTTGCGCCCGCGCCGGAGAGCTAAGCAGACATTCATGCCGTCCTCGAACGAAGCCACCGCCGATTCGCTTTCGACCGCGCAGCGCGCGAACGGTACGTTCTGCCCTCAGACGCGGCGCAAGTTCGTGCTGGTGGCGGCGATCCTTGCTTCGGCGCTCGGCTTCATCGACGGCTCCGTCCTGGCGATCGCCATGCCGGCGCTGCGCGTCAATCTCGGCGCTAGCCTGGCGGAAGCGCAATGGATCTCCAACGCCTATGCACTGACGCTTTCGGCGCTGATTCTGGCAGGCGGCGCGGCCGGCGACCGATTCGGCCACAGGCGCGCCTTCGTGACCGGCATCGCGCTTTTCATTGCCGCTTCGCTCGCCTGCGCGCTGGCGCCCAATCCGGCGGTGCTGATCGGCTTCCGCGCCATCCAGGGCATTGGCGCGGCCATCATGGTGCCCGGCAGCCTCGCCATCATCGCCAAGGCCTATCCGAAAAAGGAGCGCGGCCGGGCGATCGGCATCTGGGCGGCCGCGTCGGCGCTGACGACGGCGCTCGGCCCGGTGCTGGGCGGTTTCGTGCTGTCGACCTTCGGCAATGGCGTCTGGCGCGCGATCTTTGCCGTCAACCTGCCGCTCGGGCTGGTTTCGATCTATCTGCTGCTCGTCAAGATCCCGGCCGACCAGCCGACCGAAAAGCGCAGCCTCGATCTCGGGGGCGCCGGGCTCGCCACGCTCGCCTTCGGGGCGCTGGCCTACGGGTTGACGGCGATGAACGCCGAGGGCGGCGGGATGATGGCCGGGCCGGCGATCGTCGCCGGCGTGGTCTTGCTCTTCGTCTTCATCCTTTACGAGCGCTGGCAGCGCGAGCCGATGATCGATCTCGGCCTGTTTCGCATCCGCGCTTTCGCCGGCGCAAATCTCGCGACCTTCTTCCTCTACTTCGCGCTGTCGGCGAACCTGTTCTACCTGCCGATGGTTCTGATCGCCGGCTGGGGACTGAGCTCGGCCGAAGTCGGCTTCATCTTCCTGCCGCTGTCGGCTTTGATCGCGCTGCTGTCGGGACCGGTCGGCCAGTGGTCCGACAGGATCGGCCCGCGCCTGCCGATCGCCGCCGGCAGCTTCGTCGTCGCCATCGCCTTTGCCGGCATGGCCCTGCTCGCCCATGCCGGCGTCCATAATTTCTGGACCGGGACCTTTCCGCTGATGGGTTTGATGGGGCTCGGCATGGCGCTCGTGGTGTCGCCGCTGTCGACGGCGATCATGACCTCCGTCGAGGACAAGGACACGGGCGCGGCGTCGGGCATCAACAACGCCGTCTCGCGCATCGGCGGACTGATCGCGGTCGCAGCGATGGGTTCGCTCGCGGCTTTCGTCTATGCGCGATTGACCGGCAACCCTGCCGGCATCCCCGGGTTCGGCGAGCCGCCCATGTCAGGGCTCGCGGCCGATCTCGATGCGTTGCGGATTGCGGCAAGCGATTCGGCTTTTGCCGCGGTTGCCGCGGTCACGGCGTTGCTTTGCCTGCTGTCGTCGATCGTCGCCTGGCTCACCGTGCCTGGACAGGCGCTGCCCTGGCCGCAGCGAACGGATGATTCTCGCACTTAATTGGGAAGCTGCGAATCAGTCTTGGCGCTGGCGACCTTCAGCGAATTTCCGTCTTCCTGCTTGAGCAGGTCATCAATGCGCTCGCGTTCTTTTTTGAAGGCGACGAGGTCATCGCCCTTCAGCACCTTGCCGACCGGCAGGCGGACGCGCATCGAATCGACCTTGGTGCCGTTGACGATCAGTTCGTAGTGAAGGTGCGGGCCGGTTGAAAGGCCGGTCTGGCCGAGATAGCCGATGACCTGGCCCTGCCGGACATGAACGCCAGGCTCGATGCCTTTGGCGAAAGCGCTCTGGTGATTGTATGAGGTTTCATAGCCATTGGCGTGGCGGATGATGATCTGCTTGCCGTAGCCGCCGGCCCAGCCGGCCTTCTCGACCACGC
>SAQE01000047.1:0-5000 GCA_004020545.1 Mesorhizobium sp. | reverse complement strand
TCCGGAAGTAGTGGCGAGCGAACCCGGACCAGGCCAGTGGCGATGATGAGACAAGCGGAACCTTCTGGAAAGTTGGGCCATAGCGGGTGACAGCCCCGTACGCGTAATGCAAATCATCGTCCTCGAGTAAGGCGGGACACGTGAAATCCTGTCTGAAATTGGGAGGACCACCTTCCAAGCCTAAGTACTCGTGCATGACCGATAGCGAACTAGTACCGTGAGGGAAAGGTGAAAAGCACCCCGACAAGGGGAGTGAAAGAGTACCTGAAACCGATTGCCTACAAACAGTGGGAGCCCGCAAGGGTGACCACGTACCTTTTGTATAATGGGTCAGCGACTTAGTGTGACGAGCAAGCTTAAACCGGTAGGTGTAGGCGCAGCGAAAGCGAGTCTGAACAGGGCGTTCAGTTCGTCGCATTAGACCCGAAACCGAGTGATCTAGCCATGAGCAGGCTGAAGGTAAGGTAACACTTACTGGAGGGCCGAACCCATAACTGTTGCAATAGTTCGGGATGACTTGTGGCTAGGGGTGAAAGGCCAATCAAACTCGGAAATAGCTGGTTCTCCGCGAAATCTATTTAGGTAGAGCGTCGACCGAATACCCCAGGGGGTAGAGCACTGGATGGGCTAGGGGTCCTCACCGGATTACCAAACCTAACCAAACTCCGAATACCTGGGAGTACTAGTCGGCAGACACACGGCGGGTGCTAACGTCCGTCGTGAAAAGGGAAACAACCCTGACCTACAGCTAAGGTCCCCAAGTTATGGCTAAGTGGGAAAGGATGTGAGGATCCCAAAACAACCAGGATGTTGGCTTAGAAGCAGCCATCATTTAAAGAAAGCGTAACAGCTCACTGGTCTAAATAAGGGTCTTTGCGCCGAAAATGTAACGGGGCTAAAGCCATACACCGAAGCTTAGGGTTCGTAGCAATACGAGCGGTAGCGGAGCGTTCTGTAAGCTGATGAAGCCGTACCCGTGAGGGGCGGTGGAGGTATCAGAAGTGCGAATGCTGACATGAGTAACGTAAGGGGAGTGAGAGACTCCCCCGCCGAAAGACCAAGGGTTCCTGCTTAAAGTTAATCTGAGCAGGGTTAGCCGGCCCCTAAGACGAGGCGGAAACGCGTAGTCGATGGGAACCACGTTAATATTCGTGGGCCTGGAGGTAGTGACGGATCACACAAGTTGTCCAATCTTATCGGATTGAAAGGGCAGCGGAGTGGTTCCAGGAAATAGCTCCTCCTTATAGACCGTACCCGAAACCGACACTGGTGGTCAGGTAGAGTATACCAAGGCGCTTGAGAGAACTATGCTGAAGGAACTCGGCAAATTGCACGCGTAACTTCGGAAGAAGCGTGACCCTTTTCTGCGCAAGCAGAGGAGGGTGGCACAGACCAGGGGGTAGCGACTGTTTATCAAAAACACAGGGCTCTGCGAAGCCGCAAGGCGACGTATAGGGTCTGACGCCTGCCCGGTGCTGGAAGGTTAAGAGGAGGGGTGCAAGCTCTGAATCGAAGCCCCAGTAAACGGCGGCCGTAACTATAACGGTCCTAAGGTAGCGAAATTCCTTGTCGGGTAAGTTCCGACCTGCACGAATGGCGTAACGACTTCCCCGCTGTCTCCAGCATAGACTCAGTGAAATTGAATTCCCCGTGAAGATGCGGGGTTCCTGCGGTTAGACGGAAAGACCCCGTGCACCTTTACTATAGCTTTACATTGGCATTCGTAGTGGCATGTGTAGGATAGGTGGTAGGCTTTGAAGCTTGGGCGCCAGCTCAGGTGGAGCCACCCTTGAAATACCACCCTTATTACTATGGATGTCTAACCGCGGCCCGTTATCCGGGTCCGGGACAATGTATGGTGGGTAGTTTGACTGGGGCGGTCGCCTCCTAAAGAGTAACGGAGGCGCGCGATGGTGGGCTCAGAACGGTCGGAAATCGTTCGCTGAGTGCAATGGCATAAGCCTGCCTGACTGCGAGACTGACAAGTCGAGCAGAGACGAAAGTCGGTCATAGTGATCCGGTGGTCCCGCGTGGAAGGGCCATCGCTCAACGGATAAAAGGTACGCCGGGGATAACAGGCTGATGACCCCCAAGAGTCCATATCGACGGGGTTGTTTGGCACCTCGATGTCGACTCATCGCATCCTGGGGCTGGAGCAGGTCCCAAGGGTATGGCTGTTCGCCATTTAAAGCGGTACGTGAGTTGGGTTCAGAACGTCGTGAGACAGTTCGGTCCCTATCTGCCGTGGGTGTAGGAATATTGAAAGGATCTGTCCCTAGTACGAGAGGACCGGGATGGACGGATCTCTGGTGGACCTGTTGTGGCGCCAGCCGCATTGCAGGGTAGCTATATCCGGACGGGATAACCGCTGAAGGCATCTAAGCGGGAAACCCACCTTGAAACGAGTATTCCCTGAGAACCGTGGAAGACGACCACGTTGATAGGCCGGGTGTGGAAGAGCGGCAACGCTTGAAGCTTACCGGTACTAATAGTTCGATCGGCTTGATCGTTCTCATTCCTAATGCCCATCCGACAAGTCGGATGGTTTGTTCTCACTCACGCTTGTTCCGCCCTTCGGGCGGCGCTACGTGGGTGCGGTGCATCGGCGCCGACGGTCGGTCGACCTTGCGAAGCTTCGCTTCGAAAGGCGCCAGGCTAAAAGAACATCCAAGGCACAAAGGCGACGATCCTTGGATCGCGCTTGAACAGCTTCTCGAACAACGTGCGTTTTGCCGACCTGGTGGTTATGGCGGAGCGGCTGCACCCGATCCCATTCCGAACTCGGCCGTGAAACGCTCCAGCGCTGATGGTACTTCGTCTCAAGACGCGGGAGAGTAGGTCGCTGCCAGGTCTGCCAAGCGCACGTTCATCTCACATGCGGATCAAAGGATCCGGATGGGGACAATCTTCTCCTTACGATCGTTGTGATGCATGTCGTTGTCCCAAAACCGCTAAGCACTTTTGGGCGACATGCATAAGGCCCGCCAAACGGGATCCTGGGCCGCGCGAGCGGCCCTTTCATTTGGCGGTCTCTTGAATCCGGTAAGCTCAAGCTTACCTCTATGGTTGACGCGGGGTGGAGCAGCCCGGTAGCTCGTCAGGCTCATAACCTGAAGGTCACAGGTTCAAATCCTGTCCCCGCAACCAACTTCACAAAACGGCCCGCCTCCCGCGGGCCGTTTTTGTTTTTCGCCCTGCGGTTTCTTTCCAACTCGACACGGCAGAGCTTTGCAGCGATGGTCGCTCGGCGCCCCGTGCCATCGTTCGGCCGTGGCGCTAACGTAGGAGGAGCGGAAGATGCGGCAGGCGTTGATCATCTGGGGCGGCTGGGAAGGGCACGAACCCGAAGCCGGGGCGCGTGCCGTCAAGGCGATGCTCGAGGAGGAAGGCTTTGCCGTGCGCGTGGAAAACACGACCGCGGCGTTCGCCGATCCGGCCATTGCCGAGCTCAGCCTGATCGTGCCGATCTACACCATGTCCAAGCTCGCCAAGGCCGAAGAGGCCAACCTGACCAAGGCTGTCGAAAGCGGCGTCGGGCTGGGCGGTTATCATGGCGGCATGGGCGACGCGTTCCGCGAATCGACGGACTACCAGTTCATGTGCGGCGGGCAGTGGGTCGCGCATCCCGGCAACATCATCGACTATCGGGTCAACATCGTGCGGCGCGACGACCCGATCGTGGCCGGCATCGAGGATTTTCCCTACCGCTCCGAGCAGTATTACATGCATGTCGATCCCTCGAACGAAGTGCTGGCGACCACCACCTTTTCGGGCGAACACGCGCCATGGATCGACGGCGTCGTCATGCCGGTCGTGTGGAAGCGACGGCACGGCAAGGGCCGGGTGTTTTATTCGTCGCTCGGTCACGTGGCCAAGGAATTCGAGGTGCCTGAGATGCGGACGATCCTGCGCCGCGGGCTGGTGTGGGCTGCGCGCTGAGCGCTGTCACCTCAGGTCGATCAATGCGCGCTGATGCGCCCGCCGCGCCTGGCGGCTCTGTTGCCAAACGGGATCATCCGAAAGCAGACATCTTCTCCCGCTCTGCCTCGGTGGAAACATAGCGGCTGAGTGCTCGACTCGTGCCGGCCCAAACGACGGATCAAGCCGCCTGTAATACCAAGAGTCATGGGGTTTGACCGACATGGGCCCATTGGCGCATCCCGATTGATGTGATGGTCTCGGAAGCTGCGAGGAGTTTCTGCCAGGCGTCGCAGGCCGCATCGATGATATCGTCATAGCTGTCGAAGACACGGTTGGAGAGCCAGTTCTGGCGCATATACTGCCAGACGTTCTCGACCGGGTTCAGCTCCGGCGCGCGCGACGGCAGGAAGATCGGGGTGATGTTGTCCGGTATGCTGAGGTTTGCGGTGGTGTGCCATCCGGCGCGATCCATGACGAGTACGGCATGGGCGCCCTTTTGTAGCCATCCGGTGAAGACCGCAGTCGTGCGGATCCGGCGGCCATGAGCACCGCGGTGCTTTGGTCAAGCTTTCGATGGTGAGACGCGATGATATTCTTCGAGGAGGAGTTTGACCTCCTCGATGCCTTCATCGGTGAAGGCCAAGATCCCGTCGTCATCGTTGGCGCCGTAGACCCAGATGACGCCGTCCTCGGGCTCAAGACCGAGGGTCAGGTCCTGGATGAGCGCTTCGCTGACGCCGAGGTCGCTGGCGACACGTTCGACGGTGGAGACGTGATGCACCTTATTGCGCTGCATGATCAGGCCGCCGCTGGTTGGGTCCGCAGTTTTGCCGATCGCCAATTCCACGGCAGCAAATCATCGATCCGCTGTGCTGGATGGGCCGCGATGCGCGCCAGGATATCGGCGAGCCAGGCCTGAGGGTCGATGTCATTCAACTTGGCGCTGGCGATCAGGCTGTAGAGAACGGCAGCGCGCTGTCCGCCGCGATCGGACCCGCAGAACAGCCATGACTTTCTGCCGAGAGCAATCGCGCGGTCATTCTGCCCATGTCGGGCAGGAAGTTGAAGTTTGTTACCGC
>SAQE01000046.1 GCA_004020545.1 Mesorhizobium sp. | reverse complement strand
CGATATGGCCCGCCGCCGGCGCATCCGAAGCCAGAAGATCGAGCGCCGCATCATGCGCCCTGGCGAACTCTCCGGCTTCCATTGCCCTGGCCGGAGCGCCGGCGAAGAAATCGCTCCAGAAGCGGCGGCGGCGATTGCCCTTCGGCAGCCGCTCGGCCGCGGCCCGGAACGAGGCTGCCAAGGCCGCCAGCCGACCGAGTGACGGCGACAGCATGCGGTCGATGCGCGCGCGCAGCATCTGCGCGAGCACCGGCCCGGCGCCCTCGGTGCCGATGGCGATGGCGATCGGCGCCCGGTTGACCAGCGCAGGCGTGAAGAAATCGCAGAGCTCCGGGCGGTCTACCACATTGACGGGAATGCCCAGCCGGCGCGCATCCCCGGCGACGCGGCGATCGAGCGCCTCGTCGCCGCTGGCGGCAAACACCATGGCCGCGCCTTCGAGATGCGCGACATCATAGGCGGCATCGACATGGACAGCGTCGACGGATGAGACGAATGCAAGCAACTCCGCATCGGCATCGTCGGCGATGACGCGCAGCGCAGCGCTCGATTGCGCAAGCAGCCGTGCCTTGGCAAGCGCCTCCTCGCCATTGCCGACGATGGCCACGGCTTCGCCGTCGACCCGCACAAAGACGGGGAAGGTGTTGAGCTTGGCGTTGGCTGGCGACATGGCGATAAGCAATACGATAACAGTCTTGCAGTTTTATGCGAGCACGCCGAAAATCAGAAGGCACGCACTCGCGCATGCCTCCAAAGCAGGCAATCGCTTTTTCGCAACCGCGAAATGCGGGAGAAAAAAATTCTACTCTGGTGCTGTGAGCCGGCGGAGCCTTGGCATCGCCCCCTTGATCCGTCGCATTTTTAGCGCCCAAGCCTGGGAGCGGCAAAATAGATTTTTCTAAATTCTACTAACTTAGTAGATTAAAGGCGCCTCTCGCCAACCCAGCGTTTGAAGAGCCTTTCGGGCGGCGGACGAGCCGTCCCGATAAGTCCGGAACAATCAAGCTTCGCAGCACGTTTTGGCTAGCGATCCATCAGGCCGATCCCGGTTCGATCGGCCCCCTGGAAGCAAGGAGGAACGCCCTATGAGCATCAATCTGAAACGTGGTCTTTGGGTCGTCGTGGCCGATGGTGAAAAAGCGCTCTTCCTCCGCAACGAGGGAGACAGCAAATTTCCGAACCTGGAGGTTGTCCAGGAGATGGAGCAGGAGAACCCTGCCACCCGTGAGCAGGGCAGCGACAGGCCGGGCCGCTACAGTGACGGGCCCACGGTTCATCGCAGCGCGGTTGAAGACACCGATTGGCACCGCCTCGGCAAGGAACGCTTTGCCGACAACATCGCGGGGCGGCTCTACAAGCTTGCGCACCGCGGCGAGTTCGACGAGATCGTGCTGATCGCCCCGCCCCAGGTATTGGGCGAGATGCGGCAGAAGCTGCATAAGGAGGTCTGCGACAGGGTGAAGGCGGAGATACCGAAAACGCTGACGAACCACACGATCTCCGAGATCGAGAGCCTGCTTCAGGCGGCTTGAGCGACGGACATCACGAGACCTTCGAACGCCGTGAGGGCGGATGCCGCGCGGCTGGCCATGACGGCCGCGCGCGGCTTTTCTCGTCCGGCGCGTGTCCATGGCGCTGATTTCAGAGCGGCGGTGGTTGCATGACCGCCGCTCTGCCCACCATATTGCGAAAGGCGACGGCCTCGGGCGGCGCTCATCCGACATCGCGATTTCTGAAAGGCGCTCCATAGACCATGCCGCATGACACGCCCCTTATCGCCACCATCGTCGCCGGTTTGGGGTTTGCTTTCGTCTTTGGAGCACTGGCCAACCGTTTCCGCGTCCCGCCGCTCGTCGGCTATCTGGTGGCCGGCGTGCTCGTCGGGCCGAACACGCCGGGCTTTGTCGCCGACGCCAGCCTCGCCAACGAACTCGCCGAGATCGGCGTCATCCTGCTGATGTTCGGCGTCGGCCTGCATTTTTCGCTGAAGGACCTTCTGTCGGTCCGTGCGATTGCCGTGCCTGGCGCCATCGTGCAGATCGGTTTTGCCACGCTGCTCGGCGCCGGGCTGGCCTGGCTGCTCGGCTGGTCCTTGGGCGCCGGCCTGGTCTTCGGCCTCGCTCTGTCCGTCGCCTCGACCGTCGTGCTGCTGCGCGCCATGCAGGAGCGACGGCTGATCGAGACCGAGCGCGGCCGCATCGCTGTCGGCTGGCTGATCGTCGAGGATCTGGCCATGGTGCTGGCGCTGGTGCTTTTGCCGGCGCTCGCCGGCGTGCTGGGCGGCCAGCCGCAGGCCGACCATTCGAGCCTGCTCTCGCTGCCCGCCAGCTACGGCATCTGGGGCGTGGTCGGCATGACGCTGGCCAAGGTCGTCGCCTTCGTCGTCGTCATGCTGGTCGTCGGCCGCCGGGTTATCCCGTGGATCCTGCACTATGTCGCGCATACCGGCTCGCGCGAGCTGTTCCGGCTCTCGGTGCTGGCGATTGCGCTCGGCGTTGCCTTCGGCGCGGCGAAACTGTTCGGCGTCTCGCTGGCGCTCGGCGCCTTCTTCGCCGGCATGATCATGAGCGAGTCGGAGCTCAGCCACCGCGCGGCGGAGGAATCGCTGCCGCTGCGCGACGCCTTCTCCGTGCTGTTCTTCGTCTCGGTCGGCATGCTGTTCGACCCGCTCAGCCTGATCAGCAACGGCCTGCCTATACTCGCCACTTTAGCCATCATCGTCATTGGCAAATCGCTTGCCGCCTTCGTCATCGTCATTGCCTTCCGCTATCCGATCGCAACCGCGCTGATGATCTCGGCGAGCCTCGCCCAGATCGGTGAATTCTCCTTCATCCTGGCCGAGCTCGGCGTCGGCTTGAAGCTGTTGCCCGAACAGGGCCGCGACCTGATCCTGGCCGGCGCCATCCTGTCGATCCTGCTCAACCCGCTGATGTTCCTCCTTGTCGACTGGATGAAGCCATGGCTGGAAAAGCGCGTCGGCAAGGCCCCCGAGGAAACAAGGCCAATCGGCCCGGCGACAGAGCCCGGTCAGGTGGCTTCGGTAGCGACAGCTCCGGAGAAGGAGGACGGCCCGCCGCCGCGGACCGCGCTTGCCGGCCATTCCATCCTGGTCGGCTATGGCCGTGTCGGCAGCCTTGTGGGCGCGGCGTTGAAGGAGGCCGCCCTGCCCCTCCTGGTCATCGAGGATACCCAAAAGACGCTGGCGAAGCTCAAGGCCGACGGCATCGAAACCGTCGCCGGCAATGCCGCCAATGCGGAGGTCTTTTCAGCCGCCAATCCGGAAGGCGCCAAGCGGCTGATCCTCGCCATCCCCAATGCCTTCGAGGCCGGACAGGTCGTGCTTCGGGCCCGCGCCGCCAATCCGGCGATAGACGTCATTGCGCGAGCCCATTCCGATGCCGAGGTCGAACATCTGAAGGGACTCGGAGCCGACACCGTCATCATGGGCGAACGCGAGATCGCGCGCGGCATCGTCGAGATCGTGACGGGCGAGACCGCCGTCCCGGATGAACCCGCTATCGAGATCAAACCGCAGCCCGCTTGAGGCGCATATCCGCAAGGCAGCTGATCAAGCGATAAATGCGGAACCACCGTTTTGCGCGATATCGCCAAGATATTTCGCTGGCGGCTTGCCCAGCGCCTTCTTGAACATGGTGATGAAGGCGGTGACGGATTCGTAGCCGAGATCGCCTGAAACCTGCTGCACGCTGGCGCCGGAGGCCAGCTCCCGCAACGCCACGATCAGGTGCAGCTGCCGGCGCCAGCGCCCGAAAGTCAACCCGGTCTCCTTCACGACAAGGCGCGCCAGGCTGCTCTCGCTGAGCGCGACATGGTTTGCCAATTCCGCCAAAGTTCTGCGGTCGGCGGGATCATCCGCCAGCGCTTCCGCGATACGCCTCAAGCGCAGCTCGGCCGAGATCGGCAGGTGCAATTGCTGAACAGGCATGAGCGGCAGTTCGGCGAGCAGGATCCTTCCCAGGAAATCGCACCTTTCGTCGCTCGGCGCGCAGTCCGACAATTCGATGATCAGCTCGCGCAGGAGCGGCGAGATCGAAAGCGTGCAGCATCGGTCCGGGAGGTCGGCCGCGCCCGGCTCGATGTAGACGAAGAAGATCCGGGCGTTGGCCGTCGCGATGTTGCTGTGCCTCATGCCGCCCGGAATCCACACGCCGCAATGCGGCGGCACCATCCACAGACCGCCGGGAACGCGGCAGGTGACACCGCCGCCGAGCGCGAAGACGAGTTGCCCTTTGCGATGCCAGTGCTCGGGCACCTCGGCCCTGGTCTCGGTCACGTCGACGCGAACGGCAATCGCTGGCGCGAGCACGTCGTCGACGTCGAAGTCCAGCCAGGGCCAGCGGAGTGGTTGTCTCATACTTGACTGGTTATAGCGATTATCTGGCTTTATATCTAAATTCTTCAATCCCGAAAGTCGATAGGTTCGAGCCGATATCGCCGCAACCTAAACCGCCAATTCCAGAGTGGCCCATGCTTGCCCTTGCTATCTCTTCAGACAGCCCCAACCGGCTGAAACTCACCGAGACCGACGAGCCAAACTGCAATGAGAATGAAGCATTGGTGACCGTTCATGCAACATCGTTGAACCGTGGCGAACTGCGCCTGCTCGGTATCCGTCCGGACGGCTGGATACCTGGCCAGGATATCGTTGGGGTTGTCGAACGGGCAGCCGCCGATGGCTCCGGGCCCACCGTGGGCACCCGGGTTGCGGCCTTGGTCGACCAGGCCGGCTGGGCCGAACGTGTCGCCGTTCCGACCGACCGTCTCGCCGTCCTGCCGGATGACGTCAGCTTCGTTTCCGCGGCCACGCTTCCGGTCGCGGGCACGACGGCGCTGAGGACGTTGCGCCATGGCGGTGACCTGGCCGGCCAGCGGGTTCTGATCACCGGCGCAAGCGGCGCGGTCGGTCGTTTCCAGATCCAGATCGCCCGCGAGCAGGGCGGGTTCGTGACCGCGGTCGCCGCCTCCCGGCACGACGAGGATCTGCGCGGGTTGGGGGCCGGACAAGTCGTCGCGTCGATCGAACTGGCCGCGGGGCCGTTTTCGCTGATCACCGAGTCGGTCGGCGGCGAAAGCCTCGCACACGCGATCGAACGCGTCGCGCCTGGCGGAACCATTGTCATGTTCGGTTCGAGCAGCGGCGACCTCACGCCCGTCGGGTTCCGTCAATTCGTTCCGGGTCACGAAGGCGCGAGGCTCCAGACTTTCGCTTACTACACGTCCGGTTCAGCAATTGGCGCCGACATCGCCACGCTCATCGCCCTGGTCGCGGCCGGCCGGCTGGAGACCCGGGTGGCCTTGACCTTGCCATGGACGGACATTGGCCAAGCGCTAGACGCGCTGCGGCAGCGCAGCATCAGCGGCAAGGCTGTTCTCACTATAAGCGGATGAAACAGCTCACACGTGCTGGCCGCCGTTGATGTGGATTTCCGAGCCGGTCACGTAGGACGCTTGGCCGCTGCACAGGAAGAAGATGATATCGGCCACTTCCGACGTGGCGCCGAGGCGCCTTAGCGGGATCGTCTCGACGATCCTGTCGGTGCCTGGCGACAAGATCGCCGTGTCGATCTCGCCCGGCGCGATCGCGTTGACGCGGATGCCGTGCGGACCGAAGTCATGCGCCATCTCGCGCGTCAGCGAGCCGAGCGCCGCCTTCGATGTCGCGTAGGCCGTGCCGGCGAACGGATGCACACGTGTGCCGGCGATCGAGGTGACGTTGACGATCGAGCCCTTGGCTGCGGCAAGCTCCTTGAACAGGCCGCGCGCCAGCATGATCGGCGCGAAGAAATTGACCTGGAACACGTCGCGCCAGACATGCATCGGCGTGTCGATCGAGTTCATCCGGCTGCCGTCCTTCAGCTTCGGCGAAATGCCGGCATTGTTGACCAGCGCGTGCAGTTGCCCGCCATGCGCCTCCAGCCGGTGCCGGATTTCCGAGATCGCGATGCCGACATCCTCCTGGTCGGCGAGATCGACCTTGATATGGTCCTCAGGGCCTGCTGGCCATGGACAATCCTCGGCGAAAGCCTGGCGCGAGCAGGTGATCACTCGCCAGCCCTCGCGCGAAAAACGCTTCACCGTCGCATGGCCGATGCCACGGCTGGCGCCGGTGAGCACGATGGTTTTTCTGGGGTCGGTCTCGGCCATGGCTTGATCTCCGGCCGGACATGTAGCCGAACGCGCTCGCCATTGCGAGAGGCGAGTTTGCCGCTCAACCGCCGCCGAGGATGTCGAGGATCGACGTCTGCCGCCGTTTCTTCGGGCCGCCGACGTCGCCGGGCGGCACCGGATGCCCGACCGACGCGGTGGTACCGCCGTCGCTGGGCATGTCGAAACCGTCGGCGTCGACGGTTTGAGCGGGACGCGCCTGGCGTGCCGGCGCCTGGGCGACAGGCGCGGACGACTGGCCGACCGGCGCCTGCGGCACCGGGGCCGGCTGCGAGTTGTCTGCCGACGGAATCTCGTCCGGCACGACCGTATCGGACGGCGTCGACTTCCATGTGCCGGGCAGCGGCCTGACCGGCACGCCTTCATGCGCGGCGACCATGAACTCGTGCCAGGCCTGCGCCGGCAGCGCGCCGCCGGTCACCTTCTTCATCGCGCTGCCGTCGTCATTGCCGAACCACACGCCGGTGGTGAGGTTGGCGGTGTAGCCGACGAACCAGGCGTCGCGCGAATTCTGGCTGGTGCCCGTCTTGCCGGCCGAGGGCCAGTTGAAGGCCGCCTTCTTGGCGGTGCCTATCTCGACGGTTCCCGTCATCATCGAGTTCATCATGCCGACGATATCGGCCTTGATGACGCGCGGCGCGCTGCCGCCATTGTTCTCGTAAAGCACCTTGCCGCTGGCTGTGGTGACGCGGCGGATGAAGTGGATATCCGGCTTGTAGCCGCCATTGGCGAAAGGCACATAGGCCGCGGTCAGTTCCAGCGGCGTCACTTCCGAGGTGCCGAGCGCGATCGAGGTGTTCGACTGCAGGTCGGACTGAATACCCATGCGGTGAGCCGCCTCGACGACCGCGTCGGGCCCGACTTCCATGGTAAGCTGCGCCGCCACCGAGTTCAGCGACTTGGCCAGCGCCGTCGCCAGCGTCACCTTGCCATAGTACTTGCCGCCATAGTTATCCGGCGTCCATTTGCCGATCTTGATAGGAGCGTCGTTGCGCACGCTGTCCGGCGTGCGGCCGGCTTCGAGCGCCGCCATATAGACGAAGGGCTTGAAGGCCGAACCCGGCTGGCGCCGAGCCTCCGAGGCGCGGTCGAACTGGCTGGTCGAATAGTCGTAGCCGCCGACCATGGCGCGCACCGCGCCGGAATCGTCGATCGACACCAGCGCGCCTTGCGTGACGTTGAGCTTCTTGCCGCTTTCGTCGATCAGCCGGCGGATCGACTGCTCGGCAAGCTTCTGCAGCGTTAGGTCCACGGTGGTGTCGATGACGATGTCGCCGCGCACGTCGCCGATCAGGTCGGGCAGCTCCTCCATGACCGTATCGGCGACGTAGTTTTCCGAGCCGGTCCAGTAGGAGGGCGAGCGCGTCGCCGGCGCGCTCAGCGCCACCTTGTATTCCTTGTCGCTGATCTTGCCTTCCTCGCGCATGGCGGCGAGCACGAGTTGCGCGCGCTCTTCCGCCGCCTTCGGATCGCGCGCCGGCGATAGCCGCGATGGCGCCTTCAAGAGGCCGGCGAGAAGCGCTGCCTCGGAGAGCGAGACATCGCGCGCGCTCTTGCCGAAATAGCGCCGCGAGGCGGCTTCCACACCGTAGGCGCCGGACCCGAAATAGACCCGGTTGAGGTACATTTCGAGGATCTGGTCCTTGCTG
This sequence comes from Mesorhizobium sp., assembly GCA_004020545.1. Classification (GTDB taxonomy): domain Bacteria; phylum Pseudomonadota; class Alphaproteobacteria; order Rhizobiales; family Rhizobiaceae; genus Mesorhizobium. Next base: position 43,489 of record SAQE01000046.1, on the reverse strand, counting down.
TGCTTGTGCTCCAGCCAGAGCGCTAGCAGCACCTCCTGCACCTTGCGCTCCAGCGTGCGATCGGGTGTCAGGAACAGGTTCTTGGCAAGCTGCTGCGTCAGCGTCGAGCCGCCCTGCGAGAAATGGCCGCCGAGAACGTTGGTGACCATGGCGCGCGTCAGCCCGATCGGGTCGATGCCGAAATGCGAATAGAAGCGCCGGTCCTCGATGGCGACGACGGCCTCGGGGATATAGGGCGACATTTCGTGCAGGCCGACGGCCTCGCCGCCGCTCATGCCGCGATTGGCGATGAGCTGGTCGTCGACCGAGACGATCTTGATGTTGGGCGCGCGGTCGGGGATCGACCATGTCGTCGCCGCCGGCATCTTGGCGCCGTAGTAGACAACGACGCCGGCCACCGCGATGCCGCCCCAGATGCAGAGCACGAAGCACCAGTAGAGCAGCCGGCCGAAGACGGAAAACAGCCCGCGCCGGTTGCGGTCGCGGCCGCGACGCGAGGATTTCGCCTTGGCGGATTTGCGTTTTGCTGCGGATTTGCGATTTGCCGGCACGACGCGATCCTCCTCGCTGACCGAGAAGCCATCGGAGGATTTCGCCCGCGGCGAGCCCTCGAAGCTCGGTTCGATGCGACTGTCTCTGCGGTTCGCCATGCGCTGTGCTTGCTGTCCCCGGTGCCGATGGCGCTCGGTTGCAGAGTAGATGCGGCGGTTTAAAGGCGCGTTAAATGGGGAAAAATCGAAGCGATAGAAAATCAAATGCTTGGCGATCGCACGATGCGGCCGATTTCGCGGCCGCATCGCGGCAGCCTCAATTCTGCTGGATCGAAATGCCCTTGTCGTCGATCTTGAGCTCCACGCCTTTCGGCCTGGTCTGCTCGCGATAGATGTAGACGCCAAGGGCGATGACGACCACCACGAGCGCGCCAATGATGAGATAGAGCATGTTCTGCTTCATGGCGCGTCCCCGATACCTGCTCGAAGATCAGGCCTGTTTCACCAGTTTGATCAGCACAAGCAAGACCACCGCGCCGATCGTGGCGTGGACGATGGCGGCAAGGACCCCGCCACCCACGGCAAAGCCCAGCCTTGGGAAGATCCAGCCGGCGATCAGGGCGCCAACGATGCCGACGACGATGTTGCCGACCAGCCCAAAGCCGAATCCCTTGACGATCAGGCCGGCGAGCCAGCCGGCAATGGCGCCGATGATGATGAAGACGAGAAGACTTTCGATACCCATGCAGGTTCCCTCCGGGCAAACGACGAGAGCGGAGCAAGGCTCCGAATCGCCTTCGAGATCAACAGTTTCAAGCTATGCGAAAGTGATTGTACGCGCCAGCGAGGTCACTGCTAACGCATGTCGCCCAAAAGTGCGCAGCGGTTTTGGGAAAACGACATGCTAAAAAACAAAAACTAAGGCCCCTCGCCTCCGGCTCAGCCCGACGCGCTTTAATCGTCGTCATCGCCCGATGCGGGCCGCCAGCTCGTCGGATCGACCTTCTTTTGCGTGTTGCTGTCGGTGTAGACCCACCAGCCGCCGTCGCGATATTGGCCGACGGATTCGTTGATCACGCCGTCGCCGTCCTTCCACATGACAGTGACTTTCGAGCCGTCTTTCGGCGCGCTCGCGATCGGTTTGCGCTCTGCCATTTCATTCCCTCCGCATCTCGCTCCGACAATGGACCGGCAGGAACGTGCTTCAATGCGCCGGGTTCCATCAGCTATGCGCGAAGATGTCTTCCTCCGCCCAGCCCATCAGGTCGAGCCTGGCGCGCGTCGGCAGGAAGCGGAAGCAGGCCTCGGCCTCCTTGGTGCGACCCTCGCGCGCCAGCCGCGCGGCCAGCACCTCGCGCAGCCGGTGCAGGTAGAGCACGTCTGAGGCGGCATATTCGAGTTGTTCGGGCGACAGCGTTTCGGCCGCCCAGTCCGAGGATTGCTGCGCCTTGGACAGGCCTATGCCGAGCAGCTCGTTGCAGATGTCCTTCAACCCGTGGCGGTCGGTGTAGGTCCGGGTCAGCCGCGAAGCGATCTTGGTGCAGAACACCGGCTCGGCCATGACGCCGAAGGCGTTGTAGAGCACGGCGATGTCGAAGCGGCCGTAGTGGAACAGCTTGGTGATCGCGCGGTTCCGGAGCAGGCTGACGAGGTTCGGCGCCTTCTTCTGGCCGGGAGAGATCTGGATGACGTCGGCGCTGCCGTCGCCGGGTGAAATCTGCACCACACAGAGCCTGTCGCGATGCGGATTGAGCCCCAGCGTTTCCGTGTCGATGGCCACCGCCCCGACATTGTAGCGGGACAGGTCCGGCAGATCGCTCTTGTGGAAACGGATATCGGTCATTCTCTTCTCCGGATCGCGGCCTGCGGCGCCGCGCATCCTTTGGGATGCGCAAAGGACGCCGCTGCACTTTGCGCTAGATGGTCCGTCCTCGCCGCGATCGGAAGAAAAATCAACAAAAACTTGTCTTTCCAGCGTCTCAGCGGGTGAGCGCATCGAGGATGCGCGCCCAGGATCGCTGTCCCTTGTGGAAAGACGAGAGCTCGTATTTCTCGTTCGGCGAATGGATGCGGTCGTCATCGAGGCCGAAGCCGACCAGCAGCGATTCCATGCCGAGATAGGTCTGGAAGTCGCCGACGACGGGAATGGAGCCGCCGCCGCCGGTGGTGACGGCCTGCTTCTCCCATTCGTCGGAGAGCGCATCCTTGGCCTTGGCCAGGAAAGGCGAGTCGTAGGAGAGCTGGATCGCCGGCGAGCCGCCATGCGGATGGAATTCGACCGAGCAGTCGGCCGGGATGCGTTCGCGCACGAAGGCCTGGAAGGCGGCGCGGATCTTCTTCGGATCCTGCTTGTGGACGAGCCGGAACGACACTTTCGCCGAGGCCTCGGCCGCAATCACCGTCTTGAAGCCTTTTCCGGTATAGCCGCCGATGATGCCGTTGAATTCGGCAGTCGGCCGCGCCCAGGTGAGTTCGAGCAGCGAACGGCCTTTTTCGCCGGCGGGAATGGAGAGGCCGACCGGACCGAGGAATGTCTCGGCGGTCTCGCCAAGCCCCTCCCACGACTTCAGCACTTGGCTAGGCGTCTCCTCGACGCCGTCATAGAAGCCTGGGATGGTGACACGGCCATCTTGATCGTGAACGTCGGCAAGGACCTTGGCCAGGATGCGGATCGGATTGGCGGCCGGGCCGCCATAGAGACCTGAATGCAGGTCGCGGCTGGCTGCCTTGACGGTGACCTCCTCGCCGACCATGCCGCGCAGCGACACGCAGATCGACGGCGTCTCGCGGTTCCACATGCTGGTGTCGCAGACCAAAGCGAAATCCGCCTTGAGCTCGGCCGCGTTCGCCTCGAGGAAAGGATTGAGCGACGGCGAGCCGGACTCCTCTTCGCCCTCGAACAGGATGGTGACACGGCACGGCAGATTGCCGTGCACCTGCTTCCAGGCGCGGCATGCCTCGACGAAGGTCATCAGCTGACCCTTGTCGTCGGCCGAGCCGCGACCGGTGATCACCTTGCGGCCGGGCTCGATCTCCTTGATCGACGGCGCGAAGGGGTCGGTCTCCCAAAGCTCGATCGGATCGACCGGCTGCACGTCGTAATGGCCGTAGAACAGCACATGCGGCGCGCCGGCCGGCCCCTCGTGATGCGCCACCACCATCGGATGTCCGGGCGTGTCGCGCACGCTGGCGTCGAAGCCGATCAGCTTGAGCTCGGCCACCAGCCACTCGGCGCCCTTGCGGCAGTCGGCTGCATAGGCGGGATCGGTCGAGATCGACCTGATGCCGAGCAGGCCAAAAAGCCGCTCCAGGCTTTGGTCGAGGTTCTGGTCGAGACGATCGAGGACGGGAGAAATTCTGGACATGCTTTTGCCTTTCGATTTTTGCGCCGACCCTAAAGGGCCGGGCCGAAAACGAAAAGCCGTGATCGTTGGACCAAGGATCGGAGGCATGTCGAAAGGCAAAAAAGAACCGCCGTGGTGGAGGGGGAACCACGGCGGTCTTTACTCGAAACGTTGCGGCAGCCCGGAGAGGGGGGATAGGCTGCCGCAGTTTGCCCGGGATAGGCGGGGGACGGGCCTTACTCCGGACTTCGGCGAAAATTGCCGATGCCAGCTATTTGGGTGTGCGAACATGGCGATTCAAGGGCACGAACGTTACACTTTTGTAACATACCCGTGAGCGGTCGGATTCCAGCGGAATCGGCACTTGTCAGGGTGTTGCCGGAACCCGTGGGTTGCGCAGCCTTTGGCATGGACCGCGAAGCTTCGCCGCGCTATCCCTGCCGGCATGAAAAAAGGCGATCACCTCTTCCTTGTCGACGGCTCCGGCTACATTTTCCGCGCTTACCACGCGCTGCCGCCGCTCAACCGCAAATCCGACGGCCTGCCGACCAGCGCCGTGCTCGGCTTCTGCAACATGGTGTGGAAACTGATGCAGGACGCCCGCAACACCGATGTGGGTATCGTGCCGACGCATTTCGCCGTCATCTTCGACTATTCCTCGAAAACCTTCCGCAGCGATCTCTATCCCGAATACAAGGCCAACCGATCGGCGCCGCCGGAAGACCTCATCCCGCAATTCGGCCTGATCCGCCAGGCGACCGTGGCGTTCAACCTGCCCTGCATCGAGATGGAAGGTTTTGAGGCCGACGACATCATCGCCACCTATTGCCGGCTGGCCTGCGAGGTCGGCGCCGACACCACCATCATTTCCTCCGACAAGGACCTGATGCAGCTCGTCGGCCCTACGGTCGGCATGTACGACCCAATGAAGGACCGCCAGATCGGCGTCCCCGAGGTGATCGAGAAATGGGGCGTGCCGCCGGAAAAGATGATCGACCTGCAGGCGCTGACCGGCGACTCCGTCGACAACGTGCCGGGCGTGCCCGGCATCGGACCGAAGACCGCGGCACAACTCCTGGAGCAGTTCGGCGACCTGGACGGGTTGCTCGCGCGCGCCTCCGAGATCAAGCAGGAGAAGCGGCGCGAAACCATCATCGCCAATGCCGACAAGGCGCGCATCTCGCGTGAGCTGGTGACGCTGAAAAACGACGTGCCGCTGAAGGAGGGGCTGGACGATCTGGTGCTGCATGCGCCGGACGGGCCGAAGCTGATCGGCTTCCTGAAGACGATGGAATTCACCACCCTGACCCGCCGCGTCGCGGAGGCGACCGCAACCGAGATCGGCGATGTCCAGGCTTCCGCCGTCATTATCGAGCGTACCGATACGGCGCACGGCCCCGATGTCGGCGCCGGCGCGCCGCCGGTCGCAGCCGCAAAGCCTGCTCAGCCGCCCGTCAGAGCGGAAGACGCCCCGCCTCAGGGCGACACCCCTTCCCTGCTCTCGGCGCTGCGACTGGAGCAGGCGACGGCGCGCAAGATCGACCCTTCGGCCTATACGGCCATTCGCGATACGGCCACGCTCAAATCCTGGATCGCCGAGGTGAAGGAAGCCGGCATTCTGGCCTTCGACGCCGAGACCACCTCGTCCGACCCGATGCAGGCCGAGCTGATCGGCCTCTCCATGGCAGTTGCGCCAGGCCGCGCCGTCTACGTGCCGCTCGCCCACGCGAGCGGCAATGGCGACCTGCTTGGCGGCGGCCTGCTGGCGGACCAGATCCCTGTCCGCGAAGCGCTCGCGCTGCTGAAGCCCCTGCTGGAGGACAGATCCGTTCTCAAGATCGTGCAGGACATGAAATACGACATCGTCGTCATGAGCCGGCACGGCATCGAGGTCGGCCCGTTCGACGACACGATGCTGATCTCCTATGTGCTCGATGCCGGCACATCCGGCGGCCACGATCTCGCCTCGCTGTCTGAGAAGTGGCTCGGCTATGCACCTACTTCGAAGAAGGAGCTTGCCGGCTCGGGCAAGAGCGCCGTCGGCTTCGACCAGATCGATATCGGGCGGGCGACCGCCTATGCCGGTGAGCAGGCCGATCTGGCGCTGCGGCTCTGGCAATTGCTGAAGCCCCGGCTCGCCGCCAAGGGCCTCGTTTCCGTCTATGAGCGGCTGGAGCGGCCGCTGGTGCCCGTGCTCGCCCGCATGGAGCAGCGCGGCATCTCGGTCGACCGCCAGATCCTGTCAAGGCTGTCGGGCGAGCTGGCGCAAGGGGCTGCCCGCGTCGAGGAAGAAATTTACGGGATCGTCGGCGAGCGCATCAACATCGGCTCGCCGAAACAGCTCGGCGACATATTGTTCGGCAAAATGGGTCTGCCGGGCGGCTCCAAGACCAAGACCGGCCAATGGTCGACCTCGGCGCAGCTTCTGGAGGACCTTGCGGCCGAAGGCCACGAACTGCCGCGCAAGATCGTCGACTGGCGCCAGCTCACCAAGCTGAAATCGACCTACACCGACGCGCTGCCCGGCTTCATCAATCCCGGCACCAATCGTGTCCACACCTCATACGCGCTGGCTGCGACGACGACAGGCCGCCTGTCGTCCTCCGACCCCAATCTGCAGAACATCCCTGTGCGCACCGCCGAAGGCCGCAAGATCAGGACCGCCTTCATCGCCGAGAAGGGCCACAAGCTGGTCTCGGCCGACTACAGCCAGATCGAGCTGCGGGTGCTCGCCCATGTTGCCGAGATCCCGCAGCTCAAGCAGGCCTTCGCCGACGGCGCCGACATCCACGCCATCACCGCGTCGGAAATGTTCAACGTGCCGGTCGAAGGCATGCCCTCGGAGGTGCGCCGGCGCGCCAAGGCGATCAATTTCGGCATCATCTACGGCATCTCGGCCTTCGGCCTCGCCAATCAGTTGTCGATCCCGCGCGAGGAGGCAAGCGCGTATATCAAGCGCTATTTCGAGCGCTTCCCGGGCATCCGCGACTATATCGAGGAAACCAAGGCCTATGCCCGCGAATACGGCTTCGTCGAGACCATCTTCGGCCGCCGCATCCACTACCCGGAGATAAGGGCCTCCAACCCGTCGGTCCGCGCCTTCAACGAGCGCGCCTCGATCAACGCCAGGCTCCAGGGCACCGCCGCCGACATCATCCGCCGCGCCATGGTGCACATGGAAGAAGCCTTGGAGAAGGCGAAGCTCTCGGCCCGCATGCTGCTGCAAGTGCATGACGAGCTGATCTTCGAGACGGTGGATGCGGAGGTCGAAGCGACGATCCCCGTGGTGCGCCGCGTGATGGAGAACGCGCCGATGCCGGCCGTCTCGATGTCGGTGCCGCTGCATGTCGACGCGCGCGCCGCCGACAACTGGGACGAGGCGCATTGATGCAACTTCGTCATCCTCGGGCTTGACCCGAGGATCCATGCCGTGACCTCATTCAACAAGCGCGGCGGGCCAGAATTCGAGTTCTGCATCGCAGTAAGGCGTCGATGTCACGGCATGGATACTAGGGTCTTCGCGACGGAGCTTCGCTCCTGCTCCGCCCTGGTATGACGAAATGAAGGCCTTACGCCGCCTCGGCTCTACACTTCGCGCAGACCCCGCGAAACTCGATCACCGCCTTCTTGGCAGCGAAACCCGTCGAGCGCACCCATTCGTCCAGCCGGTGGTCGACATCGTGGTCGGACATCTCGGTCACTTGGCCGCAACTGTCGCAGATGGCGAAGGCAGTCATCGAATGGCCGTGGTCATGCGGCTCGGCGCAGGCGACGAAGGAGTTGAGGCTTTCCAACCGGTGCACGAAGCCCGACTTCACCAGCGTGTCGAGCGCGCGATAGACCTGCAGCGGTGCCCGGAAGCCGCGCTCACGCAGCTGGTCGAGCAGCATATAGGCGCTGAGCGGTCCGCTGGCGGCCTCGAGCTTCTCGAGCACGCACAACTGGTTCTTGGTCAGCGTATCCCTTGCCGTCATCTTGTCCGTCCGGTCGTCGCGTCGTTTCGCGTGCCGATTGTGCTCATGAAACGCTCTCCGCCCCATGAGATAGCGACGAACGCGCATCTTTGCCACCGTTTCCGCAGCAGGTGTCGCTGAGCGACAAGCCGCGGCCAATGGCTCGCCGGCCAATCGCTACTTGCGCGGCGGCCCCTTGCGCTCGGCGGAAGCCGCCCACAGGTTGATATCGGCCTCGCGGGCGTAAGTATCGATCTCGGCGAGCTCGGCATCGCTGAAGTCGAGCGCTTTGAGCGCGCCGACGCAATCCTCGACCTGTTCCGGCCGGCTGGCGCCGATCAGCGCCGTCGTCACGCGGCCCTTGCGCAGCACCCAGGCCAGCGCCATCTGCGCCAGCGTCTGGCCGCGCCGGCCGGCGATGGCGTTGAGCGCCTTGATGTTGGCGATCGACTTGTCGTTGATGAAGGCCGGCCGTAGCGACTTGCCCTGGGATGCACGGCTGCCCTCGGGAATGCCGCCGAGATATTTGTCGGTCAGCATGCCCTGCGCCAGCGGCGAGAACACGATCGAGCCGATACCCAAGCCCTCCAGCGTGTCGAGCAGTCCGTCCTCCTCGACCCAGCGGTTGAGCATCGAATAGCTCGGCTGGTGGATGAGGCAGGGCGTGCCGAGCTGCCTCAGGATGTCGGCCGCCTCGCGCGTGCGCTGCGAGTTGTAGGAGGAGATGCCGGCATAGAGCGCCTTGCCGGAGCGTACGGCATGGTCGAGCGCGCCCATCGTCTCTTCCAGCGGCGTCTCGGGATCGAAGCGGTGGGAATAGAAGATGTCGACATAGTCGAGCCCCATCCGCTTCAGGCTCTGGTCGAGGCTGGCCAGCACATATTTGCGGCTGCCCCATTCGCCATAGGGACCCGCCCACATCTCGTAGCCGGCCTTGGTCGAGATGATCAGCTCGTCGCGATAGGCGGCGAAATCGCTGCGCAGAATCTCGCCGAAGGCGGTCTCGGCCGAACCGGGCGGCGGGCCGTAATTGTTGGCGAGGTCGAAATGCGTGATGCCGAGGTCGAAGGCCTTGCGCACGATCGCCTGCTTGGTCCTGTGCGGCGTGTCGTTGCCGAAATTGTGCCACAGGCCGAGCGAGATCGCCGGCAGCTTGAGGCCGGACCGTCCGCAGCGGTTGTAGATCATCTTCTCGTAGCGGTTCTCGGCGGCGACATAGGGCATGGGGAATCCTCGGGATCGAAGCGGCGCGGCGATCGCCGCCAACGTGAATTGAATCGATGCTTGCCCCCAACCCTTACCCTCTCCCGGCCGAAACGGGGAGAGGGTATCGCCACCTACTTTTTCTTTGCCAGCAGCGCCTTCGCCTCCTTGATGCCGAGCGCCGCCGGCCGCTCGCAGGTCGTCTGCATGGCGACGAACTTGCCGCTTTCGCCCGAGCGCAGGATGCCGGTCATGACGTCGACGGCATGCAGCGCCAGTTCCATCGAGCAGCGATGCGACCGCCCTTCGGCGATCGCGATCGCCATGTCGGCGAGGCCGGCGGTGCGGTAGTTGGCCATCATGCCTTGGCTGTGCATCTCGTTGGGCACGCCGAACGGATGATCCCATTTCGGCAGCTTCTTCACCGGCTTGGTGGCGTCGGTGAAACGCACCTCGCCGCCGAAGAAGTTCGGATCCGGCACGAAGACGGTGCCCAACTCGCCATAGAGCTCCATCGGCGCATGGCCGTGGCTCCAGACATCCCAGCTGGTGTTGAGCGTCACCACGGCGCCGTTCTCGAATTCCAGCAGCGCGTGGATGGTGGTCGGCGTATTCACCGGGATCTTCTCGCCCGCGCGCGGCTTGGAGCTGATGGTGCGCTCCTTGGCCGGCGTCGCGGCGAAGGCTGCCACGTGCTTCACCGGCCCGACGAGCTGGATCAGGTTGGTGACGTAGTACGGACCGATGTCGAGCACCGGGCCGGCGCCCGGCTGGAAGAAGAAGTCGGGATTGGGATGCCAGTGCTCCATGCCATGTCCCATCACATGACAGGTGCCGCTGGTGATCCTGCCGAGCTTGCCGCTGTCGATCAGCTCGCGCACCAGCTGATGCGCGCCGCCGAAGAACGTGTCCGGCGCCGAACCGATGCGCAGGCCCTTCTTCTCGGCCCGCTTCTTCAGGTCGAGCCCTTCCTTGATGGAAAGCACAAACGGCTTTTCCGAATAGACATGCTTGCCAGCGTCGAGCACCCGCTTCGACACGTCATAGTGCACGGCTGGAATCGTGAGATTGACCACGATATCGATGTCGTCGGCTTCGAGCAGCTCGTCGACCGTTTGCGCGCGCAGCTTGAACTCCTTCGCCCGCGCCTTCGCGGCGTCCATGTTGATGTCCGCACAGGCCCTCATCTCGATGCCGCGAAACAGCGGCGCCAGCGAGAAATACGCCTTCGAGATGTTGCCGCAGCCGATGACGCCTACGCCAAGTTTGCTTGCCATTTTGATTTGCTCCTACCAGCTCTTGGCTGCCGCGATCGAGCGGCGGGCAAAGCGCTCGATGTCGTTGGGGTTATCCTGTTCCATGACGAAATACTGCGCCGCGCTTCCGGCGCGCAACGCCTTGATCAGGCCGGGCCAGTCGATGGTGCCGTGGCCGACATCGGCCCAGCCGTCCTCGTCCAGTCCCTCGCCGGGTTTCGCCATGTCCTTGACGTGGACCGCATTGATGCGCTTGCCATGCTTCTCGATCCAGGGCAGCGGATCGGCGCCGCCGCGCACCACCCAGGCGACGTCCATCTCCCAGCCGATATCGGGCGCGGCCGACAGGATATGGTCCTGCGGCAGCGAGCCGTCGGCGAGCGCCTTGAACTCGAAATCGTGATTGTGCCAGGCAAAGCCGTAGCCGGCCCTCTTCGCCGTCTCGCCGACCTTGGCGAGGCGCTCGCCGAAGCCGCGCCAGCCGGTGGCGTCGCCCGGCCGCGCATCGGGCATCAGGTAGGGGCAGATCAGCAGCTTGACGCCGAGCGCATCGGCGATCCTGCGCACGCCGTCGAAATCCTTTTCCAGCGCGTCGATCGAGAAGTGCCCGGTGGGCATCGCAAGCCCGTTCTTGTCGAGCTCGGCGCGAAAGGCCTTGGGATCGTCATAGACGCCGCCGAAACCTTCGACTTCCTTGTAGCCGAGTTCGCCGAGCATTTTCAGCACGCCGTTCCATGGTTGGAAATTTCGGGCGCTGTAGAGTTGGAATGACCAGTTCATCTGTCCTGTCCGTTCTGCTTGGGGGATGATTCTTCGGGAGTTAGAGGCGGCTGTCGGTCTCGGCGTCGAACAGCGAGGCGCGCGCCGGATCGAAGCCGATGCGGATCGCGTCGCCGTTGCGCAGCGTCTTGTCCGCCTCGACGCGGAAGGAGACGATCTGGCCGCCGAGCTTCGTCCACACCAGCGTGTCGGAGCCCATCGGATCGACGATCTCGACGGTCGACTCGGCGCTGAACGGCATCGCCTTGGCCGCGTCGCCCAAGGCAATGTGCTCGGGCCTGATGCCGAAGATGCAAGGCCTGGCGGCGCGGCCGCCGTCGCCTTCGAACTGATAGCGGCCGAGCGGCACCGAAACGCCGTCGGCCTTGAACACGGGAGCGTCGCCCGCTTCCAACTCCCCTTTGAGGAAATTCATCGCAGGCGAGCCGAGGAAGCCGGCGACGAAGCGGTTGACCGGCCGGTTGTAGATCGTTTGCGGCGCATCGAGCTGCTGGATGACCCCACCCCTCATGACGGCGATGCGGTCGGCGAGCGTCATCGCCTCGATCTGGTCGTGGGTGACGTAGATCATGGTATTCTCGAGCTTGCGGTGCAGCAGCTTGATCTCGACGCGCAGTTCCGAGCGCAGCTTGGCGTCGAGGTTGGACAGCGGCTCATCGAACAGGAACACGTCGACGTCGCGCACCAGAGCGCGCCCGATCGCCACGCGCTGGCGCTGGCCGCCGGAAAGCGCCGACGGCTTGCGCTGCAGCAGCGGCTCGATTTGCAGGATCTCCGCCGCCCGCGCGATGCGTTTGGCGATCTCTTCCTTCGGTACACCGGCAACCCGCAGCCCGAACGAGAGGTTCTTCTCCACCGTCATCTGCGGATAGAGCGCATAGGACTGGAACACCATGCCGATGCCGCGGTCTTTTGGCTCTTCCCAAGTGACGTTCTTGCCCTTGATGAAGATGCGGCCGTCGGAAATGTCGAGCAGGCCGGCGATGCAGTTGAGCAAGGTCGACTTGCCGCAGCCCGACGGTCCGAGCAGCACGATGAACTCGCCTTCGGCGACGTCGAGATTGAGCGTCTGCAGAACCGAGACCGAGCCGAAATTCAGCGACAGGTCCTGGATCGAAACGCTGGGATCGGCGATTGCTGCTGCCATCATCATCCTTTCACCGCGCCGGCGGCGATGCCGCGCACGAAGAGCTTGCCGGAAACGAAGTAGACGATGAGCGGCACGAGGCCGGTCAGGATGGTCGCGGCCATGTTGACGTTGTATTCCTTCACGCCTTGCACCGAGTTGACGATATTGTTGAGCTGCACCGTCATCGGATAGGTGTCGGGGCGGGTGTAGACGACGCCGAACAGGAAGTCGTTCCAGATGCCGGTCACTTGCAGGATGATGGCGACGACGAAGATCGGCAGCGACATCGGCAGCATGATGCGCAGATAGATGCCCCAGAAGCCGGCGCCGTCGACGCGCGCGGCGCGGAACAGTTCCTCCGGCATCGACGTGAAATAGTTGCGGAAGAGCAGCGTCAGGATCGGCATGCCGAAGATCGAATGTACGATCACCAGGCCGGTCAGTGTGCCGTAGATGCCGATCTCGCGCAGGATGATGACGATCGGATAGATCATCACCTGATAGGGGATGAAGGCGCCGACGATCAGGATGATGAAGAAGGTATCGGCGCCCTTGAAGCGCCAGTTGGCCAAAGCGTAGCCATTCACCGAGGCGATCGCGATCGACAGCAGCACCGACGGCACCGTGATGCGCACCGAGTTCCAGAAGCCGCGCGAAAGCCCGTCACAATTCAGCCCCGTGCAGGCGGTCGCCCACGCCTTCACCCAGGGCTCGAAGGTGATCTCCAGCGGCGGCGAGAAGATGTTGCCGAGGCGTATCTCCGGCATGCCTTTGAGCGAGGTCACCACCATCACATAGAGCGGTAGGAGGTAATAGAGCGCCACGACGATGAGCGTGCCGTAGAGAAAGATGTTGCGGCGCGAGAGCCGATGCCGCGGCTTTGGCCCGCTCGGTCCGGACGCCGCGGATCTGATGGTGGCCGCTTCGGTGGCGAGGGAGACGTCAGCCACGCTTCTTGCCTCCGAATTCGAGATAGGCCCACGGCACGATGACGATCACCACCGAAAGCAGCATCATGGTCGAGGCGGCAAAGCCCTGGCCGAGATTCTGGGCGAAGAACATGTAGTCGTAGACGTATTTTGCCGGCACTTCGGAGGCGATGCCCGGCCCGCCGCTGGTCTGGGCGACGACCAGGTCGTAGACCTTGACGATGCCGGCGGCGATGATCACCAGCGTGGTGATGAACACCGGCCGCATCATCGGGATGATGATGAACAGATAGGTCTTCCACATGGGAATGCCGTCCACCCGCGCCGCCTTCCAGATATCCTCGTCGATGCCGCGCAGGCCGGCGAGCATCAGGCACATGATCAGCCCGGTGCCCTGCCAGAGCGCCGCGATCGAAATGCCGTAGATGACGATGCTGGAATTATAGAGCGGGTCGAAGCTGAAGCTCGTCCAGCCGAGATCGCGCACCACGCGCTGGATGCCGAAATCCGGATTGAGCAGCCACTGCCAGACCAGCCCGGTGACGATGAAGGACAGCGCGAAGGGATAGAGGAAGATGGTGCGGAACGTGTCCTCGAAGCGGATCTTCTGGTCGAGCAGCGCCGCAAGGATGAAGCCGATCACCAGCGAGAACACCAGCGAGATGATGCCGTAGATCAGGAGGTTCTCGATCGAGACCAGCCAGCGCGGCGTCGCCCACAGCCGGTAATACTGGTCGACCCCGACGAAGTTCAGCCGCGGCAACAGCTTCGAATTGGTGAAGGAATAGAGCACCGTCCAGGCCGTCCCGCCGACGAAGACCACCAGCGCGGTCAGGATCATCGGGATCGACGCGACCTTGGCGTTGAGATTGCGGAAAAGCTGGTTGGGGCGTTCGCTGTTGCTCATCTCGGCAGCCGGGCTGGGACAATGAGGACGTCACGCTCCCGACCCCGGATAGGCAGGGGCCGGGAGCTGGCGGGGGCGCCGTCGATCAGTCGGCCGAAGCGATGATGTCGGCGAAGCGCTTCTGCGCCTCTTCGAGGCTCATGTCGGGCTTGGCGAAGAATTCGGAGAACAGATCCTCCTTCTGCTTCTGGCTGTCCTGCGAGAGCAGCTGGTCCGTCCACGGGATGACAGCGCCCTTGGCAAGGATGGCAATGCCCTTCTTCATGCAGTCGTTCGCCGCGTTGAGGTCGACGTCGCCGCGCACCGGGAGTGAGCCCTTCTTGAGGTTGAAGGCGACCTGCGTCTTCGGATCGAGCAGCGTCTCGGCGAGAACCTCCTGCGCCTTGGACTTGTCGGCGTCCTTCAGCAGCGGGAAGTAGAAGGCGTCGCCACCGGTGGCGATGACCTCGTTCAGGCCGAGGCCGGGCAGGCAGGTATAGTCCTTGCCGGCGGTCTTGCCGGCGACCTGGAACTCGCCTTGCGCCCAGTCGCCCATGATCTGGCCACCGGCCTTGCCGGTGATGACGAGGTTGGTCGCCTGGTTCCAATCCTGCACATTGGTGTTCTTGGCCATCTTGCGGGCGTCGTCGGCTGCCTTGAACACCTTGGCGATCTCGGGGCCGCCGGCGAACTTGGCGTCCTTTTCCTTGTAGACCTTGAGGAAGGCGTCGGTGCCGCCGACAGCGGCGAGCAGCACGTCGAAGGCGCCCGATGCCTGCCAGGGCTGCCCGCCGACAGCGAGCGGGATGATACCGGCCTTTTCCAGCGCCGGAGCGGCGGCCACGAATTCATTCCAGTCCTTCGGCATCGGCACGCCTGCCTTCTGGAAGGCCTCGTTCGACAGCCAGAGCCACTGCCAGGAGTGGATGTTGACCGGCACGCAATAGATCTTGCCGTCGATGGTGCACGAGTCGAGCAGGCTCTTCGGCCGCACGACCTCCGTCCACTTGCCCTTTGTCGCGATGTCGGTGAGGTCGCGCATCAGACCGGCCTGGACGAGCTCTTCCGCCTGGCGGCCGTGGTTGAACTGGGTGGCGCCCATCGGATCGCCGCCGGTGATGCGGCTGATCATGATCGGCCGCGCCGTGCCGCCGGAACCGGCGATGGCGCCGTCGACCCAGTGATTGCCGGTCGCGTCGAAGGCCTTGGCGAGTTCCGCCACCGCCGCCGCCTCACCGCCCGAAGTCCACCAATGGGTAACTTCGAGGTCGGTCGCGGCCGCCGGCCCGGCGAAATTCAGCGCGACCGTCGCGGCGAACGCGGCGAACGCGGCGGTCAGGAATCTATATCGCATTTCGGTTCCTCCCAGAATCTGAAACGTTACAGATTTTCGATACGGCAAATGCCCGGCATAGGCAACCCCTCGAATGAACACGGTGTAAAATTTTTTCGAGACGCGAACAAAATGGTGCTTCTCAAGAGGGTTCAACAGCGCCAAGCTTGGTCGATTGCTGCCAAAAACCGCTGCAAATTGAGATTTCTTTGTGATTCCAGTGGCTTTGGCTCCATCGCGTCAGCGCTGACTGCGATCATCCCGATCAACCGGTCGATCACGGACATTGGCAATCTGTAACGTTTCAGTATATTGAACCGCGTCACGGGCTGAAAAGCCGCGCAAATGTCAACGCGCGCGATTGCCGGTCGGCCCTGCGGCTGCTATGCGCCTGATGGGCGGGACGAATGGACAGACGAACCAAGGACAAGGACGGCGACACGTCGGCCAAGGAACGGCCGACGCTGAAGACGCTTGCCTTCATGACCGGGCTCGGCGTCACGACCGTCTCGCGCGCGCTGAAGGACGCGCCGGAAATCGGCGCCGAGACCAGGCGGCGCGTCCAGCTCGTCGCCAAGCAGATCGGCTACCGGCCGAACCGTGCCGGCGTCAGGCTGAGGACCGGCAAGACCAACGTCATCAGCCTGGTGCTCAACACCGAGCACGAGCTGATGAGCTTCGTCTCCGACATCATCTATGGCGTCACCGAAGTGATCGCCGATACGCCCTATCACCTGATCGTCACGCCCTATTCGCGCTCGCAGGATCCTCTGGATCCGGTCCGCTACCTGGTCGAGACGGGCTCCGCCGACGGCGTCATCATTTCGCGCACGCAGCCCGACGATCCACGGGCCCGCTATATGCTGGAGCGCGGCATTCCCTTCGCCACGCACGGCCGCACCGACATGGGGCTGGTGCATCCCTATCACGACTTCGACAATTACGCTTTCGCCGGCGAGGCGGTGCGCCATCTCGCCGGCATGGGCCGGCGCCGGCTCGCTCTGGTGACGCCGCCGGTCGGCCTCACCTATTACGGCCACACGGTGAACGGCTTTGCCGATGCGCTGAGCGAAGTCGGCGCCGGCGAGGTGCCGTTCAACACCGTCTCCATCGACCACACGATCGAGCAGATCAGGATGCGGACCGCGCAGCTCATGCGCCGGGACGATCGCCCCGACGGCATCATCAGCAGCGCCGCCGCAGCCACCCTTGCCGTGGTCGCCGGCATCGAGGACACCGGCCTGAAACTCGGCCGCGATGTTGACGTGGTGTCGAAACAGTCGTCGGAGCTGCTGCACCTGTTCCGGCGGGAACTCTTCGTCGTCAACGAGAATTTCCGGCTCGCCGGCTCCGAGCTCGCCCGCGCGGTGCTAGGCTGGATCGGCGGCAAGGAACCCGGCTCGCTGCAATCGCTCAGCAAGCCTAGCGAAGTTCTGCCCTATCGGCATTGGGGAGGGCAATGACGCTGCGCCTACTGCGACGGCAATCTTCATGCAAAGAGGTTCAGTTGCGGCTTCGCAGTCATCAAGGCGACAATGAGCGCAAAGAGCATGATCATCGTTAGGCGTCCAATCAGCGCGCGTTTGTCGCCAGCAAATGCTTTGATCTCTTTGCCAGAGATGGCGCCGCGGAGCGCTGTCTGGGCCTGCGTCGCCCAGGGGCGTACGAGCCTGTGTTCGACCGTCATCAAGGCGGCGACAAGCGCAAGCGACACCACCAGCCACGGCGTCAACAGGGACCAGCCGCCAAGAAAGACGAGGACAATGCCGGCAAGCACACCGGCGCCCACCAGAAGCCCTGCAAAACGACTGGCGAAGAAAGCCAATCTGGCCGGCCCTCGCTGCCCTCGTCGGGCAGGAATGAGCAGAAGTTCGTTCGCCACGAACAATAGCAAAGCGGCGCACATGGCGTACGCATGGATTCCTAAAACAGTTCCATAGAGCATCTGTTACCGTCCAAATCGTTGGGGAGCGTTGGTAGACATAATGCGAGCGATAGCTCACAATTGTCTACTCGCATTGGGACCGACAGAAAGATGGCACCTAAGCCGCTCACGAATCCAAGGAAGAACGCCTCTCAGGATAGATCCCGCGCGACGGTGGACGCGCTTGTCGACGCGACCGCTCGCATTTTGGTCCGGGACGGTTTCGACAGGGCCAGCACCAACCGGATCGCCGAAGAGGCCGGTGTGAGCATCGGCTCGCTTTACCAGTATTACCCGAGCAAGGAAGCGCTCGTTGCCGCAGTCATCGATCGTCACAACCACGATATCATGCGGGTCGTTCGAAGGGTGTTCGCGGAGGTCGCCTCGCAGCCGGTCGAGAGGGCAGTGCGCCGGCTTGTCGCTGTCGCGATCGAGGCGCATCGCATCGACCCCAAGCTGCATCGTGTCCTTGCCGAGCAGATTCCGCGCACGGGACGCCTAGAAAATGTGGAAGCCTTCAATCGTGAAGCCCATGCTCTCTTCAAGAGCTATCTCGAAAGCCACAGCGACGAGCTACACGCAGCCGATCTTGGACTTGCAGCCTTCGTGTGCGTGACTTCGATTGAAGCGCTGGCTCATGCTGCGGTGTTGCACAGCTCTGAGAAGCTGTCGAATAAAGCGGCCGAAACGCTCATCGACGAGGCCACTCGGCTCGTGGTCGGATATCTGAAATAGACGTTCCGCGAGAGCGGCGGCTCGTCTCACCCGCTCGCGCCACTGCCCCACGGTCCATGGAACGCGCCCTGCTCGCCGATGCGCTCGAAGCCGTGCGCGCCGAAGAAATCGCGCTGCGCCTGGATCAGGTTCGAGGTGCCGCGGCCCTGGCGGTAGCTGTCAAAATAGGCAAGCGCCGAAGACAGCGCCGGTGCCGGCGAGCCGGCCTCGGAGGCCCGCGCCACGATGCGTCGGAGTGACGGATGCGCTTCCTTCATCATGGCGATGAAGGCCGGCGCCATCAGGAGGTTGGTGGCGGCGCCGCCCGAGCCGAAGGCTTCCGCCATCGTGTCCAGCATCTGCGAGCGGATGATGCAGCCGGCGCGCCAGATCTTGGCGATGGTCGGCATCGGCAGGTTCCAGTTGAACTCTCTTGAGGCGCCGCTCATCACCGCGAAGCCTTGCGCATAGGCGGCGATCTTGCCGGCGAACAGCGCCAGCTCGAGATCCTTCAAAAGGGCCGCCTTGTCGCCGGCAATCTTTTCGACGCCGATATTGCCATAGGCCTTTTCCGCCGCCTGCCGCTCGTCCTTGATCGACGACAGCACGCGCGCCGCCACCGCCGCCTCTATTGCCGTCGCCGGGATGCCGAGCTGCTGCGCCTCGATGACCGACCACTTGCCAGTGCCCTTCTGGCCGGCGCGGTCGAGGATGACGTCGACCACCGGCTTGCCGGTCTTGGCATCGTCGGCGGCGAGAACCTTGGCGGTGATCTCGATCAGGTAGGAGTTGAGCCGGCCCTTGTTCCAGCCGTCGAAGACTGCTCCGATCTCCTTCGGTCCCATGCCGAGGCCGTCGCGCAGGATGCCGTAGATCTCGGCGATCATCTGCATGTCGGCATATTCGATGCCGTTGTGGATGGTCTTGACGAAATGCCCGGCGCCGTCGGTGCCGAGCCAGGCCGCACAGGGCTCGTCCTTGAACTTGGCGGAGATCGCCGTCAGCACTTTTTCGACACGCTTCCAGGAGTCTTCCGTGCCGCCGACCATGATGGACGGCCCGTGACGCGCGCCCTCCTCGCCGCCCGACACGCCCATGCCGATGAAGGTCAGGCCGGAGCCCGAGAGCTCCGAGAAGCGCCGCATCGTGTCGCGGAAATTGGCGTTGCCGGCATCGATGACGATGTCGTTGTTAGACAGCACGCCACGGAGCGCCGCGATCTGCTCGTCGACCGGCTTGCCGGCCAGCACCATGATGATGATCGGCCGGGGCGGCCGGATCGCGGCGGCCAGTTCCTCGAGGCTATAGCAGGGAACGACCATGTCCTTCAGCGATCCGGCGCTCTCGACGAAGGCATCGGTGCGCGATGGCGTGCGGTTGAAGACGGCGATGCGGTGCCCGTGCTCGGCGATGTTGAGCGCCAGGTTGGAGCCCATCGTGCCAAGGCCGATCAGGCCGATTTCGGCTTTTTCCATCGTTTCTTCCCTGCTTTCGGATCTTCTGTTGAGGTCGTGTTTGGCACGGATGATTGACGGGCCTTCGCGACGGCGTCAACCGCCTCGCCGAATTGTGTCGCGGTCTAGGTCAGTCGGCTCTGATATCAATTGGCGCCTCGATCTTCACCATCTCGAAATCCGAAACGAGGATATCCAGCCGGGCGTTCCAGCGGCCGGACAGCGGAATGACGAGATTGTCGACCCGCCAGGTGCCGTCGCCGGGCTTGGTCGCCGGACGCTTGATCGGCTCGATGCCAGAATCCGGCTTCGACAGCACCAACGTCACCTGCTTGGCGTCGAGCGGGCCGAAATCGCCGGTCATGATCACCATCGAAGCGGCGACCTGCCCGGCATGGCCGGGGGTGATGCTGAGATCGGCCATAGCCTGCAGCGTGTGGATATGGATGGACGCCGGCTGCGCGGCGGCGATCGCCAGCGCCCGCGGCGGCGGCGTGAAGCGCCAGCCTGCGGCGACGCCGAAGATGGCGAGCACGATCAGCGTCTCGATGCCGATCGAACGCACCAGCCGCCGCTGCACCTCCGTGTCGCCCGCCTCGGCCGGCGCGGTCAGCGTCCAGCGGTTGACGGAGGCGAGCGTGAACAGGAACAGCAGCAGGGCCAGTTTCAACAGCAGCAAGCGGCCATAGGCGGTGTTGATCAATGCAGCCGGGGTCTGCACCTGGACGATCGCCAGCACGATGCCGCTTGCGGCAAGCACGGCAACGACGGGCAGGATCGCGCGCGAGAATCGGCGAAGGAAAATCTTGGCCTCCGCCGGCTGGTACCGCAACGCAAGGCCGAGCGGCGCCAGCGCCCCGGCCCAGAAGGCAATGGCCGTGGCATGCAGGAACACCAAAGGTCGCGTTAGCCATTGTGGCTCGGCGGCACTTGCATGGCCGCTCGCGGCAAGGGCCGCGCCGACGCCGACAAGCCCGGCAAGCGCAACCAGCTTGCGAGGAACGCGCGGCCCGGCGAGGGACAGCAATGCAAGCCCAAGCGAGCTCAGCGCGATAAGCACCGTCCAGCCGAAGCTTGTCTCCAATGCGGTCTCCCAGACCGCCGGCGCCGCGAATCGTGCAAGCGGCGCGCCGAGCGCATCCAGCCCTTGTAGCCCCAAGGACACGGACGCTGCTACCAAGCCGAATAGAACGGCACCAACGACGAACCGTCGGCCGCACCGCCGGTATTCGGCGAGCCAGACAAGCGAGAAGGCCCCGCCGACGCCGAGAAAAAGGCCGGCATAGAGAAGGAGCTTTCCGATCCAGATCGCTGTGCGCAGTGACCAGTCGACCGTTTCACCAGCGAAAGGCGCCACACTGGGCGCGCCGATCGAAAACAGCGCCGAGCCGCCGACGGGATGGCCGTCTTCCGAAATCACCCGCCAGCTCAGCACATGCGTGCCGGATTTGAGCGTCTCCGGGTTGTCGATCTCGACGCTCCGGTCCGTGAGGCGGAAGGAGGTCAGCGCAAGCCGCGTGCCATCCGGCCGCACTAGAGTGAGGACCAGGGGCGACACCGGCTCGCTGAAGGTCAGCGAGAAATGCGCCGGACTCTGCACCAACACCGTGCCGTCGGCCGGATCGGCCGCGACCAGCGCCGCGTGCGCGAAGGCGCGACCGGGCAGCACCAGCACCATCAGCATGAGCGCCGCCACCAGGCCGCCGGTAGCAGGCCTGACGCGGATGCCGTTCGGGCGGGTTGGGAAAGTTGCAGCGTTCATGCGGTCTTTCGAGAAGCGACGACGCGCCCGTGCGGGCACGCCATCAAAGGATCATTTCTTCGGCAGCAATTTGATGCCGGGAGCCGGATTTTCCAGCGCGTCCTCATCCTGGCCTGCCGCCGGAATTTCGACCCAACGATCGGCGGCATCGCCGCATTCCTGCACGACCGGGAAGTAGAGCATCTGGCCGGCAGGCAGATCGGCAGCCAATGAGGCGCGGAAGACGAACTCGTCATAGAATTCGTCCGGCAGATTGCCGCCGCTCCAGTCGACTTCCTTGACGCCGGTCGTCAGCGTCTCACCATAGAGCTGGTAGGACTTCTCGTATCTGCCTTTCTTGGTCTGCAGTGTCCAGCCAGGCTTCGGCATCGGCTTCACCGAAATGACACCCTCCGGGATCTGCACTCTGACCGACGTCGTCGCCTTGCCCTCGCAGCCATGCGGCACGCGCAGAACGGCCCTGTAGGTCGAGCCGACAGCCGCTTCCTGCGTTTCGAGCGTGATGTGGGCGAGCGCGGCATTCGTGCCGAGCGCGAAAAGCGCGCCCGCCGCAAAAACATGTGCCTTCATAAGTTGTCCCTCTGATTTCGAATTGGGGGATGGCGGATCACTCGGCGTGATCCATCTCCATCTCGCCCATGCCCTCGACCGCGAACTCGACGGCAACGCTGCCGGCCTTTTCGAAGGTCAACGTCGCAGGGAATTTTTCGCCTTGTTTGGGCTGTCGCTTCAGGCCGATGAACATCAAGTGATAGCCGCCGGGCTTGAGCGCGACCTTGCCGCCGGCCGGGATTTCGAGGCCGCCGGTGACCGGCCGCATGGTCATGACGCCGTCCTTGACTCCCATTTCATGCAGTTCGGCCTTGTCGGAGATGTCCGAGGAGATCGACAGCAGGCGGTCGGGCGAGTTGCCCTTGTTGGTCACGGTGAAATAGCCGCCGGCCACCTTGGCGCCGGGCGGCGTCGCGCGCGACCAGGGATGGCCGATTTCGAGTTCGCCAACCTTGAATTCATGCGCGAAGGCGCCGGGAACACAGGCGAGCAGAAAAACAAGGACGAACGCCGCACCGGCTTTGGAAACGAAACTGGACATGGTTGCTCCATGAATATGGGATCGCGCCGTCATCCGGTCGCGAAACAGTCTGATCTTGGATGAATGTTCCCGCGAAAGGTTCCGCGGGGTCGTGCCGTCAGACCGTTGCCGGCGGCGCTCGAGGATTGGCTGGAGAGCGGTCGCGGGCGAAATCGAGATGCCGGAAGGAGGGAGGCGGGAAAGCGACCGCTTCGAACGCTAGCGCTCCGGCAAGCGCGCCGGTCTCCGGCGGCGGCAGATGCGCCGGCGAAACCATGTTGCAGCCAAGCAAACAGCAAGCCGGCATGTTTTGCTGATGCGGATCGCCGCCTGGAAGCTTGACCGCCCCTTCATGCGTGCAGATCACATTGCCGAAGGCGTCGATCTGTGAGGGTCCGCCAAAGGCGAAGGCACCCAGCGTCGACTGGAGCAAAAGCAGCCATGCCGCGACGAACGCGGCCGGCATGCTCCATCGTCTCAGCCGGATATCCAACGGACTGCCTCTTTTCCCCACCTGCCGACCCTAGCATGGGGCCAGCGGCCGGAAAATCGGCAAAACCGGGCTGCGGCAACGCGGCGCGATGCGCTCGATCAGGCGGGCTGTACCTGCCGCCCTTCCGGGATGGAGCTCAGCAGCGTCTGGCGCGCCGACTTCAGGTGCTTGCGGCAGGCGACGTCCACCTTGGCAGGGTCGCGCGATTTCAGCGCCGCGATATAGGCCAGATGCTCCTGGACCGCGACCGCGTTGCGCTGGCGCTCCTCAGCCTTGTTCCACTGGTAGTGGTAATGGAAGATCATCGCGATCACATCGTAGAAATCGACGATGAAGCGGTTGTGCGAGGCGCGGTGGATCAGCCGATGAAAGCGCTCGTCGAGCTCGGAGAATTCGTTGAAGCGCGTGGCGATCTCGCTGGCGAGCTCACGATGTTCGATCTCCAGGCTGTCGAGATCGACCCAGACTCCGCTGTCTTCCGGCAACGCGACGAAGGCGCTGGCCGAGCGCAGTTCGAACATCTCGCGGATCTCTGTCAGCTCCAGCGCGAAGGCGCGGGTGAAGCCCTTCAGCACCCAATGGCTGTTGCGCCGCTTCTCGATCAGGCCGAAGCGCGAGAAGCGGATCAGGAATTCGCGCACGCTGGTGGTGCCGACGCCGATCTCGCGCGCCAGCTCCAGCTCGTTGATCTGCATGCCGGCCTCGGCGCCTTCGGCAAGCAGCCGGCGCATGAAGGAGCGCTCGATGATCTCGGCCAGCGAATCGGTTTCTTCTTCCGGGAAGAAGTCTTCCGCGCGCGGCGATCTCAGCACCGTCTTGTTGCGCTTGTTCCAGGCGATCAGCCCGGTCTCCTCCATGCGCGAAAGGATGCTGCGCACCGTGGTGCGACTGACGCCGAGCAGCGTGCCGAGCTCGGGCTCGGACGGCAGGCTTTTGGTTTCGTCGAGCAGCCGCAGACAGCGGTTGAAGGCGTCCTTGTAGACGTTGTTGCTCTTCGACATGCCCCGCATCCCCCAACGCTTGCGGCGGCTGGCCGGAAGCGCGATATGATCGGTGTTCCTAGCGCAGGCCTGCGGAATGCGGAAATCGAATTTCGCCGGCTTTGCCAAACGGGCAACCGTGCGCCCAAAGGGCGCGCGACCCGCACGGTGAAAAAACAATTGACGCAAAAATGTTTTTTCCCGATAAAAGACATTATCTTCAAATGGGCGTAAGTCAATCCGCCCGCACTCCCAGGATTACCCAGGACAGCCGCCCGTGAACGCCGCAAACACCATTCTTCTCTCCCCCGCCGACAATGTCGCGGTTGCCAATGGCCGTATCGAGATCGGCGCGGCCTTGCCCGGCGGCGCGGTCGCGGCGGCAGCGATCGACCCCGGGCACAAGGTGGCGATCAAGAAGATCGCGGCCGGCGAAGCGGTGGTGAAATATGCGCAGGCGATCGGCCGCGCCACGCAGGATATCGCGCCTGGCGAGCACGTCCACTCACACAATCTGGTGTTCGAGAGCGGCCGCCTGCCGGTGGTGCCGCCGAGCGAGGCCGTGCACGCGACGGAGGCCGATCGCGCCCGCACCTTCATGGGCTATCGCCGCGCCGACGGCCGCGCCGGCACCCGCAACTTCATCGGCATCATCGCCAGCGTCAATTGCTCGGCCACCGTCTGCCACGCCATTGCCGACGCGGCAAACCGCACGCTGCTGCCGAAATATCCCGGTATCGACGGCTTCGTGCCGATCGTTCACGGCCAGGGCTGCGGCATGAGCGCGACCGGCGACGGCATGATGGTGCTGCACCGCACGCTCGCCGGCTACGCCCGCCACCCGAATTTCGGCGGCGTGCTGATGGTGGGGCTCGGCTGCGAGGTCAACCAGCTCACGCTTTACGGCCAAAAGGGCGTCGCCGCCGGCAAGCGCCATTTCAACATCCAGGAGGCCGGCGGCTCGCGCAAATCCGTCGAGAAGGCGATGGGCGTGCTGGCCGAGATCGCCGAGGAAGTCGGCCAGTTGCAGCGCGAGCCTATCCCTGTCAGCGAGATCGTCGTCGGCCTGCAATGCGGCGGTTCGGACGGCATGTCCGGCATCACCGCCAACCCGGCGCTGGGCGCGGCCGTCGATATCCTCGCCGGCGTCGGCGGCATCGGCATCCTGTCGGAAACGACCGAAATCTACGGCGCCGAGCATCTGCTGGCCTATCGCGCCGCCTCGCCCGAGATCGCCGCCAAGCTCGACAGCTATGTGAAATGGTGGGAGGACCATACCGCCAAGCACGGCGCCTCGATCGACAACAACCCCTCGCCCGGCAACAAGCGCGGCGGCCTGACCACCATCCTGGAGAAGTCGCTGGGCGCCGTCGCCAAGGGCGGCCAGACGCCGCTCAACGGCGTCTTCGGCTACGCCGAGAAGGTCAGCGGCAGCGGGTTGGTGTTCATGGACACGCCCGGCTACGACCCGGTCTCGGCCACCGGCCAGGTGGCGGGCGGCGCCAACGTCATCGTCTTCACCACAGGCCGCGGTTCCTGCTTCGGCTGCCGGCCGACGCCGTCGATCAAGGTCGCCACCAACTCGACCATGTACCACCAGATGGAGGAGGACATGGACGTCAATTGCGGCGTCATCGCCTCCGGCGAGAAGACCATCGCCGGCATGGGCCGCGAGATCTTCGAGCTGATCATCGAGACGGCGTCCGGCCGCAAGACCAAGAGCGAGGCATTCGGTTACGGCGACAACGAGTTCGTCCCCTGGCATCTCGGCGCGACGCTCTAGACATCGGAAAAAACGCAGCCTGCACAAGCAGCCGGCAAAGGGGGAGGCTTTGATGAACAGACGCCGGATCGGCACGACTGCGCTCGAAGTGACCGAGATCAGCTTCGGCGGCGCCGCGATCGGTGGCCTCTACCGCGCCTGTCCGCGCGAGCCCGCGATGGAAACGCTGCAGACGGCCTGGGACAGCGGCTTGCGCTACTTCGACACCGCGCCCTTCTACGGCTTCGGCCTGTCCGAGCGCCGGACCGGTGATTTCCTGCGTGAGAAGCCGCGCTCGTCCTACGTGCTGTCGACCAAGGTCGGGCGCCTGTTCCGCCCGGTGCCGGAGGACCAGGTTCCCGATCACTCCTATGTCGACCCGCTGCCCTTCGCGCTCGACTACGACTATTCCTATGATGGGATCATGCGCTCGGTGGATTTCTCCTACGCGCGGCTCGGCCTCAACAGAATTGACATCCTGTTCGTCCACGACATCGGCGTCTATACGCACGGCGTCGAGAAGACGAAGCTGCATTTCCGCCAGCTGATGGAAGGCGGGCTGAAGGCGCTGGAGGAGCTGAAGTCGTCCGGCACGATCTCCGCCTATGGCCTCGGCGTCAACGAGGTCCAGATCTGCCTCGACGTGCTTCGCCGCGCGCCGCTCGACTGCATCCTGCTCGCCAGCCGCTATTCGCTGCTCGACCGCAGCGCCGAGGCCGAATTGCTGCCGCTCTGCCGCGAACGGCAGACTTCGCTGATCGTCGGCGGCGTCTTCAACTCGGGCATCCTGGCGACGGGTCCGGTGCACGGCGCGCATTTCGACTATCTGCCGGCGAGCAGGGATATTCTCGACCGGGTCGGCGCGATGGAAAAGATCGCCGCGAAAGGCGGCTACCCGCTGGCCGCTGCGGCGTTCCAGTTCCCGCTGCATGAGCCGGTCGTTGCCTCGGTTCTGACCGGCACGGCCAAGCCCGCCAATCTGACCCGCAATCTCGAACTGCTCGATATCGATGTGCCGCCGGCGGAGTTCGCCAAATACGATCCCTACACGATCGTGCAGCAACTCGGCTGACATCACGCAATCGGCACCAAACATCCGCTTGCATCGGCCAGACCGATGCACTATCAAAACATGGCAAATGTTTTTTATTGATAAAGTTCCGTTTGGGCCGCGCCTATCCAGATGGAACTTCCGCAACCTTCAACAGGCGACCTTAGGGAGGAACCTAATGAAATTCGTGACCAGCCTTCTCAACCGCCGCGCCTTCGTGGCTCTCGCCGCCGCCTCGATGCTCGCCGGCGCAATGCATTCCGCCCCGGCCTCGGCGGCTGACGTGACCATCCCGATCATCGTCAAGGACACCACCTCCTTCTACTGGCAGATCGTGCTGGCCGGTGCCCGCAAGGCCGGCAAGGACCTCGGCGTCAACGTGCCGGAGCTCGGTGCCCAGGCCGAGACCGACGTCAACGGCCAGATCTCGATCCTCGAGAACGCAGTCGCCGGCAATCCGGCCGCGATCGTGATCGCGCCGACCGAGGCGAAGGCGCTCGGCAAGCCGATCGATGAGGCCGCCAGCAAGGTCAAGGTCATCGGCATCGACTCCAGCGCCGAATCCAAAGCCTTCACCTCCTTCCTGACCACCGACAACGTCCAGGGCGGCCGCGTCGCGGCTGACGGCCTCGCGGCGGCGATCGCCGCTGCCAATGGCGGCAAGGTCGAAGGCAAGGTCGCGCTGATCACCGCGCTCCCCGGTGCCGGCTCGCTCGAGCAACGCGCGCAAGGCTTCAAGGAACAGCTCAAGGCCAAATATCCCGGCCTCGAGCTCGTCGCCGACAAATATGCCGACGGCCAGGCCACGACCGGCCTCAACATCGCGACCGACCTGATCACCGCCAATCCGGACCTCAAGGGCATCTTCGCCTCGAACCTGATCATGGCGCAGGGCGTCGGCCAGGCGATCGCCGAGAACAGCCTCGCCGGCAAGGTTGGGCTGATCGGTTTCGACAGCGACGAGAAGCTGATCAAGTTCTTGAACGACGGCGTCATCTCCGGCCTCGTCGTCCAGGATCCGTACCGGATGGGCTATGATGGCATCAAGACCGCGCTTGCCGCCTCGAAGGGCGAGAAGGTCGAGGCCAATGTCGACACCGGCGCCAATCTCGTCACCAAGGACAACATGAAGGATCCGAAGATCGACGCGCTGCTCAACCCGAAGCTCAAGTAAGCGCTGCCATGAGTGTCGTTTCCGGGGCCATTGCGCCCCGGAAACATCCGCTGCGAGCGGCTTGGCAATTCCCCCGCTTGCTTTAGGCTCCGTCTTCAGGATGCGCGCTCAAGACGCATCGCTGCGTACCCCAACGGTTGAGGCCAATCTGGGAGGATTGTCATGACATCGACGGCGCAGGAACTGCACCCCCCACCCGCGCTGGAACCGGGCAGGACGATCCTCGAGCTGAAAGGCCTCGAAAAACGCTATCCCGGCACGCATGCGCTGAAGCCGGTGGACCTTGCCTTCAAGTCGGGCGAGATCCACGCCATCGTCGGCGAGAACGGCGCCGGCAAGTCGACGCTGATCAAGCTGCTTACCGGCGTCATGCCGCGCACCTCCGGCGAGGTGATCTGGGAGGGTAAGCCTGAAGCGCTCGCGACCCCGCATGAGGCGATGGCGCTTGGCATCAATGCCGTCCACCAGGAGGTCGTGCTCTGCCGTCACCTCACCGTCGCAGCGAACATGTTCCTCGGCGAGGAGAATTCGCGCTTCGGCCTGTTGCAGCAGCGCGCCATGGTCAAGGAAGCGCAGAAGATCATCGACGGCCTCGGCTTCGACCTGCCGGCGCATGTCATGCTCGGCGACCTCACCATCGGCCAGCAGCAGCTGATCGCCGCCGCCCGCGCCACCGTGCGCGGCACAAAGTTCCTGATCTTCGACGAGCCGACCGCCTACCTCACCCGCAAGGAAGCCGACCAGCTCTTCAAGCTGATCCGCCGGCTGAAGGGCGAAGGCGTCACCATCATCTATATCAGCCATCGCATGGAGGAGGTGTTCGAGCTGGCCGACCGCGTCTCGGTGCTGCGCGACGGCACGCTCGTCGGCACCCGCAACATCGCCGAGACCAGCGAGCCGGAACTGGTCAGGTTGATGATCAACCGCTCGATCGAGCAGATCTACCACAAGGAGCATTTCACGCCGGGCGCGACGATTGTCGAGACGAGGAACCTCTCCGGCAAGGGTTTTGAGAACGTCTCGATGACCGTCCGCGCCGGCGAGATCGTCGGCCTCTACGGCCTGATCGGCGCCGGCCGCAGCGAGTTCGTCACCACGCTTTATGGCCGCCACCGGAAATCGGCCGGCCAGATTTTTTGGCAAGGCAAGGAGGTACAGGTCAACTCCGAGCATGACGCGATAAGGCTCGGCATGGCATTGGCGCCGGAAAGCCGCCGCGACCAGGGCCTTTGCCTCAACTTGCCGGTCGGCATGAACCTCAACCTGCCGATCTACAAGCGCATCTCGAACAATCTTCTTATCTCCGGCTCGCGAGAGAAGGCCGAGGCCGACCGCCAGATCGCCGACCTGCGCATCAAGACGCCGACGCGCAACGCGCTCGCCTCCAGCCTGTCGGGCGGCAACCAGCAGAAGATCGTCATCGGCAAGTGGCTGGCGCATGGCGCCAAGCTGTTCATTTTCGACGAGCCGACGGTCGGCGTCGATGTCGGCACCAAGGCCGAGATCTACCGCCTGTTCTCGACGCTGCTGTCCAAGGGGGCCGGCATCATCCTGATCTCGTCCTATCTGCCGGAGGTCTACGAGCTCGCCGACACGCTGCATGTGTTCCGGCGCGGCAAGCTGGTCGCCACGCATGGCTTCCACACCGCCAGCCACGAGGACATTTTGGGCCAGGCGCTGGCCGAGAAACAAGAAAAGACGGGAGGACAAAAATGAGCACCGAGGCGATCCCCGCCGAAAAACCCAAGCGCAATTTCAACGCCCTGTTCGGGCTGACGCTGCTTGGCCTGTTGCTCTTGATGTGGATCGTGCTGGCACTTGCCACGCCGTCCTTCGCCACGGCGCTCAACATCACCAACCTTTTGCGCCAGGGCTCGCTGATCGCCATCCTCGCGGTCGGCCAGACCTTCGTCATCATCACCGGCGGCATCGACCTGTCCGTCGGCGCAGTCGTCGGCTTCACCACCGTCGTTGTCGCGCTCCTGATCAATGCCGGCTGGCCGATCTGGGCAGCCGTTCTGATCACCCTGCTGGTCGGCGTCGCCATCGGCCTCTTCCACGGCTTCGGCATCGTCAAGATGGGCTTGCCGCCCTTCATCATCACTCTCGCCACCATGACCTCGCTGCGCGGCATCGGCCTGCTTATGACCAACGGCAACTCGATCTCGATCAATTCCGATCCGTTCCAGGCCTTCTCGCGCGGCTCGCTGCTCGGCATCCCCTATCTGTTCTGGATGGTGATCCTGGTCGCGATACCGGCCTATGTCTTCCTGCACCACACGCGCTGGGGCCGCTATTTGTTCTCGGTCGGCTCCAATGCGGAGGCCGCGCGCCTGTCGGGCGTGAATGTGCCGCGCACCATCTTCATGGCCTATATCCTGTCCGGCCTGCTGGCGGCTTTCGTCGGCGTGCTCTTGGCGTCGCGCATTGGTATCGGCAACCCGACGCAGGGCGACACCTATGAGCTGCAGGCCATCGCCTCGTCGGTGATCGGCGGCACCTCGCTGTTCGGCGCCATCGGCTCGGTGCACGGGCCGCTGATCGGCTCTTTCATCCTTTCGACGATCAACAACGGCGCCAACCTGCTCAACGTCAACACCTTCTGGCAGCGTGTCATCACCGGCGTGCTGATCATCGTCATCGTCTACTTCGACGGCCTGCGCCGTCGCGGAAAATAGTCCCTGAAATGACGCGCCGGCCTGCTCGATCGAAGGGCCGGCGCTCGCAAATACTGGACCAGCGTATGAAAGCCGTCATCTGCCGCTCGCCCGGCGACCTTGTCCTCGAAGACCGCGCCGCACCTGGCGCGCCACCTCCCGGCTGGGCACGGGTCGCTGTCAGCCATGTCGGCATTTGCGGCACCGACTACCACATCTTCGAGGGCAAGCATCCCTTCCTCGCCTATCCGCGCATCATGGGCCACGAGGTCTCGGGCACGGTCGTCGAAAGGGGTGAAGGTGTTGAGCTGGCCGTGGGCGAGCCGGTGATCATCAATCCCTATCTCGCCTGCGGCAAATGCATCGCCTGCCGGCACGGCAAGCCGAACTGCTGCGTGAGCATCGAGGTGCTCGGCGTGCATCGCGACGGCGCCATGTGCGACGAGATCCTGGTGCCGGCGCAAAACCTTTACCCGGCGAACGGCCTGTCGCTGGCCGATGCCGCAACGGTCGAATTCCTGGCCATCGGCGCCCATGCCGTACGGCGCTCGCTTGCCGCGCCGGGTCAGCGCACGCTGGTCATCGGCGCCGGCCCGATCGGCCTTGGCACGGCGCTTTTCGCACGGATTGCCGGCCTCGACGTCAGCCTGCTCGACATGAGCAGCGAGCGGCTCGGTTTCGCCGAAAGCGAGCTCGGATTTGCCGCACTCGACGGCTCGAAAGCACCGGCCGCCGATCTGGTTCGACAGGCGACCAATGGCGAAGGCTTCGACCTGGTGTTCGACGCCACCGGCAACACGCAGTCGGTGCAGTCCGCCTTTGCCCATGTCGCGCATGGCGGCACGCTGGTTCTGGTCAGCGTCGTCAAGGACGACATCACCTTCTCCGACCCCGAGTTCCACAAACGCGAGATGACGCTGGTCGGCAGCCGCAACGCGCTGAGAGCCGATTTCGATCATGTCGCCGCTTCGATCCGCGGTGGCGCGGTGCCGCTAGCCAAGCTCGTCACCCACCGCACGACCCTTGCCGACACGCCGCGCGATCTCGCGCGATGGGCGCATGAGAAAACCGGCCTGATCAAGGCGGTTATCGAGGTCGGGTAGGAAGGCCCGATTCGATATCTGCGAGCTGGATGGTTGTCTTCCCTGGCAAATCGCAGTCTTGGTGATTGGCTGAAGCGCCTATCCCTTCGTCATCCACGGGCGAAGCAAGGAGCGTAGCGACGCAGCGCAGACCCGAGGATCCATTCCGTGACTTCGACGCGTTACAACGATCCAGAATTCTGCTCCGCTGCGCCCTACGATCAAGGTTACGGAATGGATCCTCGGGTCTACGCGTCCGCTTCGCTTCCGCTCCGCCCGTGGACGACGGCCTCTGGGTTATCGCCCGAAGATGACGACGTCGAAGGCTAATCGTTCGCCGACAGTTTGAGCTCCACCCTCTCCGCCGGAAACCGCGACTCCGCGAACTGGATCGGCTGGCCGTCCAGCGTGACGTTGACGGCGACCGTCACCAGCACGATGGCGCCGGGCTGCAGATCGAGATCGGCAAGATCGGTGGCGTCGGCGTGACGCGCCGAGAGCACCGTCGAGTGCCTCAGATAGTCGTTGATGCCGAAGCGCTTGAGCGAGGCGGTGACCGATCCCGTCTCCGCCATCGCCGCCTCGATGCCGGCGAAGCGCTTGGCATCGAACCAGGTCGAGGCGCGCGACACCGGATGCCCGTCGGCCTCGCCGCGCGTCTCCAGGCGGATCACGGCCGACCCTTTAGCGATACCCAGCGCCTCGGCGATGCGCCGGTTTGCCGGCTCGGTCGATGACGACAGCAACGCGATGTGCCGTTCGGTCGTCTGGCCCTGCAGTCCGGTCGAAAATCGCGTGCGCGCGCCGATCGGATAGGACAGGCGCTTGCGCGACAACACGAAGGTGCCACGTCCCTGCTCGGCCCTCAGCACGCCCTCCTGCACCAACGCGGCAATGGCGCTGCGCACCGTATGACGGTTGACGCCATAGCGCTCGGCCAGCGCCACCTCGGGCGGCAGCGCCGCATTCTCGGCGAAATCGCCGCTCGCGATCCCCTGCAGGATCCTGTCGGCGATCTGCCGCCACAGCGACACGCCGCTGCGCTTTTCGATGCTGCTCACCAGCCCGATCATTCCCTCGCCCCCAAACGTCTTCCCCCTAACTTTTGCGCCTCTTGTCATCCACCCGTCATGGACTCTCGTTACGAGATGAATATAATTTGTATAGTTGTCTATATCAATAGACAACTTATCTCCATGCGAGGATTGAAGCGATGCGGCGACAGGAAGCTCGCGAGCAGGCCGAGCGGAAGGCCATGATGGCGATACTGGCGCAGGCGAAAGCCGACGAGATCGCGCGCCTGTGGAGCGAGGCTGGGCTGCCCTCCGAGGCCGAACTGCTGCGCGGCCCCGAAACCGGGCTGGTCACAGTGCGCGGCCGGATTGGCGGCGGCGGCGCGCCCTTCAATGTCGGCGAGGCGACCGTCACCCGCGCCACGGTGCGGCTGCCCTCCGGACAGGTCGGCCATTCCTACGCGCTCGGCCGCGACAAGGGCAAAGCCAGGCTTGCGGCAATAGCCGATGCGCTCTGGCAGGAGCCGGCTCACCGCGAAGCGGTCGAGACTGGACTGGTCGCGCCATTGCGGGCAGCGCTCGAAGAGGCGCGCGAAAAGCGTCGTGTCGAGACAGCGGCCACGAAAGTGGATTTCTTCACCATGGTGCGCGGAGAGGACTGATGGATATCGCCACGCAATCGATCGAAGGCGGCTTCGCCGATCCGGTCTTCAACGCGCAGACCGTGTTCCGCGCCATCATGGATGCCATGGCCCGCCCCGGCAGCGTTCAAGCCCTGCCGCAGCTCGCGCAGCCGCCGGCGCCGCTGGCGGCGACCGCCGCAGCCGTGGCGCTTTCGCTCTGCGACAACGACACGCCGATCTGGCTCGATCCGCGGCTGCAGGCGGAAGCCTCGGTCAAGGCCTGGCTCGGCTTCCATACCGGCGCACCTTTGGCCAACACGCCGGCCGACGCGCATTTCGCTTTGGTAGCCAACCCGGCGGAGATGGCTGCGCTCGACGGCTTCTCGCAAGGCACCCAGGAATATCCCGACCGCTCGACGACGCTGATCCTTTTGGTCGACGATCTCGCCTCCGGTCCCTCGCTCCTGCTCGAAGGACCGGGCATCGAGAAGACCGCGATGATCGCGCCGGTTGGCATGCCGCGCCATTTCGTCGAGCAATGGAAGCAGAACAACCAGCGTTTCCCGCGTGGCGTCGACATCATCCTGGCGGCGCCCGGCAGCCTCGCCTGCCTGCCGCGCACCACCCGCATCAAGACGATGGAGGCATGACATGTATGTCGCTGTGAAAGGCGGCGAGGCCGCAATTGCCAACGCCCATCGCCTGCTGGCCGACCGCCGTCGCGGCGACCGCTCGGTGCCGGCGCTGCGCCTCGACCAGATCGCCGAGCAGCTGGCGCTCGGCGTAGACCGGGTGATGAGCGAAGGCTCGCTCTATGATCGCGAGCTTGCTGCTTTAGCCGTCGTCCAGGCGCGCGGCGACATGATCGAGGCCATCTTCCTGGTGCGCGCCTATCGCACCACGCTGCCGCGCTTCGGCTACACCTGTCCGGTCGACACCGGCGCCATGCAGGTCGAGCGGCGCGTGTCGGCCACCTACAAGGACCTGCCCGGCGGCCAGGTGCTCGGCCCGACTTTCGACTACACCCACCGGCTGCTCGATCCGGAGCTTGCCGCCGGGGGAGATGTCGAGGCGCCCACGGAGCGTCCGGCCGAGGCCGAGGCGATGCCGCGTGTCTCCTCGATCCTCGCCCATGAGGGGCTGATCGAAGCCGACGGCGACATGCCGCTCGATCATGTGCCCGGCGACATCACGCGCGAGCCGCTGCAGTTCCCGATGGCGCGCGACATCCGCCTGCAGGCGCTGTCGCGCGGCGACGAAGGTTTTCTGCTCGCGCTCGGCTATTCGACGCAGCGCGGCTATGCGCGCAACCACCCGTTCGTCGGCGAGATCCGCATCGGCGAGGTCGAGCTGGAACTCGACGTGCCGGAACTGCCTTTCGCCGTGCCGCTGGGCGCCATCCGGGTCACCGAATGCCAGATGGTCAACCAGTTCAAGGGCTCGGCCAAGGCGCCGCCGCAATTCACCCGCGGCTACGGCCTGGTCTTCGGCCAGAGCGAGCGCAAGGCGATGGCGATGGCGCTCTGCGACCGGGCGCTGCGCGCGAGCGAATTGGGCGAGGATGTCGTCGCGGCCGCGCAGGACGAGGAGTTCGTCATCTCGCATTCCGACAATGTCCAGGCGACCGGCTTCGTCGAGCACCTGAAGCTGCCGCACTATGTCGACTTCCAGGCTGAGCTCGACCTCGTCCGCCGCATGCGCGCCGAATATGAGGCGCGGGAAAATGAGAACAGGGCCGAAGACAAAAGGGAGGCCGCGGAATGAGCGCACAATCGACCGACATAGCCACCTACAACTTCGCCTATCTCGACGAGCAGACCAAGCGGATGATCCGCCGCGCCATTTTGAAGGGCATCGCCATTCCCGGCTACCAGGTGCCCTTCGCCTCGCGCGAGATGCCGATGCCTTATGGCTGGGGCACCGGCGGGGTGCAGGTCACCGCCTCGATCATCGGTCCGGACGACGTGCTCAAGGTCATCGACCAGGGCGCCGACGACACAACCAACGCCGTCTCGATCCGCGCCTTCTTCAAGAAGGTCGCCAAGGTCGAGGTGACAACCGATACCGCCAGGGCCACCATCATCCAGACCCGCCACCGCATTCCCGAGCATTCACTAACGGCAGGCCAGGTGCTGGTCTTCCAGGTGCCGATCCCCGAGCCACTCCGCTTCCTCGAACCGCGCGAGACCGAGACGCGCAAGATGCATGCGCTGGAGGAATACGGCCTCATGCATGTCAAACTCTACGAGGACATCGCCAAGCATGGCCGCATCGCCACCACCTATGCCTATCCGGTCAAGGTCGAGGGCCGCTATGTGATGGACCCTTCGCCGACGCCGAAATTCGACAATCCGAAGATGCATCGTTCGCCGGCTTTGCAATTGTTCGGCGCCGGCCGCGAGAAACGCATCTATGCGGTGCCGCCCTTCACCGACGTCGTCAGCCTCGATTTCGAGGATCACCCCTTCGAGGTGCAGACCTTCGATCAGCCCTGCGCGCTCTGCGGCGCCGAGAACGTCTATCTCGACGAGGTCATCCTCGACGACCATGGCGGCCACATGTTCGTCTGCTCGGACACCGACCACTGCGAGAAGCGGCGCGGCGACCCTACCACCCCCTTGTGGGGAGGTCGCGCCGAAGGCGCGGGTGACCTGGCGACAACCCCCGCAACCCCCACCCCGGCGCTGCGCGCCGACCCTCCCCACAAGGGGGAGGGTAAGGAGGCCGAATGACCGACGAACCGCTGCTGCGCGTCTCCGCACTTTCCAAATTCTACGGCTCGCGCGTCGGCTGCGAGAACATCTCCTTCGATCTCTGGCCGGGCGAGATGCTGGCGGTGGTCGGCGAGTCCGGCTCCGGCAAGACGACGCTGCTCAACTGCCTTTCGACGCGGCTGCTGCCGTCCTCCGGCACCGCGAGCTATCGCATGCGCGATGGCCAGTGGCGCGAGCTTTACCGCATGAGCGAGGCCGAGCGCCGCTTCCTGATGCGCACCGACTGGGGTTTTGTCCACCAGAATCCGGCCGATGGCCTGCGCATGACGGTGTCGGCCGGCGCCAATGTCGGCGAGCGGCTGATGGCGGTCGGCGACCGCCACTACGGCAGGATCCGCGCCACGGCGGTCGACTGGCTGTCGCGCGTCGAGATCGACGAGGATCGCATCGACGACGAGCCCCGCGCCTTTTCCGGAGGCATGCGCCAGCGCCTGCAGATCGCCCGCAACCTGGTGACCGGACCGCGGCTTGTGTTCATGGACGAGCCGACCGGCGGCCTCGACGTCTCGGTGCAGGCGCGCCTGCTCGACCTGTTGCGCGGGCTGGTCACCGATCTCGGCCTCGCCGCGATCGTCGTCACCCACGACCTCGCCGTGGCGCGGCTTCTCTCGCAGCGCATGATGGTGATGAAGGACGGCCGCGTCGTCGAAAGCGGCCTCACCGACCGCGTGCTCGACGATCCGCGCGCGCCGTATACCCAGCTTCTCGTTTCTTCGATTTTGCAGGTGTGACGATGGAACACATGCCCTCGGCACCGACCCCCACCCCGCTGCTTCGCAGCGACCCTCCCCACAAGGGGGAGGGTAATGCGCCGGCGCCCTACCTCCCCCTTGTGGGGAGGTCGGACCGAAGGTCCGGGTGGGGGTACTTCAGATGCGACACGAACAACGGCAGGAGAACCTTCTGATGCCCACCCCTCTCGTCGTTTCCGATGTCGCGAAAAGCTTCACCATGCATCTGCGCGACGGCGTCACGCTGCCGGTGGTGGCGGCCGTCTCCTTCTCGATCCGCGCCGGCGAATGCGCCGTGCTCGGCGGTCCGTCCGGCGCAGGAAAAAGCTCGATCCTGAAGATGCTTTACGGCAACTACGCCGTCGATGAAGGCCAGATCATCATCCAGCACGAGGGTGGCCTGATCGATCTCGCCTCCGCCAGCCCGCGCACGGTGCTTGCCGTGCGCCGCCATACCATCGGCTATGTCAGCCAGTTCCTGCGCACCGTGCCGCGCGTCTCGGCGCTCGACGTCGTCGCCGAGCCGCTGGTCGAGCGCGGCGAGGACCGGGAAGGCGCGCGGGAGAAAGCACGCACCTTGCTTGCGCAGCTCAACCTCCCCGAAAAACTTTGGGCCCTGCCGCCGGCGACCTTCTCCGGCGGCGAGCAGCAGCGCGTCAACATCGCGCGCGGCTTCATCACCGAGCATCCGATCCTGCTGCTCGACGAGCCGACCGCTTCGCTCGACGCCAAAAACCGCGACGTCGTGGTCGACCTCATCGCCGCCAAGAAGGCGGCGGGCGTCGCCCTGCTCGGCATCTTCCACGACCTGGATGTGCGCGACGCGGTGGCCGACCGCGTCATCGACGTCACCGCCTTCGCCGCCGGAAAGATCGCCGCATGAGGAAGCTTTCGGAGATGCCGCTGGTCCACGAGACGGCGCAGGTCGAGAACTCGAAGCTCGGCCGCTGGACCGAGATCGCCGAACGCAGCCGCGTCTCTGAAAGCGAGCTCGGCGACTATTCCTACATGATGCAGGACTGCGCCGTGTGGTGCGCGACCATTGGCAAGTTTTCGAACATCGCGGCAAGTGTTCGCCTCAACGCCACCAATCATCCGACCTGGCGGCCGACGCTGCACCACTTCACCTACCGCGCCTCGGACTATTGGGATGACGCCGAGCATGAGAGCGAGTTTTTCGCAGAGCGGCGCGCCAAGCGCGTCACCATCGGCCACGACACCTGGCTCGGCCACGGCTCGACCATCCTGCCCGGCGTCACCGTCGGTGATGGCGCGGCAGTCGGCGCGGGTGCGGTGGTGTCGAAGGATGTCGCGCCCTACACCATCGTTGCCGGCGTGCCGGCAAAACCGATCCGCGAGCGCTTCGACCGCCGCACCGCCGAGCGCTACCAGGCGCTCGCCTGGTGGGATTGGGACCACTCTCGGCTGCGCGCTGCGCTCGACGATTTTCGCGAGCTGTCGGCGGAAGCGTTTCTGGAGAAGTATGGCGGCTCAATCCGGTGAATGGTGAATGGTCAATGGTGAATGGCGGACCACAAGGTTCGGACTAGGGAAGCCTACTTCACCATTCACATCCTTGACACACGACTCGGGCAGAGGCGATCTCCCCCAGGGAGATCGCCATGCTCGACAAAGTCAGACCCTCGCTCGCCTCCTTCTTCGAAGGCACCAACCCGATGCCGCCGATGCATCTCGGCACCCGCTATGACACATCGGGCAATTTCCTTTTCGAGCCGGGCAACACCGTCGTCAGCCACCTCGTCGAGGGCTCGCCATCCGAAGCCGCAATCGTCGCGGTGCGCGAGCGCATCCGCGCCATGCGCGACGCCGATCGCCTCGCCTTCACGCCGGTCTCCAGCCTGCACATGACCCTGTTCCAGGGGATCATCGAATACCGGCGCCGCCTTCCCTACTGGCCTTCCGATGTGCCGTTGAACACCAGCATCGACGACATGACTCGCTTCTATCTGGAGCGGCTGCAGGGCTTTCAGCCTTGCCCGCCTTTCCGCGTCAAGACCATCGGCGTCACGCCGAACGGCCTCACGGTCGCCGGCGCTTCTGACGAGGACGAACGCATCCTGCGCCTATGGCGCGGCGCGCTCACCGTCCCGTTTGGCTACCGCCATCCGGATCACGACGCCTATGTCTTCCACATCACCTTCGCCTACCAGATCCGCCGCCTCGTCGACGAACGCGCGGCCGCCTGGCAGGATCTGTTCGACGATTGCCTGTCGTTCCTCGAACGCGAGGCTCCGGTGATCGAGCTCAGGCCTCCGGCCTTCTGCAGCTTCAAGGACATGAAGCATTTCGAGGAATTGCTGGTCCTGGGCTAAGCCGATGCATGCCGCCGAGAGTGCGCAGCGGTTTTGGGACAACGACATGCATCAACCAGGAATCCAGCCTGTGGGACGTAACAAAACTGACATCAATCCGACACCCCAGTTTCATGGGGCTGCGGTAGCGAGGGTTAACGGACCTTCAAAACCGCGACGTACCGGAGTCTTGCCATGTCAGCATCATCGGCCACGCTGGAAATTCGCGGCGTAACCCGACGATTTGGCAAGAACACCGCCGTCAGCGACATCAACGTCTCGATCCCGCAGGGCCAGATGGTCGGCATTATCGGCCGTTCGGGCGCCGGCAAGTCGACGTTATTGCGCATGATCAACCGTCTCATCGATCCCAGCCAGGGATCGATTTTTTTTGACGGCTCCGACGTTTCCCGCCTGCAGGGCTCGCCGTTGCGCCGCTGGCAGCGCGACTGCGCCATGATCTTCCAGCAGTTCAACCTGGTGCCGCGCCTCGACGTGCTGACCAACGTGCTGCTCGGCCGCCTCAATCATCGCTCGACGCTCTCCAACCTGCTCGGCATGTTCTCGCGCACCGAATGCGCCGAGGCGGTGGCGGCTCTCGAGCGCCTCGACATTGCCCGCACCGCGCTGCAGCCGGCCGGCACGCTTTCCGGCGGCCAGCAGCAGCGCGTGGCGATCGCGCGCGCCATGATGCAGCAGCCGAAGGTGCTTCTGGCCGACGAGCCGATCGCCTCGCTCGACCCGCTCAACGCCAAGGTGGTGATGGATTCGCTGCGCGACATCAACCTGCGCGAGGGCATCACCGTCGTCACCAACCTGCACACGCTGGACACCGCCCGCGCCTATTGCAACCGCATCATCGGCATGGCCGCCGGCAAGGTCGTCTTCGACGGCGCGCCCGAGGACCTCGATCGCGAGGCCGTGCGCACCGTCTATGGCGCCGACGCCAACGGCGTCGAGATCTCCGAGGCCATCACGTCGACCAGCGTCACCGTCAAGCCGAAGATCACCGCATCCGCCGGACCGCTCGAACCGGCCTTCCCTGGCTACTGAGTCCATCGCCCGGGCCGAGGGGTTCCGGGCAAAATCGTGGATCTCGGCAAGAGCAACCCGGATCGCCCGCCCGCGTCAAAGGCCAGACTTAAAATTCGAACGCTGCCGGCGCGAAGCCGGCAAAACAGGAGAGAGATCAAAATGTTCAGGAAAATGGTTTTTGGTGCCGTATCGATGCTGGCCATGGCGGCAAGCGCCGCGCACGCCGCCGACATCAAGGAGTTCCGCGTCGGCATCCTCGGCGGCGAGAACGAGACCGACCGTCTGCGCAACTACCAGTGCCTTGCCGACCACCTGAAGGTCGAATTCGGCTTCGAGAAGGTGTCACTGTTCCCGGCCGCCGACTATGACGGCGTTATCCAGGGCCTGCTCGGCGGCACGCTCGACTTCGCCGAGCTCGGCGCCTCCGGCTACGCCAGCGTCTACCTCAAGGACCCGAACGCGGTCATCCCGATCCTCACCACCAAGCAGACCGATGGTTCGACCGGCTACTATTCGATCGGCCTGGCGCTGAAGACCTCCGGCATCACCGACATCAAGTCGGCCAAGGGCAAGAAGCTCGGCTATGCCGATCCGGATTCGACGTCTGGCTATCTGATCCCGCTGACCCAGATTCCGAAGGACACCGGCGCCTCCAACGAAACCTATTTCGCCTCGACCCAGTTCAACGGCGGCCATGAGAACAACGTGCTCGCCGTCCGCGACGGCAAGGTCGACGTGGCCGTGGACGATTCCTCCGGCATCGGCGACTTCAAGAACGGCTACACCTCCGGCACCTTCCACAAGGAAGTCGCCAAGGGCGCCGTCGACCCGAACGACTTCGTCGAAGTCTGGCGCTCGGGCCTGATCCCGAACGGCCCGCTGGTTGTCCGCACCGCGCTCGGCGCCGACATGACCGCCAAGCTGACCGACTTCTTCACCCAGCTGCCGACCAAGGACAAGCCCTGCTTCGAAGGCGTCGAGGGCGGCGATTTCACCGGTTACGTCCCGGTGAAGCCGGACTTCTACAGCGTCATCGTCGAAGCCCGCAAAGCCGCGATCGGCGGCTGACGGCATCAGGAAAAAAAAGGGCGGCGCTGCAAGAACGCCGCCCTTTTTGCATCCACCGATCATGACCCTTTCGACCACAATCCACTCCGAAGCGACGAGGCGGCAGGCCGATGCCTGGCGGCGCCAGACGTCGCTCCGCCGCTTCTACACCGCGCTCGGCGTCGGCCTGCTGCTCGCCGCCATGGGCGCGACCATGTGGTTCGCCGACGAGGCCAATGCCGGCCACTTCTTCGAGCGGCTGCCGCATATCCTCGATTTCCTAAGCTGGCTGATCCCGAAGGACTGGAACGACGTCTGGCGGGCGCTGTTCGACATCGCCTCGCCGCACGACAAGGGCACGCAGGAGTTCAACTTCCCGCTCGGCCGCGTCTACATCTGGAGCGGCTTCTACATCCCCGAATATTTCGAGCTGATGCTGACCACCATCAACGTGGCGCTGGTCTCGACCTTCATCGGCTTCGTCTTTGCCGTTCCGTTCTCCTTCATCGCGGCGCGCAACCTGACGCCGAGCCCGATCCTGCGGCTGGTGGTCAAGCGCTTCATGGAACTGCTGCGCGCCTTCCCCGAGATCGTCATTGCCGGGCTGTTCGCAGCCATCGTCTCGATCGGTCCGGTCGCCGCCATCATTGCCATCGGCCTGCATTCGATCGGCGCTCTGGGCAAGCTGTTCTACGAGATCAACGAGAACATCGACATGCGCCCCGAGGAGGGCCTGCGCGCGGTCGGCGCCAACTGGATCGAGCGCGTGCGCTTCGCCGACTTGCCGCAGGTGCTGCCCAATTTCATGTCCTACACGCTGCTCAGGATCGAGATCAACGTGCGCATCTCGACCATCATGGGCGCCGTCGGCGGCGGCGGCATCGGCGAGGAGCTGAAGCTCTCGATCTCGCGCGGCTTCGGCGCCAAGACGCTGGCGCTGGTCCTGCTGCTCTTCGTCACCATCTTCCTCGTCGACCAGTTCTCCGCCTGGCTGCGCCGCAAGCTGGTTGGCGAGCAGGCTTTCCTGATGAGCGCCTGACATGGCTATGACCGCTGACGAAATCAGTGCGATCGAGGAACGCCACCCGCTGGTGTTCCGGCGCCCGCTGTACAAACGCTTCTGGCCGCTGTTGCTGGTCGCGGGTACGGTGCTTTATCTCGCTTACGCATTATGGTTCTTCAGCCTGCCGCAGGTGCTGAAGGAATCGCATTGGGAGCGCCTGCCGCTCTTCCTGTCGCAATGGATCAGCTACGACCTGCAGCCGGAATTCCGCCTAGATCAACCGGAGATCACGCCCAAATATCCGCGTTTTTCCGCCCTTGGCGAGAACCCCAATCCGGATTGGGTGATCAAGAATCCGGACGGCAGCTTCACGGTTCAGATCGACGGCGATGCAAAATCCGTCACCTTCGACAAGACAAGGGCGACAATCGTCGCCAATGGCCAGACGGTGCCGGTCTCGCTCACCAGCGGCAAACCGGTGATGTCCGGCCCGGTGCCGGACTGGGTGACCGTGCATGACGACGAGGTCGTCGCCAAGATGGGCTTTGCCGGCGAGGTGCGCGTCACCGTCGACCGCGTCAAGGTGCGCAAGCGCTTCCTTGGCTGGGCGAATTTCGTCTTCGACACCCGCTCGCCCTTCTTCGGCAAATCGGCCGGCGAAGTGTTCTCGCTGATCGTCTCTGGCCCTGAGCTCCAGCCCGGCACGTCGAACCTCGCTTTAGCCGCCGATAACATCTGGAATAACGCGCAGTGGCAGCACGGCGATGTCTGGACGAAGCTGTTGCAGACCATCGTCATGGCCTTCCTCGGCACGCTGCTCGGCGGCATCGTCGCCTTCCCGCTTGCCTTCTTCGCCGCCCGCAACATCACGCCGAGCGGCCTGCTCAGCCAGGTGCTCAAGCGCTTCTTCGACTTCATGCGCTCGGTGGACATGCTGATCTGGGCGCTGTTCTTCACCCGCGCCTTCGGCCCTGGCCCGCTCGCGGGAAGTGCCGCGATCTTCTTC
This sequence comes from Mesorhizobium sp., assembly GCA_004020545.1. Classification (GTDB taxonomy): domain Bacteria; phylum Pseudomonadota; class Alphaproteobacteria; order Rhizobiales; family Rhizobiaceae; genus Mesorhizobium. The sequence goes on along the minus strand of SAQE01000046.1, from coordinate 516 downwards.
ACCGAGATCGGCACGCTGGGCAAAACCTACTCCGAGGCGCTGGAAAACATCGACGACAAGCCGCGCGAAGGCGTGCTCTCGACCGGCGCCAACGGCCTGCTTGTGCAGCGCTACGGCGTGCTGCCGGAAGTGGTGCCGGTTTTCATCAGCCAGACGCTCTATCAGTGGGAATCGAACACCCGCGGCGCAACCATCATCGGCGCCGTCGGCGCCGGCGGCATCGGCCTGAAATTATGGGAAGCCATGCGCACCAATTCGAACTGGGCCAACGTCTTCTACATGGTGCTGCTGACGCTGCTCGTCGTCTTCGTCTTCGACAACATCTCGAACTTCCTGCGCCGCCGTCTCAGCCGCACGCTGCATGATTACAACCGGCTGCAGGCTGCGCAGGGGTAGTTTGACTGCTGCCTTCTTACGAGAGGTCGGCGGGACAGCACCCCCTCTGTCCTGCCGGACATCTCCCCCTTGTGAGGCCTTTGCACGGAACCGGGTTGGTGATTCCGTGGGTAAAGGATG
>SAQE01000045.1 GCA_004020545.1 Mesorhizobium sp. | reverse complement strand
GGGTAGGGGTGGGGGTATTCAGCGCCAAGTTTCGAGGGCTGGCGCATGATCGCCGGTCGACATGCCCTGGTTACCGGCGGCGGCTCAGGCGTCGGCAAAGCCATCGCGCTGGCGCTGGCGGACGTCGGTGTCGCCGTTACCATCTCCGGACGGCGTGAGGCGGTCCTTGCGGAGGTCGCGAAGGAAAGCGACCGCATCTTTGCCATCGCGGCCGATGTCACGAACGAGACCGAGATGGCGGCCCTTTACGAGAAGGCGGAAGCGGCGCGCGGACCGTTCGACATCGTCGTCGCCAATGCCGGCATGGCGGGCAGCGCGCCGGCGCACAAGACCTCACCGGCCGACTGGCGGCGCACGCTCGACGTCAACCTGACCGGCGCTTTCCTGACGGTGAAGCCGGCACTGGCGGGCATGATCGCGCGGAAGGCGGGTCGGATCATATTCGTAGCCTCGACGGCCGGCCTGAAAGGCTACGCCTATGTCGCGCCTTACGTCGCCGCCAAGCACGGCGTTGTCGGGCTGATGCGGGCTTTAGCCACCGAGACCGCGAAGTCCGGCGTGACGGTCAATGCCGTCTGTCCGGGCTTCGTCGAAACCGACATGCTGGAGGGGTCCGTTCAGCGCATCGTGGGGAAGACCGGCCGCTCTGCCGACGAGGCGCGAGCGAGCCTCGCCGCGACGAACCCGCAAGGGCGCTTCATCCAGCCCGAAGAGGTCGCCGCGGCGGTGCTCTGGCTGTGCAGCGACGCCGCCCGATCGATCACCGGGCAGGCGATCTCGATTTCCGGAGGCGAGACATGGTAGCAGGACCGACATCCGCCGGGCCAGGCAAGGACAGGCTGCGCCTGTGGATACGCTTGCTGCGCGCTTCACGCACGATCGAGGCTGAACTGCGCGAACGGCTGAAGAAGGAGTTCGACACCACGCTGCCGCGCTTCGACGTGATGGCAGCGCTCTATCGCGTGCCCGAAGGCATGCTGATGAGCGACCTGTCGCGCTTCCTGCTGGTGTCGAACGGCAATGTCACCGGGATCGTCGACCGGCTGGTTTCGGAAGGGCTTGTCGCCCGCGCGCGCCGCAACGGCGACCGCCGCACATCGATGGTGCGGCTGACCGAGGAAGGCGTGAAGTCCTTCGCGGAGATTGCCGCCGCGCATGAGAACTGGGTCGGCGAATTGCTCGGCAATGTCAGCGAGGACGAGGCCCGCCGCCTGGCCGGCATGCTGAAATCGTTCCGCAGCAATTGGGAGGGACGCGAATGAGCAAGATGGCAGGCCTGAAGCCCAGGCACTTCCTCTGGCAGGTGGAAGGCAAGGTCGCGAAGGTTCGGCTCGACCGGCCCGAGCGCAAGAACCCGCTGACCTTCGACAGTTATGCCGAGCTGCGCGACACGTTTCGCGACCTCGTCTATGCCGAGGATGTCAACGCCGTCGTGTTCCTGCCAAATGGCGGCAATTTCTGCTCCGGCGGCGATGTCCATGACATCATCGGGCCGCTGGTGAAGATGGACATGAAGGAGCTGCTCGCCTTCACGCGCATGACCGGCGACTTCGTCAAGGCGATGCTGAACTGCGGCAAGCCGATCATTTCCGCCGTCGACGGCGTGGCGGTCGGCGCCGGCGCGATCATCGCCATGGCTTCCGACATCCGCATCGCGACGCCTGAGGCAAAGACCGCCTTCCTGTTCACCCGCGTCGGCCTTGCCGGCTGCGACATGGGCGCCTGCGCGATCCTGCCGCGCATCATCGGCCAGGGCCGCGCGGCCGAGCTGCTTTATACCGGCCGCACCATGAGCGCCGCCGAAGGCGAGCGCTGGGGTTTCTACAACCGCCTCGTGGAGCCCGCGGCGCTGGAGGCCGACGCGCTCGACATGGCGGCGCGCATCGTCTCCGGCCCGACCTTCGCGCATGGCATCACCAAGACGCAGCTCAACCAGGAATGGTCGATGGGCCTCGACCAAGCGATCGAGGCGGAAGCGCAGGCGCAGGCGATCTGCATGCAGACCGGCGATTTCGAGCGGGCGTATACGGCTTTTGTCGCCAAGGAAAAGCCGGTGTTCGAGGGGAACTAGCGATGGGCGTTTTAACGGAGACGCTGGCGGGACAGTACCCCCCTCTGTCCTGCCGGACTCCCCCTCAAGGGGGGAGATTGGCAGCTCCGCCGGCGGCGCCTTTTCTGCCACGCTGGCGATTGGCGAAAGTGACAATGACAGCCGATCTCCCCCCTAGAGGGGGAGATGGCCGGCAGGCCAGAGGGGGGCGCCGTAGAGCGCAAACCCCGAAGTACTGCGGAGGCAGACATGCCTGACCGTTCCTTCCTCAACTGGCCCTTCTTCGAAGACCGCCATCGCGAACTCGCCGAAAATCTGGACGCCTGGTGCGCGAAACACCTGCCGGTCGATCACCACGACGTCGACGCCGCCTGCCGCGCGCTGGTGGCGATGCTTGGCCGCGACGGCTGGCTGAAGCCGACGGCGCTCGACACCAACAAACCCGCACCGCTCGATGTGCGCACGCTCTGCATCACCCGCGAAACACTCGCCCGCCGTGACGGGCTGGCCGACTTCGCCTTCGCCATGCAGGGCCTCGGCACCGGCGCGATCTCGCTCTTCGGCACGCCGGACCAGCAGCGCTGGCTGGAAAAGACGCGGGCCGGCCAGGCAATCTCGGCCTTTGCGCTCTCGGAACCACGTTCGGGTTCGGACGTCGCCAACATGGAGATGACGGCCGTCCGCGACGGCGACGGCTACGTGCTTTCAGGCGAGAAGACCTGGATCTCCAATGGCGGCATTGCCGATCTCTACGTCGTGTTCGCCCGCACTGGAGAGGCGCCGGGCGCCAAGGGGATTTCCGCTTTTGTCGTTCCCGCCGACGCGAAGGGCTTCCGCATTGTCGAACGGCTGGAAGTGATTGCTCCGCACCCGCTGGCGCGGCTGTCGTTCGACAATGTCCGCGTTCCGGCATCCGCCATGATCGGCACGCCTGGCGACGGCTTCCGCATCGCCATGTCGGTGCTCGACGTCTTCCGCTCGACGGTTGCCGCCGCCGCCCTCGGCTTCGCTCGCCGGGCGCTCGATGAGAGCGTCAAAAGAGCGGCCGAACGAAAACTGTTCGGCGCGCCGATGGCCGAGCTGCAGATGGTGCAGGGCCACATCGCCGAGATGGCGCTCGATGTCGACGCCGCCGCTCTGCTGATCTATCGCGCCGCCTGGACCAAGGACATGGGGGCCGCGCGGGTGACGCGCGAAGCGGCGATGGCGAAGCTCTTCGCCACCGACAAGGCGCAGGAGGTGATCGACAAGGCGGTGCAACTGCATGGCGGAGACGGTGTGCGCAAGGGCCACATCGTCGAAAGCCTCTATCGCGAGATCCGGGCGCTGCGCATCTACGAAGGCGCCTCCGACGTGCAGAAGGTGGTGATCGCCAGGCAGGTCATGGGAGCGGCGTGAGACCATGCCTTGCGGACCGCATTCGAATTAAGGGGAGGCTAGACATGCACACCATCCTGCAGCCGGAAGGCTGGGCCAAACCGATCGGCTATGCCAATGGCGTGGCGGCGAGCGGGCGGCTGGTGTTCGTCGGCGGCCAGGTCGGCTGGAACGCCGAATGCCGGTTCGAGACCGACGACTTCGTCGGTCAGGTGCGCCAGACGCTCGCCAATGTCGTTGCCGTTCTCGCCGAAGCCGGCGGCGAGCCGCAGCACATCACCTCGATGACCTGGTATTTCACCGACAAGGCCGAGTATCTCGCCAACCTCAAGGGGATCGGCGAAGCCTACCGCGCCATCGTCGGCCGGCACTTCCCGGCGATGGCCGCCATGCAGGTGGTGGCGCTGGTCGAAGATCGCGCCAAGGTCGAAATCCAGGCTACGGCGGTCATTCCGGAATAAGCACCATCACTTCGTCATCCACGGGCGGAGCAAGGAGCGATAGCGACGCAGCGCAGACCCGAGGATCCATTCCGTGACTTCTGAGCGTCGCGACGGTGCAGAATTCTGCTCCGCCGCGCCCTGCGTCCGAGGTAACGGAATGGATCCCAGGGTCTTCGCGACGGAGCTTCGCTCCTGCTTCTCCCTGGGATGACGACGTTGGGAAGGCCCCGGCCAACAGGCTACCGATCGGATCTTATCCTCGCAGCCCTGCCCGCTTCAGCAGCGGCAGCACACAATCGCAGAAATAGGGCAGTTCCTGCGTGTAATTGACGAAGGAAAGCGCGATGCCTTGGTAGCCTTGCTCGGCAATGGCGATCATGTCGGCCGCGATCGTTTCCGGCGTGCCGATCAGTGGATAGGTGCCGGCGCCGCCGGCGAAACGCTGTCGGTAGCGCTCATAGTCATGCTGGTCATGCGATTGCGAGAACTCCTTCTTGCCCGCCATATGGGCGTCGACCGCCTCATGATCGGCCATCGTCACCGCGTAGCGCGTATAATAGGCTTGAGCTTCTTCCATCGTCGGCCGGCACACGACATGCGCAACCGTGTAGACGCCGACATTGCGGCCCAGCCTGTCCGCCCGCTCGCTGATGTCGGCCACATGCTTGCCTGCGTCGGCCATTTCGGAAAATGTCGTGAACAGATAGTCGCATCTGGCGGCGGCGAAATCCCGGCCAGGCTCACCGAAGGCGGCGTTCATCGTCACCGGGCGCGGCACCTGCAGGCTGGCTGGCCGGCTCACCGCCTCCTTCAGACGATAGTAGGTTCCTTCGTAGTCGAGCGGGGCGTCGGACGTGTTGAGCCTTTCGAGGATCTCGATCCACTCGGCCGCCTGGTCATAGCCCTTCTCCACCAGCGGCGTGCCGAACATGCCGAATTCCTTCGGGTTCCAGCCGCAGACGATATTGAGGCCGGCCCGGCCTTGGCTGATATGGTCGACCGTCGCCAGCGCCTTGGCGGCGTAGAGCGGATGCACGAGCGGCACGTGCACGGTCATGAACAGGCCGATCCGCTCGGTCGCGGCGCCGAGCGCGGCCGCCCAGGTGAATGTCTCGAACGACCATTCGCGCACCTTGTTGCGGCCGCCGAAACCCCGCCAGCGCGCGATCGGCAGCATGAATTCGAGACCCGCGCGGTCGGCTATCTGCGCCGCCGTCAGATTGTCCTGCCACCCGGCTGCCCAGCGTTCAGGCACGTCGGTGATGGCAAGGCCGCCATCCGCATTGGTCGAGAAGACGCCGAGCTTCAGTCTGTTCGGACCGTGCAGGGGATGCGCTTTGATCATCTTGGAAACTCGTGGCGGAACGCCACACGCTAGGCCGGCGTGAAAATATTTCAAGCCTGAAATAGCTTCGCCTCATCGTCGTTTGCGGGTATGAAACAGGGACACGGCCGCAAGAGAGAGACATGAACGAATTTCGCCGGAAGTGCGCGAGCAGGGAAAACCTCATCGGCTCCTTCGCAGCCATACCCCATGCCGTTGCCATCGAGGTGATGGCGCAGTCCGGGCTCGATTTTCTTTGCATCGACTGGGAGCACGCACAGATATCGCGGGATATCGTCGAAGGCATGGTCCGGGCGGCCGACGTGCATCTCGTGCCGGCCATGGTGCGCGTTCCCGGCCATGCGCCGGAAGCGATCCAGGCGGCGCTGGACAGCGGCGCGCAAGGCGTGCTTGTCCCACGCGTGTCGAGCGCGAGCCAGGCCATGATGGCGGTGAAGGCTTCGCGTTACCCGCCGACCGGCGAACGCGGCGTCGGACCCGGGCGGGCCGCCGGCTACGGTTATCGCATCCCGGAATATCTCGCCGCCGCCAATGACAGGACCGTGGTCGCGGTTCAGGTCGAGACCGCGGAGGGTCTTGCGAATATCGAGGCCATTGCCGCTGTCGATGGCGTCGACGTGATCTTCGTCGGCCCTGGGGACCTTTCGGTGTCGATCGACGCGATTGGGCCGAAGGGCGCCGACAAGCTGACCGAGGCGATCCGGACGATCATCGGCGTGACGGTCGCACACGGCAGAACGGCAGGCATATTTTGCGCCAAGCCGCACGACACCGGCCCATGGGCGGCCATCGGCGCCAGTTTCTTCGTCCTTGCCAGCGACACGATGTTTCTCGGCGCGGGCGCCACGGCCGCGAAGGCGGCGGCAACCGCCGAACTCGCCCGAGCAGCAGGCCGGTAAGTTTCGCCGCCGCGCTTCACTGGCGGCAAGGCGGGATATTTTTTAAGCTTAAAACTTTTACCTTGAAAAGTCCGAGACTTTGGATAAGCATTCAACATCGACGGTGACTGCGGCCAAGCGTGCTGCCGGTCGTGTCGCGGCGTCCAGGGTGCGAGGTTCAGTCCTTGTCGTTCATGCTGCCCCAGTCATCATCTGCGGCCAGCGCGCGTTACGCTTTCGAAGGCGTCCGCGCACAAATCCGCGATCTTCACACCGAAAACATTGCCAACCTCGCCTTGCGCGCCCTCGAACTGGGAGACGTGATCGCGCTCTGGTACGGTGAAGGCGACATGGTGACACCCGCCTTCATCCGCGACGCGGCGAAGGCGGCTTTCGACGAGGGGCTGACTTTCTACGTTCCCAATATGCGCGGCTTTGGCCCATTGAATGATGCATTGTCAGAGTACCAGACGCGCATCCATGGCCGGCCGATCCCCATCGAGCGGACCACGGTTACGCCGGGCGGCATGCAGGCGCTCTATCTGGCGCTGGAACTTTTGGTCGATACCGGAACCAATGTCGTCTATGTCGCGCCGCAATGGCCGAACATCCACAACGCGATCCATCTGATCGGCGGTGAGCCGCGGCCGTTTTCGCTCGATTTCAAAGGCGACTGGCAGCTCGATCTCGACCGTCTGTTCGCCGCCTGCGACGCGCGTACCCGCGCGATCTTCCTGTCAACGCCATCCAACCCGACGGGCTGGACCGCGTCGCGCGAGGAGATGCAGGCGCTGCTCGAATTCAGCCGGCGCACAGGCATCTGGATCATCTCCGACGAGGTCTACGGCCGGCTCTATTTCGACGGCGACGTCGCCCCGTCGATCCTGCAGATCGCCGAGGACGGCGACAGGGTGTTGTCGGTCAACAGTTTCTCGAAAGCCTGGGCGATGACCGGCTGGCGTATCGGCTGGCTCACGCATCCGTCAGGAGTGGCCGAGCAGCTCGGCGCAATGACCCAATATGTCAACAGCGGCACGGCCGCTCCGATCCAGGCCGGCGCGGTCGCCGCGATCCGCCAGGGCGAACCGCTGGTCGAGGAGATCAGGCAGCGGATCACGACCGGCCTCGACCTCGCTTATGACAGACTGGCGCGGATTCCCGGCATCGTGCTGCCGGCCAGGCCGCGCGGCGGGATGTACGCGTTCTTCGCCCTGGAGGGCGAAAGCGACGCGCGACGCGCCTGCGCCCGGATACTGGAGACGACGCGTGTCGGGCTCGCGCCCGGTCACCTGTTCGGCAACTCGGCGGCGGCATTCCTGCGCATGTGCGTCTGCCGCGACAGCGGCCAGATCGAAACGGCGCTCGACCGCATGGTCGCCGCAATGAATTGACGCCCTGCTGGAATCGGGGCGGCAAAAACCGTGCGGGGCCAACCCGCCCGTTCAACAACAGAGGGAACAAGATATGAGCTTTACCCGTCGCAACCTGCTTCTGCTAGCCGCCACCATCGGCATTGTCGCCGGCCCCGCCGCGTCTCACGCCGCTGACGTGCTCAATGTCGGTGCCTACCCGACCAATCCTCCGTTCGAGTACAAGAACGAGAGCGGCACGTTCGAGGGCTTCGAGGTCGACATCGTCAACGAAGCGGCGAAGCGCATCGGCATGACCACCGATATCGCCGACCTCGGGTTCCAGGCGCTGTTCGCGGCGACGACGTCGAAGCGCATCGACGTGGCCATATCCTCCATCACGATCACCGCAGAGCGGCTGAAGTCGCAGTCCTTCACCCAGCCCTACTACGATTCCGACATGGGCATCGCCACCAAGACCGACAGCGCGATCAACACCGAAGCCGACCTCAAGGGCAAGGTCGTCGGCGTGCTGTCCGGCTCGACCGGCGAGACCTGGGTCAAGGAGCATCAGCAGGCCGACGGCTTCAGCGACGTGAAGGGTTACGATACGCAGCAGAACCTGCTGCTCGATCTCAGCGCCGGACGCGTCGACGCGGCCGTCAGCGACATCCCCGGCATGCAGTACTCCTTCAAGAAGATGAAGGATCTCGTCGTCAAGGAACGCATCAAGACCGGCGAGCAATACGGCCTGATGATGACCAAGGACCATCCCCTGCTCGGCAAGTTGAACGATGCGCTGACCGCGATGAAAAAGGACGGCACGATCGCGGCGATCCACAAGAAGTGGTTCGACAGCGATGCTCCGGCCGATTCCTCCACCGTCAAGGAAATGCCGCTGCCCAAAGCCTGATCGGCTACCGGCAAACAAGCGACGTGCCGGCTCCAAAGGCCGGCACGTCCGTTTTCACGCATGACTTTCCCGGAACCCTTATCCGTTCGGCCAAGCCGATCTCAGTGTCCCCGGGTCTGGCTCCGGCGTCGTAGGGCGCAACACGGTTGGGGAATGCTCCCATGTCGCTGATCGACACTTTCTTCAATCCCGACGTCATCGCGTCCAGCCTGCCGGCGCTGTTGCGCGGCTTCCTCAATACGCTTCTGCTCGGGCTGCTCAGTATCGTTATCGGCATAGTTGTCGGACTGGCGATCAGCCTGGTGCGGCTCTATGCGCCAAAGCCGCTGCGGTGGCTCGCGGTCGGCTACATCGATATCTTCCGTGCCCTGCCGGTGCTGGTGGTGCTGATCCTGATTTACTATGCGCTGCCTTTCCTCGGCATACGCCTGTCGTCCTGGGCGTCCGCCGTGACGGCTTTCGCCATCATCATGTCGGCCTATTCGGCCGAAGTCTTCCGCTCCGGCATCGAGAGCATTCCGCGCGGCCAGTTCGAGGCGGCGCAGGCGCTTGGCCTGCCGTTCGTGCTGACGTTGCGCAAGGTGGTGCTGCCGCAGGCGATCCGCGTGGTCATTCCGCCGATGACCAGCAACTGCGTCTCGATGTTCAAGGACACGTCGCTTGCCTCCACCGTTGCGTTGCCGGAATTGCTCAAGGAAGCGACCAATGCGCAGTCGCTCTACGCCAACCCCTCTCCGCTGATCGGCGCGGCCCTGGTCTACCTCGTCTTCCTCTGGCCGATGGTCCGCCTCGTCAGCCTGCTCGAGCGCCGCTTCAAGGACGAGAAGGCGCGCTGAACTCACCAACCGATCCCCACCCATCCAAGTCTTTCGCAGGAGCCTGCCCGTGAACAAGCATCAGACCGACAATACCAACGCCACCGCGTTCCCGGTCGAAAAGGTCCGCGCCATGTTTCCGGCGCTCAAGCAGGCCGGCGATTTCATCTTCATGGACAACGCCGCCGGCGCGCAGATCCCGCAAAGCGTGCTCGACGCGGTGACCAACCATCTGGTCGCGCACAATGTGCAGCGCGGCGGCCGCTATGGCCGCAGCGTCACCGTCGACCGGTCGGTCGCGGACGCGCGCGAAAGCGTGGCGCTCTTGATCAACGCCTACAGCCCGTCTGAAATCTGCTTCGGCATGAACGCCACCTCGTTCATCCGCCTGGTCAGCCTCGGCATCGGCCAGATGCTGCAAGAACGGGACGAGATCGTCGTCACCGACATGGACCACGACGCCAACATCGCCACCTGGCTGGCGTTGGAATCCGCAGGCGCAAAGTTCAAATGGTGGCGCATGCGCGAGGACGGCAACCTGCATATCGACGACCTCGAGCCGCTGGTTTCGGACCGCACCCGGCTCGTCGCCTGCACGGTGACGGCGCATTCGATCGGCTCGATCGTCGATGTCGCTTCCGTCGCCAGGATTGCGCATGCGGCCGGCGCCGAAGTGTTCCTCGACAGTGTGCATTACGGTCCGCACGGGCTGATCGACGTGCAGGCCTGGGACTGCGACTATCTCGTCTGCTCGGGGTACAAGAATTTCTCGCCGCATATGGGCTTCCTGTGGGGCCGCTTCGACACGCTGAAACGGCTGCCGACCTTCCGCGAGGATTTCATTCCCGACGAGCCGCCTTACAAGGTCGAAGCCGGCACCTTCATCCACGAGAACGTCTCCGGCATGGACGCAGCGGTCCGTTATCTGGAATCGGTCGGCCGCAATTTCTTAGCCCAGAACAACCGCTCGCGCCGCGACAACATCGTCGCCGGCATGAACGCCATCCGCGACTACGAGCTGACGTTGGCGCGCGAGATGTTCAAGGTGCTGAAGGCGTGCGGCGCCACGATCTACGGCGTCGCCGAGGAGGACCGCATCCACGAGCGCGTGCCGACCTTCTGCTTCAACATCGGCAAGCTCTCGCCGCAACGGATCGTCGAGGAAATGGCCGCCATTCAGATCGGCATCCGCGACGGCCATATGTATGCGCCAAGGCTGATGAAGCGGCTCAACCTGTCCATGGACAGCGGCGCGATCCGCGCCTCGCTAGTGCATTACAACACTGTCGAAGAGGTGCACCGCTTCGGCGAGGCGCTGCGGGCCATTATAGCCAAGCTGTCGTGAAACAACGGAGCCTTCTTAGAGGAACTGGGGCGTAGCTGGTTCCTCGTCGTCATCCACGGGCGAAGCAAGGAGCGAAGCGACGCGGCGCAGACCCGAGGATCCTGCCGTGACATACGAGCGTCGCAACGGTGCAGAATTCTGCTCCGCTGCACATTTGGGCTGAGGTAACGGAATGGATCCTAGGGTCTGCACGACGCTTCGCGTTGCTCCGCCCTAGGATGACGACTCTTGGGCTTACCGCCCTGGGATAAGGCCCCCAGGCTTACGCCGCCTTCTTCTTGGCCAGCCTTGTTTTGATGCTGGTGATGTCGGCGCGCGGCGTCGCGGCGAAGAGGGTTTTCGTGTAGGCGTGCTTGGGGTTCGAGAAGACCTCGTCGCGCGAGCCGTATTCGACCGCCTCGCCGAAATACATCACCATGACGTCGTCGGCGATGTAGCGCACCACCGAGAGGTCGTGGCTGATGAAGACATAGGTCAGCTTGAACTCGTCCTGCAGGTCGGCGAGCAGGTTGAGCACCTGCGCCTGCACGGAGAGATCGAGCGCCGAGACCGGCTCGTCCAGCACCAGCAGGCTGGGATTGAGCATCAGCGCACGGGCAATGGCGATGCGCTGGCGCTGGCCGCCCGAGAACATATGCGGATAGCGGTTGTAGTGCTCCGGTCCGAGACCGACCTTCTTCAACATCTTCATCGCAAGGTCGCGGCGTTCCTCGGCCGGCTTGTCGGTGTTGATCAGCAGCGGCTCGCCAAGAACGTCGCCGATCTTCTGGCGCGGGTTGAGCGATCCGTAAGGGTTCTGGAAGACGATCTGCACCTTGCGGCGCATCTCCTTGGTCAACCCATCCCTGGCGATGTCGACCTTGTTGCCGTCGATGAACAGCTCGCCGGCCGTCGCCGGATCGATCAGCGTGATGATGCGGGCGAGCGTGGACTTGCCGCAGCCGCTCTCGCCGACGATGGCGAGCGTCTTGCCCTGCTCGACGCTGAAGGAGACGCCCTTCACCGCATGGACCGTGCGCGCGGGGCGGAACAGGCCGCCGCCGACATGGTAGTCGCGCACAATGTTCTTACCTTCGACAACCTTGGTCATGCGCCAGCTCCCTGGGGCGCCGGCTCGAACAGCATGTCGGAGACGGTCGGCAGACGGTCGCCGACGGCGTTCTCCGGCAGCGCCGACAGCAGCGCGCGCGTGTAGTTGCTCTTCGGGCTTTCGAACAGCGACAGCACGTCGGCCTCTTCCATCTTGCGGCCCTTGTACTGGACGATGACGCGGTCGGCGGTTTCGGCGACCACGCCCATATTGTGGGTGATCATGATCAGGCCCATGCCGTATTTGGCCTGCAGCGAGACCAGCAGATCGAGGATCTGCTTCTGGATAGTGACGTCGAGCGCCGTCGTCGGCTCGTCGGCGATCAGGAGCTTCGGATTGCAGGCGATCGCCATCGCGATCATGATGCGCTGGCATTGGCCGCCCGACATCTGGTGCGGGAAGGAATTGAGCCGCTCGGCCGGTTCGGGAATGCCGACCTGCTTCAAAAGCTCGATGGCGCGCGCGCGGCGCTGCGCCCGGTCCATGCCGAGATGGAAGCGCAGGACTTCCTCGATCTGGAAGCCGACGGTGAAGCACGGATTGAGACTGGCGATCGGCTCCTGGAAGATCATGGCGATGTCCTTGCCGATGATCCTGCGGCGCTCGGCCGGGCTGATCTTGAGGAGATCGCGACCGTTGAAGGTCATGCGGTCGGCGGTGACGGTGGCGGTCCACGGAAGCAAGCCCATCACCGCAAGCATCGACACCGACTTGCCGGAGCCGGACTCGCCGACGATGGCGAGCACCTCGCGCTCGTCGACATGGAGCGACACGCCATCGACGGCGCGGAACGGGCCCGACGCGGTCTGGAATTCAACGACGAGGTTGTGGATGTCGAGCAATGCCATCACGACCTCCTGAGCTTCGGATCGAGCGCGTCGCGCAAGCCGTCGCCGATCAGGTTGATGGCGAGCACGGTAATCAGGATGGCGAGGCCCGGGAAAGTCACCACCCACCAGGCGCGCAGGATGAACTCGCGCGCCGAGGCAAGCATGGTGCCCCATTCCGGCGTCGGCGGCTGCGCGCCGAGGCCGAGGAAGCCAAGTGCAGCGGCTTCCAGGATGGCGTTCGAGAAGGACAGCGTACCCTGGACGATCAGCGGCGCCAGGCAGTTCGGCAGGATGGTGCGAAGCATCAGGCGCAGATGTCCGGCGCCGGCGACCTTGGCCGCCACGACATATTCGCGGCTCTTCTCGGCCATGACGGCGGCTCGCACGAGGCGGGCGAAATGCGGCTGCAGCACCAGGGAGATCGCCAGCATCGCATTGAACAGGCCAGGACCGAGGATGGTGACCAGCACCAGCGCCAGAAGCAGCGACGGGAAAGCCAGGATCAGGTCCATGACGCGCATGATCGCGACGTCGACCCAGCCGCGGAAATAACCGGCAAGCAGGCCGAGCGTGATGCCGCCGGTGAGCGCCAGCGTGACCACGACCGCGCCGATCAGCAGCGAGAAGCGCGCCCCGTAGAGCAGGCGCGAGAGGATGTCTCGGCCGACCGGATCGGTGCCGAGCAGATATTGGGTGCTGCCGCCCGTCTGCCAGGCCGGCGGCCTGAGGAACGCAGTCTTGTCCTGCACGTCGGGCGCGTAAGGCGCGAGCAGCGGCGCGAAGAGCGCGGCCAGCACCAAAAGGATGAAGACGAACAGGCCGATGACGGCGCCACGGTTCACCGAGAAATAGTGCCAGAAGGTCTTGAAGCCGGTCAGTCGGTCCGGACTGCCCGCGGCCATCGGGGCGATTTCGGTCGATTGGCTCATCACGCCGCCCTGATGCGCGGGTTGATGACGGCATAGAGCACGTCGACGATAAGGTTCACGGCCATGACGATAAGCGCGATCAAAAGCAGCCCTGACTGCACGACGACATAGTCGCGCTTGAAGATGGAATCGACCATCCACTTGCCGATGCCCGGCCAGGCGAAGATGGTCTCGGTAAGGATGGCGCCGGCAAGCAGCGTGCCGACCTGCAGGCCGATGGTGGTGACCACCGGGATCAGCGCGTTGCGCAGAGCATGCACGCCGATGACGCGGGCGGCGGAAAGGCCCTTGGCGCGGGCGGTGCGGACATAGTCCTCGCCGAGCACCTCGAGCATGGCCGAGCGCGTCTGGCGCGCGATCACCGCCAGCGGAATGGTGCCGAGCACGATCGCCGGAAGGACGAGATGGCTGAGCGCCGAGCGTAACGCATCCCACTTGCCGTAGAGAACGCTGTCGATGGTCATGAAGCCGGTGATCGGCTTCAGGAAGAACTGCAGGCCGATGCGGCCCGATACCGGCGTCCAGCCGAGATAGCCGGAAAAGAAGATGATGAGCAGCAGGCCCCACCAGAAGATCGGCATGGAATAGCCGACAAGGGCAGTGCCCATCAGCGACTGGTCGAACCAGGAGCCGCGCTTGACGGCCGCGAATATGCCGGCCGGGATGCCGATCACCATGGCGAAGATCATGGCGAAGAAGGAGAGTTCCAGCGTCGCCGGGAAGAGCGTCTTGAACTCTTCCATCACCGGGCGCTTGGACGAGATGGAAACGCCAAAATCGCCGGTGGCGACCTCGCCGACATAGCGCGCGTACTGTTCCCAGATCGGCAGATTGTAGCCGAACTGTTCCTTGAGCTCTTCGTAGCGCGCCGGCGATACGCCATGCTCGCCGGCCATGGCCAGGATCGGATCGCCGGGCAGCAGCCGGACGAAAGCGAAGGCGCAGATGGTGATGCCGACCAGGGTCGGGATCAGGAGGGCGATTTTATTGAGAAGATATCGGAGCATCGTCAAATGGAATGGGGCGGCGCTGGAATTTGCGCCGCCCCGTTCGCAATATTACTCGGACTTGTCAACGCCGTCGAAGCGGTGAATGCCGAGCGGGTCCATCTTATAGCCGGTGACATTGTTGCGAACGACCGAGTAGACCTGGCTGTGGGCCAGCAGGAAGGCAGGCGCCTGCTTGGCGAAGATCACCTGCGCCTGCTCGTAGAGCTTGGTGCGCTCGCCCTGGTCGCTGGTCTTCTTGGCCTTCTGGATCAGGTCCTCGAAGTCCTTGTCGCACCAGCTCGAGTAGTTCGACACGCCGATGGCCGAGCAGGCAAAGAGGGTGGCGAAGAAGTTGTCCGGATCGCCATTGTCGCCGGTCCAGCCGATCTGGAAGGCGCCGGGACGCTCCTTCTTCTTGCCTTCCTCGCGATACTTCGTCCACTCGTAGTTGACGATTTCGGCCTTCACGCCGACCTTGGCCCAGTCGGCCTGAATCAGTTCGGCCGCGCGCTGGAAGTTCGGGTTGTAAGGACGAACGCGGTCGGAAGCCCAGAGCTGGATTTCCTTCAGACCGGCATCGGCCAGCACCTTCTTGGCCGCTTCCGGATCATAGGAATCGAACTTCACGTCCTTGTCCCACGACCACATGGTCGGCGGGATCAGGTTCTGGGCAGGCGTGGCACCGGCATCCTGGAACAGCGACTTGATCAGGGCTTCCCGGTCGATCGCCTGATTGAGCGCATGGCGAACCTCGGGCTTGTCGAGCGGCGGGATCGTCGTGTTGTAGCTCATATAGCCGATGTTGAGGCCGGCCTGGTCCATCAAGGTCACGTCCTTGTTGGCCTTGATGGTGGCGATGTCGGCCGGGTTCGGATAGGGAGCCACGTCGCATTCGCCGGCCAGCACCTTCTGGATGCGGGCAGTCGCATCAGGCGTGATGGCGAAGACCAGATCGTCGATCTTCTCCTTGCCCTTGAAGTAGTCGGGGTTGGCCGCGTAGCGGATGACCGAATCCAGCTGGTAGTCGACGAACTGGAAGGGGCCGGTGCCGATCGGCTTGGTCGAGAAGTCGGCCATCTTGCCATCCTTCTCGAGCTGGTCGGCATATTCCTTCGACACGATCGAGGCGAAGTCCATGCCGAGATTGGCCAGCATCGGCGCGTTCGGCTCGGTCAGCGTCAGCTTGACGGTGAGGTCGTCGACCTTTTCCCACTTGGCGACGTATTTCGGCATGTCCATGCCGGTGTAGTAGTCCCAGGTCAGGTTCGGCAGATACTTCTCGCCGTTCCACGGATTCTGCTTGTTGAACTGACGGTCGAACGAGAAGACGACGTCATCCGCATTGAGGTCGCGGGTCGGCTTGAAATAGTCGGTGGTCTGGAACTTCACGCCCGGATGCAGGTGGAAAGTATAGACCAGGCCGTCGTCCGAGATTTCCCATTTGTCGGCAAGGCCGGGCTCGATCTCGGTGCCGCCATGCTTGAACTCGACCAGACGCGAATAGACGGTGCGCGACGAGGCGTCGAAGTCGTTACCGCCCGTCGTCGTACCCGGGTCGAAATTGGCCGGCGACGCTTCCGAGCAATAGACAAGCGTCTTTGCATTGGCCATGCCACCCAGGACGCTTGCAGCCAGCAACGCGGCTGCAAAAGTCATTGTCTTTTTCATTGAGCACTCCCTGATGTTCTTCCAAGCCCCTCTATCAGGCTCGAGAAGCGCGCATATAAGCACCGTTTTTAGGGCTTTGGAACACCCCGTTTGCGTACCCCATGGTAAGCAGGAAAAGAATCCGGATTTTCCTCAAATAGCGGAAATAGTTAGTAGAATTTTCCGCTCACGACATTGTTAACGACCGCATTTTTTTATTGATCGCCCCCCTCCCGAAATCAGGTCCGGGAGCTTCCCGCCCGCAATCCGGCCCGTATCGGCGCGCAGTTCAAGCGACGGTTGGAGGAACAGGTTTCGACGGCAAATCTTTCCGCCGCTGCCGCTGGGGCAAGACTTGCACGGCCGCCGATAGACGCAATACATAGACGGCATGCCGGATTTCTTGGGGAATCCGCAATCGGCGCCAGCGGAGGAGGCCTCTGACATTGGAGGCGGGCGCGACACGAGACTGTGAGACCAAGGATACCAGGGAGGGATTTGGTGGCAAAAGCAGCAAAGACAACGCTCCCGGCGAAGGCAAAAGCCAAGGCCGCTAATGCCGGCGCGCCCAAGGCTTCACCTTCCAAGGCCGCTTCACCAGCCAAAACGTCTTCACCTGCAAAGGCCACCTCCAAGCCAAAGGCCGCTGCGACGAGCCCCAGATCCGCCACCAAGGCTGCAACCACAAAGATCGACAAGCCTGCGGCCGCCGGCAGGCCCACAACCGCAAAACCGGCCTCGGCGCCGGCCAAGCGGCTGCCGAAGGCGATCACGGAGCTCGCTGCCGGGCTGCCGGAAAAGCCCTGGCTCAAGAACTATCCGAAGAACATGCCGGCCGAGATCGGCCCGCTGCCCTACAATTCCATCGGCGACTTCCTGGTCGGCGCCTGCAAGCAGTTTTCCGGCCAGCCGGCCTATGTGTGCATGGGCAAGTCGATTTCCTACGCCGAGCTCGAGCGGCTTTCGGCCGCCTTTGGCGCCTATCTGCAGTCGAGAGGCTTGGAGAAGGGCGCCCGCGTGGCGCTGATGATGCCGAACGTGCTGCAATATCCGGTGGCGATGATGGCGGTGCTTCGCGCCGGCTTCACGGTGGTGAACGTCAACCCGCTCTACACGCCGCGCGAACTGGAACATCAGCTCAAGGATTCCGGCGCGCAGGCCATCGTCATCCTGGAAAACTTCGCCAACACGCTGCAGGCGGTGATCGCCAGGACGTCGGTCAAGCATGTGGTGGTGGCAGCGATGGGCGACCTGCTGGGCGGCCTCAAGGGCACGATCGTCAATCTCGTCGTTCGGCGGGTGAAAAAGATGGTTCCCGCCTGGTCTCTGCCCGGCCATGTCCGGTTCAACGCCGCGCTGAAGGCCGGCTCCGCAAGCGCCTTCAAGCCGGCGGCGGTTTCGGGCGACGATATCGCCTTCCTGCAATATACGGGCGGCACGACGGGCATCTCGAAGGGCGCGACGCTGCTGCACCGGAACGTGTTGTCCAATGTGGCGCAGAATTCGCTCTGGGTGGAGGATGCCTACAGGTTCAAGCCGAAGCCGGCGCACCAAAACTTCATCTGCGCGCTGCCGCTCTACCATATCTTCGCGCTGACGGTGAACGCGCTGATGGGCATGCAGCAAGGCGCCCAGAACGTGCTCATCCCGAACCCGCGCGACATTCCGGGCTTCGTCAAGGAACTGCAGAAATATCCGGCTCACATCTTCCCCGGCCTCAACACGCTGTTCAACGCGCTGCTCAACAATGAGGATTTCCGCAAGCTCGACTTCAAGCCGCTGATCCTGACGCTTGGCGGCGGCATGGCGGTGCAGAAGGGCGTGGCCGAGCGCTGGAAGGCGCTGACCGGTTGTCCGGTGAGCGAAGGCTACGGGCTTTCGGAAACCTCGCCGGTGGCCACCGCCAACAAGTTCAGCTCCAGCGAGTTCACCGGCACGATCGGCCTGCCGCTGCCTTCGACCGAGATCGCCATCCGCGACGACGACGGCAACAACGTGCCGCTCGGCGAGGTTGGCGAGATCTGCATCCGCGGGCCGCAGGTGATGGCCGGCTACTGGAACCGGCCCGACGAGACCGCCAAGGTGATGACCAAGGACGGGTTCTTCAAGTCGGGCGACATGGGTTTCATGGACGAGCGCGGCTACACCAAGATCGTCGACCGCAAGAAGGACATGATCCTGGTCTCCGGCTTCAACGTCTATCCGAACGAGCTGGAAGAGGTCGTGGCGCAGCATCCCGGCGTGCTCGAGGTGGCCGCGATCGGCGTGCCGGACGAGCATTCCGGCGAGGTGCCGAAGCTGTTCGTGGTCAAGAAGGATCCGGCGCTCACCGTCGAGACGTTGACCGCCTATTGCCGCGAGAACCTGACCGGCTACAAGCGGCCGAGATACATCGAATTCCGCACCGAACTGCCGAAGACACCGGTCGGCAAGATCCTGCGGCGCGCATTGCGGGAATAGACTTTGATCGAACGCACTGCCGACGTGGCGCCGGCGCGCCGCGAAGGCCCCGATCCGGCGCAATTCATCAAGGCGAACATGCGGCTTGCGCCGGTGCCGTCGCTGCCGGAAATCCGCCTCTACATGGCCCATCCCGGCAGCGGGCTGAGGCGGCTGCTGGAACCGGATGGTGACGCCGAGGAGAGCGCGACCGAACCGCAACCGCCCTACTGGGCCTATGCCTGGGCGGGCGGCGCGGTACTGGCGCGCTATGTGCTCGACCGGCCTTCGACCGTCGCGGGCCGCCGCGTGCTCGACCTCGGCGCCGGCTCCGGCCTTGTCGGCATCGCCGCCGCCAAAGCCGGAGCGCGCGAGGTGATCGCGGCGGAAATCGATCTCAACGGCATCGTCGCGCTCGGCCTTAACGCGGCTGCCAACGGCGTCGCCGTCAGCATAATTGGCGAGGACATCACCGACGGTCCGCCGCCTGCCGTCGACCTGGTGCTCGCCGGCGATGTCTTCTACGCGCAGGACGTGGCGCGGCGGGTCGTCCCCTTCCTCGACCGGTGCCTTGCCGCCGGCATCGATGTGCTGGTCGGCGATCCGGGCCGGGCCTGGCTGCCCAAGCCGAGGCTTCGCCTGCTTGGCGAGTATCAGGTGCCCGATGTCGGCGGAAACGGCGGCGGCGCGCGGGAGCCGAGCGGAGTGTTTGCGTTCGTCCCAGCCAGCGCTTAATTAGCCCGCCGGCACGCTCACCCGCGCCGACAGGAAATCCGGCAGGTCGGCCACCGAATCCAGAATGACATCAGCGATCGGCGACAGCGAGTCGCGCGTGCCGGTGCCGGAGAGAACACCAACCGCCAGCCCGCAGCCGCCGGCACGCGCCATTTCGAGGTCGTGGCGGTTGTCGCCGACCATGGCGATCTCGCTTGGCTTCAGCCCCGTCAGGTCGCAGAAGGCAACAACGGTATCGGGCGCCGGCTTGGGATTGGCCACGGCATCATAGCCAAAGGCTGCGTCGAAGAGCTGCGCGACACCGAGCGTGGCAAGCGTCTTCTCGGCGCCGCTGGTGGAATCGTTGGTGGCGACGCCCATGCGGAAGGATTTCTTGTGCAGCGTCCTCAGCGAATCGATGATCCCGGGAAGCGCGACCGCCATCGATGAGCCCTGCACCGAGGTGATCTCGTTGAAGCGGGAAACGGCCAGCATCTGATCCTCGTCGGACAGGCGCGGGAACCAGAGCTCGACGACATCCATGTTCGAACCGGAAGCAAAGATCGAGTCGGGCTTGAAGCGCTTGCTGACGAAATCGAAGCCGGCGGCGGCTAGCAGCCGGTCGGCTTTCCAGCGGTCGCCCTCGGCGGCATCCATGGCCATGAAATCGGCTATGCCGAGCCAGGTTGCGTTGAAATCGACAAGCGTGCCGTCCTTGTCGAATAGAATTCCCTTGATGTCCGCCAAGCCTGTTACTCCGTGCCGCGCAATTGGTGGATATGTCCCACCAGTCCGGCAGTCGAGGCGTCGCGTTTTGCGGCAGTCTCCTTGCCTTCCACGACAGGCAGCAGGCCCGTCGCCAGTTCCTTGCCCAGTTCGACACCCCATTGGTCGAACGAGTTGATGTTGAACAGCGTGCCCTCGACGAAGACGCGATGCTCGTAAAGCGCGATCAGACGGCCGAGCGTTCGCGGATCGAGCTTCTTGTAGAGGATCGTCACCGAAGGTCGGTTGCCCGAAAAAACGCGGTGCGGCGCGATGCGGTCGACGTCGGCCGGCTTCATGCCCTTGGCCAGCATCTGGGCGCGCGCCTCCTCCAGCGTGCGGCCCTTCATGAAGGCTTCCGACTGCGCCAGGCAGTTGGCGAGCAGCAGATCATGGTGGTTCTTCAGCTCCGGCTCATGGGCGACGGCGGCGGCGAGGAACTCGACCGGGATGAAATCGGTGCCCTGGTGCAGAAGCTGGAAGAACGCATGCTGGCCATTGGTGCCGGGCTCGCCCCAGACCAGCGGGCCGGTCGGCGTGGCGACCGCGCCGCTGTCCAGCGTGACGCTCTTGCCGTTCGATTCCATGTCGAGCTGCTGCAGATAAGCCGGCAGCCTGGAGAGACGCTGGTCGTAAGGGATGACGGCGCGCGCCGGATATTTGCAGACGACCCGGTGCCACCAGCCGATCAGCCCCAGCAATGCCGGCAGGTTCTTCTGCAGGGGTGCTGAGCGGAAATGCTCGTCCATTTCATGCGCGCCGTCGAGGAAGGCGCGGAAGTTGCGCGGGCCGATGGCGATCATCACCGGCAGGCCGATGGCGCTCCAGACCGAATAGCGGCCACCGACCCAGTCCCAGAAACCGAAGACGCGATCCTGTTCGATGCCGAACTTCGACACCAGGTCGAGCGCGGTCGAGACGGCGGCGAAATGCTTGCCGATCGCTTCCTTGCCCAGCGCCTTCTCCACCCATTTGCGCGCGGTCTCGGCATTGGTCATCGTCTCGACGGTGGTGAAGGTCTTGGAGGCGATGATGAACAGCGTCGTTTCGGGCGAAAGGCCCTTCAGCGTGTCGTGGATATGGGCGCCGTCGACATTGGAGACATAATGCGCACGCGGCCCGTCATGGTAGGGCGCCAGCGCCAGCGTGACCATCGCCGGTCCCAGATCCGATCCGCCGATGCCGATATTGACGATGTCGGTGATCTTCTTGCCGGTGGCGCCGGCCGCCTTGCCGGAGCGAATGTCGTCGGCGAAGGCGCCCATTGCATCGAGCACGGCAATGACGTCGGCCTTCGTGTCCTGGCCATCCACCACGACGCCTTTGCCGGTCAGGTTGCGCAGCGCCGTGTGCAGTACGGCGCGGCCTTCGGTGATGTTGATCTTCTTGCCTTCGAACATCGCGGCGCGGCGGCCTTCGAGATCGGCGGCGCCAGCAAGTTTTTCCAGCATCGCCATCGTGTCGGCGTCGACCGCGCATTTCGACCAGTCGAGCAGGAGGTCGCCATCGATGGCGGAGAATTTCTCGAAGCGTTGGGGATCTACGGCGAAGGCCTCGCGCATGCTGCCCTTGGCTGCCGCGCGCTTGTCCCGCAACGCGGCAAGTTGCTTGTCGAAGGCTGACTGATCCACTGGCGGGCTCCTGGCGGGTTTTTAGACCATTTTAACAGGCCGGATGTTTCCGGCGCGTGTCGGCGCGTCATTCTATTGAGCCGATTTCCATTTCGTTCAAGCGCGGCGATGCCGCAGCGCATCACGGTTTTATGATGCGTTGCAGCATGATTTTACGGACAAATGGGCCGCTTCCGTGACCAATGATGGATCGCTTACGCGACCAATGGATCACTGGCATAAATCCCAGCGATCAGAAAAATTGATTGGCGCAACCCCTTGTGCCACCCCTACACTCGACTGGTCCAGCCAAGTGAAAACAGCTGGCCATCCGAGGAAGTTCTCCCATGCCACAGCGCAATGACACGGCCATATGGTCCGGCCTGTTCCGGATTTCGGCCGAATCCGGACAAACCCTCCAGGCACAGATCCGCCAGGCGATCGTCGCGGCCATCCTCGACCGCCAAATCGCCGCTTCGATGCCGCTGCCGTCCTGCCGGATTCTGGCGGAAAAACTTGGTGTTGCCCGCGGCACGGTGGTGCTCGCCTTCCAGCAACTGGTCGACCAGGGCTTCCTGGTGGCGCGCGAGCGGCGCGGCCATTTCGTCAACCCTGACGTGCTGGCCACCCCCGCCAAGCCGCACCAGAAGGCGCCCGACCAGCAGAACGAGATCGACTGGAAGGCACGCCGGCAGATCGCCGCCAGCGACATGCCGCCGCCGGCCAAGCACGACAACTGGATCAAGTCTTCCTATCCGTTCGTCTACGGCCAATTCGACCCGGCGCTGTTCCCGACCGCCGAATGGCGCGAATGCAACCGCATGGCGCTCGCGGTGCTGGAGATCCGCAACTGGGCGTCCGACATGGTCGACCGCGACGATCCGCTGCTGATCGAGCAGATCCAGGCCCGGCTTTTGCCGCGGCGCGGCATCTTCGCCAATCCGGATGAGATCATCGTGACTCTGGGCGCGCAGAACGCGCTCTACATGCTCGCCTCGCTGCTGATGACCAAGGGCTCGAAGGTGGCTATGGAAGACCCGGGCTATCCGGATGCCCGTTCGATCTTCCGGCTGGCAGGCGCCGACATCCAGGCGGTTCCGGTCGATCAGTCGGGCATCGTGACCTCGGCGATCCCCGCCGATTCCGGCTTCGTGTTCGTCACACCCAGCCACCATTGCCCGACCATGGTGCCGCTGTCGGCCGAGCGGCGGCAGGATCTTTTGGCGCGGGCCACTCGCCACAACCAGATCATCATCGAGGACGGCTATGACAGCCAACTTCTCGACGAGGCGCCGCAGCAGGCGCTGAAGAGCCTCGACCGCTCGGGCCGCGTCATCTATGTCGGCTCGATGTCGAAGACGCTGGCTCCTGGCTTGAGGCTTGGCTACATCGTGGCCTCGGCCGGACTGATCGCCGAGCTTCGCGCGTTGCGCCGCTTCATGCTCAGGCACCCGCCGGCGAACAACCAGCGCGCCGTTGCGCTGTTCCTGTCACTCGGCCATCACGAGGCGCTGGTGCGCAGGCTCTCCGCCGCCTTCGACGAGCGGCGCAAGCGTCTGGTCCATGCGATTTCCGCTTTCCTGCCAGATTGGCGTTCGACCGATTCCGCGGGCGGCACATCGCTCTGGCTGGAGGGTCCGCGCGGCACCGATTCACGCGGCCTGGCCGAGGCGGCCGCTTCGCGCAGCGTCATCATCGAGCCCGGGGACCGGTTCTTCGACCGCAGCGAAAAGCCCTCTCGTTTCATGCGCTTGGGCATCTCCTCGATCTCGCTGCAGCACATCGAGCCCGGTATCCGGGAACTCGCCACGGCAGCCGGACGCCGACCCGCGGCCGCCTGAACGCGGACAGATTTCTTGAAAAGGGAGCCGGCGTGAGCCTGCTCCCTTTTGTTTTGCACCCTGCTTGCTTTAGCATCCTGGCATATTCGACGGGACAGGCTGGCTCATAGGCTGTACCAATGCCAGCGGCATAGTCGGAGGCCATAGGGGACGAGGCAGGCCGATGGTGGACCAACCGCCACGCACCCTGCCCCTGAAAAGCTAAAGGTGGAGTGCTTCCATGTCAGTGGCTCTTGAGAAGCAGGACGCGTCGTCGGACCAGCGTTCGCGGCGGTCCGGCGGGCGCGAAGCGCGCCGCGCGATGCGGGCCGCGCCGCTCGCGGACGACATCCGTCCGGTGCGGCCCGGCCTCGAAGGCGGCAGCTACGGGCCATTGAGCCAGAATGACCGCGAGCGCATCCACGAGGCGGTGCTGACGCTTCTGGAGACGGTGGGTTTCGCCAACGCCATCCCCTCCTGCATCGAGGCGATGACCAGGGTCGGCGCGACCTATGGCGACGACGGCCGCATCCGCCTGCCGCGGGCGCTGGTGCTCGACACGATCAAAAAGTCCGCGCGCCACTTCACGCTCCACGGCCAGGACCCCAAGCACGACATGGTGATCCAGGGCAAACGCGTGCATTACGGCACGGCGGGCGCCGCGGTGCATCTGGTCGACGTCGAGAAGCGCGAGTACCGCGAATCGCAGTTGCAGGACATCTACGACGCCGCCCGCCTCGTCGATGGGCTCGACAACATCCATTTCTTCCAGCGCACCATGGTGCCGCGCGACATCCCCGATCCGCTCGAGATGGACTTCAACACGCTCTATGCCTGCGTGATGGGAACATCCAAGCATGTCGGCACCTCCTTCACGGTGCGAGAGAACGTCAAGCCGGCGCTGGAGATGCTCTATGCGATCGCCGGCGGCGAGGAAAATTTCCGGGCGCGGCCGTTCGTGTCCAACTCGAACTGCTTCGTCGTGCCGCCGATGAAATTCGCCGAGGATGCCTGCGGCGTGCTCGAAGCCTGCGTCGAAGGCGGCATTCCGATCCTGCTGCTCTCGGCCGGCCAGGCCGGCGCCACGGCTCCCGCCGCGATTGCCGGCGCCGTCGTCCAGGCGGTGGCGGAGGTGCTGATGGGCCTGGTCTACGTCAACGCCATAAAGCCCGGCCATCCGGCGATTTTCGGCACCTGGCCGTTCGTCTCCGATCTTCGGACCGGCGCCATGTCCGGCGGCTCGGCCGAGCAGTCGGTGCTGACCGCCGCCTGCGCGCAGATGGCGCAATTTTACGACCTGCCGGGCGGCTCGGCCGCCGGCATGACGGACTCGAAGCTGCCCGACATACAGTCCGGCTACGAGAAGGGCATCACCAATGTTATGGCAGGGCTTTCCGGCCTCAACCTCGTCTACGAATCGGCCGGCATGCATGCCTCGCTGCTCGGCTTCTGCCTCGAAAGCCTGATCATCGACAACGACATGCTCGGCCACTGCCTGCGCTGCGTGCGCGGCATCGAGGTGACGGATGAGGCGCTGTCGATCGACACCATCACCGATGTCTGCCTCAAGGGTCCCGGCCATTATCTCGGCAACGAGCAGACGCTGAAGCTGATGCAGACCGAATATTTTTATCCCGCGGTCGGCGACCGGTTCTCGCCGAAGGAATGGAACGAGAAAGGCCGGCCAGACATCCTGCAACGGGCGATCGCCGAGAAGAAGCGCGTGCTTGCCGAACGCTTCCCGCGCCACGTGTCGCGCATTCTCGACGACAAATTGCGCGCCCGCTTCGGCGAGATGATCAAGCTGCCGCGCAGCGGCATGGGCGGATAAGCTCTATCCCGCAGATCACTCGGCAGTCAGTCCGTAGCGCTCGACGACTTCGGCGTTGATCAGCTTCGCATGCAGCGTCATCAGCACGATCTGGGCATCGAAACTATCGCCGGCTTCGAGCGCGGCCTCGATGCGGCGCTCGGCCTCCAGCGTAAGTTCGCTGCCGTTGGCCTGCTCGAAGGTATCCGGTCCGGCAACGCAATAGCTGCAAAGCTGCGCCACCGACGCATAAGCCTGGGGCGGCGGCTCTTCCGGCCAGCGATCGTTCATCAAATTGACGATGGTGAGCTTCACGCCCTCAGGCACAAGCGCCGGATGCAGGTCGGCCTGGCGCAGAGCATCATCGAGCTGGCGCAGGTCGCCCGAGCGGCCGAACATGCCGAGGAAGCCGAGTGAAGAGCGCCGTTTCGCCATGGATTTGCCTCTCCTTCGCACGACCGCCGAGATCGGGCTTATCTGTAGACGCCCCGCGGCCGAAACAAGGGCCATGACAAAGGGCGGCCCGCCGGATAGCGGACCGCCCCTCGATTTTCGTGCTCTGAATTCAGTGGTTGTCGCGCGGCACGCCGCTGGTATGGGCGACGTCCTGGTATTTCACCGCCGGCTTCAGCACCATGCCGGCCGAGAACTGGTCGACCATGCCGCGCTGGATCTCCTGCCAGGGCGTCTGGTGCTTGGGATAGTGATAGCCGCCATTGCCCTGCAGCTCGGCCTGTCGCCTGGCGATCTCCTCATCGCTGACGAGGATGTTGGCCGTGCCTTTCTTCAGGTCGATGCGGACGCGGTCGCCGGTCTTGAGAAGCGCTAGGCCGCCGCCGATGGCCGCTTCCGGCGAGGCGTTGAGGATCGATGGCGAGCCGGACGTGCCGGACTGACGGCCGTCGCCGATGCAGGCCAGCGAATGGATGCCCTTCTTGATGAGGTAGGCCGGCGGCTGCATGTTGACCACTTCGGCGCCGCCCGGATAGCCGACCGGACCGGCGCCGCGCATGAACAGGATGGTGTGTTCGTCGATGCCCTGCGCCGGATCGTCGATGCGGGCGTGGTAATCCTCCGGGCCGTCGAAGACCATGGCGTTGCCTTCGAAAGCCTCAGGGTCGTTCGGGTTGGAGAGATAACGCTCGCGGAATTCGGGCGAGATGCCGCTGGTCTTCATGATCGCGGAATCGAACAGATTGCCCTTGAGGTTGATGAAGCCGGCATTGGCCTTGAGCGGCTTGGCGACGCTGCTGATCACATCCGGGTTCTCGTTGACGGCATCCCTGCAATTGTCGCCCATGGCCCTGCCGTTGACGGTGATCGCATCGGGATGCGGCAACAGGCCGCCCTTCATCAATTCGGCCACCACCGCCGGCACGCCGCCGGCATGGTGATAGTCCTCGCCCAGATATTCGCCCGTCGGCTGCAGGTTGACCAGGAGCGGCACGTTGAGGCCGACATTCTGCCAGTCGTCATTGTCGAGCGGCACGCCGAGATGACGGGCAATGGCGTTGAGGTGGATCGGCGCGTTGGTCGAGCCGCCGATGGCCGAGTTGACGACGATGGCGTTCTCGAAGGCCTTGCGGGTCATGATGTCTGAGGGCTTAAGGTCCTCGTGCACCATCTCGACAATGCGCCTGCCCGTCTCGTAGCCCATCTGGCCGCGCTCGCGATAGGGCGCGGGGATGGCGGCCGAGCCTGGCAGCTGCATTCCAAGCGCCTCGGCCAGCGAGTTCATCGTGGTGGCGGTGCCCATGGTGTTGCAATAGCCGGTCGACGGCGCCGAGGAGGCGACGATGTCCATGAACTCGTCATAGTCGATCTCACCCGCCGACAGCCGTTGGCGCGATTCCCAGACGATGGTGCCGGAACCCGTGCGCTTGCCCTTGTGCCAGCCGTTGAGCATCGGACCGACCGAAAACGCGATCGCCGGAATATTGACGGTGGCCGCAGCCATCAGCAGCGCGGGCGTGGTCTTGTCGCAGCCGATGGTGAGCACAACGCCATCGATCGGATAGCCGTAAAGCACCTCGACCAGGCTGAGATAGGCGAGGTTGCGGTCGAGCGCCGCAGTCGGGCGCTTGCCGGTTTCCTGGATCGGATGGCACGGGAACTCGAAGGGGATGCCACCCATCGATACGATGCCCTCACGCACACGCTTGGCGAGCTCGAGATGGTGCCGATTGCAGGGCGAGAGATCGGAGCCGGTCTGGGCGATGCCGATCAGCGGCTTGCCCGACATCAGCTCGGCGCGCGTCAGCCCGTAATTGAGGTAACGCTCGAGATAGAGCGCCGTCATGCCCGGATTGTCGGGATTGTCGAACCACTCCTGCGAGCGAAATTTCTTCTTCTTGGTGGGGGCGCCTGCCATCGTGGTCTCCGTATTTGTATGACAAATCGATATGCCAATGCGCTCATGCAGGCAAGAGGTACAAGCGCCGCGACCCCGCACTTTGGTGCGATAGACAGACAAAGGGCCGCGCGCTACGACCAATGGGCATCAGCAATGCGGGAGGTCTTGATGGCTTTGGTGATCGAAGGCGAGGAGCGCATCGCCGCACCTGTTGCAAAAGTGTGGGAGGCCCTCAACGATCCGGACATCCTCAAGGAGGCCATTCCCGGCTGCAAGAGCCTGGAGAAGAAATCGGATACCGAGATGGCCGCGACGGTGGTGCTGAAGATCGGGCCGATCAAGGCGACCTTCAACGGCGAGGTGACATTGAAGAACCTCAAGCCGCCGCATTCCTACACCATCCAGGGCGAGGGCAAGGGCGGCATCGCCGGCTTCGCCAAGGGCGGCGCCGACGTGACGCTTACCGCCGACGGCGCGGATACGACGGTGCTCAAATACGCCGCCAAAGCCGATGTCGGCGGCAAGATCGCCCAACTCGGCAGCCGGCTGATCGAATCGACCTCGAAGAAGCTCGCCGGGCAGTTCTTCACGACGTTCGGCAACAGGGTGGGGAACGGCTGAGCCGTACCTGCACTTACTCGAATACGATCGAGGGTACGGCGGCTTCCGCCGCGCCGCGTTCCTCCTGAACCCTCTCCCAGACCTTCGAGGCGATGTCACGATAGATCTTGGCCTCGGCGCCGCCCGGCTTCGAAACCACGACCGGGGCGCCGGCGTCCGAACTCTCGCGAATGCCCATTTCGAGCGGCACTTCGCCCAGGAAGGTGACGCCGAGCCGTTCAGCCTCGCGGCGCGCGCCGCCATGGCCGAAAATGTCGTAGCGCTTGCCGGTGTCGGGCGCGAGGAAATAGCTCATGTTCTCGACGATGCCGAGCAGCGGCACGTCGACCTTCTTGAACATGTTGAGCCCCTTGCGAGCGTCGATCAGCGCCAGATCCTGCGGCGTCGAGACAATGACGGCGCCGGCGAGCGGCACCTGCTGGGCCATGGTGAGCTGAGCGTCGCCGGTGCCGGGCGGCATGTCGACGACCAGCACGTCGAGCGCCCCCCATTCGACCTCGCGCAGCATCTGCGTCAGCGCCGACATCACCATCGGGCCGCGCCAGATCATCGGCGTCTCCTCGTCGACGAGGAAGCCCATCGACATCACCTTGAGGCCGTAATTCTGCATCGGCCTCAGGATCTTGCCATCAACGGTCTGCGGCCGGCCGTGGATGTTGAGCAGCCTTGGCATCGACGGTCCGTAGATGTCGGCGTCGAGCACGCCGACCTTCAGGCCATTGGCGGCAAGGCCGAGCGCCAGGTTGACGGCGGTGGTCGATTTGCCGACGCCGCCCTTGCCGGACGCGACGGCGATAATCGCATCGATGCCGGGCACGCCGCGCTTGCCGTGGCTGTGCGAAGCGGGCGCCTGCGGGGCGGAACGCTGCGGCGCGGCCTGCGGAGCTGGCCGTTGCGCCGGGCGGGGCGGAACCGGCGCTTCCATGCCGCCGCCCTTCTTCTCGGCCGTCAACGCGACAACGGCGTTGGCGACACCGGGAATGGCTTTGACGGCGCGTTCGGCGGCGGCGCGCAGCGGCTCCAGTTCCTGCGCGCGGGCGGCGGGAACGGTGATCGAGAAGAACACCTTGGAATCGGCGATGAAAATTTCGGAGACCAGGCCGAGGTCGACGATATTGCCGGTGAAGTCCGGTCCGTTGACCGTCTTCAGGCGCTCGATAACGGTTTCCTTGCTGACGGGCATGAGCTTTTTCCCAAGCGTTTGCCGGTTCAGATAATGCAGTTTCCGCAGAGAACCAAGCTCCGGAACGACATGTGCGGCGACATGCCTTCAAAAACTTGCACTCGCGTGTCGGGTTTTGCGGGCGTCTTTCGTCTTCCAGAAAGATGCATCCCGATTGCGCAGGCCGCGCGCGGTCGCCGGAAGACAGCGCAACCCTATCTTCCTGACTACTCTATCGTCCTGGTTTCGGGCGCGGCAGCCAACTGGGAGCAGCCAACGGAGAAAGGAGACCGTCATGCTCGAGCACAGCAATGCCACAGCCAATCTCGCGGTGAAGGACCTGGAGAAGGCAAAGGCCTTCTATGAAGGAACGCTCGGCCTCAAGCAGGTGGACGACATGGACGGCGAGCTGATCGTCTACAAAAGCGGCGACACGGTCATCAATGTCTATCATTCGCAATTCGCCGGCACCAACAAGGCGACGGCGGTAACCTGGGCGGTGGGCGATCAGATCGAACCGATCGTCAAGTCGCTGCGCTCGAAGGGCGTCGCTTTCGAGCACTACGACATGCCCGGCCTGTCGCTCGAGGGCGATATCCACGTCGGTCACGGCATGAAGGTCGCCTGGTTCAAGGACCCCGACGGCAACATCTTGAACGTCGTGGGCAAATAGCTCGCGGTCGGGCGGAGCCAGGCCGCATCATCCGGCCAGCCTCGTAGCAAAATAGGTCAGCGCGGAAATCGCCGCCGTCGCCGGCAGGGTAATGACCCATGCCACGACGATGTTGCCGGCTATGCCCCAGCGCACGGCCGAGACGCGGCGGGCGGCACCCACGCCGATGATGGCGCCGGTGATGGTGTGGGTGGTCGACACCGGGACGCCGAGCCAGGTAGCCGCGAACAGGGTGATGGCGCCGCCGGTCTCGGCGCAAAAACCCTGCATCGGGTTCAGCCGGGTAATCTTCGAGCCCATCGTATGGACGATGCGCCAACCGCCGAGCAGCGTGCCCAGCGCCAGTGCCGATTGGCAGGTGATGACCACCCAAAGCGGCACGTAGAAGGTCTGGCCGAGCATGCCTTGCGAATAGAGCAGCACGGCGATGATGCCCATGGTCTTTTGCGCGTCGTTGCCGCCGTGGCCCAGCGAATAGAGCGAGGCCGAGAAGAACTGAAGCACGCGGAAGGCGTTGTCGACGGCGAATGGGGTCTGGCGCACGAACAGCCAGGAAACGACGAGGACAAGGACGAGCGCCAGCGCGAAACCGGTTGCCGGCGAGAGCACGATCGCCGCGACCGTCTTGCCGAGCCCGGACCAGACGATGGCCCCCAGGCCGGCCTTGGCGACGCCGGCGCCGACGAGACCGCCGATCAACGCGTGCGAACTGCTCGACGGAATGCCCGCGATCCAGGTGACGATATTCCAGACGATGGCGCCGACCAGCGCGGCGAAGATCACCGCCGGCGTCACGATCTCGGCGTTGACAATGCCTTTGCCCACAGTCTCGGCGACATGCAGGCCGAAGAACAGGAAGGCGATGAAATTGAAGAACGCCGCCCAGAACACCGCATAGTGCGGCCTGAGCACGCGGGTGGAAACGATAGTCGCGATCGAGTTGGCGGCGTCATGCAGGCCGTTGAGGAAATCGAAGAACAGCGCGACGGCGACGAGGCCGATCAGCAGGGAAAAGGCGATGCTGGCGTCCATCGCCTATACGTTCTCGATCACGATGCCGCTGATCTCATTGGCGACGTCCTCGAAACGGTCGACCACCTTTTCCAGCTCACCATAGATTTCGCTGCCGATGAGATAGGCCATGGGATCGCTGCGGCCATGCCGCTTGAAGAGGTCCTTCAGACCCTGCTCGTGCAGATCGTCAGCCCGCCCTTCGACGCGCATGACCTCCTCGGCGATGGCGTTCAGCCGTACCGTGTTTGCCCCAACCTTGCCGAGCAGCGGGATCGCCTCCGCGATCAGCCGGGCGGCCTGGACGATGATACCGCCCATCTCCTGCATCAGCGGATCGAATTCCTTCTTCTCGAACAGCTTCACGGTCTTGACCGTCTTGTGCATCATGTCGATGGCGTCATCCATGGACTGGATCAGGTCCTTGATGTCGCCGCGGTCGAACGGGGTGATGAACGAGCGCCTGACAGCAAGCAGCACCTCCGCGGTGATGCCATCCGCCTCGTCCTCGAGGTCGACGATCTTCTGACACCAACGGTCGATGTCCTTGCCCTGGAGAAGCTGCTCGAGCGCCTCGGCGCCGCCGACCACCGTGCGCGAATGCCGCTCGAACAGCTCGAAGAAGCGATCCTCGCGCGGCAACAGCTTGCGAAACCAACCCAGCATGTCGTCCTCCCTGCTTCCGCCTATCCCACATAACGCCTTGCGCGGCGCGGGAAAACAGATAGCCGGCTCAAAAATGTGGACGATGCGGTCTTCACACGCTTCTTGCGAAGCAAGACAATTTCCCCGACTTTGGGGAAACGCCCGAGATCGGATGACATGATCGACAAGCTGGAATTCTTCATCGCTTTAGCCAAGGAAGAGCATTTCGGCCGGGCGGCGGAGATGTGTGGCGTCACCCAGCCGACGTTGTCGGCCGGCATCAAGCAACTGGAGGAGCAACTCGGCGTCATGCTGGTGCTGCGCAGCTCGCGTTTCCAGGGGCTGACACCGGAAGGCAAGCAGGTGCTGGGATGGGCGCGCCGCATCGTCGGCGACTCGAGGGCGATGCGGGAGGAGATGCGAGCGGCGCGGCGTGGTTTGTCCGGCCGCATTCGCATCGCGGCGGTCCCCACCGCTTTAGCCATGGTGGCAAGGCTGACGACGCCGTTCCGCGAAAAGCATCCGGGCGTCACCTTCTCGGTCCTGTCGCGCACCTCGATCGAGGTGCTGTCGCTGCTCGGCAATTTCGATGTCGATGCCGGCATCACCTATCTCGACAATGAGCCGCTCGGGCGGGTCACCAGCGTGCCGCTCTATGACGAGCGCTACCAGCTGATCACGGCGATCGGGAACCCCTATTCCGGCCGCGACAAAGTGACGTGGGCCGAGATCAGCCAGCTGCCGCTCTGCCTGCTGACGCCGGACATGCAGAACCGCCGCATCATCGACCAGCACCTGGCGGAAGCCGGCGTGCAGGTGCGGCCGACGCTGGAATCCAACTCGATGATCGTCTTGTTCTCACATATCCGGACCGGCAAATGGTCGTCGATCATGCCGCTTAACCTTGCGGAAACATTCGGCTTTTCCGAACCGATCCGGGCCATTCCGATCGTCGATCCGGATGCCAGCCACACGGTCGGGCTGGTGGCGGCACCGCGCGAGCCGCATACGCCGCTGGTGCAGGCGCTGCTGGACGAGGCGATGGCGCTGGCAGACGATTTCCGCGCCCATCGCTAGGTTAGACAATGCGAACCGATGGTCTTGATAGAAAATTTCTATCGAGCAACGGGACGGCTTTATTGATCTCGGGGGTTTCCTCTGATTTCGTAAGGACTTAGCGAAATTGCGTCCTGTGTATGTCGTTGCCCCAAAACCGCTCTATATTTTGGGGTGACATACATTAGGTCGCTAACGACCAGGGAGGGCGCTGCATGCCGATGCAGCCTGCAAGTACCGAGATCGCGTCGCGCACGGCGGCGATCGTCAACGAGTTGAAGGGCCTCGAAGGTCCCTTGCTGCCGATCCTCCATGAGCTCCAGGAAGAGTTCGGCCATGTGCCGCAGGACGCGCTGCCCGTCATTGCCGACGGGCTGAACCTTTCCAGGGCCGAAGTGCACGGCGTCGTCACCTTCTATCATGATTTCCGCGCCCGCCCGGCCGGCCGGCACGTCTTGAAGCTCTGCCAGGCGGAAGCCTGCCAGTCGATGGGTTCGGAGGCGGTCGCCGCCAAGGTCAAGCAGTTGCTCGGCATCGATTTCCACGAGACCGCCCGCGATGGATCGGTTACACTGGAGCCGGTCTACTGCCTCGGGCTTTGCGCCTGCTCGCCGTCGGCAATGCTGGACGGCGAAGTGATCGGCCGGCTCGATGACGAGAAGATCGAGGAGATTGTCGCGGAGGTGCGTTCATGATCCCGCGCATCTATATCCCCGCGGATTCCGGCGCGCTGGCACTTGGCGCCGAAAAGGTCGCCAAAGCGATCGAGAAGGAGCTCAAGGAGCGCGGCGTCGAGGCCAAGATCGTGCGAAACGGCTCGCGCGGCGCCTATTTCCTGGAGCCGATGGTCGAGGTGGCGACGGCCGAGGGCCGCGTCGCCTACGGACCGGTGAAATCTTCCGACGTGAAGAGCCTTTTCGACTGCGGCTTCCTCAATGGCGGTTATCACAAGCGCTGGCTCGGCGCGCCCGACAAGATTCCCTTCCTGGCCAAGCAGACGCGGCTGACCTTCGCGCGCTGCGGCGTCATCGATCCGCTGTCGCTCGACAGCTACAAGTCGCATGGCGGCCTGAACGGCCTGCAGAAAGCCGTCGCCATGGCGCCGGCCGACATCGTCAGCCAAGTCACGGAATCCGGCCTGCGCGGCCGCGGCGGCGCCGGCTTCCCGACCGGCATCAAGTGGAAGACGGTGCTGGATACCAAATCCGACCAAAAATACATCGTCTGCAACGCCGACGAGGGCGACAGCGCCACTTTCGCCGACCGCATGATCATGGAAGGCGATCCCTTCGTGCTGATCGAAGGCATGGCGATCGCCGGCATCGCCACCGGCGCGACCAAGGGCTTCGTCTACGTCCGCTCGGAATATCCGCATGCGGTGGCGACGATGAACAAGGCCGTCGCGATCGCCCGCAAGGCCGGCGTGCTCGGCGCCAATGTGCTCGGCTCGCCCAACGCCTTCGACATGGAAATCCGCGTCGGCGCCGGCGCCTATGTCTGCGGCGAGGAAACCTCGCTTTTGAACAGCCTGGAAGGCAAGCGCGGCGTGGTGCGCGCCAAGCCGCCGCTGCCGGCGATCCAAGGGTTGTTCGGCAAACCGACGGTGATCAATAACGTCATCAGCCTGGCCTCGGTGCCGATCATCATGGACAAGGGCGCCGCCTACTACAAGGATTTCGGCATGGGCCGCTCGCGCGGCACGATCCCGATCCAGATCGCCGGCAACGTCAAGCATGGCGGGCTGTTCGAGACGGCCTTCGGCCTAACGCTGGGCGAGATTGTCGACGAGATCGGCGGCGGCACGGCTTCGGGACGTCCGGTGAAGGCGGTGCAGGTCGGCGGCCCGCTCGGCGCCTATTTCCCGCGCGCGCTGTTCGACACGCCGTTCGACTACGAAGCCTTCGCCGCCAAGGACGGGCTGATCGGCCATGCCGGCATCACCGTGTTCGACGACACCGCCGACATGATGAAGCAGGCGCGTTTCGCCATGGAATTCTGCGCCATCGAAAGCTGCGGCAAGTGCACGCCCTGCCGCATCGGCTCGACGCGCGGCATGGAGGTTCTCGACAAGGTCGCGGCCGGCATCGAAGCGGAGAAGAACCTCGCTCTGGTCACCGACCTCTGCAACACGATGAAGTTCGGATCGCTCTGCGCGCTGGGCGGCTTCACGCCCTACCCGGTGATGAGCTCGATCACGCATTTCCCCGAGGATTTCAAGCCGGCGCCGGCGCGCGTGGCTGCTGAATAGGAGCTGGCAGATGAACATCAAAGCCGACTTCCCGACACTCATCGAAGAAATCGACTACGGAACGCCGGAGTCGAAAGCGACGAAGCAGGTCACGCTGACGGTCGACGGGCAAAGCATCACCGTGCCGGAAGGCACCTCGATCATGCGCGCTGCGATGGAAGGCGGGGTGGAGATCCCGAAGCTTTGCGCCACCGACATGCTGGACTCCTTCGGCTCCTGCCGCGTCTGCCTGGTCGAGATCGAAGGCCGCGCCGGCACGCCGGCCTCCTGTACGACGCCTGTTGCCGAAGGCATCGTGGTGCGCACGCAGTCGAACCGGCTCGACGCCATCCGCCGCGGCGTCATGGAGCTCTACGTCTCCGACCACCCGACCGGCTGGAACGAGAAGGCCGGCACCGGCGCCAGCGAATTCGACGCGGTGGCGAAGTCGGTCGGCCTGGCCGAGAACCGCTACGGCGTCGAAGGCCGCAACCATGTCAAGGAAGAAGGCGGCGTCGCGCCCGGCCATGGTTCGCTGGCGGTCGATTATATCGCCCGCGACGAATCCAACCCCTACTTCACCTATGATCCGGCGCAGTGCATCGTCTGCTCGCGCTGCGTGCGCGCCTGCGAAGAGGTGCAGGGCACCTTCGCGCTGACCATCGAGGGCCGAGGCTTCGAGTCCCGCATGGTCGCCGGCATGCATGAGGACTTCATCGCTTCCGAATGCGTCTCCTGCGGCGCCTGTGTGCAGGCCTGCCCGACCGATGCGCTGCGCGAGAAGACGGTGATCGAGAAGGGCATGCCGGAGCGCTCGGCCGTCACCACCTGCGCCTATTGCGGCGTCGGCTGTTCGTTCAAGGCCGAGGTGAAGGGCGACGAGGTCATCCGCATGATGCCCTACAAGGACGGCAAGGCGAACCACGGCCATTCCTGCGTCAAGGGCCGTTTCGCTTACGGCTACGCCACCCACAAGGACCGCATCCTGTCGCCGATGGTCCGCGAGAAGATCACCGACCCCTGGCGCGAAGTTAGCTGGGAAGAGGCGATCGCCCATACGGCCAAGGAATTCCGCCGCATCCAGTATCAGTATGGACGCGGCTCGATCGGCGGCATCACATCCTCGCGCTGCACCAACGAGGAGACCTATCTCGTCCAGAAGCTGGTGCGTCAGGGCTTCCGCAACAACAATGTCGACACCTGCGCGCGCGTCTGCCACTCGCCGACCGGCTACGGCCTCGGCCAGACCTACGGCACCTCGGCCGGCACGCAGGATTTCGATTCGGTCGAGTTCACCGATGTCGCCGTCATCATCGGCGCCAACCCCGTTTCCGCCCACCCGGTGTTCGCCTCGCGGCTGAAGAAGCGGCTGCGTCAGGGCGCCAAGCTGATCGTGCTCGATCCGCGCCGGACCGAGATGGTGAAATCGGCGCATGTCGAAGCGGACTATCACCTGCCGCTCAAGCCCGGTACCAACGTGGCGGTGCTGACGGCGCTGGCGCATGTCGTCGTCACCGAGGGCCTGTTCGACGAAGCCTTCATCCGCGAGCGCTGCGACTGGGCCGAATTCCAGGACTGGGCGTCCTTCGTCGCCCTGCCGGAAAACAGCCCGGAGACCGTCGGCAAGCTGTCCGGCGTCGATCCGGATGCGATCCGGGGTGCTGCGCGCCTCTACGCCAAGGGCGGCAACGGCGCGATCTATTACGGCCTCGGCGTCACCGAGCACAGCCAGGGCTCGACCACCGTGATGGCGATCGCCAACCTTGCCATGGCCACCGGCAATATCGGCCGTCCGGGCGTCGGCGTGAACCCGCTGCGCGGCCAGAACAACGTGCAGGGTTCCTGCGACATGGGCTCCTTCCCGCA
Organism: Mesorhizobium sp.; assembly: GCA_004020545.1. Taxonomy (GTDB): domain Bacteria; phylum Pseudomonadota; class Alphaproteobacteria; order Rhizobiales; family Rhizobiaceae; genus Mesorhizobium. The sequence continues at coordinate 15,007 of SAQE01000045.1, read as the reverse complement.
CGAGCTGCCGGGCTATCGCCACATCTCGGGCGAAGCCGTACGCGATATCTATGAGAGCCTGTGGGGCGTGAAGCTGGACGAAGAGCCGGGCCTGCGCATCCCCAACATGCTGGACGCCGCCGTCGACGGTTCCTTCAAGGGCATCTACATCCAGGGCGAGGACATCCTGCAGTCCGATCCCGACACCAAGCATGTCGCCGCCGGTCTTGCGGCGATGGAGTGCGTGGTCGTGCACGACCTCTTCCTCAACGAGACGGCGAACTACGCGCATGTCTTCCTGCCGGGCTCGACCTTCCTCGAGAAGGACGGCACCTTCACCAACGCCGAGCGCCGCATCAACATGGTGCGCAAGGTGCTGGAGCCGAAGGCGCGCTACGCCGACTGGGAAGCGACGCAGGAGCTTGCCCGCGCCATCGGGCTCGACTGGAACTACACGCATCCGTCGCAGATCATGGACGAGATCGCCAAGACGACGCCGAGCTTCGCCGGCGTCTCCTTCGAGCTGCTCGACCGCGTCGGGTCGGTGCAATGGCCCTGCAACGAAAAGGCGCCGCTCGGCACGCCGATCATGCATGTCGACGGCTTCGTGCGCGGGAAGGGCAAGTTCATCCGCACCGAATATGTGGCGACGGACGAAAGGACGGGACCGCGCTATCCGCTGCTGCTCACCACCGGCCGCATCCTGTCGCAGTACAATGTCGGCGCGCAGACCAGGCGCACCGAGAATGTCGCGTGGCATGCCGAGGACCGGCTGGAGATCCATCCGCACGACGCCGAGAACCGCGGCATCCGCGACGGCGACTGGGTGCGGCTGGCGAGCCGTTCCGGCGAAACCACGCTGCGCGCGCTGATCACCGACCGCGTGTCGCCAGGTGTCGTCTACACGACCTTCCACCACCCGGACACGCAGGCCAACGTGATCACGACCGACTTCTCGGACTGGGCGACCAACTGTCCGGAATACAAGGTCACCGCCGTGCAGGTGGCGCCGTCCAACGGCCCGACCGAGTGGCAAAGGGAGTATAGCGAGCAGGCTCGCCAGAGCCGTCGCATCGCACCGCTGCAGGCGGCGGAGTAGCCTTGGCCAGCCTCGCCTGCGATAAGGCAGGCGAGGTCGCATCGACGGAGAGCAAGGTGACTCGAAAGGACGCCTACGAAAAACTCCTTCGCCTCTGCGAAAGGCATGGCGCTGAGCTTGACGGTTTTGTTAGCGATATCCAAGGGCACGCCGCCAAGGAAGACTTCGACAAATTGCGGCGTATAGTCGGCAAAATAATGGGTCACGGACGTTACGAAGCATTCGAAACGATTGCACGTGATGTTCCTGAGCTAACACCGAATTGGATGAAACGGGCTTGACGAGCAAACGTCCCGCCATCACCCAGATCTCGCGGCTGGCGCGTCGCGCCGGCGGCACCGCGGCCGCAAACCGCATGGTGCCGGAGGAGACGCCGGTGGCGTTCTCCTATGCTGGCACCACCCATGCGGTGATGATGGCGAGCCCCGCCGATTTCGAGGATTTCGCGCTCGGCTTCTCGCTGACCGAGGGCATCATTGCCGACCCGGCGGAGATGGAGGCGATCGAGGTGGAGGATCTCGGCGCCGGCATCGACATCCAGATCAAGCTGAGGGACAAGGCCAACACGCGCTTCCAGGCGCGGCGGCGCCGGCTTGCCGGGCCGGTCGGCTGCGGCTTGTGCGGCATCGAATCCATCGAGGAAGCGATGCGCTCCGTCGACGCGGTCGGTGCGTCGAAGCTTACGCTTGATGCCGAGGATGTCACCCGTTCGGTCAAGCTTCTGTCGAAGCTGCAGCCGCTGCACACTGAGACGGGCGCGGTGCATGCTGCGGGCTTCTATGTTCCCGGCAAGGGCATCGTGATGGCGCGCGAGGATGTCGGCCGCCACAATGCCCTGGACAAGCTCGCCGGCGCGCTGGCGAGAGCCGGAATCGACGGTGCGAGCGGCGCCGTCGTGGTGACCTCGCGCGTGTCGGTGGAGATGGTGCAGAAAACGGCTGCCATCGGCGCGCCGATCATCATGGCCGTCTCGGCGCCGACGGCGCTCGCCATCCGCACGGCCGAGGCCGCCGGCATGACGCTGGTGGCGCTGGTGCGCGGCGACGATTTCGATATTTTCACCCACCCCGACCGGGTGGCTTCCGGAGTTGCCAAGCATGTCGCATGACGAAGACCACATCGCCAGCACCAAGGAAAAGCTGGTGCGCATGGCCAATCAGATCGCCACCTTCTTCCATTCGAAGCCGCGCGAAGAAGGCATCGCCGGCGTTGCCGAGCACATCAACAAGTTCTGGGAGCCCAGGATGCGGCGGCAGTTCTTCGAGCTGCTAGACGGCGACCCGGAGGATTTCGACGACCTCGTGATCGCCGCCTCGGCTAAGATCAAGCGGCCGCTGAGCCCGGAACAGGCCGACAAGAGCCTCGGCTACACCAGGCCCGCGGAGGCCGAGGCCGCCGTTCCGCATAAATAGCGCGGCTGCGTCCGATCGGCGCCAAAGGTCTTACATTCCCGCTCTCTAAAGTTTGGCTGCCGAAAACGGCCTGCCTCTGTTATGGTTGACGGCAGAAAATCGTCTGGCCGGGCGGGGTAGTTTGCGTGAGGCCGATCGAGACCAGGTACGCCCGTAGCGGGGACGTGCGGATCGCCTATCAGGTGATCGGCCAGGGTGCGTTCGATCTTGTCTTCGTGCCCGGCTTCATCTCCAATCTCGACCTGCAGTGGGAAGATGAAGGCTACAGCCGCCTGCTGAAACGGCTCTCGGCCTTCTCACGGCTGATCCTGTTCGACAAACGCGGCACCGGGCTTTCCGACCGCGTCGACACCCATCACCTGCCCAGCCTAGAGACCCGCATGGACGACGTGCGCGCGGTCATGGACGCCGCCGGCAGCGGCCGTGCGGCGATCCTCGGCGCCTCGGAAGGCGCGCCGATGGCGATGCTGTTTGCCGCCACCTATCCGGAGCGGACGCGAGCACTCGTGCTTTATGGCGGCTATGCGCATTTCCACAAATGGGTGATGCCGCCGGAGCGGCTGGAAGCCTTCATCGAAACGGCGGAGACGTCATGGGGCACCGGCGCGACCTTGCCCAATTTTGCGCCAGGCCGGGTGGACGACACGTATTTTGCCCGCTGGTGGGCACGGTTCGAGCGGCTGTCGGCCAGCCCGACAGCCGCGGCGGCCCTTGCCCGCATGAATGCCGGGATCGACGTGCGCGGCGTCCTGCCGGCGATCAGCGCGCCGACGCTGCTCATCCACCGCCGCAACGACGCGCGCATCGACCCGGGGGCCAGCCGCTTCCTCGCCCGAAAGATCCATGGCGCCCGGCTGGTCGAAATTGCCGGGCGCGACCATCCGATCTGGACCGGGGATGTGGACCGGGTGGCCGACCTGGTCGAGGAATTCCTGACCGGTCAGCCGGCGGTGGCCGACACCGAGCGCGTGCTTGCCGCGCTGCTGGGGACGCGCATCTACGACACGGCCAAGCTGGGCGACCGCATGTGGAGCGAGCGGAGCCAGCGCTTCCAGGAGACATGGCGGTTGCTGGTCGGGCGCCATGGCGGGCGCGTCGCCGGCACCCATGGCGAATTGATGATCTCGCGCTTCGACGGGCCGGCGCGCGCCATACGCTGCGCGGCGGCGCTGCGCGACGCGGCGCAGCAGATCGGCGTGGCGAGCGCTCAAGGGGTGCATGTCGGCGAGATCGAAATGCGCGGCGCGCCGGTCGGGCTAACATCGCGGGTGACGATGCAGCTCGCCACCCATGCCGGGCGCGGCGACATCCTCGCTTCGCGGCTGGTCGCCGAACTCGCGATAGGCTCCGGCCTGCATTTCGTCGATGCCGGGAGCATCGGTCTCGACGAACTGGGCGAACCGCTGTCGGTGGTTCAGGCAACGTCGGAACAGCATCTGGAACCGGCCTGCCGCCCTAAATCCAGGCCGGCAGAGCCGGCGGCGCTAACGGCGCGGGAAAGCGAGGTGGTGAACCTGATCGCCGACGGCATGAGCAACGCGGCGATCGCCGCCGAACTGAAGCTCAGCGAGCATACAGTCAAGCGGCACGTCGCCAACATACTGCTCAAGCTCGACCTGCCGTCGCGGGCGGCAGCGGCGGCCTTTTCGGCCCGTCATGCTGGCCCGGACGGGCCATGAGAGCCATGGCGCTTTCGAGCGAAGCGGCTCTGCGGGCTGGAGCGCTATGAATTCTCTCCATGCAGGCCGGAAAAGGACCTGCCAACGGAGGATGAAATGGAGAAGTCGAAGCGGACACTCAAATCCCTGGTGATCGTGGCGAGCGTTGGCGCGCTGTTCACCATTGCTCCCGCGAAGGCCGAGGACGCTACCGCGACCGCTGCCTACAAGGACATCCAGGCCACGCTCGGCACGGTACCCGACATGTTCAAGACGCTGCCGGATGTCGCGGTCGCCGGCGCCTGGGCCGAGATCAAGGGTGTGCAGCTCAATCCGAACACCGCCCTTAACGGCAAGACCAAGGAGCTGATGGGCCTTGCGGTGGCCTCGCAGATTCCCTGCCAGTACTGCATCTATTTCCACACGCTGGCGGCCAAGGCCAACGGCGCGAGCGATGAGGAGATCAAGGAGGCCATAGCGATGGCGGCGATCGTACGCCACTGGTCGACCATACTCAACGGCAGCCAGGTCGATCTCGCCACCTTCAAGAAGCAGACCGACGACCTGTTTGCCGCCGTCAAGGCCAAATCGCAGTGAAACGCAACGCCGCCCCGGCATTCACGCCGGGCGGCGCCTCGAACGCCCGGTCAGACGGACACATGGAGGATGAAATGCTGACCAAGACCCAAACAGTGGACGGCGCGGCGATCAAGAAGGCGATCGAAGGCCGTGACGGCAAGCTGCTGGCGAGCTTCTACAACGACGATGCGCTGGTGCGAGTGATCGACCGCAACAATCCGCCGAGCAAGCCGCGCGAAATCCGCGGCCGTGCGGCGATCAGCACCTTCTGGGACGACATCTGCAGCCGGGCGATGACACACAAGGTCGACACCACCATCGCCGAGGGCGACAGCCTCGCCTTCACCCAGGCCTGCGCCTATCCGGACGGCACGAAGGTGTTCTGCGCGGCGATGCTGGAGCTGAAAAACGGCCGCATCGCCCGGCAGACGGTCGTGCAGGCGTGGGACGAATAATCAACCGCGGAGCCTGCCCATCCCGACCGGTCGGGATGGGGCTCCCTCTCAGTGCTGGAGCATGATCTTTCCGAAAGCCGGACTTCCTTTTTCGGGATCATGCTCGAGCCGCAACCATGGAGGAGAATCAACATGTTCAGCGCCAGATGGCAGATCGACGCCAAGTTCGGTCACAAGCAGACCGTGCTCGAAATGATGCGGCGATGGGAACGCGAGATCGGGTCGCAGGCCGGCATTGCCGATCTCGGGTTCCAGATCATGACCGGTTCGATCGGCGCGCGCGAAGCCACCGTCGAGACACATCACCAGGTCCAGAGCCTGACCCAGTTGGAGGAGTTCTTCGCCAAGATCGCCAAGATCGACGCACACGCCAAATGGGGCAAGGAGCTGGAGCCCTATGTCGTGTCGGGCACCAGCCTGTGGAATATCTACCGCATCGTCGAGTAGTGGCCTGAGTGGCCGTACCGCTCCTCTTGCGGATTGCCCCGATTTGTCTTTCACAAATCGGCTGGCAAATCGGGGTAAGGGGTGACTTGGCGCCAAGCTGGAACACCCTCATCCCGTCCTGTCGCTTTGCGACAAGCCACCGCCCGGGGGCGAGCCACGGGTCTCGCCCCGTCCTTCGGACCCCACAAGGGGAGAAGGGGCTCCGCGGCGTCCTACATCAGGCCAAGCTGCTTGTAGAAGCCGAGCGCATCATAATAGTCGCTCTGGGTCGCGATCTTGCCGTCCTTGATCGAAAACATCGAGGCGCCGGTGAAGGAGAACTTCTTGCCGGTCGCCGCCGTGCCGTCTCCCCAGGCGCCGGTGTTGGTGCCGGAAAACTCCCATTCGAACGAGACGCGGTCGCCGTCGACCAGCGGCTTGCCCTTCATCGTCCAAACGGCATCGGGAACGGCCTTCAGGAAATTGTCGATGACGCCGGTCTTGGCGGCATCTTTGCCCGCCACCGGCTTGCCGACCGAAGCGTCGTAGTAGGTGACGTCGTCGGCGAAGTAGCCGGCGGCCTTGGCCGAGTCATGCGCATTCCAGGCCGCGACATAGGCCTCGACCACCGACTGCGCGGAATCTTCGGCGAAGGACGGCGCCACGGCGAGAACCGTGGCGGCGATGGATGCGGATATCAGAAACTGGCGGCGTTGCATTGTTGTTTTCCTCCCTGTTGAATCTCGACCGGATGAGAGGTGTTGTGGCTTGGCGCCAAGCTTACCCCTCACCCGGGTTGCCAACCGATTTGCGAAGAGCAAATCGGGGCAATCCGACCTCTCCCCGGGGAGAGGTAAAGGCGCCTAGCCATGCGCCACCATCACGTGGCGGACGGCGGTGTAGTCCTCCAGCGCATAGAGCGACATGTCCTTGCCGTAGCCGGACTGCTTCAGTCCGCCATGCGGCATCTCGTTGGTCAGCATGAAATGGGTGTTGATCCAGGTGCAGCCATATTGCAGCCGGGCGGCCGTCGTCATGGCGCGCGAGACGTCCTTGGTCCACACCGACGAGGCAAGGCCATAGTCGCTGTCGTTGGCCCAGTTCACGGCTTCGTCGACATCCGAGAAGCGGGTGACCGAGACGACGGGGCCGAACACTTCGCGGCGAACGATCTCGTCCTCTTGCAGCGCGCCGGCAACCACCGTCGGCTGATAGAAGAAGCCCGAGCCATCGCCCGGCTTGCCGCCGGTGGTGATCTCGATGTGCTTCAGTTCCGAAGCGCGCTCGACGAAGCTCGACACGCGGTCGCGCTGGCGGCGCGAGATCAGCGGCCCGATCTCGTTTTCGGTGTCATCAGGCTGGTTGTACCTGATGGTCGATACGGCGGAAGAGAGATCGGCGACCAGCTTTTCATAGATTTTCTTGCCGGCATAGATGCGGCAGGCGGCGGTGCAGTCCTGGCCGGCATTGTAATAGCCGAAGGCGCGCAGGCCGTTGACCACGGCGCCGAGATCGGCATCGTCGAAGACGATGACCGGCGCCTTGCCGCCGAGCTCGAGATGCGTGCGCTTGACCGATTTGGCGGCCGCCTGCAGCACCTTCTTGCCGGTGGCGACGTCGCCGGTGATCGAGATCATGTTGACCTTGGGGTGGTTGATCAGCGCGTTGCCGACGCTGTCGCCGCGGCCGAGCACGACGTTCACGACGCCTTCGGGCAGGATTTCGGCGAGGATCTTCGCCAGCTTCAGCGTCGTCAGCGGCGTTTGCTCCGACGGCTTGAAGACCACGGTGTTGCCGCCGCTGATCGCCGGCGCCAGCTTCCAGGCCATCATCATCAGCGGATAGTTCCAGGGCGCGATCGAGGCAACGATGCCGATCGGGTCGCGCCGCACCATCGAGGTATGACCGGGCAGATATTCGCCCGCCACCTGGCCCGGCATCGAGCGCACCGCGCCGGCGAAGAAGCGGTAGCAGTCGACGATCGCCGGGATCTCGTCGTTGAGCACGGCATTGATCGGCTTGCCGCAGTTCAGCGCCTCGAGCGCGGCGAACTCCTTCGCTTCCGCCTCGATGCGGTCGGCGATCTTGAGCAGGTAGCCCGAGCGCTGCGCGGGCGTCGTGCGCGACCAACTGACGAACGCTTGTTCGGCGGCACTGACAGCAGCCTCGATCTGCGCCGGACTCGCCTCCGGCAGATTGAGGATGGTCGCCCCGGTCTTCGGATTGAGGATCGGCTCCTCGGTTTCGGTGCCTTTCTCGAATTTCGAGCCGATCAGCATCTGGGTGTCCATGAACATTCTCCCTGAACAGGAGCGAGTAGGAAACAGCGAGTAGCGAGTAGGGTTTGACCGCCGATGTCCCCTATTCGCTATTCGCTACTCCCTATTCGCTGTTTTCATTTTCCACTCCCCGCGATCTGGTCGCCGTCGCGGGTCAGGTAGTAGGCAAGCAAGATCGGCAGCAGCGTCACCAGCACGACCACCATGGCCACGACATTGGTGACCGGGCGCTGGCGCGGGCGGATCAGCTCCTCCAGCATCCAGATCGGCACGGTCTGCTGCTGGCCGGCGGTGAACGTGGTGACGATGACCTCGTCGAAGGACAGCGCGAAGGCCAGCATGCCGCCGGCAAGGAGCGCGGTGGCGATGTTGGGCAGCACAACATGGCGGAAGGTCTGGAAGCCGTCGGCGCCGAGGTCCATCGAGGCTTCGATCATCGAGCCGGAGGTGCGGCGGAAGCGGGCGACGGCGTTGTTGTAGACGACAACCACGCAGAAGGTGGCGTGGCCGAGCACGATCGTCCAGAAAGAGAACGGTATGTCGGCGAGCGCGAAGGCAGAGCGCAGCGCGATGCCGGTGATGATGCCGGGCAGCGCGATCGGCAGGATGACCAGCAGCGAAATCGTCTCGCGGCCGAAGAAGCGCGTCTGCGAGACGGCGGCGGCGCAGAGCGTGCCGAGCACCAGCGCGATCGCCGTCGAGATGGCGGCGACGCGGATCGACAGCGACAATGCCTCCCACACGTCCGGCCGGTTCCAGGTGACGGCAAACCATTGCGTGGTCAGCCCCGGCGGCGGCCAGACGAAGCTCTTCTCCTCGGTCGTGAAGGCGTAGACGAAGATCAGGAGGATCGGCAGGTGCAGGAAGAGTAGGCCGCAGGCGGCGGCGATCTTCAGGCGAAGCGGGGCGGATTGGCCGCGATCAGAGCGCATCGAAGGCCCCCATGCGCTTGGCGCCCCAGAGGTAGAAGCCCATGATGACGATGGGCACCACGGTGAAGGCGGCGGCTAAAGGGATGTTGCCGGCGGTGCCCTGCTGCGAATAGACGGCCTGGCCGATGAAGAGCCGCGAGGTGCCGATGATCTGCGGGATGATGTAGTCGCCCAATGTCAGCGAGAAGGTGAAGATCGAGCCGGCAACGATGCCCGGCAGCGCCAGCGGAAACAGCACGTTGCGAAAGGTCTGCCCGGGCGAGGCGCCGAGATCGGACGACGCCTCAACCAGATTGCCTGGCACGCGCTCGAGCGCCGCCTGAACGGGAAGGATCATGAAAGGCAGCCAGACATAGACGAAGACGATGAAGGTGCCGGTGAAGGAGACCGACAGTGAGTTGCCGCCGACGATCGGCAGCGACAGCCAACCGTCGAGGAGCCAAAGCAGGTTCAGCTTGGCCAGCAGCCAGGTGAGGATGCCTTCCTTGGCGAGGATTAGCTTCCAAGCATAGATCTTGACCAGGTAGCTCGACCACAACGGCAGCATGACGCCGAGATAGAACAGCGCCTTCCAACGACCGCGCGCATAGCGCGCCGCGTAATAGGCGATGGGGAACGCCACGACCGCGGCGGCGAGCGTGACGAGCGCGGCCATCGTCACCGTGCGCAGGATGATGTCGAGATTGGCGGCCTGGAACAGGTCGCCATAGGTCTTCAGCGTGAACTCGCGGTTGATGAGGCCGGAGAACTCGTCGATCGAGAAGAAGCTCTGCAGGAGCAGCGCGAAAAGCGAGCCGATATAGACGATGCCCAGCCACAGAACCGGCGGCAGCAGCATGAGCAGCAGCAGGAGTTGTGGCCTGCGCCAGAACAGGTCGGAGAAAGCGCCGCGCATGCCGCCGCTGCCGGGCAGGATGGCGGGGGCGGGCTTGGATTGAACAGCGGCGATGGTCATACGGCCACCGTGTGCTGACGAGAATAAACGGAAAGGCCACGTTCCTTCACACCCCCCTCTGTCCTGCCGGACATCTCCCCCGCAAGGGGGGAGATCAGCAGCTTGTCTGCCTCGCCAATTCTGCAATGTTGAAGATTGGCGAAGCCAGTGGTGACAGCCAATCTCCCCCCTTGCGGGGGAGATGCCCGGCAGGACAGAGGGGGGTGCTTTGCGCAAACGTCAATCATGCCGGCTCATCCATCAGATGCAGGCTCTCGCGGTTGAAGGTGAGCATCACCGCCTCGCCCTCCGCGGGAAGCGCCGTGCCGGCAGGCACCATGGCGTGGAGCCTCAGCCCATCAGCGTCGAGCGCCAGCCTTGTCGTGGCGCCGAGATAGTTGGTTCCGACCAGGCGCGCCGCCACGCCGTCGCCGCTCGCCGCGCTCGATACGCGGATGGATTCAGGCCTGAGACTCCCCCAGCGATGCTGGCCGGAATAGCGCTGGACGAAATCCGGCGGCAGCACGTTGGACGAGCCGACGAAATCGGCAACGAAGCGCGTCTTCGGCCGCTGGTAGATATCCTCCGGCGTGCCAATCTGCATGATCCTGCCGTCGTTGAAGACGGCGACGCGGTCGGCCATGGACAGCGCCTCGCCCTGGTCGTGGGTGACGAAGACGAAGGTGATGCCGAGAACCTTCTGCAGCGACTTCAATTCCTCCTGCATGTTCTCGCGCAGCTTGAGGTCGAGTGCGCCGAGCGGCTCGTCGAGCAGCAGCACCTTGGGCTGGTTGACGAGCGCCCGGGCAAGCGCGACGCGCTGGCGCTGGCCGCCGGAGAGCTGACCCGGGCGCCGGGCGCCGTAGCCCGGCAGGCGCACCAGCGACAGCGCCTCTTCCGCCGCCTTCAGCCGCTCGGCCTTGCCGACGCCCTTGACCATCAGGCCGTAGGCGACGTTGTCGAGCACGTTGAGATGCGGGAACAGCGCGTAGTCCTGGAAGACGGTGTTGACGTTGCGGCGATAAGGCGGAACCCCTTCGGCGCGCTCGCCGAAGATGGAGATCGACCCCGCCGTGGGCTGCTCGAAGCCGGCGATCAGCCTAAGACAGGTCGTCTTGCCGGAGCCGGACGGGCCGAGCATGGCGAAGAACTCGCCGGGCGCGATCTCGAGATCGACCGCATCGACGGCGCGCACGCTGCCGAAATGGCGCGAGACTTGTTTGAAGGAAACGGCGGAGGTCATGGGCCTGTCAGTCGGTTGCCGGTTTGGTTCTGTCCGATCGCGATAGCGCGCGCACTTTACCTCCCCCTCGATGGGGGGAGGTCGCGGCGAAGCCGCGGGTGGGGGTGACTAGCCCAAGCGGTTGCGCCGACCCCCACCCCGACGCTACGCGTCGACCCTCCCCACAAGGGGGAGGGTGAGGTTCGTTACCGTCCGCCGATGACGCCGATGTAATCCGACACCCAGCGGTAATAAGGCACGCACTGATCGTTCTGGCTGGCGCATTTCGACACCGGCGTCTTCCAGAACTTGATCTTGTCGAAATTGTCGTAGCCGTTGGTCTTGCAGCCCTCGTCGCCGAGCAGCTCGTTGCCCTTGCAGGCGGCCGGCACCACCGGCAGCGAGCCGAACCAGGCCGAGACGTCGCCCTGGACCTTGGGCGAGAGCGAGTGCTCGAGCCACATGTAGGCGCAGTTCGGATGCGCGGCGTCGGCCTCCATCATGGTGGTGTCCGCCCAGCCGGTGACGCCTTCTTCCGGCACGGTCGAGGCGACCGGCTTCTTGGCGGCGACCAGCGTGTTCACCTGATAGGGCCAGGAGCCCGAAGCAACTACGCCTTCGTTCTGGAAGTCGTCGACCTGGATCGCGGCGTCATGCCAGTAGCGGCCGACCAGCGTGCGCTGCGTGCGCAACAGATCGAGCGCGGCCTTGTACTGGTCTTCGGTAAGCTCGTAGGGGTCCTTGATGCCCAGTTCCGGCTTGTGGAACATCAGGTAGTTGGCGGCGTCCGCGATGTGGATCGGGCCGTCATAGGCTTGCACGCGACCCTTGTTCGACTTGCCGTCGGGCAGCTTCATCTCCTCGAAGACGACGTTCCAGCTCTTGGGCGCTTCCTTGAAGACGTCGGTGTTGTACATCAGGATGTTCGGGCCCCACTGGTAGGGAACGCCGTAGTGCACCTTGTCGACGGTGAACCAGGGCGCGTCCTTCAGGCGGTCGTCGACCGTCTTCCAGCTCGGGACGAGATCGGTGTTGATCGGCTGCACGCGCTTGCCGGCGACGAGGCGCAGCGATGCATCGCCCGAAGCCGTGACGAGGTCGAAGCCGCCTTCGTTCATCAGCGAGACCATCTCGTCCGACGTGTTGGCGGTCTTGACGTTCACTTTGCAGCCGCTCTCCTTCTCGAAGGCGCTCACCCAGTCATAGTTCTTGTCGGTCTCGCCGCGCTCGATATAGCCCGGCCAGGCGACGATATTGAGCTCGCCCTCGCCCTTGCCGAGTTCCTTGACCTGGGCGATCGCCTGACCCGAGAAGGCCAGCGCAACCGTCAACGCCGTGCATGACTTCAGGAATGCATTCATCATCGATCTCCCATTTTGGCGTATGACCCCGAAACCGCTTCGGTTTTCAAAAAGGATCATGCGCAAACCTGAACGCCAGAGCTCTCAGTGCCCCGACAGCCGCGCTCCCGAGCGACTTTTGTTCCCTGGCGAAAAAGTGCTGTGAAAAATCCGGTTTCGCAAATTCATTTATCAGAAAGACGATATCGGTTTTTCCGATACTTTTTATTTGACGCAATTCCGGATGGAAGGCTACGGCGAAGTCGCCGAGCCCAACCGTTTCACACTTTTCCGGGAATTGCTCTGTTCAGAGCCGCTGCCGGACCATGCGCTGCGATTGGGCGAGGCCGATGAAATCGCGGGCGGACTGCGGCAGGCTGGAGCCACGGCGCCAGACCATGCCGACCTGGACGACCGGAAGCGAGCCGGAGATATCGCGGGATTCGATGCGGTCGCCTTCCAGCGACCAGGGGCGGTAGACGAGGTCGGGCAAAAGCGCCACGCCGGCGCCGGTAGCCACGAGGCTGCGCACGGCCTCGACCGAGCGGGTGCGGAAGGCGACATGGGGTCTCGCGCCGATCGCCGACAACAGCTTGCCGGTGTTTTCCTCGATCTCGTCGACGGTCAGCATGATCAGCGGCTCGGACGCGATATCGCCGATACCGATGATGTCGGCGCTGGCGAGCTTGTGACTGAGCGGCAGCCAGAGCCGATAGGCGGAGACCTCGAGGATTTCGGACTGCAGCGCGGTGCGGTCGCGCAGATTGGAGGTGACCATGACGGCGATGTCGAGCTTGCCGCCGACCAGGAGGTGCTCGAGATAGTCGCCATTGTCCTCGATGGCCGAGACCTCGACGCCGGGATAGGCGCGGCGGTAGCGAGCCAGCAGATCGGAAAGCACATAGCCGGCGACCAGCGAGGTGACGCCGAGCTGGAGCCGCCCGCCGGCCGTCAGTTGGTCGCCGAGGAAGGCGCGGCGCGCATCGGAGACATCGGCCAGGATTTTTGTCGCGTGGCGCAGGAACTGATGGCCTTTGTGGGTGATGTTCAAGCCCCGCGGATGACGCTCGAACAATTCGACGCCGAGATCGCTCTCCAGTTCCTTGATCGCCTCGGTGACCGAGGATTGGGAGATCGAGAGGTTCTGCGCGGCGCCCGAGACGGTGCCCTGCTCGGCGACGGCGACGAAGAACTGCAATTGGCGGATGGTGAAGGCCATGGCCGGACTAAACACTGCCAGCGCGAAAGCGAAAAGGTCCAGCGAACAAAGTTGACGGCGACCAGATTCGTAACTAACTAAGTTACATGAAACGCAATAGCCGACTGTCTTCCACGCTGCACATCCTTGTCCACATGGCGGAAGCACCCGATAAGGCGCTGACATCCGAGCAGCTTGCCGCCTTCATTCACACCAACCCGGTGGTGGTGCGCCGCACCGTCGCCGGCTTGCGCAAGGCGGGCATCGTCACCTCCTCGCGCGGCCATGGCGGCGGCTGGCTGCTCGGCCGCGTGCCGGAGAAGATCTCGCTGGCAGAGATCAGCGCAGCGCTCGGCGAAACGATGATGCCGTTCAGCACCGAGCCGGAAAGCCCGGGATGCCTAGTCGAGCAGGCGGTGATTGCCGCGCTCGACGATTTTCGTCTCGAGGCGGAAAGGCTGCTCGCCGAGAAGCTCAGCCAAATCACGCTGGCCGACCTCACGGCCGATTTCCGCCGCCGCTATGACCTGATTGGAGTGTCGAGCCATGCAGTATGATGTGATCGTCATTGGCGGCAGCTTCGCCGGCCTATCGGCTGCTATGCAGCCGGCGCGAGCGCGACGCAAGTTACTGGTGATCGATGCCGGTGAGCCGAGAAACCGCTTTGCAGAACATTCGCATGGCTACCTTGGCCAGGACGGCCGCACGCCATCCGCCATCCTCGACGAAGCCAGGCGGCAATTGCTCGCCTACCCCACTGCCAGGATGGTCACCGGTCGAGCCGAGCGCGCCACCGCTGCCGGCAACGGCTTCGAGGTTCGCACCGATAGCGGCGAGATATTCGAGGCGACACGATTGGTGCTCGCCAGCGGCGTGCGCGACATTCTGCCCAATGTTCCGGGCCTCGCCGAATTTTGGGGCAGAAAGGTGCTGCATTGTCCGTATTGCCACGGCTATGAAGTGGCCGGCGGCCCGCTCGGCGTGCTGGTGACCGGACCGATGTCGATGCACCAGGCGGAGCTGATTTCCGACTGGGGCGACGTCACGCTGTTCGGCAATGGCTTGTTCGAGCCGGACGCGGACCAGGTGAGGATCCTGGAGAAGCGAAGGATTCGCTTCGAGCCGGCGCCGGTGATCGAAATGCAAGACGACTATTCCGGCGGCCTCATCATCAGACTCGCTGGCGGCCGGAACGTTGGTGTCAGGGCAGTGTTCACCGCGCCTCGCAACGAGATGGCGAGCCCGCTCGCCGACCAGCTGGGCTGCGCTTTCAACGAGGGCCCACTCGGCCAGGCGATCGCGGTGGACGACAAACAGCAGACGTCCGTGCCTGGCGTCTTCGCGGCAGGGGACGCGGCGCGCCTGATGCACAACATCGCCTTCGCCGTGTCGGGCGGGGCCATGGCCGGGGTCGCCGCCCATCAGTCGCTCGTGTTCGGCTAGAGCACGTCCGATTTAATCCGGGTCATATCCAGCGGCCTTGAAATAGTTGGC
>SAQE01000044.1 GCA_004020545.1 Mesorhizobium sp. | reverse complement strand
AAGCCTATCCAAAGCCCTTCGCCAAAGAGTCATAATCCCTGTGCAGAGCCACTAGCCGCTCAACGCGGCAAACTTCCGAAGTCGACGCCCAATAGCATCGGTAAAGGCGCGCGGCAGCATTCTCTCCCCCTTGTGGGGAGGGTTGGGGTGGGGGTCTCTCTTCGTAAGAATCTCATATGCGATAGCCCTGCCAATCAGAGGGCAGGGTGCTTGGCTATGGCAAGCCCGATGCCGAGCGCGATCATTACGCCGCCCGACACTTCCCGCAGCCGGCGGATCACGCCGGTGTGCCCCGCCGCGCTTTCCCGGATTCGGCTCGCCGCAAAGGCCACCACGACATCGGCCAGCGTGTTGAGCGTCACCGACACGAAGCCGAGCACCATGAACTGCAGGGCGACGTGGCCGGCGCCGAGGTCCACGAATTGCGGAATGAAGGCGAGGAAGAAGGCAGCCGTCTTCGGGTTCAACGCCTCGATCAGCACCCCTTCGCGAAACGCTCGGCCAGCGCCGACCGCAGGCGCCGGCGCGCCGCCCTCCAGCATTGTCTTTGCCTCGCGGCGGGCGGACTGGAAGGTGCGGAGGCCGAGCCAGATGAGGTAGGCCGCGCCGATCAGCTTCAGCGCCGTGAACAGTTCCGCGCTTGCGAGCACGAGGGCGGAAACGCCGATGCTGCCGGCAAGCACGTGAACCATGCCGCCGAGGCCCGTCCCGAAACTGGAGGCAATGCCTTCCGCCCGTCCGCCGGCGAGCGTGCGCGCGGCGACGTAGAAAATGCCCGGTCCGGGCGTGATGGCAAGCAGGAGCGCCGCGGCGAAATACAAGGCGAACTGGGTCAGATCCGGCATGATGGACTCGGCTTGAAGCGAACGGGATTATGTCTCACGACGGGATGAGCGGGGCGACCTCACGGTCCGAAGGCCGGTCGCTCGACGATAGACCGGACACGACGCCGGCACGATCCGCCGCGTTGCGGTTCTGGCTCATCTTGCGCTTGCCTTCGAGCCGCGTGATCGGCATGCGCAGGCCGACAATGCCGCGCAATTGCGCCTGGATGAAATCGGCCGGCGCATCCGATACGGACCAGGGCGAGGCGCGCCCGGCTTCGTGGAGATTGGTCAGGCGCGTGACGACCTGGAGCAGCCGGTCGGCATCGTCGAAGAACTCGATCGGCCCATGGGCGTGGACGGCGAAATAGTTCCAGGTAGGCACCACCTTTCCGGTTTCCTGCTTGGTCTGGTACCACGCCGGCGTCACATAGGCGTCCGGCCCCATGAAGATCGCCAGCCCCTCGCCCAGCGGTGGGGCACGCCAGTGCGGGTTTGCCTTCGCGACATGGCCATAGATCACGCCATCCTCGCCCTCGTCCTCGTCGAGGAAAAGCGGCAATGGCGTCGCCAGCGGCCCTTCCGCCGTGGCGGTGACCAGGGTCGCCAGCCGCGCCGCGCGGATCGTTGCCTTGAGGCTCTCATGATCGTCATCGCGGAAGGCGGGCGGGATGTACATTGCGAAAACTCCTTGCTTTGCAAGTGAAGATGCCGGAAAGCTGGCTTGCTTGAAATATCCAGTTTTGAAGGTTTTTGGTGGTCCAGTTGCAACAGGATGGTGTCGCGCGACGGATCATCGCGGCGATCAAGGCGCAGATCCACAGCGGCGCCTACCGGCCCGGCGACCGCCTGCCGTCGTCGCGGGCCTTCGCCGCCGAATGGGGCGCGTCACGCACCACGGTGACGGCCGCCTATAACCAGCTCAACGCCGAAGGCTATCTGATCATCCGGCAGGGGGCGCGCGCGATCGTTGCTCCAGGGCTGGAAAGGGCGTCAGGGGAGGCGCCCATCACGGCTGCTCAGCCCCGCAGTCTCTCGGCATTCGCGCGCCGATTGCTGGCCCTGCCGCCGCCGGTGGAACAGCAGCCGGCCAAGGTCGCCGATTTCCGCTATGGCGACCTGTCCGGAGCCGACTTCCCGGTGCTGGCCTGGCGTCGCGCGTCGACCAAGGCCATTCTGCAGCGCGCCGCGCGGCTGCGTTATGGCGACCCTCAGGGGTCTTCCGTTCTGCGCAACGCGCTTCAGGCCTATCTCTGGCGCGCCCGCGGCATCAGTTGCACGCCGGACCGGATCGTCATCGTCAACGGCTCACAGCAAGGGCTCGACCTCTGCGCGCGGCTGCTGCTCGATCCCGGCGATCCGTTCGTGATCGAGAATCCGGGCTATCTGCTGGCACGCCATGCCTTTGTCGCGGCGGGCGGCGTCGCCGTGCCGGTTGCGGTCGACGCGGACGGGCTAAGCACGGATGCGCTGCCTCCGGCTCGCCTGGCTTACGTGACGCCGTCGCATCAGTTTCCGCTCGGCGGCGTGCTTTCGGCGACACGGCGGCGTTCCCTCCTGGCCTGGGCCAAGGCGACAGGCGCCACCATCGTCGAGGACGACTATGACGGCGAATACCGCCACGACATCGCCCCCATCCCGCCGCTGCAAACCCTCGACGCTGAGTCGGTCATCTATGTCGGCACATTCTCCAAGACACTCTCGCCCACTCTAAGGCTCGGCTATCTCGTCGTCCCGCCCGGCCTGTGCCGCGCGTTCAGCGAGGCAAAGCGCCTGACCGACCGGCATGCTCCGCTGCTGGAACAGGATGTGTTGGCGGACCTGTTGACGAGCGGCGCTTACGAGCGTCACGTCCGCAGCATCCGCAGGAAAAACGCCGAGCGCAGACAGGTGTTGCTGCGAGCGCTGACCGATCATCTCGGATCAAGGGTCACTGTCGCGGGCGCCGACACCGGACTGCACGTCGTTGCCTGGATGAACGGCATCGCCGCCGAACGCGAGCCGGCGATCATTGCGGCGGCGCGCGCCGCCGGGATCGGTCTCTATCCCGTGTCGCCGCTCTACGACCCGAGCGAGCCGCGACCTGGAACGGCGGGCTTTGTTCTCGGCTATGCCGGGCTCGACACGGAGGCGCTGCGGCGGGGCATCGCGGTGCTGGCGCCCATATTCGCCGAGCACCGCTGATCAATCGCACGTCAGAAGATCTCGTTGGTGATCCGCTTTACGGGCCCGAGCAGGATCGAACCTGTCGGCACGCCGTTGTCGATCGGAATGGCCCGGCGCTCCGGCATGTCGGTCACAGGCTCGCCGATATCGGCCGTCACGACCACCGGGCTTTTGTTGGGCACGCGGTCGTAGAGGTCGATGATGTCCTGGTTGATCAGGCGCACGCAACCCGACGAGACCGACTTGCCGATCGACCACCATTCCGGCGAGCCGTGCAGGCGGTAGAGCGTGTCCTGATTGCCCTGGAAGAGGTAGAGCGCGCGGGCGCCGAGCGGGTTCTTCAGCCCACCGGGCATGCCGCCATTCTTGGCGCTGTATTGCGTCAGTTCCGGCTGGCGGGAGACCATCTCGTCCGGCGGCGTCCATGTCGGCCACTTCTGCTTCCACTGCACCACGGCGTCGCCCGACCACTCGAAGCCGGCGCGGCCGAGGCCGACGCCGTAGCGGATCGCCTGGCCGCCCTCGCGCACCAGATAGAGGAAGTGGTTCGTCGTATCGACAACGATCGTGCCTGGCCGCTGTCCGGTCGGGTCGGGAACGATCTGGCGCAGGAATTGGTGATCGATCTTGTTCACCGGGATGGCCGGCAGGTCGAAGCCGTTGTCGGATATCGGCCCATACATCGTCTCGTAGTCGCCGAGCGGCGGTTCCACATAGGCCGGCGGTGGCGGCTGGACAGGTTCGGGGCCCGGACCGGTGGTGGTGCAGGCGGAAACCGCGGCCGAAGCAGCGCCGAGGGCCGTGAGATTGAGGAAGCCACGGCGGCTGATGCGGAAGGAAGCGTCTGACATGGTTGCCTTTTCTAGGTCTTAAACTCGCAAGAAAGCATGAATCCGCAGGCTGGCCGCCGGCAGTTCCAATAATAGTCGGCGGTGATAGGCGGTTCCAATTCTGGCCTCAGGGTGGACAAACAAAGGCGAAGCTGTGACCACGACACATCTGTTGCGCTGCAGCAACAGCAAGGTCAGGCGCCTGCCAAAAGGCCTTCGAGCGAGGGCAGGATCAGCCCCGGCGGAAAGTCCCGGTATTCGTCCGGCTGGTTGGTGCGATTGATCCAGACGGTGCGGAAGCCGAACTTGGCAGCGCCCGCGACGTCCCAGCGGTTGGAGGACTGGAACGACACCGCCTCCGGATAGAGCCGCCAGCCCGTGACCACCATGTCGTAGACCGACGGGTCGGTCTTGAAGCGCTTGATCTCATCGACCGAGAAGACGTCGTCGAGGATCTGGTCGAGGGCGGCGGACTTCACCGCCGCCTGCAGCATTTCCGGCGAGCCGTTGGAGAGGATCGCAAGCTTCGCGCCCGATGCCTTGAGCGCCTTCAGCACCGCCGGCACTTCCGGGTAGCAGTCGAGCCGCCAATACGCTTCCAGCAGCCTGGCTCTCAGCGCCGGATCGGCCGAAGGCACCTTCTTGAGCGCGAAGTCCAGCGCCTGCTCGGTGAGCTGCCAGAAATCGGCATAGGCGCCCATCAGCGTCCTGACCCAGGAATATTCGAGCTGCTTGGCGCGCCAGATTTCGGAGAGAAGCTGGCCGTCCGGTCCGATCTCGCCGGCATGGCGGCGCACGGCCGCATGCACGTCGAACAACGTGCCATAGGCGTCGAAGACATAGGCCGCATGATGCATGGCTTAAGTTTTGCGGCGCGCAGGCTTGCCGTGCAAGCATTGATTGCGGTCAAGTGCCTCTGGCCTCAACGATTTTTGCCGATGTCGGTTGACGCCGGCCTTCAAAGCGTCGTCCTATGGCGGTCTGAAATCATCCATATGGACGGCAAACGATGACACTGGCGGCGGCGGCGCAGTCCGCGACATGGACCTATTTGGACGGCGACTGGTACGAGGGCAACGTCGCCATTCTCGGACCGCGCAGCCACGCCATGTGGCTGGGCACCAGCGTCTTCGACGGCGCCCGCTGGTTTGAGGGCGTGGCGCCCGATCTCGACCGTCATGCCGCGCGCGTCAACGCCTCGGCGATCGCGCTCGGCCTGAAGCCATCCATGAGCGCCGATGAGATCGTCGGGCTGGCCTGGGATGGCCTGAAGAAATTCGACGGCAGGACCGCCGTCTATATCAGGCCGATGTACTGGGCCGAGCATGGCGGCTATATGGGCGTGCCGGCCGATCCGGCCTCGACCCGCTTCTGTCTCTGCCTCTATGAATCGCCGATGATTCCGCCTTCCGGCTTTTCGATCGGCGTCTCGCCATTCCGGCGGCCGACCCTCGAGACGATGCCGACCAACGCCAAGGCCGGCTGCCTCTATCCCAACAACGGCCGCGCCATCCTCGAGGCCAAGAATCGTGGCTTCGACAATGCGCTGGTGCTCGACATGCTGGGCAACGTCGCCGAGACCGGCACCTCCAACATCTTCCTGGTCAAGGACGGCCATGTGATGACGCCGGCTGCGAACGGCACGTTCCTGTCCGGCATCACCCGCTCGCGCACGATCAACCTGCTCGGCGACTACGGCTTCAGGACCACCGAAAAGACGCTCACGATCCGCGATTTCCTCGAAGCGGACGAGATATTCTCGACCGGCAACCATTCGAAAGTGGTGCCGATCACCCGCATCGAGGACCGCGATCTCCAGCCCGGACCGGTGGCCAAGAAGGCGCGCGAGCTCTATTGGGATTGGGCGCATTCGACTCCCGCCGCCTGAGCGGATAAAAAGGCGACCGGCGCTTCATTCCGGAGTTGCCCCAATCCATTCCAGACCTATCTTAGTCCGGTAGTTGCACCGGACTTTTTCCTGAGGGAGTACCATCCATGGCTTTTGAGTTGCCCGCTTTGCCTTACGACTATGAGGCGCTGCAGCCTTACATGTCGAAGGAGACGCTGGAGTATCACCACGACAAGCACCACAAAGCCTATGTCGACAACGGCAACAAGCTGGCCGCCGAGGCTGGAATGGGCGACCTGTCGGTTGAAGAGGTCGTGAAGCAGTCCTTCGGCAAGAATGCCGGGCTCTTCAACAACGCCGCCCAGCACTACAACCACATCCACTTCTGGAAATGGATGAAGAAGGGCGGCGGCGGCAACAAGCTGCCGGGCGCGCTGCAGAAGGCCGTCGACAGCGATCTCGGCGGCTACGACAAGTTCAAGGCGGATTTCGTCGCCGCCGGCACCACCCAGTTCGGCTCCGGCTGGGCATGGCTCTCGGTCGAGGACGGCAAGCTCGCGATCTCGAAGACCCCCAACGGCGAGAACCCGCTGGTCCATGGCGCTTCGCCGATCCTCGGCGTCGACGTGTGGGAACACTCCTATTACATCGACTACCGCAACGCGCGGCCGAAATATCTCGAAGCCTTCGTCGATAGCCTCATCAACTGGGATTATGTTCTGGAGCTTTATGAGAAGGCGAAAGGCTGATCAATTCGACGAAAGAGCCCCGGCATGCCGGGGCTTTTCTTTTTCGCCGGCTACTGGAGGTCGATCCCTGTCCGGAGAATTGTCGCGGCGCTGAGGAATATTTCCGCCGCGACGTCCGTTAACGTTCAGTCGCTCTCTTCCTTCACCATGGAGCCAATTGAATGAGAAAGCTTGTCCTTGCCATCTCTATGCTCGCTCTTGTCGGTTCAGCCGCCTTTGCCGATCCGGTCCAGGATCGCCAGGCCCTGATGAAGGAGCGCGGCAAGCTCGCCGGCCAGTTGTCGAAGGTCGTCAAGGGCGAGGAGGATTTCGACGCCACCGCCGTGTTGACGACACTCAAGGCATTGCAGGCCAATGCCGAGAGGTTCGACGCCGAGAAGCTGTTTCCCGCCGGCAGCGATAAGGGCGATACCACGGCCGCGCCCAAGATCTGGGAAGACATGGCGGGCTTCAAGGCTACCGAGGATAAGTTGTTGACCAATGTCAAGGCCGCGGTCGCTTCCCCGCCGACCGATGTCGATGCCTTGAAGGCACAGCTCAACACGATCGGCGGCGACTGCGGCACCTGCCACCAGAGCTACAGGATCAAGAAGGGCTGATCGCCTGATATGGCCTGGCTGAAGAAGCTCGTTGGCGCCGTCATCGTGCTGGGCGGCGCCGGCGCGGTCGCCGGTTGGGCTTTGTCGGCGCCAGTCCGGCTCGATGCGGCGACTGTCGCTGAACTCGGGACCGGCGATGCCGCCAGGGGCCAGCGCATCTTCAATGCCGGCGGCTGTACGTCCTGCCATGCCAAACCGGGCTCGAAGGGTGACGGCCGCCTGGAGCTTGCCGGCGGGCTGGAATTGAAGACGCCGTTCGGCACTTTCGTGCCGCCCAACATCTCGCAGGATGCCAAGGACGGTATCGGCGCCTGGAGCGAGCAAGATTTCGCCAATGCCATGCTGAAGGGCGTTTCGCCCTCCGGCGAGAATTTCTATCCGGCTTTTCCCTATGCCTCCTATGCGCGCATGAAGCCGGCCGACATCGCCGATCTCTATGCCTTCATGAAGACGCTGCCGGCGGTCGCCGGCAAGGCGCCCGGCCACAAGCTGTCCTTCCCCTTCAACATCCGTCGCGGCATTGGTCTCTGGAAGCGGCTCTATCTCAGCTCCGATCCGGTAATCGCCTTGCCCGACGGCACGCCGGACAAGGTGCTGGCCGGCCGCTATCTGGTCGAGGGCCCCGGCCATTGCGGCGAATGCCACACGCCGCGCGATTTCGCCGGCGGCGTCAAGAAGGCCGAGTGGCTCGCGGGAGCCGTGGCCGCCGAAGGCTCAGGCGTCGTGCCCAACATCACCCCCGACGGGAACAGCATCAAAAGCTGGTCGGAGGCCGACATCGCCAATTATCTCGAAACCGGCTTCACGCCCGATTTCGATTCCGTCGGCGGCGCCATGGTCGAGGTGCAGCGCAACATGGCCGAGTTGACGGCCGACGACCGCGCCGCGATCGCCGCCTATCTCAGGGCCGTCCCGCCGCACCCCAACGGCTACCCGGCGCGCAAGCCGGCAAAATGATCTCAGGCTACGGGTGGCGGTCGCCGAGGAAGTCGAAGCCGTTTTCGAAAAAGTGGTTGTAGTCGCAGGTCAGCTCCTCGCCGGGCGCGATGTCGCGCGATGCGTAGGTCTCCTCGGGCGAGGACACGTCGCAGTTCGGCTCGTCGGCGTGGTTCATGTAGCGGGCGTCATCCGCCTCGAAGACGATGTAGTTGGGGTCTCGCCGGTCGGGATAGGAATAGCGGTCGAGATAGGATTTCACCGGGCCGGATTCGTTCTCATAGGTGTCGACGGGAATGCATCGGTCGAATCTTGGATCAAGCTTCCAGATCAACGTGCCTTTTGGAATGCGGTGTTTGGCGAAGACGCCGATGCCCTGGATGGGCGATTTGTCGAGATAGACGTCGACGAGCAGCATGACGACCCTTGCGAATGTATGGCGGGCGCGACCCGAAAGGGCCGCGACCAAAAAACGACGGCGAATTGCGTAGCGCGTGGTCGTCGCAATTGCGAGTAAAAATCAGACCTTGCCGGTCACTTTCAGGGCATAGGCGTAGATATACGCGATCTCCTCCAGGCGCGAGAACCGGCCCGACGCGCCGGCATGGCCGGATTCCATGTTGATCTTGAACAGCACCGGATTGTCGCCCGCCTTGCGGTCGCGCAGCCGCGCCACCCATTTGGCCGGCTCCCAATAGGTGACGCGCGGGTCGGTGAGCCCGGCCAGCGCCAGGATCGGCGGATAGTCGAGCGCCGCGACGTTGTCGTAGGGCGAGTAGGCCGCGATCGTGCCGTAGTCGTCGGCCGACGCGATCGGATTGCCCCATTCCGGCCATTCGGGCGGCGTCAGTGGCAAGCTGGCGTCGAGCATGGTGGTGAGCACGTCGACGAAGGGCACCTCGGCGACGATGCCGCCGAAGCTCTCCGGCGCCATGTTGGCGATGGCACCCATCAGCATGCCGCCGGCCGAACCGCCTTGGGCGACGATGCGGTCGTGCCTTGTGTAACGCTCGGCCACCAGATGGCGCGCGCAGGCGATGAAATCGGTGAAGGTGTTCATCTTGTGCCGACGTTTGCCGTCCTCGTACCAGCCGTAGCCCTTGTCCTTGCCGCCGCGCACATGGGCGATGGCGTAGACGAAGCCGCGATCGACCAGCGACAGGCAGTTGGTGTTGAAGGCGGCCGGAACGGCGATCCCATAGGAGCCATAGCCATAAAGCAGGCAGGGCGCGGAGCCGTCGAGCGGCGTGTCGCGATGATGGATCAGCGAGATCGGCACCAGTTCACTGTCGGCGGCGGGCGCCATCAGCCGGCGCGTGACATAGTGCTCCGGATCATGGCCTGAAGGCACTTCCTGCGTCTTCAATAGAACGCGCTCTCGGGTACGCATGTTGTAGTCGAAGACCTGCGCCGGCGTCGTCATCGACGAGTAGGTGAAGCGCATCACCTCGGTGTCGTATTCGTAGGAGCCGGAGAGGCCGAGCGAGAAGGCCTCCTCGTCGAAGGAAATGAAATGCTCCTCGCCGCTGGCGCGCTCGCGCACGACGATGCGCGGCAGCCCTTCCTTGCGCTCCAGCCTGACCATATGACGCTTGAAGCCCAGCGCCGACAGGATCAACCGGCCGGGCTCGTGCGGCACCAGTTCCGTCCAATTGGCGCGTGCCGGGTTTTCGACCGGCGCGGTCATGATCTTGAAGTCCTTGGCGCCGTCGGCATTGGTGAGGATGAAGAAGATGTCGCCGCCTTCTTCGAGATCGTATTGCAGGCCGGTCTCGCGGGCCGCCACCAGCTTCGGTTCGGCGAAGGGCTGGTCGGCGCGCAAAAGCCGGTATTCGGAGGTTTCATGGTCGTTGATGCCGATCATGATCCAGTCGTTGGAGCGTGTGCCGCTGACATCCATGAAGAAGCCGGGATCGGTCTCCTCATAGATCAGCCGGTCGATTTCCGGGCTGTCGCCGAGCGCGTGGAAGAACACCTTGGACGGGCGATGATTGTCGTCGAGGCGAGTATAGAAGAAGCCGCCGTCGCCGGCGTTCCACACCCCGCCGCCACCCGTATCCGGGACCTGATCGGCCAGTTCCTTGCCGCTGGCGATGTCGCGCACGCGCAGCGAGAAGAATTCCGAGCCCTTGTCATCGAAGGCCCAGAGCAGCTTCCTGTGGTCGGCCGAATGGTCGACGCCGCCGAGGCGGAAATAGGGCTTGCCTTCCGCTTCCTTATCGCCGTCGAGCAGGATCTCGTCCACGCCGCCGTCGCGCGGCGTGCGGAAGTAGCGCGGATGCTCGCCGCCCTGCCGGAAGGACGAGCCATAGGCATAGGGGCCGTCCTTCATCGGAACTGTCGAATCGTCTTCCTTGATGCGCCCCTTCATCTCGGCGAAAAGCTTGGCTCGCAGTTCTGCCGTGTCGGCCATCAACGTCGCCTGGTAGACATTCTCGGCCTCGAGATGGGAGCGGATCGCACCGTCGAGGAGCGATGGGTCCCTGAACATCGCCTGCCAGTTGTCGGTCCGCATCCAGGCATAGTCGTCGGTCCGGGTGATGCCGTGATGCGTGTCGAAGACGGGGCGTTTCTCGGGCCGCGGCGGGATGGCGGTCGGGAAGGCGGAAGATCTGGTCATTGCGTCTCGCTGTGGAATTTGCCTGAAGTTTGCTTGAATGGCGAATGAACACGCCACTCAGCAGCGGTTCAAGGGGCGGGCTTCAAGACCGCCTGCATAAGGCAAGTTGAAGGGGGAAAAGATGAAGTCCTATGTTCGCACTGCAATGGCTTTCGTCATCGCTTCGGTAGTCCTGGCCCTTTCCAGTCAGTCTCATGCAACCGCGTTCGCCGCCTGGCAAGTGGCGGGTGTGCCGTTCGGCGACACGCTCAACGCCCGCAAATATCCGTCAAACACATCGCAAAAGCAGGCGGCCTATCCAAATGGCACCGTCCTGCAGATGACCGGCCGCTGCACGGGCGGGATAGATCTGCTCGACATTGCCGGCCAACCGCACTGGAAGCAGCGCCAGGCGATCCGCCATCGCTGGTGCGAGGTCTGGCACGATCCGGCGCAGAACGGTCATTTCGTCACCGGCTGGGTCTACGGCAAGTATATCACGCCCTATTGAGAGGTTCCTCACTACCCGCTCCGCGCGAGCGAGAGTGTCCTTGTAGCCTCTGGCATGTGTGATTTTTCGATGCTTGCCGTTGGGGGCAGACAAGCATTAGTCAAGCATTAAGGACTATGTCTGCCGCCGCCTGAGGTGTAAAGCGAACTTGACGCAGCGTCAGGCTGCGCTGGTCCGGCCAGAAAAATCTCGCTAAGTTACACGACGCACGAATTTTTGAAGCTGAAACGGCAATATTTGATGAATATCGCCGAATATATTTTAATAGGCGAATTGACTTACTTGCAGCACAGCGCCATTAGGATGATGCGACGCGAATCGCAGGGGCTTGCCTGCATGAAATTCGCGCGATGCCCGATCTCAAAAAAGGGCACAGTCTAGAAACAAACTCTCGTTGGGGCCTGAGCACAATGGATATCGTCGAAACACCTTCAAGCAATAGTGACGCGCTGATCGAGCTGACCGCCGATGTCGTCGCGGCCTATGTCAGCAACAACCCGGTGCCGGTCGGCGAACTGCCGAACCTGATCGCCGACGTTCACGCCGCGCTCGGACGCGTCGGCGGCACGACGGAGCAGCCGTCGGCCGAGAAGCAGAAGCCGGCCGTCAACCCGAAGCGCTCCGTGCATGACGACTACATCGTCTGTCTCGAAGACGGCAAGAAGTTCAAGTCGCTGAAGCGCCACCTGATGACCCACTACAACCTCACTCCGGAAGAATACCGCGAGAAGTGGGGCCTCGATGCCAACTATCCGATGGTCGCTCCCAACTACGCCGCGGCCCGTTCGCAGTTGGCCAAGAAGATGGGCCTCGGCCGCAAGCGCAAGGGCCGCTGACAGCGCAGCCAGCGTCTGCAAGTTCGACGGCGTCCTCAGGGGCGCCGTTTTGCTTTTGTGGGAACAAATATTTGGAGCTGAACCGCTCTGGAGCCGCGGTCAGGCGGTCTGCTTCAGCGCCGCATCCGCATCGCGCTTGATGCGCTTGACCATCGAGCGCAGGCCATTGGCGCGCTGCGGCGACAGATGCTCGTCGAGGCCAAGCTCTTTCAGCGTCACTTCCGCGTCGGTGTCTTGGATTTCGCTGGCCGGCCGGCCCGAGAACAGCGCCAGCATGATGGCGACGAGGCCGCGCACGATGTGGGCGTCCGAATCCCCCTGGAAGCTGATCACCGGATCGATGCCCGGACCCTGCTCGGTCGTCAGCCAAACCTGGCTGACGCAGCCCGGCACCTTGTTGGCCGCGGTGCGTTCGGCCTCGGGAAACGGCGGCAGCCCCTCGCCGAGCTCGATCACATAGCGATAGCGGTCCTCCCACTCGTCGAGCAGGGAGAAGTCGTCGCGGATCGTTTCGATCGAGATCGTCATAGCCCGGATATAGTGATCCGTCGCCGCCGCGTCACGGAAAAAGAAAGACGCCGCGGGCGTCGAGAGGTCGGACGGGCCCGCGGCGTTAGAGCAATTCCAGGAAAAGTGCGAAACGCTTTTCAGTTCGGAATTGCGCCAAAACTAAAGAAGCCGAGCGAACGGCTGAAAGGAATCTCAGTTCTTCGCCGTCAGCATCACCGGGATGTTGACCTTGGCGGGCAGAACGACGTCTTCGACGACGCTGCCGGTGGTCTCGACAGAAGTTTCCGCAACCTTTGCCTCGGGCGCTGCCGCCTTCTCCGGCTGCTGGTCGTCCAGCATGGCGGCGGCCATCTTGGCGGTTTCCTTGGCGCGGATGGTGATGGTGTGCATGGCCGACTTGCCGGTCTCGCAGACGTCCGGCTTGCGCTCGCAGATGCCGGCAATGTCGCCGACCGCCTCGCGCGCCGCAAACAGCGCCTGGATCGGCCCGACCGCCTCGCGGCCATCCGCGTCCGGGCCGATGCTGAGCGGAAGCGCCAGGAGCACCAGCGAGAACCAGAAAGCCATCCTGATCAGAAAGCCCATTTCAATGCCTCTCGTCCGTGACCGGGTCATGCATCCCATCGGCATGACCTCTTTTATGGGCGGGATAGTGGCACAGGCGCGCAAAGGACGGCTTGCGCCGAAGCCGCGAATTTTCCTCAAATTTTAGGCAAATTCGAAAGGATTGGTTTTCGAGATTGATTTCATTCAAGTTTCATCGATTGCATTAACTTTATGACAACCATCTATATAGCTGTTTTAAAAGAGAAATTTTAGATATAAGAGCCGGCGGTTCAGGTTTTTGGGAGGCTCGCCGCGACTGTTTGCGGCTAACGCACCATTTACCATGGCGGCAGATCGACGAGCTTTGCGGTGCCGGCGTCCCAATATTTGCCGTGTGGGCAGGGTGCCCGCCGCGTCTGCCTTATCCATTCCTTAAACGCTGGATGCGAGTTTCAAGCCAATCAAGGGCCACCTGCAAAGCAGGGGCAGTTTCACGACCGGGTACGAGTGCGTTGAGTTCGATTGCGGCCAGATACGTTCAGTTGCCCGGGGCGGTTGCCGCCGGCTGCGAACGCTTGGTTCATCCAACCGTCGCGGGCGAGGGTGAGCGCCAGTGTCAGCGCCGCTTCATCGGCGTCATGCTCACGGCTCCCTTTCTCGTGGCGGGCGCGGCGGTGACGCTGGTCACGTCCAGCCTCGGCGCGGCCGTCACGATAGCCGCGATCTTCGGCGCTTTCGGCCTGTGCTGGTTCGCAGCACTTCTGGTTGCTGCCACCGGCCACATGGCGCTCGCGGGCCGCGCCGCAATTGCGGTGGGTGGCTTCGCCCTTGCCGGCGCCATCGCCGCGGCAGGTGGATTGGCCTCCCCAGTCGCGCTGCTTGCCGCCGCCTTGCCGGTCGAGGCCTGGTGGGTCACTGGATCACGGCGCGCAGCGCTCTCTGGCGCCCTGGCGGCGCTCACCGCCATTCTGCTGCAGCCCTTTGCGAACCAGCTCCTGCCGCTCGGCGCGACTGGGATCGCCACCTGGCACTGGCTGCTGCCGCTCGGTTGGGCGCTGACGCTGTTGCCTCGCGCGGCGGCCTTCGCCTATCCGGCCAATACGCGCCAGGCAGAGCCTGCGACCGACCGTCTCGAGGACGTCATCGACGCCGTCGTGCTGCGTGTCGGCCGCCAGGGCGAAGTGCTCGACGCATCAGTCAAGGCGCGTTCCATTCTGAAGCTGGCGCCGGAACTTCTGTTTGGCACCGGCCTGTTCGACCGCGTCCATCTCTCCGACCGCGTCGCTTATCTGACCGCGCTCGCGGACATGCGCGAGGGCGCGCCGAAACGCCGGCTCGACCTGCGCGTCCGGCTGCCGCGCGACGGCAGCGGTTCGACCGACAATTTCCGCCCGTTCCGCCTGGAATGGATGCGCGGCGAGCTCGAAACGGACGTCTTCACCCTCGTGCTGCGCGAGAACGACGACGTCGCGGCGCTCCGCGAGGAGCTTGCCGCGGCCAGGGAGACCGCCGCTGCCGCCGAAGTGGCCAAGGGGCGTTTCCTGGCGGTGGTCAGCCACGAACTGCGCACGCCGCTCAACGCCATCATCGGCTTCTCCGACATGCTGCTGCACGAGATGTTCGGCGCCTTCCGCGATCCGCGCCAGAAGGAATATGTCGAACTGGTCAGGCAGTCGGGCCAGCATCTTTTGTCCGTTGTCACCTCGATCCTCGACGTCTCACGCATCGAGGCGGGCGCCTATGCGACCGAACTGGAACCGTTCCGCTTTGTCGAGGCGGTCGATATGTGCCGCTCGATGATGCGGCCGCTGGCGCAGGCGAAAGGCATCGCGCTCGGCGCGCAGATCGCGCCGGACGCCGGCGAGATCAATGCTGACCGCCGCGCCGTGCAGCAGATCCTGATCAATCTCGTTTCGAACGCGGTTAAGTTCACGCCCGATGGCGGCAGTGTGACGATCGGCGCCAAGCGCGTCGGCTCGCGGCTGCATTTCTGGGTGAGCGACACCGGCATCGGCATCGCCGAGGAGGATATGGCCAATCTCGGCAAGCCGTTCATGCAGATTCAGAACGACTATACGCGCCGTTTCGAGGGAACCGGGCTCGGCCTGTCCCTGGTCAAGGGCCTGGTGGCGCTGCACGAGGGCACGATGTCGATCGAGAGCACCCCGGGCGAGGGCACGACGGTGACGATCAGCCTGCCGGTAAGCGGGCCGAAGCGGCGCACGGGCGCGCCCGTCGGCGTGCTGCCGATGTCGGCTGCAAAGCCGAAGGGGGATGCAAATGGGGACAGCAATGGCTCGCTCCGCAAGACGGCCTAAGGTGGTCGAACCCGAGCGCAGCGTCCTTGCCGAGGGCGCCGTCGCGGTTGGCCAGGTGATCTCGCGCAATCCGGTCCTGGTCGGCGGCTCGACCGCCTTCCTGGTGACCCTGTTCTACGTCTCAGCCAACGCGCTCTGGTATCAGCCTTTTCCGCACACGGGCGCCTTCTTCGCCACCAGGAGCATCGAGAATTTCCCGAACGCCGTCTCCGACGAGCCGGAGACCACCATCAACATCGTGCGGCAGGCACCCGCGCAGCCGGCCGTCAAGCCCGACCCGGTCGTCCAGCAGGTGCAGAGCATATTGAAGGACCTCAATTTCTACGACGGCACGGTCGACGGCCTCACCGGCCCCGCCACGCGCAAGGCCATCCAGGCCTATCAGCTCAAGGTCGGCTTGCCGGGATCGGGAGAGATCGACGGCGCGCTGCTCGATCAGCTCGGCGCCCGGCAGACGACGTCAGCGATTCCGCATCCGGCGCCGCGTCCGGCCGCCAACGCTGCCGCTTCGGCGGCCGCGCCGGTCCCGATCCCGATCTCCGCGCCAGCCGACGGCACTACGCAGACGCCTGATGCCCGCATCATCAAGATCCAGGCCGGCCTCAAGGCCTTCGGCAATGACGACATGCAGCTCGACGGCGTCGTCGGCACCCGCACCAAGGCCGCCATCAAGGAGTTCCAGGCGTTGTTCGGCTTGCCCGAAACCGGCGAGCCGGACGAAGCAGTCTACGTCAAGATGCGCGAGATCGGCCTGACGAACTGAGGCGTTAGCCGTTCCGGTTCCTTTCTCAATGCTGTAAGGACCCGCGCATGCCATCCGGAACCTTGCCATGCGTGTGACCACCGATCTTTGGGTTTCGGCCCTTGTGCGCCGCGTGTTCGGCGCCGGCGGTTTTGCCGCCGTGGTCAAGCGCGGCGCGACCGAGGCGGGCGCCGTCTTTGTGCTTTCGCGCGGCCGGTTTGGGGATGCGGCTCTGTACGGGCCAGCACCGCAGACGAGTTACGATTCGGCCAAGCCCGATGAGCGCTTCTTCACCTTGCTCGACACCAGCGACGATGCCTCGGCGTTCGATACACGGCTCGACAAGGAAAAGCGATTCGATCCGGACATCTGGGTGGTCGAGATCGAGGCAGGCTCCGTCCCGCTCGAGGAGCTTGTTTCCGTGAAGGCGGAATAGGGCGGCGGCCCGGCTTCAGGTCCGGCAATTCGCCGCGGAAAACCGCTGCCTGATTTCCTCGCTCAGGACGCCTTGCGGTCAGCGGCCTTTTCATCGCCGTTCGACGCTTGGCGCCCGCCGCCTGCCGTCTCGATAGCGTTGCCGCGGATCGCCCGGGACAGGGTTTCGGCCTTCCAGCCCCGCACCTTGTCGAGCGCCGCCTCGCGATGCAGCAGCCGGTAGCGGTCGAGGAACAGCCGGATCGCCTGCGGATGCGGGAACTCGCCAGGATAGAGGGCGACTGCGATCAGGAAGGCCCTGTCCTCGCCGAGGTCGAGCGCCTTGAGCGCCGCAAGCAGCGCGGCGTAGCTCGACTGCTCGGTCACCGAGCGGGCCATGGCGAAATCGATGTCGAGGGCATCGGCAAGCGCCGTCTGGAAGAAGGCGGCATTGCCTGTCAGCGCCGTCTCGCGCAGCTTCACATAGGTTGGCTGGCCGAGGAACAGGTTGACGGCGACACCTTCGCCGGCGCGGCGCATCATGGAGCGCAGGCGGCGTCGCGCATCTTCTTCGGCCACGCCGGGATCCGGGCGGCGGTTTTCCGTCGTGGAAGTGGGCTCCGCTTCCACCGGCGCAAGCTTGGCGACCGTCTCCGCCGGCCGCGTCTTGACCAGCGTCGGCTTCTCCAGCGCGCGGATCAGCTGGGCGATGGTCGGATTGAGCTCCTTGCGGCGCGCGATCGCGCGCGCATGCGGCAGGCCGTGGCGGCCGATCAGCGCAATGAGGTCGATGTCGCTCAGCGCGTTCGAGCGGGTGAGCAGCGGCGCCGCGATCTCGACCGGCTCCTCGGCCAGCCGCCGCACCAGCGCGGCCGGCGCATATTCGCATTCGGAAAGGGCGGCGGCGACGTAGCGGCGTGATTCGACCGAAACCTCGTCAAACAGCGGCAGCGTCAGGTCTTCCAACTGGGCGATCTCGCGGCGCGAGGGGCGCGTCAGCGAGCAGAAGGCCGACACCGCGGCGCGGAACAGCCTTTCGGCTTTTCCCGCTTCGGTCCGGATAGCGATATGCCTGAAATCCGAAGATGACACGGAGGATACGCCCGATACTCGACACAGACCTGGCCCCGCTCAATCCGGCCGGGCCGGTTTCGCGTCTCCAGGGAACAAAGATCAAATTAGCCGCGATCCGTTAGCGCTCCGTTAACCCTCTGCCCGCCTTAATCAACTTTGGAGGCGTTGCGTTGTGCTCCGGTCAAACCGAGAGGAATGCGCGAACCATGGGCATGGTCCTGTCTTTTGTGCCGAGAACGGCACCGGTCAATCGAGTAAATCACGCTACCGATACGGCGGCGGCGGTCATCATCTTCCCCGGCGTCCGATACGAGCAGCAGCCGCAGGTCGGTGCCGCCCACCCGGACGGCCCGGACAAGCCGGGTTCGCCGCGGCCCACGGTCCCACACCACTGATCTGTTTCGTTCCTCAGTAGTCCTGCAGCTCGCAGGCGCTCTGCTCGAGAAAGCGTGACACGATCGGCTTCCAGCTCTCGTCCGGCACGAAGGCGCGGACGACGAAGATGCCTTCCTCGATCGGCGCCTCGACGAAGATCGCGCCCTGCAATTCCTCCGGAAGATCGCGCCGCACGTCGATCATCTGCGCCGGCGTCAGCACCACGGCATCGAGCTTCTCGCTGTTGGCGTTGTGGTCGTTGAAGGAATAGATGTTGTGGCCGCTGCGGTCATAGACCGAGGCCGACCAGAACGGCACGTCGCCCGGCGCCTTGATCCGCACCAGCCCGTCGGCGAGATCGAAGCGGCAGGCGGCGGCGTAGAACATCGGGTCGACCGACTTCACCACCGGCGCGCCGCCGGCTTCGGCGTCCAGGCGCGTCATCCTGTAGAGGTCGGAGGCCATCGCCAGCCGCGACCAGGCATCGCGCTCGGAGAATTCCGGCACCAGGAACAGCACCACGATATGCACGATGCCGGCGCCGAGCAGGCCGAGGATCAGGGCATGCAGCAGCCTACGCATGGCAGCCTGCCTTCAGGATGCGCGGCAGCGTCACGTCGGAAAGCCCGGTGCTCGAGGCGATCGGCGTGTCGTAGAAGGTCAGCACGAAATACATCTTGCCGAAGCCGTTGATGAGCAGCCAGTTGCCGGGGGCAGGTCGGTCGCCGACCGAGATGACGACCGAATTGTCAGGCTGGCGCAGCACCTCGTAGGATTGCAGCGCCGCCTGTCTCGCCTTGCCGGTGTTGATGACGCCGAGCGACTGGTCCGCGGCATAAAGCGTCCAGAACCGGGCGGTCGGATAGCCGCCTTCGATCGTGTAGGCGCATTCTCGTTTCAGCGGCTCGCCAGCCTCGTCGCGCTCGGCGACGAAGGAGAGCCCCTCCGCCCGACCGAGCGCCAGCACGCCCTCACGCGCGATGCGCGCCTTCGAATAAGGGTCAGCCGCCTGGGTGCCGATTTCGGGAAAGGCGGTCCATCGGCCGATGCGGATCGCGCCGACGCCGTCCTGCGCGTTGAGCGCGTACCAGACGCTGCCGCCGCCCAGGCCGATGGCCATGGCAAGCGAAAGCAGCGTGAGGAATACGTTTCTGAGCATGAAGGGCCGGAACTGAGGAGGTTGCTCGGGATATCGCGGCGCGGGGCCTCGTGGCAAGCCGGCTTGCTCCAAGGCGTGGCGATATTCAGGTGATGCGGCCTGCAAATCGTGGCTTCCTGCGCGTCCGGTGCTCATGCAGATGGCTCATTGCCATCAAGTCCTTCTACCGAACAGGCAGCTCGGCATTCCCCGTGTTGACGACAACGAGATTCCGCCCTGTGACCCCCTGGTCACCGATGCCTACTGCGGCTGCAGGCTGCTAGACCGCCACGCACCAGCGTCGACGCTTTGCCATCGTCCTGTGTGCCAGCGACGCGGTGATCACCAATGTCCATTTCAGTCGAACGAAGTAGGAGATTATTTAATGTCGCTCGAACTCATCAACCCAGATGATCTGCCAGTTCCAGAGATGTACACGCAGGTCGTCGTCGCGACAGGATCCAAGCTGGTATTCGTCTCAGGTCAGCAGCCCGAAGACATACACGGCAAGCTCGTTGGGTATGGTGATTTTGCGGCGCAAGCGCGCCTGGCATTCGGCAATCTCGGCCGAGCGCTCAGTGCGGCAGGCGCCCGGCCTGAGCAAGTTTGCAAGATCACAATCTACATTGTCGACTATAAGCGCGATGAACACGTTCCGATCATCGAAGAAGCGCAGATTTCGCTGTTTGGAGATCACAAGCCAGCGAATGTGGTGGTCGGGGTAGCGATAATGTCCCCAGGCTACCTCATAGAGGTCGACGCGATAGCGGTCATTGACGAGGCCGTCAGAAGCTAGCGTCGCCACAATGCGGCCCGCGTCTTATGACTGTGAAAAGGTACTGGTTCGCTCCGATCCGATGCCTGTGCTTGAAGCCGCCGCCATTTCGTTCCACATCGATCGGGATGAAGGGCGAGACAGAGGAACGGCGTTGGAATTTGGCGTGGGCCTTGCCCGCATCGCTGATCCTGCATGCGCTCATCGCAGCGTTTCTGGTCTATAGCCTGCCGAGACCTGCCCAACAGCCGGACCAGGAACAGCCGGTCAATGTCGCGCTTGTGCCTCCGCCCGAGCAACCGAAACCGAAGCCTCCACCCACACCGCAGCCAAAGGCCGAAAAGCCGCCGGAACCGAAGGCTGAAAAACCGCCCTTGCTGGAAAAGCAGCCGCCGAAGCCACCAGCTATCGCGGTGCTGAAGCCCGTTTTTCAGTACGGCGACAAGGATACCGGTCCGAGGGAATCACTGGATGGAGGCGGCGATCGAGACAACACGCCCTCGCCGGCCAAGGATAACGATTCGAAGCCGCCTGCCGTGCCGAAGGCTGCACAGAACCAATCTGCCGCGCCGGCAGACGCCGATCAGCGGGCAGATCCAAGCAAGGCTGACGACAAGCCGGTAACCGCCGCGACGGACGCCAAGCCGACGCAGAGTGAAGAGAAGCAGACAGCCCAGGACACGGATAAACAGCAGGCGGACAAACAAGACGCAGGAGCGCAAACCGCCGAAAAAGCCGTGGCGCCGACGCCGTTGGGTGCTGAGAGCGACGGTAAGGTCGAGCTTCCGGCCACGGCCGAAAAGCCAAAGCCCAAACCCGCAAATGCGCTGAAGTTCAGGCCTGCAAGGGTCTCGAAGTCCCGCAGCAGGAGCGCCGGGACGCCAAGTTCCACCAACGCCGCCGTTGCTGGATCGCCGATCTATTCGGGCCTTCCCGGTGTTCGAAAGCTCTACTCGCAGGGCGCTACCGGCGATGCGCTGGCCACAAGCTCTATGAGCGGCGTGCCTCGCGATCAGAGGGTTGCCAACCTTTGCGGCAGCGTTCTGAATCAGGAATTGCAGGAGGCCTCTTATTCTCCCAAATGGCTGCCATCCATTCCGCTGAAGGTGGGCAATGTTCTTGCCCCTCCGGAGGCCGCTTTCAGCACGGCAAC
This sequence comes from Mesorhizobium sp., assembly GCA_004020545.1. GTDB lineage: Bacteria > Pseudomonadota > Alphaproteobacteria > Rhizobiales > Rhizobiaceae > Mesorhizobium. The sequence goes on along the minus strand of SAQE01000044.1, from coordinate 30,876 downwards.
CACATGGTACCGCCTAGGCTTCCGGTGCGAGGTCGATGCCGAAGCGACGAGGGTCTTGTCGTTCAACTTCCGTGTCGGCGCTGAGATCCCACGCGGTGAATGGGCCCGTCTCAGATTGCCTAGTCTCCACTAGGGCCTGTCCCCCAAAACTGTGCAGCGGTTTTGGGAAAACGATATGCATCAAAACAAGGACTTAAAGCGCCGACAGCGTCTCCGGCAGGGTGGGTGCGTTGAGAACGGGTGCCGCCTGGAAAGTCTTGGTCATGTCCCTCAGCGTCTGCGTGGTGCGGCTGGAGAGCACCGGCGGTCGCTCGGCCTCCGCCTGCGCCGTGGCGTCTGCGGCCTCTTTCTTCGCCGCCTCCTCGGCCTTGGCCGCGACCTCCGGGTCGACGAATGGATGATCGATGCCCGGGATCGGCTTCAGGTCGATGTTCTGATGCGCATAGACCATCAGGCGCTGCCATACCATCGCCGGCAGCGAACCGCCGGTCATCTTGTTGGTCGGGGTGAAGTCGTCATTGCCGAGCCAGACGGCGGCCGTGTAGTTGCCGGTGAAGCCTACGAACCAGGCGTCGCGGTAGGATTGCGTCGTGCCGGTCTTGCCGGCGACGACGATGTTGGGAAGCTGGGCGCGCCTTGCCGTGCCGATCACCGGCACCGCCGCCAGCATGGTGTTCATGTATTTCAGCGCCTGTTCCGACAACACGCGGTGCGGCGGCGTCGCGTCCTTGGTCCAATCATAGACCACTTCGCCGGTGCGGGTGACGAGCTGGGTGATGCCGTGCCTGGAGCCAACGAAGCCGTTCTGGGCAAAGACGCTGTAGCCCGTCGCCTGGTCCATCACCGTCATCAGGGACGTGCCGAGCACCATGGTCTTGTGTGATTCCAGCGGCGATTCCACGCCCATCGATTCGGCCATCGCCTTGATCGGGGCGATACCGAGATGATCCTTGGCGAGCCGCACCGGCACGGTGTTGATCGACTTGGCGATTGCGGTCAGCAGCGTGACATTGCCGGCCGATCCGCCGCTGTAGTTGTGCGGCGACCAGCTGCCCCAGCTGATCGGACCGCCGGAGACCACCGAGTCCGGTGTAAAACCGTGCTCCATCGCCGTGGCATAGACGTAAGGCTTGAACGACGAGCCGGTCTGGCGCAGCGCCTTGGTGGCGCGGTTGAACTGGCTGGCGCCATAGTCGCGGCCGCCGACGATGGCGCGCACCGCGCCGTTGGTCTCGATCACCACCACCGCGCCTTCGGTGACGTTGTATTCCTTGCCGAACTGCCTGAGATGGTACTCGACCGACTCTTCCGCCGCCTTCTGGATATTGGCGTCGAAGGTCGTATGGGCAACCAGCGAATGCTGGCCGGGCTTGGCGATCTTCTTGACCTCGTCGAAGGCCCAGTCGAGGAAATAGTCGGGGCTCTTCTGCTCGCCGCGGTCGACGACATCTGCCGGATGCAGCCGAGCCTGCAGCACCTGGCCCTCGGTCATGAAGCCGGCATCGACGAGGTTGGAGAGCACCACGTTGGCGCGCGCGCGAGCAGCCGGCAGGTTGATGTGCGGGGCATATTTGGTCGGCGCCTTGAACAGGCCGGCGAGCATCGCCGCCTCGGCGAGGTTCAGGTCCTTGACACTCTTGCCGAAATAGAAATCCGCCGCCGCCTCGATGCCGAACGTGCCGCCGCCCATATAGGCGCGGTCGAGATAGAGCTGCAGGATATCCTTCTTCGAGAGGTTCGCCTCCAGCCACAGCGAGAGAAAAGCTTCCTTGATCTTGCGCTCGATGGTGCGCTCGTTGGAAAGGAACAGGTTCTTGGCGAGCTGCTGCGTGATGCTGGAGCCGCCCTGGACCACCGAATTGGCGCGCACGTTCTCGAAGACCGCGCGCGACAGGCCGAGGACGTCGATGCCGTAGTGGTCGAAGAAACGCCGGTCCTCGGTCGCCAGCACCGCCTTAATGACGATATCCGGCATCTCGTCGACCGGTACGGAATCGCGCTGAATGATGCCGCGCTGACCGATCTCGTTGCCGTAGCGGTCGAGGAAGGTGACGGCGAAGTCGCCCTGGTTGCGCCAATCGCCGGCGGTGATGTCGAAGGCGGGCATCGCCAGCGCCAGGAGCACCACGAAGCCGCCAGCGCCCATGGTGAAGCCTTCGCTCAGCACCTCGATGATGGCGCGGCGCCAGCCATGCAGGCGGAAACGGCGGAAAAAGATGGTGGCCGCTTCCCAGAATTCGCGCGCCTTGAAGCCGATTTCGTAAAGCGAGGAATCGAGCCACGCGTCGACGGCAAGAGCCGCCGAGGCGATCCGGCCTCTTCTCTTGCGTGGTTTCGAAGGACTTGCCATTCCAGACTTCCGCCCCGGCGCGCTTCGCCCGGAAACAGCATGCAGGCAGTTTCAGGGTGGCACCCTGTCAAACTATTCGACCATTTTATCATCGCTCACAAGGGCAGCGAAGCCACAGCACAAAGCTTTGTTGAAGGGAAGCGCATCGGCCGTGATCGGCCGACTGATATCACCGCGCTGCGATGAAGCGCATGAAATGCGCCACATCCGCTTCGGTCGGCTCCTGTCCGGTGAAGGAGCGCAGATAGGCGGCGAGATGGCTGACCCGGGCCTCGACCGGTTCCTTGAGGTCGAGCACGTAGTAACCGATCTGCATGTAGTAAAGGACGCGAGCGCGGATGAAGGCGTCCTCGTCGTCATAGCCGTGCCGCCGGTACATGTCGCGGATGGCGGTGAGGCGCTCGTCGTCGGCCTGGTCGATCATGCGCCGCACGTCGGCCGAGCGCCTGGCCCATTCGCGCACGGCGAAGTCGAGCCTCGGGTCGAACAGCCGCTCGTCGGCCCAGCATTCGAACACGTTCATGACGCCCATGATGATGGTCTCGGCCGGACGGCGGGCACGCTCGACGATCGCCGTGGTGTTGGTGTCGTGCCAATGCTTGAGCAACTGGTCGAGCAGGTCCTGGCGGCTTGCGAAATACCAGTAGAAGCTCGAGCGCGACACGCCGAGCTTCTGGCCGAGCGTAAGCACGCGCACGCTCTCGATGCCGTCCGAAATCAGCGTTTCAAGCGCCAGATTGATCCAGTCCGAGCGCGTGACCTTGGTGTTGCCGGGCGATGGTTCGGCTTGAGGAGCGGTCATGATCATGGCCGCACAATAGGCATGGCACGAAACTCTGCGCAAGCTCTGGACAGAAGTGTCTAGACACATATGTCCAGGTCATGTACCGTAAGGGCCTCCAACGAGAGGGAGAGGCTCGTGAAGTCGCATTACCGGGCAGTCGTCATCGGGGGAGGCGTGGTCGGCGCCTCGGTGCTCTATCACCTCACGCGGTTCGGCTGGAGCGACGTGGCGCTCATCGAGCGCGCCGAGCTGACGGCGGGCTCGACCTGGCACGCGGCCGCCGGCTTCCATGCGCTCAACGCCGATCCCAATGTCGCGGCGCTGCAGGATTACACGATCAAGCTTTATCGCGAGATCGAGGCCGAGTCCGGCCAGAACGCCGGGCTGCACATGACAGGCGGCGTCAACATGGCGAGCAACCCACAGCGCTGGGAATGGCTGAAATCGGCCTGGGCGGTGTTCCAGTCGGTTGGCATCGAGACGGCCCGGCTGGTGACGCCCGAGGAGATCAAGGGGATCTGCCCGATCGTCGATGTCAGCGATGTGCTGGGCGGCCTCTACGATTCCAACGAGGGCCATCTCGACCCTTATGGCACGACGCAGGCCTATGCAGGCGCTGCGAAGAAGCGCGGCGCCGATGTCATCCTGCGCAACCGCGTCGTCGAGTTGAGGCCGCGCGCCAACGGCGGCTGGGACGTCGTCACCGAAAAGGGCACGATCGTCGCCGAGCACGTCGTCAATGCCGGCGGCCTCTGGGCCAAGCAGGTCGGGCTCATGGCCGGCGTCGACCTGCCGGTGACGCCGATGGAGCACCACTATTTCGTCACCGAGGACATTCCCGAGGTTGCTGCCCTCGACAAGGAACTCGGCCTCGCCGTCGATCTCGACGGCTTCTCCTATCTGCGGCAGGAGCGCAAGGGCGTGCTGCTCGGTGTCTACGAGCAGAACCCGAAACACTGGAACATGGACGGCGCGCCCTGGGATTACGGTATCGAGCTGATCCCCGAGGACATCGACCGCATCACCCCCGAGCTTTCCAAGGCCTATCAGCGCTTCCCATGCCTGGCGACCGCCGGCGTCCGCAAATGGGTCAACGGCGCCTTCACCTTCACACCCGACGGCAACCCGCTGGTCGGGCCGGTGCGCGGCCTGAAGAACTACTGGGTCGCCTGCGGCGTCATGGCCGGCTTCAGCCAGGGCGGCGGCGTCGGCAAGTCGCTGGCCGAATGGATGATCTACGGCGAGCCGCAGGCCGACATCTTCGGCATGGACATCGCCCGCTACGGCGCCTTCGCCGCCAACCGCGAATATCTCAAGCAGACCACGCGCCAGTTCTATGCCCGGCGCTTCGTCATGACCTTCCCCAACGAGCGGCTGCCGGCGGGCCGGCCGCTGAAGCGTCCCGGCGCCTATGACGGCATGAGCGCCGCAGGCTGCGAGTGGACGGCATCCTGGGGGCTGGAAATCCCCGCCTATTTCGCGCCGATGGGGTTTCGCGAGGAGACGACGCTGAAGCGCTCCAACGCCTTCGACATCGTCGGCGACGAGGTGCTGCAGGTGCGGCGCGCCGCCGGTCTCGTCGATACCACGGCCTTCTCGCGTTACGCCGTGTCGGGACCGGGCGCCGAGGCCTGGCTCGACCGGCTGCTCGCCTGCAGGCTGCCGAAGCCTGGCCGCGCAAAGCTGGCGCCGATGCTCGGCCATGACGGGCGCCTGAAAGGCGATCTCACCCTGCTCAACTGGGGCGGCGGCGAATACTGGATCATGGGTTCCTACTATTTGCGCGAGTTCCACATGCGCTGGTTCGAAGCGCATAGAACAGAAGGCGTCTCCATCACCGACATCTCGGACGCGATGTCCGGCTTCCTTGTCACCGGCCCGAACGCACGCAGGATCGTCGAGCGCACCACGCATCAGGATATCTCGGCGCATGCCTTGCCCTTCATGTCCTGCGGCGACTTCGACATCGGCATGGTGCGCGCCCGGGTCGCGCGGCTGTCGATCGCCGGCGAGCTCGGCTTCGAGATCAACTGCCCGGCCACACTGCATGCGAGCCTGCGCGAGACGCTGCTTGCCGCGGGCGAGGATCTCGGCCTCGCCGAGATTGGCTACTACGCACTCAACGCGCTGCGGCTGGAGAAGAGCTTCGGCATCTGGTCGCGCGAGTTCACGCAAGGCTACACGCCCGGCCAGACAGGGCTCGACCGCTTCATCGCCTTCGCCAAGGGCGACTTCGTTGGCCGCGAAGCGGCGCTCGAGGAGCGCAAGGCCGGAGTCTCGCGCCGGATCGTCACGCTCGAAGTCGACGCATTCGATGCCGATGCCAGCGGCTTCGAGCCGGTCTGGCGCCAGGGCCGGCGTGTCGGCTTCGTCACCTCCGGCGGCTACGGCTACACCATCGGCAAGAGCGTCGCCCTGGCGTTGGTGGATGACGATTTCGCCGGGGAGGGGACACAGCTTTCCGTACACATTGTCGGTGTCGAACGGCCGGCGCGCGTCATCGCCGCCTCGCCATACGACCCCGAAGGCAATGCGATGCGGCAATAGGGAGAGTGGACATGATGGACGAGGCCGCACGCGATCTGAGGCGCGAACGCCGGCGCGGACGCAATGGCGAGGCGGGCAGCGAATCGAGCCGCCGCCCGAACTACCGTTCGCTGAGGAACCCGTTCCTGCCGCAGCCGGTCTTTTCCGACGACCAGGTTGCCGCGATCCACGACACGGCGCTGCGCGTCCTGGAGGAGCTCGGCATCAAGGTGCTGCTGCCGGAGGCACGCGCCATTCTTGCCAGGGCCGGCGCCCTGGTCAATGAGGACAACCAGATGGTGAGGATCGGCCGCGACATGGTCGCGGCCGCCCTTGCCTTGGCGCCGCGCTCGATCCAGGCCCATGGCGGCGACCGCTCCCGCGATCTTGCGCTGGAGCTTGGCACGATGACTTTCCTCGCCGGCTGCGGCGCGCCCAATGTCACCGATCTCGAACGCGGCCGTCGGCCGGGCACGCTTCAAGCCTTCGAGGACCTCATCCGTCTGGTGCAGCATTTCGACGTGCTGCATATGCTCGGCCCCTGCATCGAGCCGCAGGACGTCGACACACGCTTTCGCCATTATGCCACCGGCCAGGCGCAACTGACGCTATCCGACAAGGTGCCGTTCGTCTTCGCCCGCGGCACACCGCAGGTCGACGACAGTTTCGAGATGGTCCGGCTGGCGCGCGGCCTCTCGGAGGACGAGTTCCGCGCCGGCGCCTATTGCTACACCGTCATCAACACCAACTCGCCGCGCCAGCTCGATATCCCGATGGCGCAAGGCATCATCGACTTCGCCAAGGCCGGCCAGGTCTCGATCATCACGCCTTTCTGCCTGGCGGGCGCCATGGCGCCGATCACGGTCGCCGGCGCGCTGACGCTGCAGCATGCGGAGGCGCTGGCCGGCTTGACGCTCGCCCAGATCGTGCGCCCCGGCGCGCCGGTGGTTTACGGCTCCTTCTCCTCCAATGTCGACATGAAGTCGGGAGCGCCGGCCTTCGGCACGCCGGAGCATATCAAGGCGACGCTTGGCGCAGGCCAGCTCGCGCGCTTCACCGGCCTGCCCTGGCGTTCGGGCGGTGGCAGCGCCGCCAATGTTTCAGACGCGCAGGCAGCACATGAGACGCAATTCGCGCTGTGGGGCTCGGTGCTTGCGGGCTCGACCGTCTGCATCCACGCCGCCGGCTGGCTGGAAGGGGGCCTGAGCGTTTCCTTCGAGAAGCTGATTACCGACATCGAGGCCCTGCAGACCATCGCCGAGCTTTGCGCCGCGACACCGGGCGACGCCGACGCCATCGGCTTCGAGGCCATCGCCGAAGTGCAGCCCGGCGGCCATTTCTTCTCGGCCGCTCACACCATGACGCGCTACCGCACCGCCTTCTACGAGCCGCTGGTGGCCGACTGGTCGAATTTCGGCAACTGGACGCAGGCCGGCGGCAAGACCGCCACTGAGCGCGCCACCGGCGTCTGGAAGCGGATCCTTGCCGATTTCCAACCGCCTGCATCCGCTGCGGCCACCGCGGGCGTGCTCGACGAGTTCATCGCGCGCCGCGCCGAAGAGGGTGGCGCTGCGCCGGTCTCGTAATTTCTGAAAACGTAATAAATTCGAGACCTTCGCCATTCACGTTATAGCCAAAACGATTCGCGATCTGGCATCTAATCGCGAGCGCGGCTACGTTGCCGGGGATTGGCGGTAGCGCGGAGACATGTGTTGGCGATGGACAATAGATGACGGCGCCTGGCGATTTGATGCAGGCCTTGTTCCTGCGACTGAAGACCGATGCGTCGCTGTCGGCACTGCTGGGCGGCGCCGGCCTGCTCGAGCGCGCCGACGCCAAGGCCGCCTTTCCCCACGTGACCTACGGCCGCACCAGCGCTTTCGATCTCGAGACCGGTGCCGACAACGACAATGATCAGCTCATCACGCTGCATGTTTGGTCGAAGGCTCAAGGGGAGGCCGAGACGCGTCTCATCATGGACAGCATCAGGGCACGCCTCGACGGCGCGGCGCTCTCCATTGGCCCGCGCGGCCAGACGCGTCTGTCGCTGGAATTCGCCGAGGCGCGCTACGACGAGGACCTTACGGTCCATCACGGGCTGCTGCGCTTTCGCGCGCTGACGCAGGAGAGTGCCTGACCAGCCTCAAAGTTGAGCCTGGATCGCGGCCTTGTCGATGACCGACCAGACCTCGCATATCCGCCCGTCCTGGAACTCATAGAAGACGTTCTCGGCGAAGGCGACGCGCTTGCCGTTCACCGGCAGGCCGAACAGCACGCCTTTCGGCTTGCAGTCGAAATGCAGACGGGCCGCCACCCGCGGCGGCTCCGAGACCAGAAGCTCGATGTTGAAACGCAGGTCGGGAATAGCCTGGAAATCGCCTTCCAGCATCCGGCGATAGCCCGCAAGCCCGATCGTCTCGCCGTTATACTGCACCTGTTCGCCGACGAACCGGCCGAGATTGCCCCAGTCCTGTGCGTTCAGGCAGTCTATGTAATCCTTGTAGCGATCGGCAAGGTCCTCGCTCCTCATGGCATTCTCCCGTCGTCACCAGCTTTACGGCGCCAACTAGCGCATATCCCGCCCGCGAAAACCGTAGCCGCGCCGGTGATTTTCCGGCTATGAATCCCAAGCTTGGCCGGTGGGAGCCGGGGCAGCAGGATTCGTCTCACGGTCAGGGGGCATGGCGGGCATGGATTTTCGGCCGTTCACCGTTCATTTCACGTTCAGCACACATGCGTTAGAACCGTGATCATGAAAACGTTCCGCTCTCATATCCGCGCCGCGACGCTGGCGCTTGCCGCAGCCGGCATTCCTACGTCGCAGGCGATTGCCATGCCGGTCGTCGAGCCGTCGGTCGATCAGCCGGTCGTGCTTGCCGCCAGCGATTGCTATGCGATCGGGCAGCAGGTCGCCCAGCAGAATGGCGGCACGCTCGCCAAGGCGTCCCAGTCGACGCGCGGCGGCCAGCCGGTCTGCGTCATCGTGGTGCTCGTCCCCGGCAAGGAGGGCCAGCGCCCGCGCCGTTCGGAGATCGTGGTGCCGCTGAACTGATCCCTTTAACAGGCTTAAGTTTCCCAGGTCGGCGGAATCGGCCTATATCTCCACCCCTTAACAGGCTCGAAACCATGCGCGTGCTCGTCGTCGAGGATGACAAGGATCTCAACCGGCAATTGGCGGACGCGCTGGTCGACGCCGGCTATGTGGTCGATCGCGCCTATGACGGGGAGGAGGGGCATTTCCTCGGCGACACCGAGCCTTACGACGCCGTTGTCCTCGACATCGGCCTGCCGCAGATGGACGGCATCAGCGTCGTCGAGCGCTGGCGCCGCGGCGGGCGCAAGATGCCGGTGCTGATCCTGACCGCGCGCGACCGCTGGAGCGACAAGGTGGCCGGCATCGACGCCGGCGCCGACGACTATGTCACCAAGCCCTTCCACATCGAGGAGGTGTTGGCCAGGGTGAGGGCGCTGATCCGTCGTGCCGCCGGCCATGCCTCGTCCGAACTCACCTGCGGGCCGCTCAGGCTCGACACCAAGGCTTCCAAGGCCGATGTCAACGGCATGCCGCTGAAGCTCACTTCTCATGAGTTCCGTTTGCTTGCTTATCTGATGCACCATATGGGCGAGGTGGTGTCGCGCACCGAGCTGGTCGAGCATCTCTACGATCAGGATTTCGACCGCGATTCCAACACCATCGAGGTGTTTGTCGGGCGGCTTCGCAAGAAGATGGGCATCGACATGATCGAAACCGTGCGTGGCATGGGCTATCGCATGCGAGAGCCGGAGGCGTGACTCGGAACCGCTGAAGCCAACGATGGGAACGTGGCTTTCAAGGCTGCGGCTCTGGCCGCGCTCGCTGACCTTCCGCGTCATCGCCTTTTCGACGATCTGGGCGATCCTGACGCTGGTCGTCATCTTCACCCTCATCACCACGCTTTACCGCCAGGCCAGCGAGCGCGGTTTCGACAGCCTGCTTTCGGCGCATCTGTTCAACCTGATCGGTTCGGTCGGCATTTCCGACAATGGTGCGCTCACCGGCTCGCCCGACCTTGGCGACCTGCGCTTCTCCGAGCCGAATTCCGGCTGGTACTGGTCCGTTGAGCCGGCCTCCGAGGGTGTTCACGGCGAAATCCACTCCTCCTCGTTGACGACATCGATCCTGTCGCCAAGCGTCGCTGAGGTTCCCTTCAACGCGAACTTCCAGCGCAGCTACTCGACCGAGGGCATCAAGGGCGAGGAGCTCGAGGTCTTCGAGAGCGAGTTCGTGCTTGACGCCAAGAACCGCGCCGCGCGCTTCCGCGTCATGGGCAACCACAGCGAGCTCGAGCAGGAAATCGCGAGCTTCCAGCGCCGTCTGCTCACCTATCTGTCGCTCTTCGGCGTCGGCATGATCGCCATCAACGCCATCGCCATCCTTTTGGGCCTGCAGCCCTTGCGGCGCGTGCGCAATGCGCTGGCCATGGTGCGCGAGGGCACGTCGCAGCGGCTCGACGGGCGGTTTCCGGCCGAGATCGAGCCTCTCGCCAACGAGACCAACGCCCTGATCGAGAACAACAGGCGCATCGTCGAGCGCTCGCGCACGCAGGTCGGCAATCTCGCCCATTCGCTGAAGACGCCGCTTGCCGTGCTGATCAATGAAGGCCGTGCGCTCGGCGGCGCCAAAGGCCAGCTCATCGCCGAGCAGGCAGCCTCGATGCAGAAGCAGGTCGACCATTATCTGCAGCGCGCCCGCGTCGCCGCCCAGCGCGACAGCGTCGTCTTCCGCACACCGGTTTCGCCGCTGGTCGAGCGTATGGTGCGCGTGCTGCAAAAGCTCAACCCGCGGACAAAGCTCACGCTGTCGCCGCCGCCCGCCGAGATCGTCTTCGCCGGCGAGCGCGAGGATCTGGAGGAATTGCTCGGCAATCTGCTCGACAATGCCATGAAATGGGCAAGGAGCGCCGTAGCGGTCTCGGTCGCCACTGTTCCGGGAAGCGCCAACCTGTTTGAAATCGTTATAGAGGATGACGGGCCGGGAATTCCCGAGGACAAGGCGCGAGAAGCGCTGAAGCGCGGGCGGCGGCTGGACGAGACGAAGCCGGGAACAGGGCTTGGGCTTGCCATTGTCGCCGACCTCGTCAACGAGTATGGAGGCGCCCTGGCGCTGGAAAGGTCCGGTATGGGCGGCTTGAGGGCGGTGGTCAGATTGCGGAGCCTTCATTGATGTTTTTTATCGATTTGCGCGCGACCGGGAGCGGCCAAATTTCCGACAAATATCAACACTATGGCCTCACCATCCTCCCCGATGGCGCGGCCCCCAATCCATCTCACTCAAGAAGTGCTTTTCGCTCAAGAGAACCGGTTGCTGGCATGAAGATTCGCGTCGCGCTCGTTTCCGCCCTGATGGCCGTTTCGGGCTGCACAACGCTGGGCAAGAGCGGTCCAACCTCTCCCGTTACGCCCGTCGCCACGCCGCCGGCCGCTGGCAAGGTGGGAACCAGCATCGTCGCGGCCATGAATGGCGGACTGGTCGGCGGATCGATCGGCTCGGGCCTCAGCGACGCCGAGAAGCGCAAGGGTCTCGAGGCGGAGTACAAGGCGCTGGAATACACCGCGAGCGGCCAGAAGGTGACGTGGAAGAGCGACGGCTCGACTCATTACGGCGAGGTCGTCGCCGCTCAGCCTTACCGGGTCGGTTCGCAGGACTGCCGCCAGTACACCCACACCGTCTATACCGGCACATCGGGCGTCACCGCACGCGGCACGGCCTGCCGCAACGCTGACGGCAGCTGGACGCCGTTGACTTAGAGCGGTTCGGTCTTTGATCGGAGGGCCGACCCGCTCCAAGTGTTTGTCACGACGCAATTGCGAACGGAAAACCGCTGCGCACTTTTTCGTGGAATTGCTCTAATTTCGGCTACAGTCGGCGAGATTGATATCGATCAAGGTTCTCCGACGCATCTGTCGTCAAAGCGTCGCAGTACGCTTGTGTTGGCAGGGCAGGGCTCTGCCTTTATTGGAATAGCCATGCTGTTCTGGGTCATAGCCGCAATCCTTACGTTGGGCGCCAGCCTGGCGGTGCTTCTGCCGCTGGCCGGCGGCACGAAAGGCTCGTCCGCGGCCGGCGATCACGACCTCGAGGTCTATCGCGACCAGCTCACCGAGCTCGACCGCGACATGGCGCGCGGGCTCATCCAGCCGGCCGAAGCCGAGGAAGCGCGCGCCGAGATCGGCCGCCGCATCCTGCGTCTCGGCTCGGCTAGCCAGACAGGCGCGGCGGCGCCGCGCCCCTCGCGAGCCGCAAGGCTTGTGGCCACCGCCGCCGTGCTGGCCGTGCCGCTGGTGAGCTGGGGACTTTATGGCGAGCTCGGCTCGCCGGATTTGCCGTCGCAGCCATTGGCCGAACGGCTCGCCAAGAGCCCGGCCGATTCCTCGGTCGACGAACTGGTCGCGCGCGCCGAGGCCCACCTCGCCGCCAATCCGTCCGACGGCAAGGGCTGGGACGTTCTGGCGCCTGTCTATCTGCGCCTGCAGCGCTACACCGACGCGGTCACCGCCTATCGCAACGCCATCCGCCTCGACGGCGACAGCGCCGTCCGCCAGGCCGGCCTCGGCGAGGCGATCGCCAATGCCGCCGGCGGCATCGTGTCGGCCGAGGCTCAGGATGCGTTCGAGGCCGCCTTGAAGCTCGATCCAGCCAACGCCAAGGCGAACTTCTATTTGGCGATGGGTCTTGCGCAGGAAGGCAAGAAGGCCGAAGCCGCGGCCGCCTGGCAGAAGATGCTCGGCCAACTGCCGCCGGATTCGCCCTGGCGCAGCGCCGTCCAGCAGGCGCTTGCGGAAACGACCGGGCCGGCAGTGGCCGCCGGGACGCCGGCCAATGGCCCTGATGCTCAAGCCCTCGAGGCTGCGCAGCAGATGTCGCCGCAGGACCGGCAGGCGATGATCGAGACCATGGTCGCCGGCCTCGACGACCGGCTGAAGCAAAATCCGCGCGACGAGGAAGGATGGATGCGGCTCATTCGTTCCTATGTCGTGCTCGGCAAGGCCGACCAGGCGCGCGACGCGCTCGGCCGCGCTGTCGCAGTCTTCGGCGCAGACAGCGAGCAAGCCAAGAAGTTCACCGCCTTTGCCGCCTCCCTCGGCGTGACGGCGACGGAGTAAGAGATGACGCGCAAGCAGAAGCGATTGTCGGTGATCATTGCCGGACTGGCCTTCCTGGGGGCCGCGGCCGGCCTCACCTTCTATGCGCTCGGCCAGAAGGCCTCCTATTTCTACATGCCGGCCGATCTCGCCACCGCGACCGTCCAGCCCGGCCAGCGCATCCGCCTCGGCGGCCTCGTCGAAAAGGGCACCATCGTGCGCAGCCAAGGCGCCACCGTCGCCTTTTCGGTCACCGATACGCAGAAGTCGGTCAAGGTCACCTATACCGGCATCTTGCCCGACCTGTTCCGCGAGGAGCAGGGCGTCATCACCGAGGGCGCCTTCGGCCCGGACGGCGTCTTCGTCGCCGACAGCGTTTTAGCCAAGCATGACGAGCGTTATATGCCCAAGGAAGTCGCCGACGGCCTGAAGGCCAAGGGCGTGTGGCAGGAAAGCAAGAGCCAATGAGCAGGTTCGGCAAAAGTGAGAAGCGGTTTTGCGACCAGAAACCTGCGGCAAAGGAATGTCGCAGGTTTCGCAAAGGTGAGAAGCGGTTTTGCGATCAGAACCTGCGGGAAAACAGGTAACCAATGGTTGAGACCGGACATTTCGCGCTCGTCCTCGCCTTCGCGCTGTCGCTGGTGCAGATGCTGCTTCCGCTGGTCGGCGCCCGCAGCGGCAACCGGCGGCTGATGGCGGTCGGTGGCCCGGTCGCGGTCACCGGTTTCGCACTCACCGCGCTCTCCTTCGCCGCGCTTGCCGGCGCCTATGCCGGCTCCGACTTCTCGGTGGCAAATGTGTGGGAGAACTCCCATTCGCTGCAGCCGATGATCTACAAGATCACCGGCACCTGGGGGAACCACGAAGGCTCGATGCTGCTTTGGGTGCTGATCTTGACCTTCTTCGGCGCGCTCGTGGCCGTCTTCGGCTCCAACCTGCCGGAGACGCTCAAGGCCAATGTGCTTGCTGTGCAGGGCACGATCGGCGCCGCCTTCTTCCTGTTCATCCTGACGACGTCCAACCCCTTCATCCGCCTCAACCCGGCGCCGATCGAGGGCCGCGACCTCAACCCGGTCCTGCAGGATCTCGGCCTCGCCATCCATCCGCCGCTGCTCTATCTCGGCTATGTCGGCTTCTCGATCTGCTTTTCCTTCTCGGTCGCTGCCCTGATCGAGGGCCGCATCGACGCCTCCTGGGCGCGCTGGGTGCGGCCATGGACGCTGGTCGCCTGGATGTTCCTCACCGGGGGCATCGCCATGGGCTCGTACTGGGCCTATTACGAGCTCGGCTGGGGCGGCTTCTGGTTCTGGGATCCGGTCGAGAACGCTTCCTTCATGCCCTGGCTCGCCGGCACCGCGCTGCTCCATTCGGCGATCGTCATGGAAAAGCGCTCGGCGCTGAAGATCTGGACGCTGCTGCTTGCGATCCTCACCTTCTCGCTGTCGCTGCTGGGCACCTTCCTGGTCCGCTCCGGCGTGCTGACTTCCGTGCATGCCTTCGCCACCGACCCGGCGCGGGGCGTCTTCATTTTGTGCATCCTGACGCTGTTCATCGGCGGCTCGCTGGCGCTGTTTGCCCTGCGCGCATCGCGGCTGACGGCCGGCGGTCTCTTCCACCCGATCTCGCGCGAGGGCGCGCTGGTCCTCAACAACCTCTTCCTGACCACGGCGACAGCGACAGTGCTCGTCGGCACGCTCTATCCGCTGGTGCTCGAAGCCACCACCGGCGGCAAGATTTCGGTCGGCGCGCCCTTCTTCGACCTGACCTTCGGGCCGCTGATGCTGCCGCTGCTGGCGATCGTGCCTTTCGGCCCGCTGCTCGCCTGGAAGCGCGGCGACATCCTCGCCGCTTCCCAGCGCCTGATGGCTGCCTTCGCGCTGGCGATTGCCGCGATGCTGGTCGCCGGCCTGTTCATCGACGGCGGCTCGGTCTTCGCCGCGCTCGGCGTCGGCCTCGCCGTCTGGCTGGTCGCCGGCGCGCTGACCGACCTTGCCGTCAAGTCCGGCGTCGGCTCGGTGACGCCGGCCGTCATGCTGAGGCGCTTCGCCGGCCTGCCGCGCTCTGTCTTCGGCACGGCCCTTGCCCATCTTGGGCTGGGGCTTACCTTGCTCGGCATCGTCGGCACCTTGTCCTTCGGCACCGAGAAGATCCTTACCATGCGCGCCGGCGAGACGGTGGACCTCTCCGGCCACACGCTGCGCTTCGAAGGGCTGTTCCCGCGCAAGGGCCCGAACTTCACCGAGGACCGCGGCCGCTTCCTGCTGATCTCAAATGGCAATGCCGACGGCGAGATCACGTCGGCAAAACGCTTCTATCCGGCGCGGCAGACGGTGACGACCGAGTCCGGCATCCGGACGCTGGGCCTCAGCCAGCTCTATCTGTCGCTCGGCGACGAGGGCAAGGACGGCTCCGTCGTCGTGCGCCTGTGGTGGAAGCCGCTGGTGACGCTGATCTGGGGCGGCGGCCTGGTGATGATGGGTGGCGCCGCCATGTCGCTGCTCGACCGCCGCCTGCGCGTCGGCGCGCCCGCGAGGCGCCGCAAGCCGGCCGCCGCCGCGGCGTCAGCGAGCCCGACATGAAAGCGAGGTTTTCGCTCGCCCCCCTGCTCCTCCTGCTGGCCCTGGTCTTCGCCGGCACGGCGCAGGCGGTGAAGCCCGACGAGGTGCTGGCCGATCCGGCGCTGGAGGCGAGGGCGCGCGCGCTGTCCGAAGGCCTGCGCTGCATGGTCTGCCAGAATCAGTCGATCGACGAATCCGACGCCGACCTTGCGCGTGACCTGCGCATCCTCGTGCGCCAGCGCCTTGTCGCCGGCGACACCGACCAGCAGGTGATGGACTACATCGTTTCGCGCTATGGCGAGTTTGTATTGTTGAAGCCGCGCTTCAGCCTGCGCAACGCGCTTTTGTGGGGCACGCCGGTGCTTCTGCTTTTGGCCGGCGGCATCTTCATCGTGATGAGTACCCGCTCGCGCCGACCCGCGCCGGACGGCACTCTGAGCGCCGACGAACAGGCGGCGCTCGACAAGATATTGCGCGACTGACGCATGAATTGCGGACCTCGGAGGTTGGCCGAGCCCCCTGTGCCGTCGTCATCCACGGGCGAAGCAAGGAGCGAAGCGACGCGGCGCAGACCCGAGGATCCATTCCGTGATTTCGAGGCGTCGCGGCCGTCCAGAATTCTGCTCCGTGGCACCCCTCGCGCGAGGCAACGGCATGGATCCCAGGGTCTCCGCGACGGAGCTTCGCTCTTGCTTCGCGCCATGATTCCTCAGAGTTGATGACGACGTCGCGAGTGCTTCCGCCAAGCCTCCGAGCGCGGCACCTCACACCTTGCCTGTGCGCTCGGCTTCCACGGCCTCGATCACCGCGTCGATTTCCGCCATTGCAGCTTCGTGAGGCACCACGCTGCCCGCCTTTGCATCGGCTATCCCGCGCTTGATGCCTTCGATCATCTTGGTCTCCCAATCGACTGAGACTCGAATTCGGTTGGTATGGCCTGTGGTCATTTTGAACCTCGTGATCCCACGCATACTTGCCGGTCGCCAAACATTACAAAATTTTCATGTACCGGAAATGGCGCTGTAATGTGCGCCGCTCTAATCCTCTTGCCCGAGGATGCTTCGCCTGAGGGCATCCCTTCGAAAGAGGATACGAAAACCCATGAATATTGCCCCCAATTCATACTCCAGCACCCGAAAGCGCCTGATGGCGGCCGTCGCATCCCTCGCTGTCGTCGGCGCGGTCGGCGCTGGCGTGCTTGCCACCGGCACCGCCCCCGTGCTGGCCGACGCGGTGCGCGTCGAGGCCCCGCAGGTCCCGAGCTTCGCCGATGTCGTCGAGCACGTCTCGCCGGCGGTCGTCAGCGTCAAGGTCAAAGCCAAGATCCAGCCGACCGCCGATGACGGTTCCGACAATCAGGACGGCCTCGACAACCTGCCCGATAATCCGCAGCTGCGCCGCTTCTTCAAGGAGTTCCGCGGCTTCGGCGACCAGGGCGGCCAGCAGTTCGGCATGCGCCCGTTCAACCATCGCAACCACGGCAATGGCGAGCCGCGTCCGGTCGCGCAAGGCTCGGGCTTCTTCATTTCCGAGGACGGCTACCTCGTCACCAACAACCACGTCGTTTCGGAAGGCTCGGACTTCACCGTCGTCACCAATGACGGCAAGGAACTCGACGCCAAGCTGATCGGCACCGATCCGCGCACCGATCTCGCCGTGCTGAAGGTCGATGGCGGCGGCAAGTTCACCTATGTCGACTTCGCCGACGACTCCAAGATCCGCACCGGCGACTGGGTGGTGGCCGTCGGCAATCCGTTCGGCCTCGGCGGCACGGTCACCGCCGGCATCGTCTCGGCCCGCGGCCGCGACATCGGCGCCGGCCCTTATGACGACTTCATCCAGATCGACGCCTCGGTCAACCGCGGCAATTCGGGCGGCCCGACGTTCAACCTCAACGGCCAGGTGATCGGCATCAACACCGCCATCTTCTCGCCGTCGGGCGGCAGCGTCGGCATCGCCTTCGACATTCCGGCCTCGACCGCCAAGCAGGTCGTCGAAGACCTGATGAAGAATGGTTCGGTGCAGCGCGGCTGGCTCGGCGTCGAGATCCAGCCGGTCACCTCCGATATCGCCGAGTCGCTCGGCCTGAAGTCGGACAAGGGCGCGCTGGTTTCGAGTGCCCAGGACGCCGGTCCCGGCAAGAAGGCAGGCATCGTCGCTGGTGACGTCATCACCCAAGTCGATGGCAAGGATGTCGCCTCGCCGAAGGAACTCGCCCGCATGATCGGCGCTTACGCGCCCGGCAAGTCGGTCGACGTCACCGTCTGGCGCAACGGCAAGGACGAGACAGTAAAGGTCGATCTTGGCACGCTGCCTTCGAGTGACAAGCAGGCCTCGAACGAGGACGGCAGCAAGCAGTCGGCGCCCGCTGCCAAGGCCGACACGCTTGCCGATCTCGGCCTCACCGTGACCAAGTCGGAAAACGGCAAGGGCCTGGTGGTGACCGATGTCGATCCGGACAGCGATGCGGCCGACCGCGGCATCCAGCCCGGCGACGTCATCACCTCGATCAACTCGGCCGAGGTTAACACCACCGACGACGTCTCCAAGGCGATGACGGACGCCGCCAAGGCGGGCCGCAAGGCCGTGCTGATGCAGATCACCCGCGACGACTCGAACCGCTTCGTCGCGCTGCCGGTCGGCAAGGGTTGATCGTCATCGGTCGACGACTTTTCCCTGCGACGGTATCAACACCCCCGAGCCGCCGCCGGGAAAACATGGGGCCGAGCACGTCAGTCAGTCACCGTGTTTCGCTCCTGGCGGCAGCGGGTTTCCCATCACCCGCTGCCGCTTTAACTTAAAGGCAAGAGCCCATGGCTGCCCCTCAATCTTCCGCTGAAATCGCGTATAACGGCTCCATGAAGATTCTCGTCATGGAAGACGATCGCGAGGCGGCGGACTATCTGCAGAAAGCTTTCGCCGAGGCGGGCCATACCGCCCACGTCGCCGGCGACGGTGAGACTGGTTTCGCGCTGGCCGATGCCGGTGACTATGACGTGATGGTTGTCGACCGCATGATGCCGCGCCGCGACGGCCTATCGGTGATCGCGGCACTCCGCTCGCGCGGCAATACCACGCCGGTGCTGATCCTGTCGGCGCTGGGCGAGGTCGACGACCGCGTCACCGGCCTCCGCGCCGGCGGCGACGATTACCTGACCAAGCCTTATGCCTTTTCCGAACTGCTCGCCCGCGTTGAGGTGCTCAACCGACGCGCCGGCGCCAGGGAGTCCGAGACCGTCTACCGTGTCGGCGATCTCGAGCTCGACCGTCTCTCGCATTCGGTCAGGCGCGCCGGCCGCGAGATCACGCTGCAGCCGCGCGAGTTCCGCCTGCTCGAATATCTGATGCGCCATGCCGGCCAGGTGGTGACGCGCACCATGCTGCTGGAAAATGTCTGGGACTATCATTTCGATCCGCAGACCAACGTCATCGACGTTCACGTTTCGCGCCTGCGCGGCAAGATCGAAAAGGGCTTCGACAAGCCGATCCTGCACACGATCCGCGGCGCCGGCTACATGCTGAAAGGCGGGTAAAGCCGATCATGGCTCTTTCCCTGCCGGCCATCATGAAGACGACGGCGGCCCGGCTTTCGGCGCTTTATTTTCTGCTGTTCGCCCTCTGCGCCGTGCTGCTGGTCTTCTATATGACATCGCTCTCCGCGAGCATGCTCACGGGGCAGACCAAGGATACGATCAACGACGAGGTGCTGGGCCTCGCTCGCGCCTACCAGCGCGGCGGCCTGCCGGTGCTGGTGCGCGTCGTCGAGGCGCGCTCCCGCCAGCCCGGCGCCAATCTCTACCTGATCGCCGACGCCAACGGCCAGATCCTGACCGGCAACGTGCAGAGCCTGGAACCGGGGGTCATCGAAACCGAGGGCTGGACCACCGAACCCTTTTCCTACCAGCGCTTCGGTGAAGGTGAACTCGAGCGCCTGCGCAGCGGGACGTCCGACCAGACGACGCCCCAGACGGGCGAGAACAGCGCGCAGTCCGAGGGCGAGAAGGGGCATAACGCCATCGCGCTGGTGCTGAGACTGCCAAACCAGATGATCATGCTGGTCGGCCGCGACCTCGGCGAGCCCGAGCGCTTCCGCGCCGTCATCCGCCGCTCGCTGATGCTGGCGCTGGGCATGATGGGCCTCGGCGGACTCTTGATCTGGTTCTTTGTCGGGCGCGCTGCGCTGAAGCGCATCGACAGCGTCTCCGACGCCAGCCGCCGCATCATGGGCGGCGACCTCAGCGGCCGGCTGCCGGTGACCGGCGCCGGCGACGAGTTCGACCGCCTGTCAGAAAACCTCAACACGATGCTCGCCCGCATCGCGACGCTGAACGAGGGGCTGAAGCAGGTCTCCGACAACATCGCCCACGACCTCAAGACGCCGCTGACCAGGCTGCGCAACCGCGCCGAGGCCGCACTTGCCGGCAAGCACAAGACGACCGACTATCGTCAGGCGCTGGAGGGCACGATTGCCGAGTCAGACCAGCTCATCAAGACGTTCAATGCGATCCTGATGATCTCGCGGCTGGAGGCCGGCTATTCCTCCGAGACCACCAGTCCGGTCGACCTCGCCGCCACGGTGAGCGACGTGGTCGAGCTCTACGAGCCGGTGGCGGAGGAGGCGGGCGTTGCGTTGGAAACCACGGTGCCGGAAGCCGTCACCATCAACGGCAACCGTGAACTGATCGGCCAGGCGCTGTCGAACATCGTCGACAATGCGATCAAATACTCGACCGGCGCCACCGAGGCGCCGAAAGTGCGCGTCGCCCTGGAGCGCGCCGGCGGCGAGGTCAAGCTCGTCGTCTCCGACAATGGCCATGGCATCCCCGACGATGCCGACCGCGCCAGGGCCACCGAGCGTTTCGTGCGGCTGGAAAAAAGCCGCTCGCAGCCGGGCTCGGGCCTGGGCCTCAGCCTCGCCAAGGCGATTATGACTTTCCACAACGGCAGGCTTGATCTTCTGCCCGCCAATCCCGGATTGTCCGTAGTCATGAGTTTCCCGGCGCGGGAGGCGCATTGATGGCGGCGAGGATGGCAAAGAAAGCAGCAGAACCCGCATGGCAGTTGCGCCCGGCGCTGGCGCTTCACTCATTGGATGGCGACCGCGCCCGGCGCGAACTGTCGGAGATCGCGGACGCCGCCGAAGAAGACGGTCTTCCACGCCTGGCTGCGTTCCTTGCCGGCGAGGGGCCGCCGCAGGATCTGCTCGCCGCCATTTTCGACCTGTCGCCCTTCTTGCGCGATACGGCCCGCCGCCGGCCGGCCATTCTCGATGCGCTGTTCGACCGGACGGTCGAAGCGCGGCTTACCGAGATCGGCAAGACGATCGAACGCGCGGCGCGGGCCGAGAATGTTTCGGAATCGAGCCTGATGATGGAACTCAGGCAATTGAAGGCCGAGGCGCATTTCCTGATCGCGCTGGCCGACCTTGCCGGCGAAGCCGAGACCGCGGTGACGGTGCGCCGTCTCAGCGACCTTGCCGATGCCTCGACGCGCGCCGCCGTCGATTTCCTGCTTCTGGACGCCCATGGGCAGGGCAAGCTCAAGCTGCCCGATTCCAAGGACCCAGCGCGTGGCTCTGGCTGGATTTTGCTCGGCATGGGCAAGCTCGGCGCGCATGAGCTGAATTTTTCTTCCGACATCGATCTCGTCGTCTTCTTCGATCCGGAGGCGCCGGCTGTCATCGATCCACTCGACGCGACGGAGCTGTTCTCGCGCCTCACCCGCCGTCTCGTGCGCATCCTGCAGGACCGCACCGAGCACGGCTATGTCTTCCGCACCGATCTGCGGCTCCGCCCCGATCCCGGCTCGACGCCGCTGGCGATCCCGGTCGAGGCGGCGCTTCGCTACTACGAGGCGCGCGGCCAGAACTGGGAGCGCGCGGCCATGATCAAGGCGCGGCCGGTGGCAGGCGACCTTGCCGCGGGTGCGGCCTTCCTCAAGGAGCTGCAGCCCTATGTCTGGCGCAAATACATGGACTACGCGGCGATCGCCGACGTCCATTCGATCAAGCGTCAGATCCATGCTCATAAGGGCCATGGCGAGATCGCGGTCAAAGGCCACAACGTCAAGCTTGGCCGCGGCGGCATCCGCGAGATCGAATTCTTCGTCCAGACGCAGCAGCTGATTGCCGGTGGCCGCTTCCCGGAGCTGCGCGGCCGCGAGACGGTGCCGATGCTGGGCGCGCTCGCCGCGCGCGGCTGGATCACCGCCGATGCGCGCGATGCGCTTACCCGGCAATACTGGTTCCTGCGCCGTGTCGAGCACGCCATCCAGATGGTGGCCGACGAGCAGACCCATATCCTGCCGGAGGAGGACGAGGAGCTGGAGCGCATAGCGCTGATGCTCGGCTTTGCCGGCGAGATGGAGTTCGCGCAAGCCTTCCGCGCCTCGCTGCAGCAGGTCGAGCGTCACTACGCGGCGCTGTTCGAGACAGCGCCGGAGCTCTCGGCCGGCGTCGGCAATCTGGTCTTCACCGGCGATGTCGACGACCCCGACACACTGCAGACCTTGCATCGCCTCGGCTTCCAGCGCCCGAGCGACATCTGCCGCGTCATCCGCGGCTGGCATTTCGGCCGCTACCGCGTCACCCAGTCGGCCGAAGCGCGCGAGCGGCTGACGGAACTGGCGCCGGCGCTGCTGAAGGCCTTCGGCCAGACGCGCCGCGCCGACGAGGCGCTGATCCGCTTCGACGAGTTCCTCGCCGGCCTTCCGGCCGGCATCCAGCTCTTTTCGCTGCTTCAGTCGAATCCGGCGCTGCTCAAGCTGATGGCGACGATCATGGGCGCTGCGCCGCGGCTCGCCGCCATCATCACACGTCGGCCGCATGTGTTCGACGGCCTGCTCGATCCAGCCTTGCTTACCGAGCTGCCGGACCGTGCCTATCTTTCGGCGCGGCTTGCCGCCTTCATCGAGGGCGACCGCGCCTATGAGGACGTGCTCGACCGCCTCCGCATCTTCGCCTCCGAGCAGAAATTCCTGATCGGCGTGCGCCTGCTGGCCGGCTCGATCGATCCCGCGCGGGCAGGGCGCGCCTTCTCCGACCTCGCCGACCTCACCATCGAGGCCGCGCTCAACGCGGTCATTGCCGAGTTCGCGCAGCGCCACGGCCGGATCGCCGGGGGCAGGGTGGCGCTGCTCGGCATGGGCAAGCTCGGCAGCCGCGAGCTCACCGCGGGCTCCGACGTCGATCTCATCCTGCTCTACGACCACGATGCCGATGCGGAAGACTCCGATGGCGGGAAGCCGTTGGCGCCGTCGCATTACTACACCCGCATGACGCAGCGGCTGATCGCCGCCGTCTCCGCGCCGACCGCCGAAGGCGTGCTCTACGAGCTCGATCTTCGCCTGCGCCCCTCCGGCAATAAGGGGCCGGTCGCCACCCATGTCGACGCTTTCAAGAAATACCAGCACCAGGACGCCTGGACCTGGGAGCACATGGCGCTGGCCAGAGCCCGCGCCATCGGCGGCGATGCCGAACTCTGCGCCGAGGTCGAAGAGGAGGTGGCGGCGGTGCTCGCCCAGCCGCGCGATGGCGCGAAGGTGAAGGCGGAAGCTTCCGAGATGCGGGCGCTGATCGAGAAGGAAAAGCCGCCGCGCGACCACTGGGACATCAAGCTGATCCCCGGCGGCCTCATCGACCTCGAATTCATCGCCCAGGTCGCGATCATCACCGGCAATGTCGAACCCGGCCGCCGGGTGACGGCGACGGCGGAAGTGCTGGCGCGGCTGGCGCCCGGCTTCGCGGCTGCGGGTGTCCGGCAGGAACTTTGCGAGGCCTGGCAGCTCTATCTGGCACTGACCCAGATGATCAGGCTTTGCCTTACCGGCGAGTTCCAGCGTGACGATGTCCCGCCCGGGCTTTCGGATCTGCTTCTGGCGGTCACCGACCTGCCGGATTTCGGTGTGCTGGAAGCACATCTCAAGGAGACGTCGCGGAAGGTCCGCAAGGATTTCGACCTTCTGCTTCGTACGGGAGCGCCGATCTCACGAGGTTAATCCGCGTCTCATTCCCTCGCGCTCCCCTCTGTCCGGCAGGACAGAGGGGAGCGCTGTCCCGCCGACATTTCGGATTTTTCGATGAAATTCAGGCCGCCGCCTTCACCGTCGGCGGCGCCTTCTTCAGCGGGATGCGCACCGACACGATGGTGCCGACGCCTTCCGTCGAGCGAATCTTCAGCGCGCCGCCCTGCAGTTCGGCCAGTGAGCGGGAGATGGCAAGGCCGAGGCCCGAGCCGGTATGGTTCTTGGAGAACTGGTTCTGCACCTGCTCGAACGGCCGTCCGAGCTTGCTCAGCGCCTGTTTCGGGATACCGCAGCCATTGTCCTCGATGGTGAGCACCAGCGCGCCCGAGGCGCTGCGCGCCCGGACCGTGATCTTGCCGCCCTGTCCGGTGAACTTCACGGCGTTGGAAAGAAGGTTGATGGCGATCTGCTTGATCGCGCGGCGGTCGGCATAGAGCCGCATCGAGTCGGCGATCCGCGTCTCCACCGTGATCGACTTTTCCGCCGCCTGCAGCGAGATGACGCGCACCGTTTCCTTGATCAGCGGGCAGAGGTCGATTTCCTCGCGATCGAGCGAGAACTGGCCAGCCTCGATCTTCGACATGTCGAGTATGTCGTTGATGACGCCGAGCAGGTATTTGCCGCTGCCGTTGATATCGCTGGCATATTCCTCGTAGCGTTCGGAGCCGAGCGGCCCGAAAAGGCGCTGTTCCATCAACTCCGAGAAGCCGATGATGGCGTTGAGCGGCGTGCGCAATTCATGCGACATGTTGGCGAGGAATTCGGACTTCGCCCGATTGGCCGCCTCCGCGCGCTCTGTTTCCTTCATGTATTTGCGGTTGAGCTCGACCAGCTCCTTGGCGCGTTCCTCCTCGGCGCGCCGCGCGAGGCTGAGATCGTGGATTGTCGCCATCAGCCGGCGCTCGCTGTCGACCAGCTTTTCCTGGTGCAGCTTGATCTGGGTGATGTCGGAGCCGACCGACACGATGCCGCCGTCGCGCGTCCTGAGCTCGTTGACCTGAAGCCAGCGGCCGTCGGCGAGCTGACGCTCCAGCGTGACGCCGCCGTGCGGACCGTTGGCATTGGCGAGCCTGCGCTCCGAGGCGAAGGCGAGCATGCGCTCCTCCAGCATGTCGCGGGTGGCGCCCGGCACCACGTCGCGGTCCGAGAGCCCGTTGTCCTTCTGGAATTTGGAGTTGCACATGATCAGCCGCTCGGCGGCGTCCCACAGCACGAAGGATTCGTTGATGTTCTCGATCGCGGTCCTGAGCCGCATGTCCGCCGCTTCCGAGCGCAGCGCCAGGTGGCGCTGCTCGGTGACGTCGACGGCTATGCCGATCAGCTGGATCTCCGGCGCTTCCGGGTCGATCACCTGGGCGCGGGCCCGCATCCACACCCATTGCCCGTCGGCATGGCGCATGCGGAACACCTGGTCGATATGGTCGATCTCGCGCTCGACGATGCGGTTGGCGAGCTCGAAGAGATCGCCGTCGTCGGGGTGGATGATCTCGTCGACCTCGCCGAACGACAGCATCGTATCGCAGGGCTCGTAGCCAAGCATGTCGTACATCGAGCGCGACCAGTACATCTTGCCGCGCACCATGTCCCAGTCCCACAACCCGCAGCGGCCGCGCACCAGCGCCATGTCGATGCGCTGATGCGCCTCGAGATAGATGCGGTCTGCTGCCTGGGCCCGCGCCGCCTGGCCGAAATAGGCATAGAGGATGACGATCAGCACGCCCGCCGTCAGCACGAACAGCGTGACGTTGAGCGACACCGTCTTGCGCCAGCCGTCGAACACCGCCTCCTTGGGCACGAGCACCGCCGCCGCGTTCTTGCGGTCGCCCGTGAGGCTGACGGCGGCAAACCAGTCCTTGCCGCCGATGCTGACATCCATCACGCCGGCACGGTCGCCGAACATGAAGAGCGGCTGTCCGCCGAGCACGAGGCTGTCGAGCGGGCGCCCCTGCCAGCCGGTCGACAATGGCGATACGGCGATGATCTTGAAGGCGCCGTCGGTGATGGCAAGCACATGGCTGCGGCCCATGGCGCCTTGGCGGCTGGTGGTCTCCAGGAGGTCCACGGCATTGGCGCCGGCCGCGCTCGGGTCCGCGGTGATTGCCTGCGCCATCTGTCCGGCGGCCAAACCCAGCACCGCCTTGGTCTCCCGTTCGACCTCGTCGCGCTCGTTCACCAGCGACAGGAAGCGCAGCGCGGCGATGACGATCAGGAAGATGACGATCAATGCGGGGATCGAGCGGCGCAGCAACGGCTCCGCCGCCAGCAGCCGCTGGTAAGCGGGCTCGGCGATCAGGCGCGCGTTGCCGGCAAGCCCGTCGCCCCTTGCCTCGCGACGCGCAAAAGCCTTCCCTCCGGGCGCGCCCCACGCGTCCGTCTTGGCCATAAATGGCACTCCCCGATTTGCCGCATACTTGACGACCCGGCTACGCCGCACGCCCGAATCGTCAGTAAAGAATCAAAGGTGATTCGCCTTGTCCAGAGGCGCGGCCAAAAAAGATTAAAAGTTGATTGAAATTCGTCGAAATAGCTGATCTCCCCCCTTGTGGGGGAGACTTGCGCTCCATCGCTAGGCCAGCGTGCGCTCCACGATATCGCGCAGATCGGCCGAGAGGTTCTCGACGTTCGCGATCTGCAGCAGCGCCTGCCTTGCCTTGTCCTGCCGGATCGGTTCCAGCGAGCGCCAGGACCGCATCGCGGTCGCCAGCCTTGCCGCCACCTGCGGGTTGCGCTTCTCGACCTCCAGCACGGTCTCGGCGAACAAGCGGTAGCCCTGGCCGTCGGCGCGATGGAAGCCGGTCTGGTTGGCGCTGAAGAAGGTGCCGATCAGGGAACGCACCCGGTTCGGGTTGGCGATCGAGAAGGCGGGATGCCGCATCAGCGCGCGCACCGTCTCGACGGTCCGCGGGCCGGGCACGCCGGCCTGGATCTGGAACCATTTGTCGAGCACCAGCGCATCGCCGCGGTACCGCGCCTCGAAGGCCGCCAGCGCCTCGTCCGCTTGCGCCGAGCCGGCATGGCGGTGCGCCAGCACGGTGAGCGCCGCGGCGCGATCCGTCATGTTGGTTGCCGCGCGGAAATGCGCCGCGGCAAGTGCCGTGCCCTCGGGCAGCAGCGAAAGGTAATCGAGCAGGGTGTTGCGCAGCGCCCGGCGCCCGGCGCTCGCCGCGTCGGGGGTGAATGGACCCTTGTCGGCGAGGCTGTCGTAGAGGCCTGAGAAGCTCTCACGATTCGCCTCGGCGATTGTCTGCGCCAGCGCCTCGCGGGCGGCGAAGACGGCGTCCGGATCGATGCCCTTGCCGATATCGCGGGCAATGTCGGCTTCGCCGGGCAGCGACAAGGCCAGCGCCCGGTAGGCCGGCTCCAGGGTCTCGTCGCCGGCGATTCGGCCGGCAAGGTCGGCGAGCTTTTGTGCAAAGGCCGGCTCCTTGCCGCCCAGCACCTGACGGAAGGCAGCAATCAGCGCATCGGTGAGCAGCGTGTTGAACGCCTGCCAGCGCGAGAAGGAGTCGCTGTCATGGCTGGCGAGGAAGAACTGGTCGTCGGCCTTCTGCTGCGCAGAGAGCGTGACCGGCGCCGAGAAGCCACGGTTGAGCGACAGCGAGGGCCGCTCTGCAACGCCTGAGAAGCGCACCGTGTGCCGCCGCTTGCGCACATGGATGACGCCGTCCTCGACGGCGGCACCATCGACGGCTGCCCAAGCGATAGGCTTGCCGCCGGCGCCGACCAGTCCGAAGGCAAGCGGAATATGCATCAGCCGCTTGCGGCTTTCCGACGGTGTCGGCGGCACCGACTGTTCGATCTCCAGCGTGAACGCCTTGGCCGCCGCATTGTAGGAGGAACCGACCGTCAGGTTCGGCGTGCCGGCCTGGTGGTACCAGAGCGCGAATTGCGCGAGGTCTCGCCCCGAGACGTCCTCGAACACCTTGAGGAAGTCCTCGATCGTCGCGGCCTCGCCGTCATGCCGCTCGAAATAGAGGTCCATGCCGGCGCGGAACGCCTCGGGCCCGAGAATGGTGCGGATCATGCGCACCACTTCCGAGCCCTTCTCATAGACAGTCGCCGTGTAGAAGTTGTTGATCTCGCGGTAGCGGCGCGGCCTGACCGGATGTGCCAGCGGCCCCTGGTCCTCGGGGAATTGATGGGCGCGCAGCGTGCGCACCTCGGCGATGCGCTTCACCGCGCGCGAGCGCTGGTCGGCGGAGAATTCGTGGTCGCGGTAAACCGTCAGCCCTTCCTTCAGGCAAAGCTGGAACCAGTCGCGGCAAGTGATTCTGTTGCCGGTCCAGTTGTGGAAATATTCATGCGCGATGATCGCCTCGATATTGGCGAAGTCGGCGTCGGTCGCGGTTTCCTCGTCGGCCAGCACATATTTGTCGTTGAAGATGTTGAGGCCCTTGTTCTCCATCGCGCCCATGTTGAAGTCGGAAACGGCGACGATGTTGAAGACGTCGAGGTCGTATTCGCGGCCGAAGGCCTCCTCGTCCCATTTCATCGAGCGCTTCAACGCATCCATCGCGTAGCCGGCAAGCCTCTCCTTGCCGGGCTCGACATAGATGCCGAGCTCGACTTCGCGGCCGGACATGGTGGTGAAGGTGCCGGCCACCTGGCCGAGCGCGCCCGCCACCAGCGCGAAGAGATAGGAGGGCTTCGGGAAGGGGTCATGCCAGACGGCATAGTGCCAACCGTCGGCGAGCGTGCCGCTTTCGATAGGATTGCCGTTGGAAAGTAGAAGCGGCGCCTCGTTGTGCGGCGCCTCGATACGCACGGTGTAGACGGAGAGGATGTCGGGCCGGTCGAGGAAATAGGTGATGCGGCGGAAGCCCTCGGCCTCGCATTGCGTGCAATAGACGTTGTTCGAGCGGTAAAGCCCCATCAGCGCCTCGTTGCGCGACGGCGCGACCTCGGTCTCGAGGCGAAGCTCGAAGCTTTGCGCCGCCGGCGGCTTTGCAATGGTCAGTTGGTCCGGCGTCGCCTGATAGTCGGAGGGCGAGAGCACATGCCCATCGATGGCAACGCCAAGCAGCGTCAGCCCGTCGCCGTCGAGCACCAGCGGCGCCGACGCCGCGACGCCTTCGCGCCGCTCGATGGTCAGCACGGCAGTGACGCGGGTCGCATCCGGCGACAGGCGGAAATCGAGATTGGTCCGCGGAATGAGGTAGTCGCTGGGGCGATAGTCCTCGAGCTTGAAGACATGGCCGGTATCGGTGCGCATTCCGTTGGTTTTCCTGTCGATTTTCGGGCGGACAGCGGGTGTTGCTGGCCCAAGAATTTTGAAGTCCGCGCTCTTTACACGAAACGGTCACTCGACAAAACTGCGCCGGGGTCTATTTCTGGGCTTCGTTTCCGACCACCGTCACGAGGCAAGATGACCGTCGATCATGCCGTCGGCCACGACACGCTGCGCGGCATTGCGCTGAAGATCGTCTCCGTGGCGGTCTTCGTCGGCATGCAGACCTGCATCAAGGCGGCCGGCGACGTGCCCGCCGGTCAGATCGCCTTCTTCCGCTCCTTCTTCGCCATCTTCCCGATCATCGCCTTCCTGGCGTTCAAGGGACAGCTTGGCACGGCCTTCACCACGAAACGGCCGTTCAACCACGTCGCGCGCGGCATTGTCGGCGTCGGCGCCATGGGGCTCGGCTTCTTCGCGCTGACCAGGCTGCCGCTGCCCGAGGCGATCACGCTGAACTATGCCCAGCCGTTGCTGGTCGTTGTGTTCTCCTCGGTCTTCCTCGGCGAGACGATCCGCGCTTATCGTTGGAGCGCTGTCGCCGTCGGTCTTGTCGGCGTGCTCATCATCTCCTGGCCGGAACTGACGCTCTTGAATTCCGACGAGGCGCTCGACGATCAGGAAGTGTTGGGCGTCATGGCGGCGCTGATCGCCGCGGCGATCTCCGCCGTCGCCATGCTTCTGGTGCGCAATCTCGTGCAGACCGAAAAGACGGCGACGATCGTGCTGTGGTTCTCCTCGACGGCGAGCGTGCTTTCATTGCTGACGCTGCCTTTCGGCTGGCAGGCGCTGACACCGATGCAAGCCGCGCTCCTTGTCGTGGCCGGCTTCTGCGGCGGGCTCGGCCAGATCCTGATGACGGCCGCCTACCGCCACGCCGAGGCTTCCGTCGTGGCGCCCTTCGAATACACCTCGATGATTCTCGGCGTTGTCGTCGGCTATTCCGTGTTCGGCGACGTGACGTCGTTCAACACGTTGATCGGCGGCGTGATCGTCGTTGCCGCCGGCATCTTCATCATCTGGCGCGAACGGCAACTGGGCCTGGAGCGCACACGGACGCGAAGGGCGACGCCGCCGCAGGGGTGATCTGTTTCAAAAGGAAACCTCAAAGGCCGAGTTCCTTCACACCCCCCTCTGTCCTGCCGGACATCTCCCCCGCAAGGGGGGAGATTGGATGTCACCTTGGCTTTCGCCAATCGCCGACGTTGCAGGAAGAGCGCCCGTCGGCAAAGCTGCTGATCTCCCCCCTTGCGGGGAGATGGCCGGCAGGCCAGAGGGGGGTGCTGTCCCGCGAACCTTTCTATTTGAGCTATCGAGAGCTCGGCTCCCGCGCCAGCCGCACCAGCACCGTCCGTGTCTGCTCGTCGGCCGGGAAAAAAGATTCGATCGCCAATTCAGACAACGTGACGTCGAGTGGCGTGCCGAACACGGTGATCGTGCTGATGAAGGAAAGCACCGTATCGCCGTGCGCGAGCCTGAGCGGATGCACGATACCGCTCGGCTCGACCGGGGCCGGCCGGTTGCTCTTCAGCCCTGACGGATAGGCGCGCAGCTCGTGCTCCAGTTCGATCAGCACCGGGTCGCCGGTGGCGTCGTTCTGGTGTTTCAGGCGCTCGAGCAGATGCGCACGCCATTCCGCCAGGTTGACGATGCGCGGCGCGACGCCGCCCGGATGCAGGCTCAGCCTCAGCACATTGACGGGCGGCTTGAGCAGCGACGGCTCGGAAACGTCGGCGAGGAACGAGCCGATCGCCGCATTGGCGGAGACAAGGTTCCAGTGCCGGTCCACAGCAAGGGCAGGGAAGGGCTCGTGGCCTTTCAGCACAGTCTGGACCGCGGCAAGCGCCGGCGCCAGCGTCGCATCGGTCAGCGGCCTTTCGCTGAAGCTCGGCGCGAAGCCGGCCGCGAGCAGCAATTGGTTGCGCTGGCGCAGAGGAATAGAGAGCTGCTCGGCCAGATGCAGCACCATCTCGCGCGACGGCTGGGCGCGGCCGCTTTCGACAAAGGAAAGATGCCGCTGCGAGATATCGGCCTCCATGGCGAGGTCGAGCTGGCTCATGCGCCGCCGCGTGCGCCACTCCCGAATGAGGCTGCCGGCGGAGATGTCGGATGTGGTCATGGGGAAATGACTAGGCCGGCGAGGGGAGCAATTCAATTACTGGAGAGGTTATAGCTCTCCCTTCTCCCCTTGTTGTGGGAGAAGGCTAGCGTGCGCACACATTTGCTTCGGGCTCATTTTTGCGAGGCCAGAACGAAGCCGTCTGTGATGGCGTTGAAGCGTCTGAGG